>NZ_JBIWLV010000007.1:0-373487 GCF_044766345.1 Streptomyces sp. NPDC102278 | reverse complement strand
CGTGTGCAGAGCGACCAGCGAGGACGAACACAACGTGTCGATCGTCATGCTCGGCCCGTGCAGATCCAGGAAGTAACTCACCCGGTTCGCCAGGATCGCGTTGTGGTTGCCCAGGCCCGCCGCGGTCTGGACGACGTCACCGACGACCGTGTCGCGGTAGTGCTGGTAGCTGGCGCCCACGAACACGCCGGTGGAGCGCTGGGGCCGGCCTGCCAGGCCGGCGTCCTCCAAGGCCCGCCAGGCGGACTGGACGAGATGGCGCTGCTGGGGGTCGATCCATGCCGCCTCCGCGGGTGACAGTCGGAAGAACCCGGGGTCGAAGTCGGCCAGCCCTTGGACGAAGCCCGCGCGCCTGAGGTAGACGGTTCCGGGTTCGCCGTCCGTGCCGTAGTACGCGTCGATGTCCCAGCGGGACTTCGGCACCTCGGTCAGACAGTCCACGCCCTCCATCAGGACCTGCCACAGCGCGTCGGTGTTCTCGGCGTTCGGGAACACCCCGTCGAAACCGATGACGGCGATGTCGTGCAGGTCCGCGTCGGTCGACACCGGCGCCTCGGGCTGCCCGTCAACTGTCGGCACCAGGGCCTGGACCGACTGCGCGACCGGGGCCGGGGCCGGGCCCGGGGCCGGATCCGTGCGCTCCTCGGGGACGGTCGGCTGCGGAGCATCGCCGCCGGCCGGGAGGCTCCCGTCGGCGGGTGCCGAGGTGACTCCGTACTCGTCCCTCAGTTCGGCGGCCAGCCGGTCGACCGTGCCGACCTCCAGGACCAGTGTGACGGGGATGTCCACGCCCAACTTGGCCCGGATGTCCTGGGCCAGCGACACCGCGAGCATCGAGTCGAGCCCCTGCTCCTGGAGCGGACGGTCCGTTTCCAGTGTGTCGACGTCCAGTTCCAGGGCGTCCGCCACCCAGCGGGCCAGCGTCGCGTCGAGACCGCCGCCGATCGGCCGGCCGGGGGCCGGCGCGGGACGGTGGCCGTTGGAGACCACGGCCGAGACCGCGGCCGGGTTCCGCGTCGGGGCCGGTTCAGGACGCCGGCCGCCCCGCGCGTCGCCTCCCGCGCCGCCCGGCGACGGCGCCGGGGAGAGCCGCTTCCAGGTGATCCCGCGAGCTTCCAGTACGGGTTCGTCGCCGTCGAGGACCACCAGGCTCGCGGTCAGCAGCCCGGAGTCCGGGCCGCTGTCCCGGTCCCGCCGGGCGTACACCCGGGCGTGGTCGGGGAGTCGGCCGAGGACGGTGAGCCGTTCGACGGTGAACGGAACGTACAGTCCCCGCGCACCACACGCGGCGAGCGCGATCTGGAAGGCCCCGTCCAGGAGCCGGGCGTCCATGGCGCCGGTGGCCCGCCCGGCGCCGCGCAGCACGCCGGTGGCCTCCCCGGGCGCCACGGAGAGCGCGGTCACGGTCCGGAAGCCCGCCCCGTAGTCGAGCCCGGCGCGCCCGAAGGCGTCGTACATCGCGCCGAGCGCGACGGGGGTGAAGCCGTCGGTATCGGACGGAGCGGTGAGGGTGGGCCGGTCGGGCGCGGTCACCTCGGCGTTGGCGACCAGTGCCCCGGCGCCGTCGCGGAAGGCGACGGCGTCGTTGTCCCGCTCGGCGGTGAGGGTCGCGGGGGTCTCGACCGCCGCCCGGAAGGTGAGGTCCCGAAGACCGAACCGGCTACGTCCGAGCAGTTCGGCGATCTTGCCGGGGTAGCCGGCGCCGGGCAGTGTCGGCTTGCCGAGGACCACGTGCTCGGCGGCCTCCGGATGCTCCGTCCACGTGTTCCTCGTACGGCCGGGCACGGGCTCCCGCACGGGGGCGTTCGGCACGGGGGCGTTCGGCACGGGGGCGTTCGGTTGCTCGGCGGGCTCCAGCCACAGGTACTTCTCGGCGTGCGGCCGGGTCGGGAAGCGCACGCCCGGCAGGCGTCGCCGCCCGGCGGGCAGGTCGGCGCCCTCCACGAACGCGCGGGCGGCCGCGTCGAGTCCCCGGCGGCTCGCGCCGGCGCCGAAGGACGCGTCGTGGGACTCATCGTGCGATGCGTCGCGGGACTCGTCGTTCGACTCGTCGCGGGTGCGCGCCGCCCGGGAGGCCACACCCACGTGCAGGGAACGGGTGTCGCCGACCCCGGCCAGGAACAGCCGCAGCTTGTCCTCCAACTGCTCCACGCTGTCCACCACGCAGGCCAGCCGGTGGGCCCCCGCCGGGCGCTGCCGGCTCGCCTCGCTCAGTGCGTCCAGGGACGGGCAGTAGGAGGAGCACAGCATCAGCACGAGGCGGTGGGCCAGCGTGCGCAGCGCCTCGTCCGATCCCGCGGAGAGGACCAGCAGCCGTGGGCCGGACTCGTCGGGTTCCGGCGCGGTGGCGGGGCCGGCCTCGACCACGACGTGGGCGTTCGCGCCACCGAAACCGAAGCTGCTGATGCCCGCGACGCGCGGGCCGCTCCCCCACGGCTGTGGCCGGTCGGCCACGAACAGGGGCGAGCCGGCGAAGTCGAAGGACGTGTTCGGGGTGCTGAAGTTCAGCGACGGCGGGATGTGCCCCGCCTGGAGCGTCAGGATCGTCTTGATGAGGCCGGCGATGCCCGCGGCGGGCTCCAGATGGCCGATGTTGGTCTTCACGGAGCCCACGGCGACGGGCCGCCGGCCGGCCGGGCCGCCCAGGACCGCGTGCAGGGCCTCGAGTTCGATGAGGTCGCCGAGCTGGGTGCCGGTGCCGTGCGCCTCGATGTAGCCGATGTCGGCGGCGGTGCGCCCGGACCCGGCCAGCGCCCTGCGCAGTACGGCTTCCTGAGCCGGTCGGCTGGGCGCCGTGAGGAAGCCGGCGCTGCCCCCGGTGTGGTTGACGGCGGTGCCTCGGATCACGGCCAGGACGGGGTCGCCGTCGCGTTCGGCGTCGGCGAGCCGCTTGAGGATGACGGCGCCGGCGCCCTCTCCTCGTACGTAGCCGTCGGCGCCGTCGTCGAAGGCGCGGCACGTCCCCTGCGGGGACAGCATGCCGTTGCGGACGAAGGAGCGCGTCTTGGCCGGCGTGAGGACCAGGTTCGCGGCCCCGACCACCGCCGCGTCCACCTCACCCGCCCGCAAGTGCATTGCCGCCTGGTGCAGGGCGACGAGGGAGGAGGAGCAGGCCGTGTCGACGGCGAAGCTCGGCCCCGACCAGTCGAAGACGTGTGACAGCCGGTTGGCGAGCATGGAGGGGGCGGTGCCCGTCGCCACGTGGGGGTCGTCGTGCCCGACGCTGCGCGCCACGAGCTCCGGGAAGTCACTCGCGATGGCGCCGACGAAGACGCCGGTGTCGGCGCCGAGCGAGGTGTGGTCGTGGCCGCTGCTCTCCAGGGCCTCGGCCGTCACGCTGAGCAGGATCCGCTGCAAGGGGTCCATGCGGCGGGCCTCGCGGTCGGTGAGTCCGAAGCGGGCGGCATCGAAGTACTCGACGCCGTCCACCCAGCCCATCCGTACGTCGCCGGCGCCGGACTCGGACCACAGGTGGGCCCAGCCCCGCTTGCCGTCCGGGGCGTGTCCGACGCTGGACACCCCGTCGACGAGGTTCCGCCAGAACTCGTCCGGTGTGGCGGCTCCGGGGAACCGGCACGCCATCCCGATGACGGCCAGTGCGCCGTCGTCGGCGACCGGCCGGGCGGCCTCCGCGGACGCGGGCACCTCCACTGCGGACACCTCGGACGGGGGCCCGGCGGACACGGGCTCCGCGGGCACGGGCACCTCCAGCGCGGGCACTTCGGGCGCGGGCTCCGCGGGGGCCGGTTCCGCCGGGGCGGTCGCCGTCTGCGCGCTCGTACCGGGTTCCGTCGCGACGGGCGCGGGCCGCGTCGCCTCCCGCACGGTCGCGGGGGCGTCTTCGGCCTCCGGGCCGGCGAGCAGCCGTACCACTCCCTCCGCGCCCAGCAGCCGGGCCAGCTTCACCGGGGTACCGGAGGCGAAGATCGACGGGGCGGTGATGTCGGCGCCCAACTCACGGCTGAGCCGGGCGGCGGCGGACGTGACGTTGACCGAATCCCCGCCCAGGTCGAAGAAGTTGGCGCGCACGTCGAAGGCGGGGTGGTCCAGCGTGGCCGCGAACACCCCCGCGATCGAATCCGCGAGCGCCTCCTGCGTCACCCCGGCCGTCACCGGCTTCACGGCCGCGACGGGCTCCCCGGCCGCGACGGGCTCCACCGACTGCACCGACTCCGTCGGTGTCCCGGCGGACCCGGCGGACCCGGCGGTGGAGGGGATGATGGTGTCGCGCGTCGGCAGCGGCAGCCGGGCACGCGCCACCTTGCCGTTGTCGGTCAGTGGCATGGCGTCGAGGTGGACGTAGGTGTCGGGCACCATGTAGCCGGGCAGGACGTTGCCGACGAACGCGTCGAGCCGGGACCTGGTCGGCGTACCCTCGCCCACCAGGTAGGCGGTCAGGCGCGGTTCGCCGCGCCCCTCGAACCGCGCCGCGACGACCACGGCGGCCGTGACCCCGTCGCACCTCTCCAACACCCGCTCGATCTCGGCGGGTTCAATGCGGTTGCCGCGCACCTTCACCTGGGCGTCGGTGCGGCCGAGCCACTCGATCGCGCCGTCGGTGTGCAGGCGTACCTCGTCGCCGGTCCGGTAGAGCCGTACACCGGTCACGGGGTGGACGGTGAAGACGTCGTTCGTGAGGTCCGGCCGGCCGGCGTAGCCGCGGGCGAGTCCGGCGCCCGAGAGGTACAGCTCGCCGGTCGATCCGGCCGCACACGGTTCCAACCTCTCGTCGAGGACGTGGAGTTCCGTGTGGGGCAGGGGTTCGCCGAGGGGGACGAAGGAGCCCACCGAGGTGACCCGGTGGCACGAGGTCCAGATCGTCGCCTCGGTCGGGCCGTACAGGTTCCACAGCGCACGGGCCGGTGCGTGGAGGCGCTCGGCGGTGGCGGGCGGAAGGTACTCGCCGCCGGACAGGACCGTCAGCCGCTCGTCCGGCGTCCAGCCGGTGCCGAGCAGCAGGCGCCACAGGCTCGGGGTCGCCTGGGCCACGCTCACGTCGGCGGTGAGTTCGGCCAGGCGGTACGGGTCCGCCGCGGTTTCCCGCGAGGCCAGGACCACGGTCGCGCCGGCCGTGAGCGGGAGGAGGAGCTCCAGCAGGGAGATGTCGAAGGCCACGGTGGTGTGGGCGAGCACGGTGTCGTCGGGTGACACGGCGAGGCGTTCGCCGATCCCGGTGAGGAAGTTGGCCAGCGCGCCGTGTTCGACCTCCACGCCCTTGGGGTTGCCGGTCGAGCCGCTGGTGAAGAGGAGGTAGGCCAGATCGGAGGCGGCGACCTTGGGCGGCACGGCCTGCGCCGAACCGTCCGCCGCGGGTACGCGCCGCGCGGGCCCCAGGGACGCGCCCAGAGCGTGGGTACGGTCGTCGGTGACGACGAGGTCGCACCCCGAGACCTGCACGTACCGCTGGAGCCGCTCCACGGGATATCCGGGGTCCAGGGGCAGAAAGGCCGCGCCGGCGCGCAGGATTCCGAGCATGGCCGGGAGCAGCGCGAGGTCCCGCTCCATGAGGACGCCGACCACCGACCCGGACTCGATGCCCTCGTCGTGCAGGCGGGCGGCGACGGCGTCGGCCCAGGCGTCCAGGCCGGCGTAGTCCAGCGTGCGGTCGCCGCTGCGGACAGCGACGGCTCCCGGCCGGTCGGCGGCGACGGCGGCGAACAGGTCCAGGAGCGTCCCGGCCGCGGCGGGGGCGTGGTGGGTGTCGTCGGCGTCGAGGGTGTCGCGGGTCTCCGGCTGCGCCGCGGACGACTGCGCGGGCCGTTCGCCGGTCCCCGCGTCCGGGCGTGCCTCGGCCTGGGGAGCGGGGCGCGGCTCCTCACCGTGCAGCAGGGCGGTCAGGACCAGGTCCTCGACCCGCTCGGTGAAGTCGAGTGCCTCGTCCTCGTCCATCGCGGTCTCGCGGACGAAGATCGAGGGCGGGCCGTCCCGCAGGCACAGCAGGGCGATCTCGGTCTGCGGTTCGCAGGACGCCTCTTCCCCCGCGCCGCGGTCCAGGACCATGACGCGGGTGAAGCTCGGCTCGTCGGAGCCGAGCGGCCGTCCGGCCAGGCCGAGTCGGAGTTCGAGGTCGCCGGCGTAGCCCTGGTGGGCCGCGGCCTCGTCCAACTTGTCCTGGAGGGAGCGGGTGGTGTCGCCGTCGAACCGCACGGGGAAGCGTGCGGCGGCGATGCCGTGGGTCCGCTCCGCGAGGTCCCGCGCGGCGGAGGGCGACCAGGCGAAGTCGAAGACGTGCTCGCCGGCGCGCTCGGCGACGACGGTGAGGAAGGCGCGGACGACCGCGAGGGCCTCCTCCCGCGAGGCGGGGGCGAAGGCCAGTTCGTGGCGGCTGTAGTGGGCCGCGGCGGCGGAGAAGTCGTCGGCGGGCAGCGGGGACGGGCGCAGCCGCTCCAGCCGGGCCCGCCACCACGGTTCGTGGGGCCGCAGCACCTTCTGGGCGGCGGCGATGTCCGCCAGCCGCTGCGCCGAGGCCGCCGGCAGCGGCGCCCCCGGTGTGATCCCGAGCCGCTGAGCGGCCGCCTGGCCGCTCAGGGCGCTCCCGTCGACGGCGGTGCAATCGCTCAGCACGAGGTCGGCGTCCGGGGCGGACAGGGTGATGGCGGACGCGGTCACCGACTGCACGGTGGTCCCGGTACGGGTGTCCTCGCGCGGGATCAGCCTGAGCTGCCGGGTGAAGACCGCGCCCTGCTCCGTGACGAGGGTGGGCACCCCGAGCGGGTTCGGGAAGGAGCCGTAGTCCAGGGCCTTGGAGAGCCGTACGGCCTCGGCGGCGGACGTGCCGGCGTGGATGATGCCGCCGGACGCCATGCGGTCGGACCGCCGGTAGAACCGCCGCTCTCGCCCGCCCGTGTCGAGCGGTTCGGGCAGGGTGCGCGCCACCACGTGCGGGACGAGATCGGCGAAGAGCTCGATGCCCACCTCGGCCGTCTCGTACGTCAGCGACAGGGCGGTGGAGTGGTCGCGGACCGGGAACCAACGCTCCAGCAGCACGCCGCCGGCGTCCACGGCCTCCGTCATCCGGTGCCAGGTGGCCGCGTGTCGGGCCGCGCCCTCGTACAACGCCCAGGCGGGGACGTGACTGCCGCAGTAGCGGGGCAACGGCCCGTCGTGGAAGTTGATCGCGGCGATCCTCGGCAGGTCGAGGACCGCGGCGGACAGGATCCGGAAGTTGACCGTGCTGAAGAGGTAGTCGAACGGCCGCGCCGACAGGGTCCGTGCGAGGTCGCCGTGCGGGTCGAGTACCGGTACGTCCTGGGCGTGGGCCCACGCCGTCACGGCGGGGTCGTCGCTGAGGATCGCCTCGATCCGCACGCCGGCGTCGAGGAGCCGCGTGGCGCACCGGGTGAGGACCCGGGTGCCGCCGATGAGGTAGCAGTTGGCCGTGGTGCTCACTCTGCGTCCTTCCCGGACGGCGCGGCGTCCTCGCCGTGCGCGGCGGTGTCCGGAGCCCCGGAGCACTCCCGGGCGACCCAGGAGTCGATCTGGGAGACGACCTCCTCGTCGAGCGAGAGCTGTCCGGGCGTCCACAGCGGGTTCGACAGGCCGCGGTGCGTCCGCTCGCACATCTCCCAGTCCTCGTGGTTCGCCTTGTCCCACAGGGCGAACACGGCCTCGTGGGAGAAGTCGCTCTTGGCGGTCTCGGAGGGGTGGAAGAGCCAGAAGTGCCGGACGAAGCAAGTGCCGGGGCTCTCGGGCCAGACCCACTGCATCATCACGTAGTCGGCCGTGAACCCGAACAGGAGGTTGGGCAGGATGGTGATCCAATTGATCTTCGATCGGTCCCCTTCGGGAACCTGCCCCATGGGGGTCCGGGTACTGCGCCCCGTCATGGAGACGGAGTTGTAGCCTCCGCGGATCGACTGCCACGCCCCGACGATGTCGCCCTTGAGGTCGTAGGTGCCCGCGTCGTCGAAGTCCGTGATGCGGTGCAGGTCCTTGTGGGCGGTCGGGAAGTGCAGGCTCTCGTTGACGTTGTGCGCGACGAGCTTCCAGTTCGAGGCGACCGGGTAGTCCTTCGCCTCGACGCACTCCAGGTCGGCGAGTTCGTAGACCTTCGCGAACTCGCCGAACTCGCCGAGCGAGGCGTCGAGATCGGGCGCGTCGTCGGAGAGCGCGATGAACACGACACCGAAGCGGACCTCGGTGCGCACCGGCAGCAGACCGTTCTTCTCCTTCTCGAAGAAGTGGTCCAGGTACGTGCCGTTGAGGCTCTTCAGTTTGCCGTTCCGGTCGTACACCCAGCAGTGGTAGAGACAGACCAGGCTCTGCCGCTTGCCCGTGGCTTCCTCCACGAGCTTGTAACCGCGGTGCCGGCAGTAGTTGTGGTAGGCCTGGATCCCGTCGTCCCCGTGGAGGAGGAGGATGGAGCCGGTGCCGATGTTCAGGGTGCTGTAGGCGCCCTTCTCCTTGAGGCGGGAGACGTGGTCCACCGGGAGCCAGCGCCTCCCGTAGATGCGCGACATCTCCCGCCGGTGCTGCTCCTCACCGGTGTAGAACTCGTGCGACCTGCCGACGCCGCCTGTTTCGAAGTAGGGCCTTTCCTCGTCCTGGTTGCTGATGAGGTCGAACATGCTGGACGCACGCGTCATCTGCTGGGCTCCCTCGGAGGGTGAAGCGCATGGAATGCAGTGCCGAGATGCCGTCGGCCCGGGGCCTGCGAGAAGGCCGCACCGGGCGTCGCCAAGGGCGGGACGGCATGGTGACCGGACGGTGATCGGGAAGAAGGGGCCGGCCCGACCGGGCAGGGCGCGGCGGGCACGGTCGACGGGCTTGCGAGGGCCCGGCGGCGGGCCGTCGGACGGCCGGGGCCGGGCCGTCGGACGGCCGCCGCCTTCGAAGGAACTCACCCGCACGGTGCCCGGGTGAGGTGGCGCGACGCATCGGCGCGAGCGCCGGGAACGGCACGCCCGACAACACACCGCATTCGGCGTGTACGTGCGTGGCCTGGTGGGACGGACGCGGCGAAGGCCGTCAGCCGGCCGGGTCGTAGATCCGTTCGTTCTGCGGCGTGCCGGCGGCGTCGTAGAGCTGCTCAAGGGCGTCCGGCGCGTAGATCTCGTAGTCCGGGACGACTCCGCCGATCAGGCCGAGCATCTTGTCGGTCCACTCCTGCGTCTTGCTCATCGCCGCCATCGTGGTTTTGAAGAAGGGCGGGAGTTCGGTGAGTTCGCCGAGCGTCGTCGTGAAGTCGTAGACGCCGGCGCTCTCCTCGTCGCGCACCTTGTTGTACTCGGCCAGCGCCTCGTCCATGGGCCGCTCGCCGGTCAGTCCCTGGTGGACGCGTTCGGCGAGGAGTTCGCCGTGCAGGAAGCCGTCGGTGATGCCCCACCCCGTGTAGGGGTCCTTGTGGTAGCCGGCGTCGCCGACCAGGGCCCAGCCGGGACCGTACGCGCGGCGGTAGTAGTTGTCCGGGTAGCGCATGGGCCTGAAGTCCTCTTCGCGTCTGCCCTGGTCGCGCAGTTGCGCTCCCATCTCCGGTGACACGTCGTCGAACACGCCCTGGAAGCCGGCCTCGACGTCCTGGCGGAACTCCTTGAGCTGGCGCCGCGTACAGATGACGGCCAGCATGTTCACGCCGTCGTTCGTCGGCCAGGTGCCGAACCACTTCTCGTTGAATCCGGTCTTGTGGTGCAGGCCCCAGTCGTCGAGCCCGCTGTAGTACGAGTAGTAGATGAAGCCCGCCGCGGGCCGCACGTTGTACAGCTCCGCGCCCACCTTCTTGGCGACCGTCGAATGGAAGCCGTCGGCCCCGATGACCACGGTGGCCCGGAACTCGCGCTCCGGTCCGTCGCCTTCACGGCCGCGGATTCCGCTCACGCGGCCGTCGGTGAAGACCAGGTCGGATACGGTGAACCCTTCGATGACCTCGGCGCCGGCCCGACGGGCGGCGTTGACGAGGATCTCGTCCAGCACGGTGCGGCGCGGACAGTAGACGGCGTCGACACCGTCCACCGGATCGGCGAACCCGTTGAGATCGATGCCCCGATAGGAGTAATGCATCTTTCGGAGCGCCGGCGTCTTGGCCGCGATGATCTCTTCGAGCAGACCCCAGTCCTGAAGCTTCAGCAGCCCGGCCTGGTGAATGTAGTGGGTCGACACCGTGTCACTGGGGAATGAGGCCCGATCCACCACGAGGACCCGGTGTCCTTGTCGAGCCAGCAGCATCGCAACGGGCGATCCTGCGCATCGGCCACCTACAACAATAACGTCGTACATACAACCCTCCGGTCAAATGGTTTGACGTAACTGATGCACCGTTGATCGGCGGCGCAAGCACGATCCGGAGGTTATGGAGACCGGTATATCCAGGTCAAGCCTCGGTAATGTCCGACCGATGCGCGGACGTTCTATTTTGGCCAACAGAATCATTCCCTCCGCCCGAATGATGCAGCAAATGCACCCTTTTGCCCCTTTCGAAGGGGCAGGGATGTGCCATGCATCACAATCATCATCGAGGCAAGAATCAGCCAGTCCGGTCAAGGTTCGGTCATCACCGGTAGCGGAATGCTCTCTTCCTAAACTAATGCACTTGACACGATCCGCAGATTGGATGATCCGAGACGCCCGACGGGCCCCCCGTGGTAATGAGCCGTCTCAGGAAGCTGTCGGCGTTCTCCGTAACCGATAACACGCGTCCCGGCAAGGTGCCGCGGGCCGGCGAATCGGCAATTGCGGCAAGCCGGCGACCCGCCCCGTCGGGGGCATCGGAAATCGCCGGATCCGGCGCGAGGTGGCGCCCGGACACACAGAAAAGTGTCCGATGGTGAAGGGCGGCCACATACGCTCCGCCCCACACGTCCCGGGCGCCCGCGGGCGAAAGTTCAGCCCCGGAGCCTCGCCGCCGTCAGCGCGTCCCTGACCTCTCGCACCACGCGGGCCGCGTCCTCGGGGTTGTTCACCACATCGGTGTGGTCCATGTCGACGACCAGGACCTCGCTGGCCGCATAGTGCTTGTGCACCCAGTCGTCGTAGCCGGACCACAGCGTCCGGTAGTACCCGACGAGGCCCTCGTCCTGCTCGAAAGCACGGCCCCGCAGCCCGATGCGACGCAGCACCGTCTCGAAGTCCGCCTTGAGGTAGACCATGAGATCCGGTGCCTTGCGGTAGGGCAGGCCGTCGATCTCGCGCATCATCTCGTCGAGCAGCCCCTCGTACACCCGCATCTCGAGGGAGCTGATCCGGCCCAGGTCGTGGTTGACCTTGGCGAAGTACCAGTCCTCGTAGATGGACCGGTCGAGGACGTTGTCGCCCTGCTTGTACGCCTCCTTGATCGAGGCGAACCGGGTCTGCAGGAAGTAGAGCTGGAGGAGGAAGGGATAGCGCTTGGCCTGGATCTCCTCGGGGCTCGCCGTGTAGAAGAGAGGGAGGATCGGATTGTCCTCCACGCTCTCGTGGAAGACCTCGCTGCCCAACTCCTTGGCGAGCAGCTCGGCCACGGTCGTCTTCCCGATCCCGATCATGCCTCCGACGCAGATCACCGGCATACCTCACTTCTCCCTGGGGGTCTTCTGTTCACGGGCGGGGGCTGTGCACCCCACACCACCGGGCCGCGCGTCGGCGGTCACTCGTTTCCCCAAGGTCTTCTCGACCAGCGCGTCCCGCAGTCCCCGTCCGGTCCGGGGGCCCCACGCACGCCGTGCCCCTCCAACCGGCCGGACCCGGCCGTTCCGCAGGTGCCGCGGACCGCGACGAGCCACCGCCGCGCGGCCGTCCTGAAGCATGAATGACAACCCGCCCCACCCCGGCCGGGGCGCCGGCGCCCACTCCCTCGCCCCGCCTCTTCGTACGGCGCCATGGACCGGGTGGCTGCCGCCCCCGACCGGACGGCTCCGCCCCGCGCCCCCGGCGGATCCGAACAGCAGTCCCGAAACACCTCGGACACCGCGGTCTCCACAGCCCGTGAAACTCCCGTCACCACAGGTCACACGGCCCGTCCTCGGCCGCAAGTCACCCGGGGACCTTCACGCTTCGATGGTCAACCTTCAAAGCCTGAGCACAAGTTGCATACATTCCCCTCTTCAGCGGGCCCGCCATGCTCTACATTGACCGTGCTTCGCATCTTCGGACACGAAGCGACAAATAGTGATCTACAGGTCTGACGTCACGGACGGCCGGCAGTCGCGTCCCCGGCGTCCGACGTGAGTGATCGATCCGTGGGGCCCGAGGGGGGAGCCTTGGGCCGGGGGGCAATCGTCAACGGGTTCCCGCGCGCCTCGGGGCCCTGACAGGACATGCGAAACCGCTGTCGGCCGGGTGGGTCTGCCACCAGCGCCGCACGGGCCGGCATGCCATGCGGGCGGCCGGGGCCGTCCGAGGGACGAACAGCGCGGCGCGGGGGGTGGGCCTCCCGGGGGACGAACAGCGCGGGGGGCGCGGGCCTCCCGGGGGGAGGAACCGTGTGGAACGAACACGTCGAGTCCACGGGCGACCTGGGGGGAACCGTGCAGCAGGGCGAAGGGGAGCTGGTCGGCCCGTTATTATCGGCGCCCGGTCACGCGGCGAGCGGAGTGATCAGCCGACCCGCGATCGACTGGGCGCAGCGGTACCGCCATACGGTGATCATCAGCGACACCGTGGCCACCGCCTTCGTGGTGGTGGCGACAGGCGGCTTCTTCGGCGTCAGGGACGCCGCCGACTGGCACGAGAAGTGGAGCATTCTCGCCTTCGGCACCGAACTGTTGGTGCTGGGAGCGCTTGCGGTGACCCGGGCCTGGGAGCCGGCCGTACTCGGGCAGGGCGCCGAGGAATTCCGTCGGCTCGGACGCTCGCTCTTCGCGGCGGCCGTCGTACTGGCACTCGGCGGGATCGCCCTCACCTCGCACAACATCAAGCTCTGGATCTTCGTCGCGATACCGGCGATCGCGCTCGTCACCATGACCGAGCGGTACCTGCTGCGCCTGTGGCTGCACAAACAGCGCGAGGAAGGGCGGTGCCTGCGCCCGGTGCTCGCCGCCGGAAGCCCGGCCACCGTGCGCGACCTGATCGCCCGAACCCGCAAGTTTCCGCACCTCGGGTGGCGGGTGGAGGCCGTGTGCACACCGGACGGCTTCTGGCTCGACGGTGACCACCTCGACGGAGTGCCCGTCGTCGGCCGACTGACGGACGTCGCGGGCCACGTCCACCGTGACGGCTACCGCGTCGTCGCGGTCACCCCGGACCCGCACTGGTCGCCGGACCGGCTGCGGCGACTGGCCTGGAACCTGGAAGGCAGCGATGCCGAGATGGTCGTGGCTCCCGTGTTGATGGAGGTGGCCGGCCCCCGGCTGCATGTCGACGCGGTGCTCGGGATCCCGCTCCTGCGGGTCAGCATGCCGATCTTCACCGGGGCTCGCCGGGCGGTCAAAGAGGTCGTCGACCGGCTGGGCGCGGTGGTGTTGCTGATGCTGTTCGCTCCGCTGATGGCGCTCGTCGCGCTGCTCGTCCTGGTGGAGAGCCGGGGTGGGGTGTTCTACCGCCAGCGCAGGGTCGGCAAGGACGGCCGCGAGTTCACCATGGTCAAGTTCCGCACCATGGTCGCCGGGGCCGACGGGGCACGCGCCGAGCTGGCCCACCTCAACGAGGGCGCGGGCCTGCTGTTCAAACTCCGCCGGGATCCGCGGGTGACCCGGGTGGGATCGATGCTGCGGCGGTACTCGATCGACGAGCTCCCGCAGCTCCTCAACGTGCTCACCGGATCGATGTCGCTCGTCGGTCCGCGGCCTCCGTTGCCGCAGGAGTGCGCCGCGTACGGCCCGGACATCCGGCGGCGCCTGCTGGTCAAGCCGGGGCTCACCGGCCTGTGGCAGATCAGCGGACGCAGTGATCTGCCCTGGGAGGAGGCGGTCCGGTTGGACCTGCGGTACGTGGAGGACTGGTCACTCGCCCTCGACACGGTGATCTTGTGGAAGACGCTGCGCGCGGTGGTCCAGGGGCAGGGCGCCTACTGATGCGCGGGGAACGTTGTCCGGTCGGTTCACGTAGCGCAGGCCACAAGGGCCTGCCTGGGGGGAGGAACGGATCATGAGGGTCAGCGTCTTGGGGCTCGGGTACGTCGGCTGTGTGTCGGCCGCGTGCCTGGCCAGCCTGGGGCACGAGGTCATCGGGGTGGACGTGAACCAGGCGAAGGTCGACCTGGTCAACGACGGCAAGGCGCCGGTGGTCGAGGAGCGGATCAGCGAACTCATCGCCGAGGTCGTGGGGTCCGGGGCCCTGCGCGCCACCGGCGACGTCCGCGAGGCGATCATGGGCAGTGACGTGTCGCTGGTCTGCGTGGGCACACCGTCGGAGCCCAACGGCAGCCTGTGCACCACCTACCTGGAGCGGGTCACCGAGCAGATCGGTGCCGCGGTGGCCGAGCGGGGTGGGCGGCAGACCATCGTGTTCCGCAGCACCATGCTCCCGGGCACCTGCCTGAACCTGTTGGTACCGATCCTGGAGAAGTACATCGGCGGTACCGCCGGCGTGGACATCGGGATCGCCGTCAACCCGGAGTTCCTGCGCGAGGGCACGAGCGTGCGGGACTTCTTCGACCCGCCCAAGACCGTCATCGGCGAACTCGACCCGGCGAGCGGCGACGTGGTGGAGGCGCTGTACGACGGACTGCCCGGTGAGGTGTTCCGGGTACCGATCCCGACGGCCGAGGCGATCAAGTACGCGGACAACGCGTTCCACGGCCTCAAAATCGGTTTCGCGAACGAGCTGGGCGCCGTGTGCCACGCCCTCGGAGTGGACACCCACCAGGTGGTGGACGTGTTCCTCGCCGACCGCAAGCTCAACATCAGCTCCGCCTATCTGCGGCCCGGCTTCGCCTTCGGCGGCTCCTGCCTGCCGAAGGACTTGCGCAGCCTGCTCCACGCGGCACGACGGGCCGACATCTCGGTGCCCATCCTCGCCCACGTACTGCCCTCCAACTCCGAACACCTCCAGCGGGCGGTGGAGTTGGTCGCGCGCACCGGCAAGCGTCGGGTGGGCCTGTTCGGGCTGTCCTTCAAACCCGGCACCGACGACCTCCGCGAGAGCCCGCTCGTCGAGCTGGCGGAGAGACTCTTCGGCAAGGGCTACGACCTGCGGATCTACGACCCCAACGTAAACCTCTCCCGACTGCTCGGCGCCAACCGCGAGTACATCGAGACCCGCCTGCCGCACCTCGCGCAGCTGCTCGCCGAGTCCGTCGCCGAGGTGCTCGAACATGCCGAGGTGTGCCTGGTCGGGACCAGGGACCCGGCCGTGCTGTCGGCGCTGCCCCATGGCGACGGCCCGCTGATCGTCGACCTCGTCCGCCTCCCCGACGCCGAGGCGCGTCGGGCCGAACCGGGATACATGGGCCTTGCTTGGTAACCCGGCCGGCCGCGGCGGGAAGACCCGTCGCGCGCTGGTCCTCGTGGAGAACCTGTCGGTGCCGTTCGACCGGCGTGTGTGGCAGGAGTGCACGACGCTGCGCGACGCGGGCTGGACGGTGCACGTGATCTGTCCCCAGGGCGCCACGCGGGACACGGAGACGGAGGTCGAGATCGACGGGGTGCGGATCCACCGCTACCCGTTGCGCGCGGCCACCGGAGGGCCGGCCGGCTACCTGCGGGAGTACGGATCGGCGTTGTGGCACACGGTCCGGCTGGCCCGCGAAGTCGGCCCGGTCGACGTCGTCCACGCCTGCAATCCGCCCGACCTGCTGTTCCTGCCGGCGCTGTGGCTGAAGCGGCGGGGGGCCCGGTTCGTCTTCGACCAGCACGACCTGGTACCCGAGTTGTACCTCTCCCGGTTCGACCGCGGCCAGGACCTGTTGTACCGCGCCGTGCTCGCGCTGGAACGGCGGACCTACCGGGCCGCCGACATCGTGCTCGCCACGAACGAGAGCTACCGGGACGTCGCCATGCGCCGTGGCGGTCGGCGGCCCGCGGACGTCTTCGTGGTGCGCAGCGCGCCCGACACCGACCGGTTCCGGCCGGTACCACCGGAGCCGGAGCTGAAGCGCGGCAAGCCCCATCTCCTGTGCTACCTGGGCGTCATGGGCCCCCAGGACGGCGTCGACTACGCCTTGCGGGCCCTCGCGACGCTGCGCGACGAGCTCGGGCGGACCGATTGGCACGCGGTCTTCGTGGGCTCCGGCGACAGTTTCGACGCGATGGTGGAGCTGTCCCGGCGGCTCGGACTCTCGGAGCAGGTGCAGTTCACCGGGCGCATCCCGGACGGCGACCTGGTGCGTTACCTGTCCACGGCGGACGTGTGCCTGTCCCCCGATCCGCTCAATCCACTCAACGACGTGTCGACCATGAACAAGGTCCTGGAGTACATGGTGATGGGGCGGCCGATCGTCTCGTTCGATCTCCGTGAGGCGCGGGTCTCCGCCGGGGAGGCCGCCCTGTACGCGCCCGCCAACGACGAGGCCGAGTTCGCCGGGCTCATCGCGCTGCTGTTGGACGATCCGGAGAAGCGGGCCCACATGGGCAAGATCGGCCAGGAGCGGATCAACGGGCCGCTCTCCTGGCGGAACTCGCAGGCCTCGTTGCTCGCCGCCTACGCCGCGGCCTGCCCCGACGCCGCCGAGGTGGCGACGGACGGCCAGGACCGGGCGGGAGGAGGCCGCACCGTTGAGTGATGACACGATACGTCTGGTCACGATGGGGCGGATCATCCGTCGGCGTCTGCGGCTCCTCACCCTCCTCGCCGTGGTGGGTGCGCTCGTCGGCTACGGCGCCTCGTTCCTGTTCCCGCCGCGGTACACGACGTCGGCATCGGTGCTGCTGCCCGGCGCGTGGCAGGAGCGCGAGCTGCTGACCCAGGCGGAGATCGCGACCAGTTCGGTGGTGCTCGACCGCGCTGCCGCCACCCTCGGCTGGACCGAGGTCGGCGGCGGCGGGCTACGGGACCGGGTGAGCGCCGCCGCCGCCGACGGGAACATCATCACGATCTCGGGTACGTCGGACACCCCGGAGCGTGCCCAGCGGCTCGCCGACCAGGTGGCCGGCCAGTTCGTCACGTTCGCCGCGCGGATCGCGGGCGCCGGCACCGACCCCGAGGCGGCGGCGCGGCCCGAGGCGCTGCGGCAGTTGGTGACGCAGACCAGCCGCCGCATCACCGAGCTGGCCGATGCGGCCGATCCGGGTAAGTCCGTGGAGAGCGTGCAGACGCGTACCGAGCTCGCGAAGCTGCGTACCGCGCTGCAGGAGGCCGTCAAGAAGCTGGAGCAGGCCGACCCGGCCTCCGACAAGGCCGACATGGTCGTCATGGGACCGGCGGCCCGGCCGACGGGCGAGGCTCCGCCGACGAGGACGCAGCTCGTCGGCGGCGGGGCGCTGCTGTTCTTCCTCCTCACGGTCATCGGTCATCTCGCCACCGCACGGAGGGGTCGCCGGCCGCGCACCGAGGCGGAGATCGCCGCGGCGCTGGGCTCGCCGGTGCTGGGTACCGTCGACGTGCCCGCTGGCCGGCCGGTGCACCGGCCGGACGGCGGTGGCCCGCGGGCCACGATCCGCCGGCTGCTCGGCCTCGACGTGCGGTGGGACGTGCCGGCTCCGCGGCCCTCGGGCGACGAGGCCGGCATGCGCGTCCGCCACCGACGGGTGTGTGCCCGCCTGCGGGAGCAACACCCCTTCACACCGGGGTTGTTGCTCGTCGTCCCGGGCGGCGACGAGACCGCCCTCAGGGCGGCCGAGCAGCTCGTCGCCGAAGCCGGGGGCGAACCGCGGCTGCGCGTGGTGGAGGTTTCGGTGACCCGGCCGCTGGTGCGCGAGAGCGACGACGAGTCGGGCGCCCTGGTCGTCCTCAGTGCGGGCAACCGGACCGCGGCGGAACTCGCCGACATCGCCGGGGCGTGCGCGGACGCCCGACAGGAGGTCGTCGGCATCGTCCTCGCCGGCATGGTCCGGGCCCGCCGGGAGAAGTCCGCCGCCGGCGACCCTCCGCAGGACACCACGCCGGCGTTCGCGGTGGGTGTCGACGCGTCGGGAGGTTCGGCGTGAGCACGTCCGCGGCTTCGCAGCCGTCGGCTCCCGCTCCCCTGCTGGACCTCCAGGCACTGGTGGTCGCCGTGCGCAGGCGCCGCCGCCTGTGGTCCTGCTTGGCGCTGTTGGGGCTGCTCGTCGGCGCGGCGATGGCGGTCCTCATGCCCCCGCCGCCGACCGCGGTGACCACGGTGCTGGTGGCACATCAGGCGGATCAGCCGAACGACCCCGGAACGCTGATCCGCACGGACGTCGGTCTGCTGCACACCACGCGGATCGCCGGCCGGGCCCTGCAGGCCCTCGGCTCCCCGGAGAAGCCGGAGGACTTCATGCGGGACTACGCGAGCATCGGCTTGTCCAACAACCTGCTGCGGATCACCGTGACGGGTGCCGACGACGCGCAGGCGACGGCCCGGGCCAAGGCGCTGGCCGACGCGTTCGTCGCGGACCACGTCCGGCGCGTCCGGGAGGCCGCGGACGCCGAGGCCACGTCCCTGCTGGACCAGCGTGACCGCATGCAGGACGAACTCGCCCAGGTCAACAAGACCATCGGGGACTCGTCGCCGCAGAGCGGGCCGAAGGCGTCGGCGAACATGGAGTCGCTCTTCACCCGCCGGGCCGAGCTCGGTTCGCGGATGACGGACTTCGGTCGGCGGGCCGCGGAGGCGCACATCGGCACGCCCCGACTCATCGCCGGCACACAGATCGTGGACGACGCGCGCGCGGTGCGGCACTCCGTGCCCCGGACCGCCGTCACCAACGCCGGGGTCGGGCTCGTCCTCGGGCTCGTCCTCGGGCTCGCGGTGGCAGCGGTCGGGGCCGTGGTGGCGGACCGTCCGGTGCTGCGCCGGGAGATCGCCGCGAACCTCGGCGCCTCGGTCATCGCGGAGTCGCGCGGCACGCACCGGCGGTCGGCCGGGCCGTGGCGGCGCCGACGGACCCGGGCGGCCCGGACACGCCTGGCCACGACCCTGGCCCGCGCCGTGCGCGACTCCGCGGAACCGGTGTCGCTGCTGGACCTGGGGTGTGCCCGCACCACGAGCGTGATCGCCCTGGACCTCGCCGGCGCCCTGGGCGAGGAGGGGCCGGTGGTGATCGTCGACGGTCTGCCCGGCCGGCGGCTCGCCCACCGCCACCCGAGGCCGGGAGACCCCGCCGTGGTCGACGGCGCGAGTGCCGCGGGACCGTCGCGGCAGGAGCGCCGGCTCGGCGTCGGCTCGGTGGCGCCTGGCGCGGCGTGGACCGACCTCCAGTACCTCGGCACGCGGACCGTGCTCGTCGTGCGGGCCGGGCACGCCGGCGCCGCGTGGCTGCACACCGTGGCACGTCAGCTCGCGGACCTGGGCATCGCGGTGATCGGCGTGGTGGTGATCGACCCCGATCCGCGTGATCGGACCGACGGCACGCTGTGGGACGGGGCGCACACCGCGCCGCGCGGCCACGACGAGCGGACGAGCGGGCGGGGCGGGACGGACCGGCCCCGGCCGGAGCGGCCGTCATGGGCACGAGTCCCGGACATCGACCAGGAAGCGCGGTAGGACATGTGTGGCATCGCAGGCACGTACCGGTGGCCGGACGGGAAGGTCGTGGCCGACCGGCTCACCGACACCCTCGCCCATCGCGGTCCGGACGGGGCCGGACGGTACAGTCACGACGCCGGTGACGGCGAAGTGCACCTCGGGCATCGCCGGCTGGCCATCATCGACCTGTCCGAGACCGGCGCCCAGCCGATGGTCTCGGGCGGCCTCGTCCTCACGTACAACGGAGAGCTGTACAACGCGCCCGAGCTGCGCGCCGAACTGATCGCCGTCGGGGTGCGCTTCCGCGGTACTTCCGACACCGAGGTGCTGTTGGAGGCCTGGCGGCGCTGGGGCACGGACTGCCTGCCGCGGCTGCGCGGCATGTTCGCGTTCGGGATCTTCGACGAGCGCACCGGTGACCTGGTGCTCGTCCGCGACCAACTCGGCATCAAGCCGCTGTTCCTGCTCCGGCGCGGTGGGGGCGTGGTGTTCGCCTCCGAACTCAAGGCGCTCGCCGCCGCCGTCGGCGGGTCGCTGGAGGTGGACCGTGCGGCGCTGGTGGCCTCGCTGCTGTACTACTGGGTGCCGGACTCGCGCTGCGCGTTCCGCGAGGCGGAGAAGCTGCCGCCGGGGAGCTGGCTGCGGTGCCGGCCCGACGGCCGGGTGGAGCGCGGCCGGTACTGGAGCCTCCGGGACGTCGCCGCCGAGGGCCAGGAGCGGGCCCGGAGCGGCGAGCGGCCGGATGTCGCCGCCGTCGTCGAGGAGTCGACCCGCCGCCACCTGCTCTCCGACGTACCCGTGGCGACCTTCCTCTCCGGCGGTCTCGACTCCAGCTACCTGACCGCGCTGGCGGCCCGCGACCGACCCGGGATCTCCGCCTACACGATCGGGTTCCGCGCCGAGGACGCCAGGTTCGAGGCGATGCCGGACGACCTCCGCTACGCCCGGCGGGTGGCCGAGCGGTTCGGCGTCGATCTGCACGAGATCGAGATCGCCCCGAACGTGCTCGACCTGCTGCCGCGGATGACGTACCACCTGGACGAGCCGATCGGCGACCCCGCCGCGATCAACACCTTCCTGATCTGCTCGGCCGCCCGGGAGGCGGGGGTCAAGGTGATGCTCTCGGGGATGGGCGCCGACGAGTTGTTCGCCGGGTACCGCAAACACTTGGCCAATCTGCTCGCGCTGCGCTATCAGCGCGTTCCGCGGCCCCTGCGGCGCGGCCTGTCCGGGGCCGTGGACCGGCTTCCGGTCGCCACGGCCCGCCGGGGGTACCGGTCGGTGCGGTTCGCGAAGCGCTTCCTCTCCTTCGCCGATCTGCCGGAGGAGACGGCGTTCCGGCGGAGCTACACCATGTACGACCAGGACGAGCTGCTCGCCCTGGTCGATCCGGATCTGGCCGGGACGGTCGAGGACGTGCTGACCGAGCACGCGGACGTCTACCGGGACAACGACCTCGACGACTTCGTGAACCGCATGTGCCTGGCCGACGCCCGGATGTTCCTGCCGGGCCTGAACCTCGCCTACACGGACCGCTCCAGCATGGCCGCGTCGACCGAGGTGCGGGTGCCGTACGTGGACGTCGAGGTGGTCAAGGCGGCGTTCGCGGTGCCCGGCGACCGCAAAATCGTCGGACGGCAGGGCAAGGCCGTCCTGAAGGAGGCGGCCGGCTCGATCCTGCCCCGGGAGATCGTGTACCGGCCCAAAGGCCTGTTCAGCGCCCCGCTGCGCGCCTGGATGAGCCGGGATCTGGCACCGCTGGTACGCGAGGTGGTGCACGACGGCGTGCTCGTCAACTCCGGGTTCCTGCGCCGCGACGCCCTGGCGCGCATGGTCGCCGAGGACGCCTCCGGGCAGCGGGACTTCTCCAAGCATCTGTGGCACGTGCTGACCCTTGAGTACTGGTATCGCGGCGCGACCTCCGGCTCCGGCCGGGGCCCTGACGTGACGGCGTAGAACAACGGGAGTTGCGGTGAAACAAGTTGTGCAGAACTACAAGAGCGGCGAGCTGGCACTGCTCGACGTGCCGGTGCCGGGGTGCAAGCCGGACGGTGTGCTGGTCAGGACCGCCTACTCGCTGATATCCACCGGCACCGAGCTGATGAAGGTGTCCGAGGCCGGCATGTCGATGGTGGGCAAGGCCCGCTCCCGACCGGACCAGGTGGCCAAGGTCATGCAGAGCGTGGCCACCAACGGGGTGCCCGCCACGTACCGCAAGGTGATGGGCAAGCTGGACTCCTACACGCCGCTGGGCTACTCGCTGTGCGGGGTGGTCGAGCAGGTCGGCGCCGGGATCGAGGACGTGAAGGTCGGCGACCTGGTGGCCTGTGCGGGCAACGAGCACGCGCTGCACGCCGAGCTGAACTGGGTGCCGAAGAACCTCTACACTCCCGTGCCGGACGGCCTCGCGCCGCGCCACGCGGCGTTCGGCACCGTCGGGTCGATCGCGATGCAGGGCGTGCGCCAGGGCGAGCCGCAGCTCGGCGAGGTGGCGCTGGTCATCGGCCTCGGGCTGATCGGGCAGCTGGTGGTGCAGCTCCTCACCGCCTCGGGGGTCCGCGTCGTCGGGGCCGACCCCGACCCGGCGCGCTGCGAGCTCGCCGAACGCCTGGGCGCGGCGGCGTGCGGTGATCCCGCGTCCGCGGCCGTGGAAGCCGCGGTCGCCGAACTGACCGGCGGCCACGGCGTGGACCAGGTGTACCTGGCCGCCGGCGGCGGCAGCAACCAGCCCGTCGAGCTGGCCGCGCGGCTCTGCCGGGACCGCGGCCGGGTCGTCGACATCGGCAAGTGCCGTCTGGACCTGCCGTGGAACGCGTACTACGAGAAGGAGCTCGACGTCCGCTTCTCCCGCTCGTACGGCCCCGGGCGCTACGACCCGGCGTACGAGCTCGAAGGGCGGGACTACCCGATCGGCTACGTGCGCTGGACCGAGCGCCGCAACCTGGCGTGCTTCCTCGACCTCCTCGCCCGCGGCCGTGTCGACGTGGAGCCCCTGGTCTCCCACATCGCCGACTTCGGCGACGCCGTCGAGACGTACGGGCGCCTGAAGGACGGTGGGCTGAAGGCCGTGGCCGTGCTGTTCCGCTACCCCGAGCGGAAGGAGGAGGCGGGCGAGCCGGGGGCCCCGGCGGTGTCCGTCCCCGCGGTGCGACGAGGCGGCGGGGCGCCCGCCCCGGCCCGGTCCGTCAAGGCGCCGGTGCGGATGGCCTTCATCGGCGCGGGCAACTACGCGACGTCGATGCTGCTGCCGCACCTGGCGGGGCGCGAGGGCGTCGAGTTGTCCGCGGTCGTCACCACGACGGCGCTGTCCGCGGCCAACGCGCAGCGCAAGTTCGGCTTCGCGCGGGCGACCACGGATCTCGACGCCGTGCTCGGCGACGGGTCCATCGACGCGGTGGTCGTCACCACCCGGCACAGTTCGCACGGCGAGCTGACCCGCGCGGCGTTGCTCGCGGGCAAGGCGGTGTTCGTGGAGAAGCCCCTGGCCCTCGCCGAGGAGGAACTGGCCGGTGTGCTCGCGGCGGTGGAGGAATCCGGCAACGACCGGCTGCAAGTGGGCTTCAACCGCCGGTTCGCGCCGCTCCTGCGGGAGGCGGGGAAGCGGTTCGGTGCCCGGACCGGTCCGGCGAGCCTGCGCTATCTGATCAACGCGGGTCGGTTGCAGCACGGCAGTTGGTACCTCCGGCAGGGCACCGAGGGCACACGGTTCGTCGGCGAGGGCGGGCACTTCATCGACACGGCGAGCTGGCTGCTGGAGGCCGATCCGGTCTCGGTGTACGCCGTCGCCACGTCCGGCAACGAGGACCTTCAGGTCGTGCTGCGCTACCCGGACGGGTCGACCGCCACCATCAGCTACGTCACCACCGGTTCGCCCGGCTTCCCCAAGGAGACGCTGGACCTCGTCGCGGACGGCAAGGTGCTGCGGCTCGACGACTTCGTCCGGGCCTCGGTGTACGCGGACGGCAGGGGCGGCCCCAAGCGGTGGGTCAGTTCGCGACTGCCCAGGGCGCGGGACAAGGGCCAGTCCGCCGAGTTGGCCGCGTTCGTCAAGGCCGTGCGGACCGGCGGGCCGATGCCGGTGTCCCTGGAGTCGTTGGTCGCCACCACGACGGCCACCCTCGCCGTGCAGGCCTGCCTGGTCGGCGGGGCGCCGGTCACGTTGACGGGGGTGCGATGACCACGAGCGCGGGCTGGTACCTACGCCGGCTGTCCCGGATGGGGCCGCGGGAGGTCGGCGGCCGGGTGGGCGACACGCTGCGCAGGCGGCGGTGGCGGTCGGCGCCGCCGGACCGCCCGGTCGTCACCGGCGCCCGGTTCACCGCGGTACTGCCCGCCGGGACGTTCGACGCGGTGCCGGCGGACGCCGCGAAGCGGCTCGTCGCCGAGGCGGACCGGCTGATGGCCGGGCACGCGCAGTACTTCGGGGTGGACCGCGACGACCTGGTCGACCCCGACTGGTGCCTCGACCCGAAGACCGGACGCCGGGCCCCGTGGGGCTACGCCTTCGACGTGCCCTACCGGGACGAGGACGCGGTCGGGGACGTCAAGCAGATCTGGGAGCTGTCCCGGCACCAGTACCTCACGGTGCTCGCCGCCGCCTACGCGATCACCGGGGACGAGCGGTACGCCGAGCGGGTGGCCGAGCACCTGCGGGGGTGGTGGGCGGCCAACTCGCCGCTGCGCGGGGTGCATTGGATCAGCGGCATCGAGCTGGGGATCCGGCTGCTGTCCTGGGTGTGGGTCCGCCGGCTGCTCGACGGGTGGCCGGGCGCGGCCGGGTTGTTCGAGGGCAACCCGGTGGCGCTGGACCAGATCTGGCACCACCAGCGTTGGTTGGCCGCCTTCCCCAGCCGGGGGTCGTCGGCGAACAACCACGTCATCGCCGAGGCGGCCGGGCAGTTCGCCGCCGCCTGCGCGTTCGGGTGGTTCCCCTCCTCGGCGCGTTGGCGGGTCGACGCGTTGCGCTCGTTGGACCGGCATCTGCGGGGCAACACCTTCGGCTCCGGCCTCAACCGCGAGTTGGCCACCGAGTACCACGGCCTCGTGCTGGAGCTCGGTCTGGCCGCGATGGCCGAGGCGGACGCCTGCGGCGTGCCGGTCCCCGCGACGACGCGGCTGGTGCTGCTGCGGATGACCGACGCGCTCGCGGCCGTCGTCGACGGCCGGTTTCGGCCACCGCGCCAGGGCGACGCGGACGACGGGCACGCTCTGGTCGTGGACGGTTCGGGCACCGACCGGTGGGCCTCGCTGCTGGCCACCGGAGGCGCCGTGTTCGGGCGGCTCGCCTGGTGGCCGACGGTGACCGCCACCGATGTGCGCACCCCGCTGCTGGCCGCGCTCGTCCGGCCCGGCGCGCCGTCCGTGACCCGCCCGGCGAGCAGGCCGGCCCACTTCGCCGACGCGGGGATGACCATCCTGCGCGGTCCGGGAGGGATCTGGTGCCGCTGCGACGGTGGTCCGCACGGGTTCCTGTCCATCGCCGCGCACGCCCACGCGGACGCGCTGTCCGTGGAGGTCCGCCACGACGGGGTCGACGTGCTCGCCGACCCGGGGACGTTCTGCTACCACGGGCAGCCCGCGTGGCGGCGGTACTTCCGGTCGACCGTCGCCCACAACACCCTGGAGTTGGACGGCGGTGACCAGTCCGCCTCCGGCGGCCCGTTCCTGTGGACCCGGCACGCCCGCAGCCGGGTCCTGGTCGCGGACGCCTCCGACGCCCGCGACGGGGGGACGGCCCGCTGGTGCGCCGAGCACGACGGGTACCGGGGCTCCGTGCACCGCCGCCGGGTGGAGCTGAGCGCCGAGACCCGGGAGCTGCGGGTGGTAGACGAGGTGCGCGGACCGCGCCGGGCCGCGCGGTTGGCCTTCCACCTCGGCCCGCTGATCACCGCGGACCTGGTGGGCAACCGGGCGGAACTCACCTGGATCCGGGACGGCGAGGACCGCTGCGCCGTGCTCGACCTGCCCGGGCAGTTGTCCTGGCGGGCGCATCGCGGCGAGAGCGACCCGCCGTTGGGCTGGTACTCCGACGGCTTCGGGCGCAAGGAACCCAGCACCACGCTGATCGGCACCGGTTTCGTGGACGGCACGGAGGGGTTCACCACCGTGCTCGGGTTCCGCGATCAGGAGGAGGCGTGGTGATCGGGAGGCGGCACCGGACGCTGCCGACGGCGGCGCTGGTGCTGCTCCTGCCGGCGACCGGGTGCGTGGGCGCTCCCGGCGCACCGGGCCCGTCGGCGGTGCCGAAGGCCACACCGACCACGTCCGTGGCCCGGGTGTGCGCGGCGCCCGCGGCGGGGCCGACGCGGGCTCCGGCGGGGGCGGTCACGGTCGACCCCGCGGTGGTCGGTGACCTGGCCGTGAAGACCAGGAGCAGCCCCCCGAGGACGACGTTCTGGCTCCTGCCGGGAACGCACACGCTCGAAGCCGACCGTTACGCCCAGGTCCTGCCGAAGGAGGGGAACAGCTACCTCGGGGCGCCGGGAGCGGTGCTCGACGGCCGCAAGACCAACCAGTACGCGTTCGGTGGTGGCGCCGGGAGCGTCACCATCCGCCGGCTGACCGTGCAGGGGTTCGTCGCGCCGCAGGACGAGGGCGTGGTCAACCACGACTCGGCCGACGGGTGGGTGATCGAGCACGCGACGATCCAGAACAACTCCGGCGCCGGGTTGATGGCCGGTGCCCACCAGCGGATCCGCGGCAACTGCCTGCGCGGTAACGGACAGTACGGCGTGAACGCGTACAAGGCCGGCGGTCCCCTCGCCGACCTGCTGGTCGAGGGCAACGAGATCGTGGGCAACAACGTCGACGACTGGGAGCGGCGGCAGCCGGGCTGCGGCTGTACCGGAGGGGTCAAGTTCTGGGCCGTCAACGGCGCAGACATTCGCGGCAATTGGGTTCACGACAACCGGGGACCGGGGTTGTGGGCGGACACCAACAACAACGATTTCCGCATCGAGGACAACGTGGTCGAGGCCAACGACGGTGCCGCGTTGATCTACGAGACCAGCTACAACGCGGTCATCCGGAAGAACACGATCCGGCGGAACAACTGGGTCGAGGGCCGCAGGAAGGCCGACGACGGCGACAGCTTCCCGTTCGCGACCGTCTACCTGTCCGAGTCCGGCGGCGAACCCCGGGTCCCGGCCCGCACGGACAGGATCGAGATCCATGACAACGTGCTGGAGGACAACTGGTCCGGGATCACCCTCTGGGAGAACGCCGACCGGTTCTGCAACAGCCCCGCCAACACCTCCTCCGGCGACTGCACGCTGCTGGTGAAGGACACCGAACGCTGCGCGCAGCCCACCATCGCCACCGCGCCGCTCCACGCCGACTGCCGGTGGAAGACCCGGCGGGTGGACATCCACGACAACCGCTTCGTGCTGGACGCGTCCGTCGTCGGGTGCACGGTGAAGTGCGGCCGCATGGCGGTGCTGGGCAACTACGGCACCTACCCCGACTGGTCGCCGTACAAGGGCGAAGCGGTGGCCGAGGCGATCACCCACGAGCAGGAGAACCGCTGGCACGACAACGTCTACGTCGGACCGTGGAGCTTCGTCGCCCACGACCCGAGCCGGGAACTCGACTTCGGGCAGTGGCGGGGCGCCCCGTACCGGCAGGACACCGGCAGCACCTTCCGGCCGCAGGCGGGTGGTTGAGATGCGCCGGGGCCTGACGGGCGAGGGGCTGCCGGGCGACGGGCCGTCGGCCGGACCGGACACCGCGGGCACGCGATCCGCCGCCGCACCACACGATGCCGGCGCTCCGCGGATCGTCGGGATCGCCTGGGGGCTGCTGGTCCTCAACACGCTGGGCTCCGCCGGGGCGCAGACCATCGTCCCGCTGCCCCGCTCCCTCATCCAGATGGTCACCATGGGTTCGCTGGTCGCCGCGTTCGCGCTGGCGCTCGCCGTGAACCTCCGGTTGCGCATCCGGGCGAGCGCCTTCCTGTTCCTGCTCACGCTGTTGCTGGTGCCGAGCGTGATCTCCAGCGCGCACCTGGAGGCCGGGTTCGGGGCGCTGTTCCGCTGCACCCGGCTGGCTCTGTTCGTCGGCACGTTGTGGCTGCTCAGCCGGTGGTGGGACGGCGGCCACACGTTCGTGCGGCACCACATCCGGATGTACTTCGCGGTACTCGCGTCCGTGGCCGCCGGCCTGCTCGTCTCACCGGGGGCGGCGCTGCCCGAGCTGTACGGAGGGCGGCTGGTCGGCGCGCTGTGGCCGCTCACCCCGCCACAGATCGGACAGTACGCCGCGGTGATCATCGGGCTGACCGTGCTGCTCCTCCTGGGCCGCCGGACCGATCGGGCGAACGCGGCGTTGGTCATCGGGCCGGCGCTCGTCCTGCTCGCGCTGACCCATACCCGCACGGCCACGCTCGGCCTGCTGATCGGGCTGGTGTTGGCGATCGGCTCGCTCGCCTTGACCAGCGCCGCCGCCCGCCGGTTCTTCACCTGGGCGGTGCTGTGCTCCATCGTGGCCGCGGTGGGGTTCAACTCGGCGCTCCAGGCGTGGTTCCTGCGCGGGCAGAGCCAGGAGAACTTCTCCAACCTCACCGGTCGGGCCAAGGTCTGGGACGCCCTGCTGGCGGCCCCCCGGACGGCCTCGGAGCAGATGTTCGGCGCGGGCCTGGGCGACAAGTCGTTCGGGGGGCTGCCGATCGACAACAGCTGGCTGGCCGTCTACAACGAGCAGGGCCTGACCGGTGTCGCGCTCGTCGCGGCGATCGTCATCGTGCTGGGGGGCGTCGCGTTGCTGCGACCGCCGTCGCTCGAGCGGGCCTGTGCGCTCTTCCTGATCAGCTACTGCGCGATCGCCTCCTACACCGAGGCCGGGCTGGGCGACGCCTCGCCGTACCTGCTGCACCTGACGGTGGCCGCCTCGCTGCTGGCCTCACCCGCCGCGGCCACTCCCCTGGCGACGCCCGAAGTCGCCCGACGACGCACGCCCCGGTGGGCCCGGGAATCGGAGGTGATCTGAGCATGCACGTCCTCGTGGTGCACAACCGCTACGCCTCGGCGCAGCCCAGTGGTGAGAACAAGGTCGTCGACCAGGAGGTGGAGCTCCTGCGCGAGGCCGGCCACCGGGTCGAGGTGTTCGAGCGGCGCAGCGACGACATCGCCGCCCGGTCCCTGGTCTCCAAGGCCGCGCTGCCGTTCCTCGTGCCGTGGAACCCGGCGGTCCGCGCGGAACTCGCCGCCCGGCTCCGCGGCGAGCGGCCGGACGTGGTGCACGTCCACAACGTCTTTCCGCTCCTGTCGCCCGCGGTGCTGGCCGCCTGCGCCGACGCCGGTGTGCCCGCCGTCGCCACCTTGCACAACTACACCCAGGTCTGCCCGCCCGGCACGCTCCAGCGGGCCGGCCGGCCGTGTACCGAGTGCGTCGGGGCGGCGCCGCTGCCGGCCGTCCGCCACGGCTGCTACCGGAACTCCCGGCCGGCGACGGTGCCGCTCGCGGTGAGCCTGTCGGTCAACCGGCGGCGGTGGTGGTCCGGTGTGGAGCGGTTCTTCTGCATCTCGGGCGCGCAGCGCGACGTCCTGGTGCGGGCCGGCATGCCGGCCGATCGGCTGGTCGTGAAACACAACTTCGTGCCCGAACCGGGCACCGTCAGAACCGGCGACGGCGAGCACCTTCTCCATCTCGGCCGGCTCGCGGAGGCCAAGGGCGTACGGCTGCTCATGGCCGCCTGGGACGAGCTCGCCGCCGGCGGCGGTGTGGGCGTGCCGCTCGTGATCGCCGGCTCGGGGCCGCTGGAGCGGGAGGTGACCGCCTGGGCGGCGGGCCGGGACGACGTGCGGTACGTCGGCCTGTACGACCAGGCCCAGTGCCGGCAGGCCATCGCGCGGTCGGTCGCCGTGGTGGCTCCCTCGACGTGGCTGGAGGCGTTCGGCCTGGTGGTGGTGGAGGCGATGGCGGCGGGGGTTCCGGCCGTCGCCGCCGGTCACGGCGCCTTCGTCGAACTCGTCGAGGACGGGGTGAGCGGTCTGCTCCACCGGCCGGGCGAGCCCGCCTCGCTCGCGGCCTGCATGCGCCGGATCACGGCCGACGCGGACCGCAACCGGGCGATGGGGCGGGCCGCCCGGCGCCGTTACGAGGAGGGGTTCAGCCCGGCCGTCGGGCTGGAGCGCCTGGTGGAGGGGTACCGCACCGCGATCGCGGTGCGGTACGGCGGCGGGCAGGACGCGCCGCCGGTCGGAAAAGGAGGCTCGCCGCGGGAGACCCGCGCGGGCAGGGATGGGGGCAGTTGATGACACGATGCCGACTCTGCGGCTCGGCGACGCTGGCGAGCGTCGTCGACCTGGGGGCGACCCCGCCGTGCGAGAGCTTTCTCGCCGCGGACGAACTGGACCGGCCGGAGCCGGCGTACCCGCTGCACCTGCGGGTCTGCACCGACTGTTGGCTCGCGCAGATCCCTCCGCTGATCACGCCGGAGGAGACCTTCACGCAGTACGCGTACTTCTCCTCCTACTCGACCTCCTGGGTGGAGCACGCGCGCACCTTCGTCGCCGACGCCGTACAGCGCCTTGCCCTCGGCCCCGACGCGTTCGTGGTCGAGGTCGCGAGCAACGACGGGTACCTCCTGCGGCACATGGTGGAGCGGGGGGTCCGCTGTCTCGGCATCGAGCCGTCGGTGAACGTCGGCGCCGCGGCGCGGGAGGCGGGCGTGCCCACGCTCACGGAGTTCCTGGACCCGGCCACCGGATCGGCCGTCCGCGCCGAGCACGGTCCGGCGGACCTGGTCGTGGCCAACAACGTGTACGCGCACATCCCCGACGTGGTCGGGTTCACCCGGGGGCTGCGCGCCCTGGTCGCCGACGACGGCTGGGTCTCCGTCGAGGTGCAGCACCTGCTGTCCCTGATCGAGGAGAACCAGTACGACACGATCTACCACGAGCACTTCCAGTACTACACGGTCGCGTCCGCGATCCGGGCGCTGTCGAGCGGCGGACTCGCCCTCGTGGACGTCGAGTCGCTGCCCACGCACGGCGGCTCGATCCGGCTGTGGGCCCGGCCGACCGAGGTGGCCGGCGAGCCGACCCGGCGGGTGGCCGAGGTGTTGGACCGGGAGAAGGCCGCCGGGTTGCAGGACCTGTCCGGGTACACCGAGTTCTCCGATCGGGTGGCCAAGGTCCGCCGGGACCTCCTGCGGTTCCTCATCGACGCGGCCGAACGCGGCGAGACGGTCGTCGGCTACGGCGCCCCGGGCAAGGGCAACACCCTGCTCAACCACTGCGGCATCAGCCCCGACCTGCTCCCGTACACCGTCGACCGCAATCCCTACAAGCACGGCAGGTTCACCCCGGGCACCCGCATCCCGATCCTGTCGCCCGAGCAGATCGACATCGACCGACCGGACTACGTGCTCGTCCTCCCGTGGAACCTGCGGGACGAACTGGTCGAGCAACTGTCCTTCGTGCACGCCTGGGGCGGACGTCTGGTCTTTCCCATCCCGGAACTGAGCATCGTGGAGGTCAAGCCGTGAAGGTCGTACTGTTCTGCGGCGGTTACGGGCTGCGGATGCGCAGCGGAACCTCCGACGACGTGCCCAAGCCGATGGCGATGGTCGGCCCCCGGCCGCTGATCTGGCACGTCATGCGCTACTACGCGTACTTCGGACACACGGAGTTCATCCTGTGCCTGGGGTACGGGGCGCACCACATCAAGGACTTCTTCCTCAACTACGAGGAGACGACGTCCAACGACTTCGTGCTGCGGGGCGGGCGGACCGAGCTGTTGTCCACCGACATGGCCTCCTGGACGATCACGTTCGTACAGACGGGCATCGAGTCGCCGATCGGGGAGCGGCTGCGCCGGGTGCGGCATCACCTGGACGGCGACGAGATGTTCCTCGCCAACTACGCCGACGTACTCACCGACGCCCCGCTGCCGGAGATGATCGACTCCTTCTCGCGGCGCGACGCCGGTGCGTCGATGATGGTGGTGCCGCCGCAGTCCTCGTTCCACTGTGTGGAGTTGGGAGAGGACGGCCTGGTGGGGGGCATCACCGCGGTGAGCGACATGCCGTTGTGGGAGAACGGCGGCTACTTCGTGCTCCGCCAGGAGGTCTTCGACCACATACCGGAGAACGGTGACCTGGTCGCCGATGGATGCGGCCGGTTGGCGAAGGAGGGGCGGCTCGTGGCGCACCGGCACCGCGGCTTCTGGAAGCCCACCGACACCGTGAAGGAGCGGGCCGCGCTCGACGCCGCCTACGCCGTCGGCGACCGCCCGTGGGCCGTGTGGGAACGGGACGGCGCGGGGGCGGGCGCGACCTGCGGCAGGGGCGGCGTCCGGGCGTGGACCGCGTGATCCGGCTCGGGACCGGGCGGCTGGCCCGGATCGTCGCGGTGGGCGCGCACTGCGACGACATCGCCATCGGCGCCGGCGGCACGCTGCTCACGTTGTGCCGGGCGCGGCCGGGCCTGCGGGTCGACGTGCTGGTGCTGTCCGGCGGTGGCGGCGATCGGGAGCAGGAGGAGCAGGCCGCGCTCGCCGCCTTCTGCCCGGGCGCCGACCTGCGGCTGACCGTGCTCAAGCTGCCGGACGGGCGGCTGCCCGCGCACTGGGACGAGGCGAAGGCCGCGATCGAGGAACTGCGCGGCCGGACCGACCCGGACCTGGTGCTCGCCCCGCGTACCGATGACGCGCACCAGGATCACCGCGGGTTGGCGGGGCTGGTGACCACCGCGTACCGCGACCACCTCGTCCTCGGCTACGAGATCGTCAAGTGGGACGGCGATCTGGGCCGCCCGGCGGCCTACCAGCCGCTGTCGCCGGAGATCGCCGAACAGAAGGTGCGGCTGCTGCAGGAGCACTACCCCTCGCAGCGGCACCGGCCCTGGTACGACCGGGAGGCCTTCCTCGGGCTGGCCCGGATCCGGGGCATCGAAAGCAACGCGCGCTACGCCGAGGCGTTCGCCGTCACCAAACTCACTCTCGACCTGGGGGAATGAACCTTGCGCGTACTGCTGACCGGACACCAGGGCTACCTGGGCACCGTGATGGCCCCGGTCCTCGCGGCCGCCGGGCACGAGGTCGTCGGTCTCGACGCCGGCCTGTTCGCCGACTGCGTGCTGGGCCCGATGCCCGCGGACCCGCCGGGGTCGCGGGTGGACCTGCGCGACGTCACGGCCGACCACGTGGCCGGGGTGGACGCCGTGATCCATCTGGCCGCGCTGTCCAACGACCCGCTGGGATCGCTGGCGCCGGAGCTCACCTACGACATCAACCACCACGCCTCCGTGCGACTGGCGGAGCTGGCCCGCGGCGCCGGGGTGCGACGCTTCCTGTACGCGTCGACCTGCTCCGTCTACGGCGCCGCCGGCGGGGACGACCTGGTGACCGAGGACGCCCCGCTGCGTCCGGTGACGCCGTACGCGGAGTCCAAGGTGCGGGTGGAGGACGACCTGCACGCGCTGTCCGACGGCGACTTCAGCCCGGTGTTCATGCGCAACGCCACCGCGTTCGGCTACTCGCCCCGGCTGCGCGCCGACATCGTGCTGAACAACCTGGTGGGCCACGCGCTGCTGTCCGGTGAGGTGCTGGTGCTCTCCGACGGCACTCCCTGGCGCCCGCTGGTGCACGCCGCCGACATCGCGCGGGCCTTCGTGGCCGCGCTGACCGCGCCGCGCGAGGCGGTGCACGACCGGGCGTTCAACATCGGCAGTGAGACCAACAACGTCACGGTCGCCGAGATCGCCGAGCAGGTCGCCGAGGCGGTGGACGGCTCGAAGGTGGTGATCACCGGGGAGACCGGCGCCGACCCGCGGTCCTACCGGGTGGACTTCTCCCGGTTCCGCGCCGCCGTGCCCGGCTTCGACTGCGAGTGGACGGTGAAGCGGGGCGCGCTCGAACTCGCCGACGCCTACCGCGAACACGGGCTGACGCGGGCGGACTTCGAGCGGCGGTTCACCCGGCTGGCCGTGCTGCGCGCCGCGTCCGAGGCCGGCGCCGTCGACGACACCCTGCGGTGGCGCCGATGACCGGGGCCGGCGAGGAGATGCACGCGCTGGTGCGGCGGCTGTACCCGCTGTGCCGGAGCATCACCGGCGACGGCGTGCGCGCCACGCTGGAGATCGTCGGCGAGTACATCCCGCTCCAGGTGCACGAGGTGCCGACCGGGACGCGGGTCCTCGACTGGACGGTGCCGCAGGAGTGGAACATCCGGGACGCGTACGTCGCCGACGCCACCGGCCGCCGGGTCGTCGACTTCGCCGCGTCCAATCTGCACGTGCTGGGCTACAGCGTGCCGGTGTCGGCGACGATGCCGCTGTCCGAACTGCGGAAACACCTGCACACCCTGCCGGAGCAACCGAGTCTGGTGCCGTACCGCACCAGCTACTACACACCCGATTGGGGGTTCTGCCTGGCCCAGGAGACCCTGGACGCGCTGCCGGACGGCGACTACGAGGTGCGCGTCGACTCCACGCTCGCGGACGGCCACCTCACCTACGCCGAGCACGTGATCCCCGGACAGGTCGCCGACGAGGTGATCGTCTCCTGCCACGTGTGCCACCCGTCGTTGGCCAACGACAACCTGGCCGGGATCGCGGTGGCCACGTTCCTGGCCCGGGAGCTGTCGGAGCGGAGACCGTACTACACCTACCGGTTCCTCTTCGCGCCCGGCACCATCGGGGCGATCACCTGGCTGGCCCGCAACGCGGAGCGGATCGAACGGGTCAGGCACGGGGTGGTGTTGGCCTGCGCGGGCGACTCGGGCCGGCTGACGTACAAGCAGAGCAGGCGCGGCGACGCGGAGATCGACCGGGTGCTGCGGCACGTGCTGGCCGCCTCCGAACGCCCGCACCACATAGCCGAGTTCACTCCGTACGGCTACGACGAGCGGCAGTTCTGCTCGCCGGGGTTCGACCTCGGCGTGGGTTCGCTCAGCCGGACCCCGTACGCGGGCTACCCCGAGTACCACACCTCGGCGGACAACCCGGAATTCGTCTTCCCGGAGGCGATGGCGGACACGCTCGCCGTCTGCCGGGAGGCGTTCGCCGTGCTCGACCGCAATCGGCGCTACCTCAACCTCAGCCCCTACGGCGAGCCGCAGTTGGGGCGGCGCGGGTTGTACGCGTCGCTGGGCGGCCGCAGCGACGCGAAGCAGGCCCAGATGGCCATGCTCTGGGTGCTCAGCCTCTCCGACGGCGAGCACGGTCTGCTGGACGTCTGCGAACGGTCCGGGTTGCCGTTCGACACCGTCGTCGCCGCGGCCGACGCCCTGTGCGACGCCGGGCTGATCAAAGCGTGACACCGATGACCACCGAGGGGGAGAAGACGACGACACCGGCAGCCCGGGGCGAAGACGCCCGGCGGTCCGCCAAGCGGGCCATCGTCGGCCGGCTGTCCTGGGGGCTGGCCGACCAGGCGGCCTCCAGCATGACCAACTTCGCGGTGGGCATCTACGTGGCACGCTCACTGGGGCTGACCGCGTTCGGCGTGTTCAGCCTGGCCTGGCTGACCTACGGCGTGGTGCTCAACGTCGCGCGCGGGCTGGCCACCGACCCGCTCGTGGTCCGTTTCAGCGGCGCTCCGCAATCCTCCTGGCGGACGGCGGCGGCCCGTTCGTCGGGGGCCGCACTCAGCGTCGGCACCGTCCTCGGCGTGGTGTGTCTGCTGGTGGGGCTCGGCCTGGGCGGCAGCGTGGGTCCGGCGTTCGCCTGCCTGGGCGTCGTGCTGCCGGCGCTGTTGCTCCAGGACGCCTGGCGGTTCGCGTTCTTCGCCGCCGGCGCCGGCCACAAGGCCTTCGCCAACGACCTCGTGTGGGGCGTCGCACTCGTCCCGGCCATGGTGGTGGCGGCCCGTGTGGGCAGTGTGGCCGCTTTCGTGCTCGCCTGGGGCGCGTCCGCCGCGGTGGCCGCGGCGTACGGCTGCTTCCAGTCCGGCATGCGGCCCCGGCCGACCCGGGCGCCCGGGTGGCTCCATGAGCAGCGCGATCTCGGCTACCGGTACCTGGTCGAGAACGTCAGCCTCAGCGGCGCGAGCCAGCTGCGGGCGTACGGACTCGGTGCGATCGTCGGAGTCGGCGCGGTGGGGGCGGTCCGGGGCGCGGAACTGCTGCTCGGCCCCTTCCTCGCCCTGCTGATGGGGCTGTCGCTGGTCACCGTCGCCGAGGCGGCGCGGGTGCTGCGACAGGCCCCGCACCGGCTGGGCCCGTTCTGTCTCGCCCTGGGCGGCGGGCAGGCCGCCGCCGCGCTGCTCTGGGGCGCGGCGCTGCTGCTGGTCCCGGACCGGCTCGGCGAACTCGTACTGGGCGGCGTCTGGCATTCCGCCTCGCAACTCATCGTGCCGGCCACGCTCGGTGTCGCGGGCGCCGGCCTCGGCAGCGGCGCGGCGGCGGGACTGCGCGCGCTCGCCGCGGCGCGGCGCGGCCTGCGCTGCCAGCTGTTCGCCTCCGCCTGCTATGTCGGCGGCGGCCTCGGCGGGGCCGCCGTGGCCGGCACGGTCGGCTCGGCCTGGGGCGTCGCCGCCGCGACGGTCTGCGGCTCGGCCGTGTGGTGGCTGCACCTGCGGTCCGCCCTGCGTGAACGCCACCACGACCACCTTCGCGAAGTGAGGACATCATGACCACCCGACCTCGGCTGAGCATCGGCCTGCCCGTCCACAACGGCGAGGAGTACCTGGCGGAGTCGCTCGACGCCCTGCTCGGCCAGACCTACGAGGACTTCGAGCTGGTCGTCTCCGACAACGCCTCGACCGACGGGACCCGGGACATCTGCCGCCGGTACGCCGCCCGGGACTCACGCGTCCGGTACCTCAGGCTGCCCCGGAACGTCGGCGCGGCGCCGAACCACAACCACGTGTTCACCGAGTGCCGCGGCGAACTGTTCAAGTGGGCCTCGCACGACGACCTGTACGCCCGGGACCTGCTGCGACGCTGCGTGGAGGCGCTGGACGAGCGGCCGGACGTGATCCTCGCGCACAGCGCCCAGGCGGTCATCGACGGCGAGGGCACGGTGACGGTCCCGTACGAGTACGGGCTCGCCACCGACTCCCCCCACGCGCCGGAGCGCTTCCGCAGCCTGCTGTTCGAGCCCGGTGGCGACGACTTCTACGGAGTGGTGCGGGCGGACGTGCTGCGCCGGGTGAAGCCGCACGACAGCTACCACCACGCGGACCGCACGTTCGTCGCCGAGATCACCCTGCACGGCCCCTTCCACCAAGTGCCGGAGCTGCTGTACTTCCGCCGCGACCATCCCGCCCGCGCCGAGCGGGCGAACCCTTCCAAGCGCTCCCGGTGCGTCAATCTGGACCCGCGCCGGGCGGGCCTGCTGCACCCGACGCCCCGGCTGCTCGCCGAGTACGTCTGGGGCTTCGCCTCGGCGATCCGGCGGGCGCCGTTGTCCCCGGCCGACCGGCGCGCGTGCCACCGCCACCTGGCCGCGTGGATGACCAGCCGGTTGCGGCCGGGCGCCGGCGAGCGGGTCGAGGACCGCGCCCCGGTCGACCCGTCCCTGCTCACCGTCTCCGTCGACGCCCTCGTCGCCGGCCGCGAGGGGAGGCGGGCATGACCTCCGGAGACGGAACTCCGGTGCGCGTGGGGCTGTTCGGCCTGCTCGGCTCCGGCAATCTCGGCAACGACGGCTCGCTCGAAGCCGTCCTCGGCTACCTGCGCGCCGAGCACCCGGGGGCGGTCGTGGACGCGCTGTGCGGCGGGCCCGAGGTCGTCGCGGCCCGGTACGGCATCCCCGCGACGCGGCTGCACTGGTACCGCGGGGAGTACCGGACCGCGTCGCGTGCGGGCGCGGTCGCGGCGAAGGCACTGGGCAAGCTCGTCGACGCCCCGCGCACCGCCGCCTGGGTGCGCCGGCACGACGTGGTGATCGTTCCGGGCATGGGCGTCCTGGAGGCCACCCTGCCGCTGCGGCCGTGGGGCTTCCCGTACTCGCTGTTCCTGCTGTGCGCGACCGGCCGGCTCTTGGGCACCCGGGTCGCGCTGGTCGGCGTCGGGGCCGCCGCGATCGGCAGCCGGCCGACCCGCGCCCTCGTGCGCTGGTCGGCGCGGCTGGCCGGCTACCGGTCGTACCGGGACGCCCCGTCCCGGGACGCGATGCGGGCGATGGGCGTGGACACCACGCGCGACGAGGTCCACCCCGACCTGGCGTTCGCCCTGCCGACGCCGCGGGCGGGCGCGGCCTCGCCGGCGCCGGGCCCGGTCGCCGTCGGTGTCATGGCCTTCCACGGCGGCGACGACGACCGCGCGCGGGCCGGGGAGATCCACCGGCGCTACCTCGACGGGACGACCCGCTTCGTCCGCGCACTGGTCGAGGACGGCAGGCCGGTCCGGCTGCTCACCGGAGACGCGTGCGACGCGCCGGTGGTCACCGCGATCCTCGACGCGGTGGACTCACCCCTGGTCACCGCGGCCGAGGCGACCTCGCTGACCGACCTGATGAAGGAGATGGCGGCTGCCGACTCCGTGGTGGCGACCCGCTACCACAACCTGATCTGCGCGCTGAAGGTCGGCACGCCGACGCTCGCGCTGAGCTACGCGGCGAAGAGCGACGCGCTCATGGCCCGGATGGGGCTGGACGCCTACTGCCACCCGGCTCGCGAGGTCGACGTCGACCGGCTGCTCGAACAGTTCCGGGACCTGGAGAAGAGGTCGGCGGAGCTGCGCCGGATCCTCACCGAGCGGAACGAGGTCGCCGCCCGGCAACTCGACCGGCAGTTCACCGCCTTGACCGCGGCCGTCTTCCCGGCGGCCGACCACGCCCACGCCCTGAGGGAGACCCCATGAAGGCGACCGAGGTCCCGGCGATCGCCGGCGCGTACCTGTTCGAACCGACGCCGTACGCCGACGAGCGCGGCTTCTTCTGCCGGACCCTCGACGCCGACCTGGTGCGCTCGGTGGGCCTCGACCCGGACGCCTTCGTCCAGGACAGTGTGTCGCGCTCGGTCCGGGGCGTGCTGCGCGGCCTGCACCTGCGCTCCGGCGCGGGCGAGGCCAAGCTGGTGCGGTGCTCGTACGGGAAGATCTTCGACGTCGTCGTGGACCTGCGGCCCGACTCCCCGACCTACCGCGACCGGGCCTTCTTCGAGCTGTCCGGCGAGACGCAGGCCACCCTGTACATCCCGGCGGGGTGCGCGCACGGCTTCCAGGCGCTGACCGAGACCGCCGACACCTCGTACCGGATCGACCGGCCGCACGATCCGGCCGAGGACGTGACGATCGCCTTCGACGACCCGGAGCTGGCCATTCCCTGGCCGCTGCCGGTCGCGTCGATGTCCCGGCGGGACCGGGAGGCGCCGAGCCTCGCCGAGGTCCTCAAGCACCGGGAAGGTTGAGGTCGGCGTGCGCACAGCAGACACCGAAGACACCCAAGGCACCGAGGGCACCGAGGAGTTGCTCCTGCCTCGCTCGCGGCTGGCCAACGAGCGGCTGCACGCCCTGATCCCCGGCGGCGCGCACACCTACGCCAAGGGCGACGACCAGTACCCCGAGAACCTGGCTCCCGTCATCAGCCACGGCCGCGGTGCCCACGTGTGGGACGTCGACGGCAACCGCTACATCGAGTACGGCTCCGGCCTGCGGTCGGTCAGCCTCGGCCACGCCCACCCCCGCGTGATCGAGGCGGTACGGCGGGAACTCGACCGCGGCGGCAACTTCGTCCGGCCGTCCATCGTCGAGGTCCAGGCCGCAGAACGCTTCCTGGCCACGGTGCCGACCGCCGAGATGGTGAAGTTCGCGAAGAACGGCTCCGATGCCACCACCGCGGCGGTGCGCCTCGCCCGGGCCGTCACCGGGCGCGCGCGGGTCGCCGTCTGCGGCGACCATCCGTTCTTCTCCGTCGACGACTGGTTCATCGGCACCACGCCGATGTCCGCCGGCATTCCGGCGGCGACCAACGAACTCACCGTGGCGTTCCCCTACGGGGACCTGGCCGCCACGGAGGAGTTGCTCACCCGGTACCAGGACGAGATCGCCTGTCTGATCCTCGAGCCCGCCGGCCACACCGAGCCGCCGCCCGGCTACCTCGCGGGCCTGCGCGAGCTGGCCGACCGGCACGGCTGCGTAATGGTCTTCGACGAGATGATCACCGGCTTCCGCTGGTCCGAGGCGGGCGCCCAGGGCCTGTACGGCGTGGTCCCCGACCTCTCCACGTTCGGCAAGGCGCTGGGCAACGGATTCGCCGTCTCGGCGCTGGCCGGGCGCCGCGACCTGATGGAGCGGGGCGGACTGCGTCACTCCGGCGACCGGGTGTTCCTGTTGTCCACCACGCACGGTGCGGAAACGCACTCGCTGGCCGCCGCGATGGCCGTGCAGACCACGTACGCCGAGGAGGGGATCACCGCGCGGTTGCACGCCCTCGGCGAGCGGCTGGCCGCCGGGGTCCGCGAGGCCGCGGCATCCACGGGCGTCGGTGACCACGTCGTCGTGAAGGGTCGTGCCAGCAACCTGGTCTTCGCCACCCTCGACGAGAACCGGCAGCCGTCGCAGCGGTACCGCACCCTGTTCCTGCGCGGGCTCCTGACGGGTGGGGTGCTGGCCCCGTCGTTCGTGGTGAGCAGCGCGCTCGACGACACCGACATCGATCACACCGTCGAGGTGGTGGCGCAGGCGTGTGCGGTGTACCGGAAGGCACTGGACGCCACCGACCCCACGCCCTGGCTTGCCGGGCGACCGGTGAAACCCGTGTTCCGCCGCCTGGCATGAGGTGACTGGGCGTCAGCGTGTGTGCTGGTCAAGGGCATTGGTCGTCCGGGCGGCCCTTCGGTCGGCCGTCCGGTCGACCAGCCACGCGGTCGCCGGTACCAGCGCCAGCGCGGTGCACCAGCCGCCGAGGACGTCGGTCGGATAGTGCGCGCCCAGGGCGACCTGCGCCCAGCCCATGGCGGCGCCGGCGACCAGCGCCGCGGCGAGCACGAACAACATGCCCGCCGTCCGGCCGAGGCCGAGCCGGCCGGTCGCGAGCAACGCGAGGGCGAGGGCGAGCGCGGTGAGGAAGGCGGTGTGCCCGCTCGGGTAGGACAGGTACCCGCCGTTGATGGTGCGTCCCACCAGATGCTTGAGCAGCGTCGTCGTCACCACCGTGACGCCGGCGCCGACGACGACGAGCACCGCCGTGCGCGGACTTCGGAGCAGCAGGCAGCCCGTGACCACGGCCGCGACCAGCATCGCGGCGCCGGCGGGCTCCCCCAGGAAGTCCGTGGCCAGGGCGACGCGCCTCCATGACGGTCGCACCTCATACACCACCGAATGGATCCACGCGTCCACCGTGCCGGGCCCGCTGCGGCCCGCGTACAGGAACCCGAGGACGACGACCACCAGTGCGGCGAGGACCGCGATCAGCCCGATCCCCGCGCGGGGCGCCATGGGCAGCGCCCCGGGCGCCGGCCGGCCGGGTACACGCCCACCGCCCGGGTCCGCTCCGGCCAGACGATCCAACGCGAGCCCCCCGTCCCGTCCTTCCCGCCCACGGGCCGACCAACTGCCCTGCGGACGGCGGCTCCTGGCCTGTGCGACTCCACGACACCCTAGTCAACGACGCGGTCGCGCCGCACCACGTCACTGCGAGCGGTCGAGCACCCGGGTGAGGAAGCGCTGCGTGGCCCGCTCCCGCGGAGCGGTGAGGACTTGCTCCGCGGTGCCCTGTTCCACGATCACACCGTCCTCCAGGAAGCAGACCTGATCGGCGACCTGCCGGGCGAAGCCCATCTCGTGCGTGGCCATGAGGATGGTCAGGCCGCCCTGCTTGAGGTCCGCGACCACGTCGAGGACCTCGCCCACCAGTTCGGGGTCGAGTGCCGAGGTGATCTCGTCGAAGAGGAGCAGCTCAGGCTCGGTGGCCAGCGCCCGGGCGATCGCGGCGCGCTGTTGCTGTCCGCCGGACAGCCGGTCGGGGTGTTCGTTCGCCTTGTCGGCGAGTCCGAGCCGCGCCAGCAGTTCACGGGCCGAGTCCTCGGCCCGTTTGCGCGGGACGCCGTGGACCTGGCGCGGCGCGAGCGTGATGTTGTCCAGCACGCTCAGGTGCGGGAACAGGTTGTAGGCCTGGAAGACGATGCCGATCCGCCGGCGGGCGACGTTGGGATCCAGGCGGGGGTCGGTCAGTTCGCTGTCGCCCAGGTGGATGGTGCCGTCGTCGACGACGTCCAGCAGGTCCACGCAGCGCAGCAGCGTGGACTTGCCCGAACCCGAGCCGCCGATCAGGCAGACGACCTGGTGCTCGGCGACGTCCAGGTCGATCGAGCGCAGGACGAGACGTGACCCGTACTGCTTGCGTACGCCGCGGATCCGCAGCAACGGCCGGCTCATCGGCCCGTCTCCGCCCAGGTGCGCTGCGCGGCACGGCGCTGGAGCCGGTCGGCGAAGCGGGTCAACGGAATGGTCACCGCGATGAACAAGAGAGCCGCTCCCAGGTACGGGGTGTAGTTGAAGTCGTAGTCCGCCTTGATCTGCGCGGCCCGCAGTGCCTCCAGCGGACCGAGGACGGCGACCAGCGCGGTGTCCTTCTGCAGGGCGATGAAGTCGTTGAGCAGGGGCGGCAGGACGTTGCGCACCGCCTGTGGCAGCACCACGTGCCGCAGGGTCTGTCGTTCGCCGAGCCCCAGGGCCCGCGCGGCGTTGCGTTGTGCGGGGTGGACGGAGTTCAGTCCGGCGCGCAGCACTTCGCCGACGTAGGCGCTGTAGGAGAGCACCAGGGCGATCACTCCGAGCACCCAGGGCTGTGAGGGGGTGCCCTGCAGCCTGAGGGCCGGCAGCCCGAATCCGACGAGGAAGACCAGGAGCAGGGTGGGCACGCCGCGGAAGACGTCCACGTAGACGGTCGCGGCCAGCCTCAGCGGCGCCAGTCCGGGCGCGCGGGTCACCCGTACCAGGGCGATCAGCAACCCCAGGACCAGGATCAGCACTTCGGCGATCAGGAACATCTGGATGTTGAGCCAGAACGCCCGCAGGAGTTCGGGGAACGCGTCCCGGAACTCGGCGCCGTCCAGGAACAGGCCGTGGACGCGCTCCCAGCCCGGCGAGGCGACCGCGGCGGCCGCCATCCCCACGAGGCAGAGCACGGTGCACAGGGCGGCGATCCAGGTGTGGCGTCGTTTGCGGGAGCGGCGGTACCGCTCCCGCTCCAGCTCGCGTTCGCTCGGTCGGTGGGTGTCGTTCGGCGGTGCGGCCGGCTCGTGCCGCGCGGCCGTCTTCACGAGGTCCACGGTCGGCCCGCTACGGCTTCAGCTCGGGGACGTTCGCCGAGGCGGACAGCCATTGCGACGTGAGCTTGGCGAGCGTGCCGTCGGCCTTGAGGGCGCCGAGGGCCTGGTTCACGCAGGGGGTGTACGCGCTGCCCTTGGGCAGGAGCAGGCCGAACTCCTCGGGGGTTCCGCCCGCGTAGCCGAACTGGCCGACGATCTTGGCGTTGTCCAGCTCCGAGCCGGCGAGGTAGAACACGGTCGGCAGGTCGGTGACGATCGCGTCGATCTGGCCGTTCTTCAGTGCGTTGACCTCGTCGTTGGTGGTGTTGAAGACGCTCGGCAGGCGTGCGGGCTTGAGCTGGTCGCGTACCGCCTGGTAGCTGGTGGTGGCGACCTGGACGCCGATTCTGGCGTCCTTCAGCTGCCCCAGCGAAGTGGCCTTCGCGTAACCGGAATCGTCGAGCGTCAGGACGGCCTGGTCGGCCGTGTAGTAGCTGGTCGAGAAGTCCACGGCCTTCGCGCGCTGCGGGGTGATGGAGATCTGGTTGATGTCGAAGTCGAAGTTCTTCGCCCCGGGCGCGTAGGAATGGGCGAACGGTTCGACGACCCACTTCACCTGGTCCCGGTCGAAGCCGAGCTTTCCGGCCACCGCGTAGGCGACCGCGCTTTCGAAGCCCTTCCCGTTGGCGGGCGTGTTGCTGTCGAACCAGGGCGCGTAGGCCGGGGAATCGGTCGCGACGGTCAACTGCCCGCTCTTGTGGAGGCCGGGGCCGGCGGTGGTGCAGGTGGGGCCGGCGGATCCGGCCGCGCCGGCAGGGCCTTCCGGCTGGGGTGCGCAGGCGGCGGCGGTCAGGAGGACGGCGACGGCGGAAGCCGCGAGGGTGGTGCGGGTGCGGGACATCAGGGGTCCTTCGAAGGGGTCCGAAACGGGGGGTTGGAGACGGGCCGACGCCGTGCGCTCAGCGACACAGGTCAGCGGCGCAGCGCACGTTGTCGACGTGGCGACGGCGTACCAGCGGGAGGGTTCCGGACATGCGTTTCAGCATTCCGGGCGGTGCGGCGCGGTGTCAATCTCGCCGGCCACCGCGGGGGGACGCACTGATCACATGTCAGCCGGCGAGACGGAACACCTGATCGCCCTGGCGCAGGCCGAACAGCTCGGCTGCCGAGCCACCGCGAACGACCAGCTCGGCGAAACCGATCCCGGAACTTCCGACGGTGATCCCGGGCTCACCGAGCGGGACGTCGGGCAGCCGGTCGTAACATCGCACCCGGACGCCGCGGCCGTCGCGCCGACTGTGGACGGTGAGCCCGTCCGCACCGTCGTAGCCGGGCAGTTCGACGGCGGGGCGGTCCAACTTGCAGTTGCCGAAGTTGTCCACGACGGCGACCCGCACCTCCTCCTCGGCGGGCGGCCGCACCGCCAGCGGCCGCGCGGGAACGGGGCGGGCGTCCGCCAGCCAGCGGGCCAGCAGCGGCACGTACCAGAGACTGCGGAACTGGGTCCGTACGATCTCCTCGACCTCGGCGTCCGCCAGCTCCGCCCAACCGGCGGCAGCGGCCTCCAGCACCTCACGGACGTCGGTGACCTGGACCTCCTCCAGGCCCAGGTAGGTCACCAGCGGGGCGAGGACGCGGTGGTTCACGGTGCTGATGACCAGGTGCTGCCCGTGGCGGAAGTAGCAGAACGGCACGCCGTTGGGCCAGTGTCCGTCCCGCGGGGCGATGTTGACCATGACGACCACCGGCCGGGTCGGTCCGCCGGTCAGGTCCGTGGAACGCAGCAGGTCGAGCAGGGTGAGGGCGGCGGCGCCCTCCGGGTCCGGTCCGCCGAGCGGCAGGACCGTCGGCGTGGCGCCGAAGAGGGTGGCGATCCGGGCGGACTGACGGGCCAGCGCGTTGGGATCGGCGCAGTCGGTGAGAGCGACGACTGGCAGGTGGGACATGACGGGCACTTCGCCTTCTGTCGGTGACGGGCGGGTCGGGTGGCGGGGGCGGGGAGCGGGGGCGGCGGATCTACCGGCCGGGGGCGACCGCGTCCGGGGCCCGGGACCGGTCCGGGCAACAAAAAACGGACCCTCCGTTTCCGGAGGGTCCGTCGCAGCTGGTGCGCACACGGCTTCGCTAGCGAAGCGCCTCCGGGGGCGGGGGCATCATTCGCATCATGGCGAGGGTGGTGGTGTGCTGCATGGACGGGACTGTAGCAGCAGGTGGGAGCGTCGGGAACGACCGTCCGGCACGTGAACACCGCGCAGCGGCCGGCCGGATCACCCCACCGGCGCCTACTGCCGAGTAGCCCCCGCTCGCGCCGAACCGCCGGGGCCGCCGACCTCCGAGACCCCCGCGTTCCCGCGATCCGTCACGGAGTGCGAGCGGTGCGTCACCGCCGGCGCTGTGGCGTCCGGGCACACAGGAGGGGGCCCGATTGTGAGGACCACCCACATGTACCGCCGACCTGCCGACTTCTACGTTGTGCCGACACCGTACGTCCCCACAGGCCCCTGGAAGTGGTGCACATGGTCTCCCCCGCAGCGGCTCCGCAGGCCCGGTCCGGCATCAGAAAGATCGTCGCGGCCAGCCTGATCGGCACCACCATCGAGTGGTACGACTTCTTCCTCTACGGAAGCGCCGCCGCCCTCGTCTTCAACAAGCTCTTCTTCCCCACCGCGGACCCGCTGACCGGAACGCTGATCGCGTTCGTCACCTACGCCATCGGTTTCCTCGCGCGGCCGCTCGGCGGGGTCGTCTTCGGGCACTTCGGCGACAAGGTCGGACGCAAGAAGCTGCTCGTGCTCAGCCTGCTCCTGATGGGCGGGGCCACCTTCGCCATGGGGCTGTTGCCCACGTACGCGACCATCGGGGTCGGTGCGCCCGTCCTGCTCACCCTCCTGCGGCTCGTGCAGGGCTTCGCGTTGGGCGGCGAGTGGGGCGGTGCCGTGCTGATCGTCTCCGAGCACGGCGGCGACGAGCACCGCGGTTTCTGGGCGTCGTGGCCGCAGTCGGGGGCGCCCGGCGGGAACCTGTTGGCCACCGGCGTGCTGGCGCTGCTCGCCTCCGTGCAGTCCGAGGCGGCCTTCCTCGCCTGGGGTTGGCGGATCCCGTTCCTCCTGTCGGGGGTGCTGGTGATCGCCGGTCTGTGGATCCGCATCTCGGTTTCCGAGTCCCCGGTCTTCCTCGCCGCGCAGGCGAAGGCCGCGGCCGAGGCCCGGGTGTCCGGCGCGGTCGCGGAGACGGCCCCCGTGGTCGAGGTGTTCCGCAGGAGTTGGCGCGAGGTCCTCACGGCGATCGGGACCCGGTTCGGCGAGAACATCTCGTACTACGTCCTGACCTCCTTCCTCCTGGTCTACGTGACCACTCACCTCGGGTTGCCCAAGGGCACGGCGTTGAGCGCCGTGCTGATCGGCTCCGCCGTCCACTTCGTCACCATCCCCGCGTGGGGCGCGCTGTCGGACCGTGTCGGGCGTCGGCCGGTGACGTTGGTCGGCTCGGTGGGAATGGCCCTGTGGGCGTTCGCCTTCTTCGCCCTGGTGGACTCCCGGTCGTTCCTGGTGATCACGGTGGCGGTGACGGTCGGCCTGCTGCTGCACGGCGCGATGTACGGCCCGCAGGCCGCCTTCATCTCGGAGATGTTCGACACCAAGGTCCGCTATTCCGGCGCCTCGATGGGCTCCCAACTCGCCTCGATCGTCGCGGGGGCGCTGGCTCCGATCATCGCCGTCGAGCTCCTGAAGGACTACGACTCCTCGCTGCCGGTCTCCGTGTACCTGTGCGCGGCCGCCGCCGTCACCACCCTCACCGTGGCCCTCGCCAAGGAGACCCGGGGCCGGGACCTCGCGACACCCGCCGGCGGCCGCGCACCGGAGCAGCCGCGCCCGCCCGCCCGGGCCGGCCGGCCCTCCGACGTCGCCTGAGGGGGCGGGCGTCCGCCTCCGAGCTGCCAGCATGGGCTCCGTGACCGACCCGACCAGCCACGACGCGACCGAACCCGCCACCACCGGCCCCGCCCCCGCCGGCGCCACCACCACCGACCCCGCCGCCGCGGCCCTGGGCGGGCTACTGTGCCTGCTGGCCGAGGGGGCGCCCGCCGAGCGCCTGACCACGGCGGCCGCGCGGGCCCGCGCCGAGGGCGCCTCAGCCGCGGAGGCGGCCCTCGTCGAGGAGGCCACCCGGGCCGCACTGGACATCCGGCGCACACTCGACCAGCACCGGCGCCGGGAGGCCGAACTGACGGCGCTGTTCGACACGGCCGGCGACCTGGCGGCCCTGCGCGACCTGGATTCCGTACTGCGGGCGATCGTCCGGCGGGCCCGCACCCTGTTGGGTACCGACGTCGCCTACCTCACCCTCAACGACCCGGCCGCCGGGGACACGTTCATGCGGGTCACCGACGGTTCGGTGTCGGCCGCCTTCCAGCAGTTGCGGCTCGGCATGGGCGAGGGGCTGGGCGGGCTGGTGGCGCAGACCGCCCGGCCCTACGCGAGCAGCGACTACCGCGCCGACGGCCGCTTCCGGCATACACGGGCCATCGACCGCGGCGTCGGCGAGGAGGGGCTGCGGGGCATCCTCGGCGTCCCCCTGCGGGTCGGCACGCGGGTGATCGGGGTGCTGTACGCGGCGGACCGGGCGGTCCGCGCCTTCGCCCCCGACGCCGTGGCCCTGCTGTCCTCGCTCGCCGACCACGCGGCCGTGGCCATCGACGGCGCCCGACTTTTGGAGGAGACGCGCGCCGCGCTCGTCGATCTGAACCGGGCGAACGAGACGGTCCGCGCGCACAGCGAGGCGATGCGGCTGGCCACCGAGACCCACGACCGGCTCACCGAACTGGTCCTGCGCGGCGGCGAGATCGAGGATCTCGCCCGGGAGGTCGCGGCCCTGCTGGGCGGCGGCATCGTCATCCACGATGTCGACGGAACGGAACTCGCGCGCGTCGCCTCCGAACCGATCGCCCCGCCCGTACGGGGCGCCGCGGAGTCCCGCTCGGGCGGCCGGGCCGTCCCGGTGGACGGGACCTGGGTGTGGGCGGTGTTGGCCGGGCCCGAACTCCTGGGCAGCATCGCCCTCACCGGGCGGCCCCCGCTCACCGAGTCCGAGCGGCGACTGTTCGAGCGCGCCGGGCTGGTCACCGCCCTGCTGTTGCTGCTCCGACGCTCCATAGCGCAGGCCGAGGACCGGGTGCGCGGCGAACTCCTCGGCGATCTGCTGGCGCCGGAGGGCGGTGAGGGGGCGCGCGATGCCGGGAGTCTGACCCTGCGGGCCCGCAGGCTGGGCCTCGACCTGGCCCGACCGCACTCGGTCCTGGTGCTGCACTGCGAAGAGGCGGTACGGGTCCGCCTGGCCGCGGAGGCGGCCCGCCGGGCGCGTTCCCTGCGGGGGCTCTCGGGGGTGTACCAGGGACACGTGGTGCTGGTCGCACCCGCCACCGAGCCGGACGGCCGGCCCGGTCCGGTCGCCCGGTCCCTGGCCGTGGAGCTGGGTCGCGCCCTGGAGAGCCCGGTGACGGTGGGCGCGGCCGGTCCCGCGGCTCGACCGGGCGGGTTGTCGGCCGCCCACGCCGAGGCCCTGCGCTGCGTGGAGGCCCTGCACGCGCTGGGGCGCACCGGCCACGGCGCCGCCCTGCCCGATCTGGGATTCCTCGGGGTCCTGCTCGGCGACCGGGCCGACGTGGGCGGGTACGTCGAGCGGGTGCTGGGGCCGGTCATCGCGTACGACCGCCGGCGCGGCACCGAACTCGTGCGGACCCTCGACGCGTACTACACCCACGGCGGGAGCCTGTCCAAGGCGAGGGATTCCCTGCACGTCCACGTGAACACGGTCGTGCAGCGGCTGGAGCGGATCCGTCGCCTCCTCGGCGACGACTGGAACTCCCCCGCATCCGCCCTGGAGCTCCAACTCGCGCTGCGCCTGCACGGGTTGACGGAGAGGTGACGGAGAGGTGGCGGAGACCTTCCACACCTCCGCCGCCTCCGGCCGCCCTAAGGCGTCTCCGCCAGCCCCTGCGGCAGTCGCCCGGTGTGCAGCACCCCCAGGGTCTGGGTGGCACGGGTGAGGGCCACGTACAGGTCGCTCGGCTGGTGGTCCGCCGGCTCCACGACGATCACCGTGTCGAACTCCAGGCCCTTGGCCTGGCGGGGCTCCAGCAGCACGACCGCGCGGGTCAGGTCCGGTTCCCCGCCGACCCGTACGCCGGGCAGCGCGCCCGCGAGTTCCTCGTGCAGCGGACGCGGGGCGATCACCGCGAGCCGACCCTCGGCGGGCGCGGCGACGCGCACCGCCTCCGCGACGGCGCCGGGCAGGTCGTCCGTGGCCCGCACCCAGGGGCGTACCCCGGTGGAACGCACGGAACTGGGCGGTTCGAAGCCGGGGTGGCGGGCCCTGAGCACGGCGGCCGCGAGGTCCATGATCTCCGCGGGCGTGCGGTAGTTGACCCCGAGGCGCACCAGTTCCCAGCGGTTCTCCACGTACGGGTCCAGGATCTGCTCCCACGAGCCGCAGCCCGCCTCGTCGCCGGTCTGCGCCGGGTCCCCGACGAGGGTCATGGAGCGCGTCGGGCAGCGCCGCATGAGCAACCGCCAGGCCATCGCGGAGAGTTCCTGCGCCTCGTCCACGATGACGTGCCCGAAGGCCCAGGTGCGGTCGGCGGCGGCCCGCTCCGCCGCGCTGCGATGGTCGGCTTCCTCGTGGCGCTCCGCCATCCGTTCCGCGTCGATGAGGTCGTGCGCGGCGAGGAACTCGTTCTCCGTGTCCTCGAACTCGTACGACTCGGAACCGAGCGAGAGGTCCAGGACGCCCTGGGCGTAGGCGATGCGCTCCAGTCGCTCCCGTTCCTCGGCGGCGCGGCGCGCGCTGTCGTCGACGCCGAGGAGTTCGGCCGCCTCGTCGAGCAGCGGGACGTCCGCCGGCGTCCAGTCGTCCGTGGTGCGGCGGATCAGCTCGGCGTCCCGTTCGGGGAGGTGTTCGGGGTCCGCCAGGAACTCGGAGATCAGCCGGTGGGGGGTGAGCGAGGGCCAGAGCGTGTCGATGGCCGCGTGCACCTCGGCGCTGGTCGCGATCTCCTTGCCGAGCTGCGCGACGTCGTCGGGGCCGAGCAGGTTGGGACCGCCGTACGGGTCGGCTCCGAGGCGGTCCGCGAGCTGCTCGGTCAGCGCGTCGATGACACGGAACGCGAAGTAGGGCCGGGCCAGGTTGTGCGGAAGCCCGGTGGCGCGGGCCCGGTCCCGGGCCTCGTGCGCCATGGTGCGGTCGAGCAGCAGCGTCCCGTAGTCGTCGTGGTCGATCTCCAGGGCGGGTTCGGGAACCACGTCGGCGTCCTCGCCCGCCCCGGCGGGTACGGACTCCGGCAGCGCCTGCCGGTCCGCCACGACACGGGCGAGGACCTCGGCCATCCGGGCGTCGCCCTTGACGGCGGCGGCGCCGGGGCGGTCGATGCCGGTGGCGTGGACGCCGGGGTACAGCTCGCCCGGGGTGGCCAGCAGGACGCCGGTCTCGCCGAGGGAGGGGAGCACCTCCCCGATGTAGCCGAGGAAGGCGGGATTGGGGCCGACGATGAGGACGCCGCGCTTGGCGAGCACCTCGCGGTGCGCGTAGAGGAGGTAGGCGGCGCGGTGCAGTGCGACGGCCGTCTTCCCGGTACCCGGGCCGCCCTCCACCACGAGCACCCCGTGGTGGGAGGAGCGGATGATCCGGTCCTGCTCGGCCTGGATGGTCCGCACGATGTCGTGCATGCGGCCGGTCCTGGCCGCGTCGAGCGCGGCGAGCAGCACGGCGTCCGCGTCGGCTCCCTCGTGGCCGGTGCGCTCGGTGTCGGCGAGGTCGAGGATCTCGTCGTGCAGCGCGACGACCTCCCGACCCCGGGTGGTGAGGTGGCGGCGCCGGCGCAGGCCCATCGGCACGTGCCCGGTCGCGAGGTAGAACGGGCGCGCGACATCGGCACGCCAGTCGAGCACGAGGGGGGTGCGCTCGCTGTCGTCCTGCCTGATTCCGATACGGCCGATGTGGTGGTCCCGGCCGTCGGAGAACTCCAGGCGGCCGAAACAGAGGCCGTTTTCCCCCGAGTCCAGAGCGGAAAGGAGACCGGACTGCTCGGCGACCAGCACATCCCGCTCCAACCGCGCCTGGAACCCGGTCCCGACGTCGGCCAAGGCGCCGCTCACGGCACGTTCGGCCTGGTCGCGCAGGTCGTCGAGGCGGTGATAGAGCCGGTCGATGAATTGCTGCTCGATCCGGAATTCTTCGGTTGACAATTCCACTCCTGACGCGGTACGATGCTCTCGTAAGGCTGTTTCATGTCCGTAATTCACGGAACGTGAAACGTCCAATATACCCAGACCAAAGCTCCGGCCGCCATTCGGTCCGGGGCTTTTTTGCATTCCCGCACCACGGAGAGAATCCAGGCACTTCCGCCGCCTTTTGCACTAGTGCATACATTTGTTGTTCCTAGTTCATAGGGCTAGGGTGTCGCCATGTCTGCGAAGAACCCCGCCCCCGTCACCCTGACCGGCCGGCACGTCACCCTCGTCCCCCTGTCGATGGACCACCTCGGCGACCTGTTCGCGGCCGGAGGCGGTGACGACGAGGTCTGGCGCTGGCAGGGCGGCGCGGCGCCGCGCACCGAAGCGGAGCTGGGCGCGACGCTCACCGCGCTGCTCGAAGAAGCGGAACGCGGGATCTACCACCCCTTCGCCGTCATCCACCGCGCGAGCGGCAGGGCGATCGGCTGGACGACCTTCATGGACGTCGACGCCGCCCACGAGCGACTGGAGATCGGCTGGACCTGGTACGGCCGCGCCCACTGGCGCTCGGCGGTCAACACGGAGACCAAGCTGCTCCTCATGACGCACGCCTTCGAGGAACTCGGCATGGGACGGGTCCAGTTGAAGACGGACCACATGAACCTCCGCTCACAGGCGGCCATCGCCCGACTCGGCGCACGGCGTGAGGGCGTACTGCGCCGCCACCGCCGCCGCCCGGACGGCACGTGGCGGGACACCGTCTACTTCTCGCTGCTCGCCGACGAATGGCCCGAGGCCAAGGCCCGACTCGGCGCCCGCCTCTGACCTCCCGAGGTGCGCGCCGCGTCCGGACGCGCCGGCCGACCGGCGCGCCCGGGCCCGCGAGGGCTCGACGGACGCGACTCCCGCCACAGTGGCGCCATCCGGCCAATTGATTGGCATGGGCCTGACATTTCAAGACCCCTGTGGGACGTTCCGCACGGCGAGCCCCCACGCCTCGCCGCACACCCCCACAAGGACGTGACACAGAGGAGCGACATGAGGAAGATCTCCACATGGCCCCGCGTCACCGTACTGGCCGCCACCCTGGTGCTCTGCGGCTCGACCACCGCACTGGCCCTGGGTCCCACCGCCGACCAACGGGTCGACGGGGTGATGGTCGTCGCGGGCAACACCTGTGCCTGGACCGACGCCCGCACCAGCTCAGGCGCCCCGAGCGCCCTCACCGTCGACCGCACCACCGTCAACACCCCCGGCGGCAACCTGGCCTGCGGCGGCGGGATCACCGCCTCCCTCAACAACAACCCGGCGTTCACCTTTGACGACGCGGCCGCGCTCGCGAAGACCGACGCCATCGACATCACCGGCAAACAGAGCTTCATCTCCTGTCGCTACAGGGCCACGAACATCGTGTGGAACCGTGACGGGTCCACCCGCAAGTACGTCAACCAGGCCTTCACCGCGACCAAGGTGTCGGGGAGCTTCCTCTGCCCGGGCTCCGTCACCACCCCGGCCGGGGACGCCTCCATGCTGTTCCACTGACCCCGGATCGGCGCGCCCCACCTCCCTGGGGGCGGGGCGCGCAACACCGTCCCCCGCCGCGGGCGCACTCGCATACGGAACGCGGGGCCGAGCAGCACGGCCGACGCTACCGCTCAGCCCGCGTCCCGGTTGCCCGCGCGCCCGCGGTCCAGGCCGCGGCCCCACGCCACGCAGGCGACCAGGACCACCGCTCCCCCGAGGGCGAAGAGTGCGGGATCCGGCCGGTGGCCCATGGCGGCGCGGCGTTCCTCGTAGGTGGTGGTCTCCCCGAGCCGTACGCAGAAGTCTCCCGGCGTCATGGTCCGCCCGCCGCAGGTGGGCCGGTCCCAGGTGCCGGCGAGCAGTCCGATCACGCCCAGGACGGCGGTCGCGCATCCGAACAGGCCCACCAGCACGAGCGCGACGAGGCCCGCTCCCCTGCGCGCCGGCCGAGCCGGCGCGGACATCGGGGTGGTGACCGGCCCGCCGGAACCGACCGGGTCGCCGGCCCGGGGCGTGACCGGATCGGCCCGACGGGCGGCGGGCAGGCAGCCGCGCAGCCAGGGCACGTCGAGGTGGGTGTCCTCCAGGCGTACGCCCTCGCCGGTGATCTCCTCCAGCGTGCCGTCGCGCCGGTACGAGGAGACGCGCAGCCCCGAGAGGCCTTCCGCGGGCCAGACCGCCGCGGCGACCACCAGTCGGCCGGTGTCCTGCTCGCGGGTCCCGCGAGGGGCCGGGGACTCGTGTACGTACACCGCGCATTCGGCCTCGACCCGCGCGAGCAGTTCGCGCAGGGTGTCCGAGGCGCCGATGTCGGGAAACGTCGCGAGGGCCGTGACCTCGGGACGGCGGTGGGCCCGGATCCGGCCGGGCACCGAGCCGTGCAGGCGCATCGCGGCGCACGCCTCGCGGAAGGCTTCCCACAGGACGCGTTCGAGGTACTCGTCGGGCTCCGGCGGGGGGCCGGACTCGTCACCGGTCATGGTGCGAGTCTGGCCCTCGGACCGGCCGGCCGAAAGGAGTTTGCGGAATCGCCCTCCGGATCATTCGGCCGGCGCCGCGGACGCCGGCCTGCCTTCCCGAGGTGGGCGAGGTGTCAGGCGGTGAGGTGCGCGGCCGTGGGGACGACGACGCCGAAGAGATCCGCGATGGTGGTGAGACTCGCCGCCTGGAGGGTGGCGGCCGGTACCGGGGTTCCGTCGGGCCCGGGCAACGGCCGGGTGGCGGTCGCCTCGGCGACCACGGTGGGACGGTAGCCCAGGTTGAACGCCCCCTGGGCGGTGAAGGTGACGCACATGTGGGTCATGAACCCGGCGAGGACCAGGTCCCGGCCGGCGCCCAGTTCCGTCAGCGTCTTCTCCAACTCCGTGGCGTGGAAGGAGTTCGGGAACTGCTTGACCACCACCGGTTCGCCGTCGCGGGGGGCCACCTCGGCGCTGATGGCCCCGATCTCGGCGCGGATGTCGTACGGGGTGCCCTCACCGCCGTCGTTGATGATGTGGATCACGCGCGTTCCGGCGGCCCGGGCGGCTGCGAGCAGGCGGCCGGCCGCTTCCAGGGCGGGCTCGGCGCCTTCGAGGGCCATCACGCCGGTGCGGTAGGTGTTCTGGAAGTCGATCAACAGGAGGGTGGAGTCCGCGAGGCGGGCGGGCGTGTTGTCGAGGCCCATGACCTGGCGCAGGGTGCTGGAAGTGCTCATGGTGGGTTCGTTCCTTCGGTCAGTGAGTGGTGCGGAAACAGCGGCGGTAGGCGGCCGGGGTGGTCGCGAGCTGTTTGCGGAAGGCGCGGTGGAGCGTTTCCACGGAGCCGAGTCCGGCCGCGGAGGCGACCTGTTCCAGCGGGTCGTCGGTGGTTTCGAGCAGACGCCGGGCAGCTTCGACCCGTACCGCCTCGACGTAGGCGGCGGGGCTGGTGCCCGTCTCCTTCCGGAAGACCCGGGCGAAGTGGCGCTCGCTCATGCACATGCGGGCCGCGAGCGCGGCCGCCGACAGGTCCGCGTCGAGGTGTTCGGTGACGTGGGCCCGCAGTTCGTCGATGTCCCTGCGGCTGGTGGCCGGACGGCTGAGGGGAACGCTGAACTGGCTTTGTCCACCCTGCCGTTTGAGGTACATCACCAGCTGTCGTGCGACGCCCAGGGCCAGTTCCTCCCCGTGGTCCTCGGCCACCAGGGCCAGCGTCAGGTCCATGCAGGCGCTGATCCCGGCCCCGGTCCACAGCCGGCCCGAGCGGACGAAGATGGGGTCCGCGTCCACCTCGACCCGGGGGTGTTCCGAGGCCAGTTGGGCGGCGGTCGACCAGTGCGTGGTGGCCCGGCGGCCGTCGAGCAGGCCGGCCGCCGCGAGCAGGTGGGCGCCCACGCAGACCGATGCCACGCGCCGGGCGTGCGGCGCGGTGGCGGCGATCCACGCCACCACCTCCGGGTCGACGAGCGCGACGGGGCCCTCCTCGTCCAGTGAGACCGCGCCGGGCACCAACAGCGTGTCCACGGCCGCGCCGACCTCCGCGAACACCAGGTCGGGGACCAGGCGGACGCCGGCGGAGGTGGTGACCTGACCGCCCACGGGGGCGGCCAGCCGCACCTCGTAGAGGTGGCGGCCGGCCACCCGGTTGGCGAGGGCGAAGACCTCGGCGGGGCCGGTGACATCGAGGAGGTCGACATCGGTGAAGACCGCGATGACGACCCGGTGGGGCGTGGGCATGCGTCCATCGTCGTCGGCCCCGCCGATGGCCGCAATGACGGTTGTCTGTCACATCCGGCCATGGCAGGCGGGTGCGTGCGGCCCCCGGGACGGCCCGGGATCAGGAGGAGAGCGGCCGCAGCCGCACCACGGCGACTCGTCCCGCGGTCCGTACCCGGCGGACGCCCGGGCCCCTCAGCTGGGCGGCGTCGTGGCGATCCAGTGCGGCGGAGCTTTCCGGTGTCGGCCCGTCGATCAGCGCGGATCCCTCCAGCGCGACCACGAGCACGGTCTCGCCGGGCTCCGGAGCGAGGGCCTGTTCGCCGGTCGTGACGTGGACCTCGGCCGTCGTGGCGTCCCGGCGGTACATCACGTTGAAGTTGACGACGGGTCCGTCCAGGAGGCGGCAGTCGGTGGGCCGGTCGCCGGCGAAGTGCCGGGGCTCGAAGCGCCGGTCCAGGAGGCTGTGTTCGCCCGCGATGGTGAGGTCCATGCCCGCGCCCTCGGCGACGGTGAGGATCCGGTCGACGCCGGGGAAGGCCGAGAAGGGGCCGTCCGCGGTGACGTCGGCGAGGCTGATCCGCCACTCGAACTCGTCCATGTCCGCGCGATCGGGCCGGACCGCGATCTCCCGCGTGACTCCCCCGCCGTTCTTCCATCGCGCCGCCGGCCGGTCGACCGCCCGGTGGATCCGGGCCCTTCCCCCGCCGGTCGCACCGCTGTCCGTGCCGCTGGTCATCGCGCCGCCCTTCCGGGCCCGGGTGCTCTCCCGGGCCCGGCCGAGCCTAACGCTCTAGTTGACGGACAGGTCGTCCCCGTACACCGCGCCCTGCCCGTACCAGCCGTGCAGGTAGACGGTCACGGTGCCGGAGGCACCGGTCTTGAAGGGGACGGTCAGCTTGGACCACCCGGTGGAGCCGGTCCACGCGCTTGCGGTGGCCCCGCCGCGGACGCCCAGGTAGGCGTAGCCGCCCTGGACCCAGCCGCCGAGCGTGTACGCGGTGTTCGGGGCGAGGGTGAGGGTCTGCGCGCATTCCCCCGTCTGTCCGGAGGTGGGCGAGGCCTTCAGGGCGTACGCGCCCCCGTGCGCGGGGGCGGTGACGACCGCCCCGCCGCTCTGGCAGGTCCACGGGGCGAGCGCCCCGCTCTCGAAGCCGGCGTTGACCAGCGCCCCGCCGCCCCCGCCCGGGCCCGACACGGTGAGGGTGAAGGGGGTCGAGCGGGTGAGTCCGCCGCCGGTGGCGGTGACGGTCAGGGGGTGGGTCCCGGGAGCGGCCGTACCCGCCGCGGCGACCGTGAGCACGGCGGATCCGCCCGTGGTGACGGAGCCCGGGGCGAGGGTGGCCGTCACCCCGGCGGGGGCTCCGGTGACCGTCAGCGCGAGGGGCCGCGCGGTCCCCGAGACGAGGGTGGTGGCGACGGTCGCGGTGGTCGTGCCGCCGGGCGCGACCGAGGCGGATCCGGGGGCGACCGAGACGGAGAAGTCGTCGACGACCGGTCCGCCGCCGCCGGTGAACGGGGCGAAGGTGTGACTGAAGTACCAGGGGTCCTGGACGATGCCGGAGCAGGTGTCGGAGCCGCCGGTGCCGGGGCAGCCGCCGTTGTCGCGCTGGAGGGCCCAGAAGGACAGGGTGTTGAGGCCCTTCGCGGTGGCCCAGTCGTAGACCACCTTCGCGTCGGCGGTGGTGAAGGTCTCGGCGGGGCCGTAGTCGTCGATGCCCGGCATCTCGGTGACGCCGATCATGCCCCAGAGCTGGGCGGGGGTCTTGGTCGGGTACAGGGCGGCGAGTTGGCCCTGGAGGCCGGTGGCGGCGGTCTTGGTGTCCTCGGCCATGGCGTGGCCGGCGCCGTCGTAGTAGTCGAAGGTCATCAGGTTGACCACGTCCACCCGGGCGCCGGCCGTCTTGGCGCTCTTCAGCACGGCCAGGCCGCTGCTCGCGAGGCCGTTCGTGGTCGTGGGAAGGGTGTACGAGACCTGGAGCGGCCGGCCGGCCGCGGCGGCCCAGTCCTGGACCTTCTTGATCGCCTGGTTGCGGCGGTCGATGCCGGCCTTGTCGGTCAACGAGTTGTCCTCGATGTCCATGTCCAGGCGGGAGACGTCGTAGGTGGTGACCACCTTCTGGTAGGCGGCGGCGATCGCGTCCACGTCGGCGCAGCTGTCGGCGATCTCGGTGCCGCCGTTGTCGGCCGCGTACCCGCCGAAGGACGGGATCACGTCTCCGCCGCGGGAGCGGATCGTGGCGAAGTCGGCGCCGAAGACGGAGCCCGAGATCGGGCTGCCCGTGTCGCCGTTCCAGTACGGGGTGCAGGACCCCTTGGCCTCGGTCTGGACGAAGGCCATGGTCAGGTACTTGGCGCCCGACGCGAGCGCGAGTTCGGCCGGGCTGTCGGAGGAATACGCCTCGAAGTACGGGGCGAAGACGTGCGCGGGCAACGGGGTCGCGGCGTGGGCGGTGCCGTCGACCACCCCGACCACGAGTCCGGCGGAGGCGGCCAGGGTGGTCAGGGCGGCCAGTAAGGAGCGAACAGGCCTGGAACGACGTCTCATCGATGCTCCCGGTGGGGCGCGAGCGTACGGGCGGACGCCTCATGATTGGTCTGGACCAACATCGGGTCAAGGGTCCAGACCAATTCTTGAACCGGACAACACACTTCACCCGGCCGGCGCGGTCGGCCCCGGCCGGCCCGGCCCGGGCCCTCAGCGCAGGATGCCCGCCTGTCCGGCGGCCCGGATCCACGACGGGAACTCGGACAGCAGCCTGTCGTACAGCTCGGCGTCCGAGATCGCGTCGATGTCGTCCACCGCGAAGAACCCGACGTTGTCGACCCGCCGGCCCGGCATGTCGTCGAAGCGCTCCAGCACGCCGAAGCCCGCCCGGCCCAGACCGACGAACTGCCAGAACACCGGCTCCTCGACGGCCGCGCGCAGTTCCTGTTCGATCTCGTTGTTCCGGTACACGCCGCCGTCGGAGAAGAAGAGCACGAGGGTCGGCACGGGCACCGCGGTGGCGCGCACATAGGCGCGCACCTCCGCGATGACCTTCTGCTCCTCGTTCTGGAACCCGACCGCGCGCATGTCGACCTGCCCGCCGGTCAGGCCCTTCGGCGGCTTCTTGCGACCGAACAGGCTCATCTGACCGACCCGGACGTGCAGCCGGATCCACTCGGGGAGTTCACCGATGGTCAGGTCGGGCAGCCGTGCCGGGTTGGTGGCGAAGGTCCACGCCTGCATCTCGCCGTCGTCGTCGAGCTGGGCGGCGACGGCGGCCATCCGCTCCACGACGCCGGCCACCGTGCCGCGCGAGTAGAGCGTGGACATCGAGCCGGACGCGTCCAGGACGAGGATGACGCGGGCGGTCACTCCCGCCGCACCGTTCTTCGTCAGACTGACGGCGACCTGCTCCTTGCGCAGCGACAGGCGCTTGCGCATCTCGACGGGGAGCCGCTCCTCCCCCTTGACCAACCGGACGGCGGACGCGCCGGCGGAGGCCGCGGCGGGCGCGGGTACCGGGGCCGGGGTGAAGGCGGGCGCGGGGGGCGCCGTCGACGGGGGCACCGGAGCCTGCCCGGCCGCCGGGGCCGGGGCGTCGTCCACCGTGATGCCGTAGTCGGTCGCCAGTCCCGCCAGGCCGCTCGCGTATCCCTGGCCCACGGCCCGGAACTTCCACGTGCCCGCCCGCCGGTAGAGCTCGCCGCTCACGTACGCCGTCTCCGTGCCCGCCGTCATGTCGAAGCGGGCCAGCTCCGCGCCCGACGCGGCGTCCAGCAACCGCAGGTGCAGCCCGGGCACCTGCCCGAAACTGCCCCCGTCGGCGGACGCGCACAGCACGACGCGCTCGATCCCTGGCTCCAGCGCGGTCAGGTCCACCTGGAGGGAGTCGGCGCCGGGTTGCTTGCCCAGGTGCCGCACGGCGTCCGAGGAGTGGCGCGGCTGGTTGTAGAAGACGAAGTCCCCGTCGGATCGCACGCGTCCGTCGCCGGCGAGCAGCAGGGCGGACGCGTCCACGTCCGGGACTGCGGGACCGGCCGACCAGCCGAGCACGGCCCTGATGGACGACGCCGGGACCGGCAGGTTGGCGCCTTTGCTCAGTGATGTCACAGCGGACAGTCTGCCCGCCGCTGCGGTGGTCCCGGAAGTACGTGCCCGCCGCGATTGCGGGCCGCGCCCCCGGGTCAGGGGCGACGGGTGGTGTGGGGCAGGGAGAAGTGGCCCGGTCGTTCGCGTTCCGTCGGGGTGCCCGACGGGACGTCCGTGTCGATGGCGTCGATCACGACCGGGGAAGCGCCGGTGGGGCCCGTGGCGGTGGCGCGCAGGCGGTAGTGCTCGGTGCGGACGGCGTCGCGGGCCAGGGGGGCGCCGCCCGAATGGAGCGCGTACGGCTTGAAGTCGTTCGCGACGCGCAGCTCGGCGGGGCGCCAGGCGCCGGTCGCGGGGTCCTTGTGCTCCAGGAGGAACGCCCGGGCGGGGCCGGGGGTGTCCCCGGGCTCGGCCACGAGGCTCTCCATCTGAAAGGTGAGCAGCAGGTGACGGTACGCCCGGGTGTTGCCGCCCCGCAGGGTGACCGTGAACTCCTGCGCGGGCCCGCCGCGGACCAGGTCGAGGCGGCCGCCCCGGGTGGCCACGGCCATCGACAGCACGGTCGCGGGAGCAGGTGGCGCCGGCGGGGGCGAGCTCGTCGGGGCGAGCACCGGACTCGGGGACGAGGACACCGGTGCGCTCGGGGTCGAGGCCGTGCTCTGCGCAGGGGAGGCGGCGAAAGCGGAGGCGGAGGGCTCGCCGGAAGGCGGGGCCGCGCCTGCGGTGGAGGGCTCGGGGCGGGCCGGGGCGGCCGGGGTCGGCCCGCAACCCGCGAGGGCAGCGGCCAGCAGGACCGACACGACGAGCGGCCGCGCCCGGGCGGCGGACCCGCGCCTGTTCTCGGGTCTGCCCTCGGGTTCGTTCTCGCGTGTGTTCCGGCGTCCGGCGTACATGGCGGCCCTCCTGCGGCTCCCGGCTGGGGGAGGAACGTAGCAAGGTCGCGGACCGTGGTGGCGGGGGCGCGATGACACTTCGGTCACGGTTCACGGCCGGCCCGACGCCCCCGGGTGGTACGAGCCGGACCCACCGGGACACCGCGTGCCGAACCGGGCGCGACGAACCGGCCCGGAAACGACGATGTCCCGGGCCCGGCTCGACGCCGGACCCGGGACACCCCGGGGTCTAAGCGGTCTCCACCGTGCGGCAGACGAAGCCCAGGCGGGTCAGCGCGCGGGTCACCTCGCCGGCCGTGAAGTCTCGGCGGTCCTGGCGGGTGATCACCTCGCCGACCTGCTTGACCGGGTACGTGCGGCGACCGATGATCACGGATTCCCCGGTGACGACGGGTTCGGCCTTGATCCCCTTCATCGACTCCAGGACCTCGCTCTTGGTGAGCTCGAAGGGGAAACGGGCGATGACGCAACGCATGATGCCTCCGCGGGAACAGGCGGGAACGGGAAGGTGAAAGCCGGACCGGACGGCCGCGAAGGCGGTCAGGACGTGAGGGCGAGGACGCCCAGGGTGTAACCGTGCTCGTCGACCACCGGGGACACCTCCAGGACACGCCCGCGCATGGCGCTGCGGGCCTCGCCCACCCCGACCGAGGACGCGGTGAAGGGCCCCCGGTCGAGGGGGATGTCACGCAGCCGGGTGGGGTCCGCACCCCGGCATCCGCCCCGGTGCGCGTCGAGCTGGGCCCGGGTGACCAGACCCGAGCACCGGCCCTCGTCGTCCTGGAGCACCAGGTGCTGCGCCCGGGCGGAGATCAGTACCGAGCGGGCCACGTCGACGGGCATGTCGTCGCCGACCCGGGGCCCGAGGTCGCCCATGGCGTCCCGGGCCGTCAGGCCGGTCCCGTCGCCCGGTCGGGCAAGGGTGCGCACGCGTTACGCCGCGCTGTCGTAGGAGCGGCGCCGGGCCTGCGCCGGGCGGCTGCGCCGGCCGCGGGTGGAGGCGGCGCTGCGCGTGCGACGCTCCGTGACCGGTGCCGTGATGGTGACGGGCACGCCGGAGGGGGCCTGAGCGCCGGTGATGCGGTTCAGTTCGGCTTCGCCGGAGCGGACCTGGGTGGTCTGCGGGGTGATCCCGGCGGCGGCCATCAGGCGCACCATGTCCCGGCGCTGGTTCGGCAGGACCAGGGTGACCACGCTGCCGGACTCGCCGGCGCGCGCGGTGCGACCACCGCGGTGCAGGTAGTCCTTGTGGTCGGTCGGCGGGTCGACGTTGACGACCAGGTCGAGGTTGTCGACGTGGATGCCTCGGGCGGCGACGTTCGTCGCGACGAGCACGGTCACGTGGCCCGTCTTGAACTGCGCCAGCGTCCGCGTGCGCTGCGGCTGCGACTTCCCGCCGTGCAGCGCCGCGGCGCGCACACCGCTGTTGAGCAGGTCCTGCGTGAGGCGGTCCACCGCGTGCTTGGTGTCCAGGAACATGATCACGCGGCCCTCGCGGGCGGCGATCTCGGTCGTGGCGGCCTGCTTGTCGTGGCCCTGGACGTGCAGCACGTGGTGCTCCATCGTCGTGACGGCGCCGGCCGACGGGTCCACCGAGTGCACGACCGGGTCGGTCAGGTACCGGCGCACGAGCAGGTCCACGTTGCGGTCCAGGGTCGCCGAGAACAGCATCCGCTGTCCCTCGGGGCGCACCTGGTCCAGCAGGGCGGTGACCTGCGGCATGAAGCCCATGTCGGCCATCTGGTCGGCCTCGTCCAGGACGGTGATGGCGACCTGGTTGAGCCTGCAGTCCCCGCGCTGGATGAGGTCCTTCAGTCGGCCGGGCGTCGCGACGACGACCTCGGCCCCGCCGCGCAGCGCGCCGGCCTGGCGACCGATGGACATGCCGCCGACCACGGTGGCCATCCGCAGGCGCATCGCCTTGGCGTACGGCGTCAGCGCGTCGGTGACCTGCTGCGCGAGTTCACGCGTCGGTACGAGGATCAGCGCGAGCGGCTGTCCCGGCTCGGCCCGCTGACCGGCCGTACGGGCCAGCAGGGCCAGGCCGAAGGCCAGCGTCTTGCCGGAGCCGGTGCGACCGCGCCCCAGGACGTCGCGGCCCGCGAGCGTGTTGGGCAGCGTCGCGCCCTGGATCGGGAACGGTACCGAGACGCCCTGGGCGCCGAGCGCGGTGAGCAGTGCCTCGGGCATGTCCAGGTCGGCGAAGGCCTCGACGGCGGGCAGTGCCGGGGTCAGCGTCACGGGCAGGGCGAACTCGCCCTGCGGGGCGGCGGAGCGGCGGCCGTAGCCGCCGGAGCGGTTGCCCCCGCCGGAACGGGAGCCGCCGGACGAACGGCTGGGAGCGGAGGAGCCGAAGCGGCTGCCGCGGCTGCCGCCGGAGGACCCGTAGGAGCCGCCGGACGAGCCGTAGGAGCTGCCGGAGCCGGACGAGCCGTAGGAGCCGCCGGAAGAGTAGGAGCCGGACGAGCTGTAGGACCCGCCGGAAGAGGCCCCCGTGCGGGAGCGGGACGAGCGGTCGTTGGTGCGAGCTGCGCGGTTCATGCAGAACCTTCCTCGATGCGGCACGTATCGAGGAATTCCTGGCGTTGGCGTGAGCCGCAGCGGATTCGCAAGAACGAGCCGAAGAAATGACACAACAGGGCCGGGCCGAAAGCGCGGAGCGGAACGGAACGGTTCACTGCTGAATGGGGCGTCACCCTGCCCGGCGGCCGTGGCACAGGCCGGGCATCGGGGGCGACGGCCGGGCGGACTTCCACCCGGGCGGGTCGTGGGCGCTTCGGCAGACGATGCTGCCGCGCCGCTCACGCGGGCCGTGACGGCCGGCGGAGCTGGGAAAAAGCAACGAGCTGGGGCCCGCACCCCAAGGTGCGGGCCCCAGCTACGCAGTACGTGTCAACGCTTAGGCGGGAACGATGTTCTCGGCCTGGGGGCCCTTCTGGCCCTGCGTGACGTCGAAGTTCACCTTCTGGCCTTCCTGAAGCTCACGGAAGCCCTGGGTGGCGATGTTCGAGTAGTGGGCGAACACGTCAGCGCCGCCACCGTCCTGCTCGATGAAGCCGAAGCCCTTTTCCGCGTTGAACCACTTCACGGTGCCAGATGCCATATGAATTCTCCTTTGGGGCTGTACCCGGACCCACACTGTGCGGGCACCGGAGTCGAAGTAATGATTGCCCCGTCCGAAAAAACATCCGGAAATAAAAAGTGCACCCGCCGAAATGAATCGGGGGGAGCACTTGAAGTCTTTGGGAACCACAACTGCAACTGAGAAGAACAGTAGCACAGCGCTAGCCGATGAGCGCGGAAAGATTTCGCGTCTCGGCCTGTCGTCACATAAACCCTGCACGCGTATTCGCTGAATTTCTGCACTGGCGGCGACAGGTATGAGCCGGGCCGGCCGACGCTCAGGGGGTCTCGTCGGCGGTGGGGCCGGACCCGTGGCCGCGCATCCGCGCATTGGTCCGCAGGGCCTCTTCCAGCTGGTCCTCGAGCGAGATGATCCGGCACGCGGCGTCGACCGCCGTGCCCGAGTCGACCAGCTCGCGGGCGCGCGCGGCGAGGTGCAGCTGGTGGCGGGAGTACCTGCGGTGGCCGCCCTCCGAGCGCAGCGGGGTGACCAGTCCGGCCTCTCCGATCACGCGCAGGAAGGCGGGCGTGGCGCCCAGCATCTCGGCGGCTCTCCCCATCGTGTAGGCGGGGTAGTCGTCATCGTCGAGACTGTCGGCGAGCGGGGACTTCTCGGGGGGCATGACACCTTCGTTTCGCTGGCTCACTACGCCAGAAATACTAGGCCTCTCGCACCTCAATGACTACATTCGCGAGCACAGGTTTACCCGACCGGGTGAGGGGCCCCGGCCGGGCCGGAAGCCGGGCTCCGACGGGCGAAGTCACACGCGTCACTCCGTACGGGCGGCGGCCTCGCCCGGGGCCGGCCGCCGCCCGTGCGTCACCGGGTGGTCAGCCGCGGAAGTCGGCGGTGCGCTCCGGGGAGGCCTCGGCGAGGGCCTGGGTGACGGCCGCGACGCCGGCGCGCAGGCCGTAGACGGGGGTGTCCGGCTGCTGGCGCCAGGACTCGTCGATGCCGCCGGCGTCGACGGTGTCGAAGCCGAGCTCGTCGATGAGGTCACGGACGGCCTTCTTGGCCGCCTCGTCGTCCCCGGCGACCGGTACGGCGATCCGGTCGGGGGCGCCGGCCGGCAGCGGCTTGTCGAGGATGTCGTCGGCGTAGGTGCCGTTGAAGGCCTTGACCACCGGGTGGCCGAGGTGGTTCTGGGTCCAGCGGCTCTCGGTCAGGCCCTCGTCCTCGATGGCGGCGATGCGGCCGTCCCGCTGCTTGGGGTAGTAGTTGCCGGTGTCGATGACGGCGAAGCCCTCGGCCGCCCCGTCGAAAAGGCCCGCCGGCAGGTCCGGCACGTTCTTCAGCGGGACGGTGACCACGACGATCTCTGCGCCGCGGGCGGCGTCGGCGACCGTGACGGGGGTGGCGCCGGTTTCCTCCGCGAGGGCCGAAAGGGTCTCGGGACCGCGGGAGTTCGCCACCGAGACCTCGTGGCCGAGGGAGGTGAGCCGGCGGGTGAGGTTGCCGCCGATGTTGCCTGCGCCGATGATGCCGATCTTCATGATCTCTCCAGTGCGTGCGGAGTTCGGGTGTCGCGCTTGTCCGAACCCCCTTGGGGCGCGCGGCATTCCGCCTCCCGGCGACGGATTCCGAGGTTCCCCCGTACGGACGACTCCCGGACGCCGCGCCGGGTGTGGTGCGGTCCCGGCCGCCCGCCGCCGGGCGTGGGTCCCGACTCCCGCTCGACCTCCGATTCATCACGGCCACGGTGGCCGGATTCAACCGTCGAGGATCAGTCATATCGCCGGCGGGATAACGATTCTCATTCATGCCGGGCAGGCCCCACACTCATGATTCGTTTACGCCTGAACCTTTTTGACGGGCCGCCGGTAACTCCACGGGGCGGTCATGTGACGGAAAGGAGAGGAACACCCGTCACGTCGGATTCGAGCCGGCAGATGGCTCGACTTTCACAAGATCCGTTATGTAGTGTTCCATTTGTCCATCGCCCAACGGGGGGCGGAAGAGCAGCTACAGGTTTGGTATGGACCTTTTCCGTACCGGGCCTCGCTCGCGGGCTCGGCCGACCACCGCCCCCGTCATGGCGTTCCGCTCCATACGTGACCCGACACGGGGGACCTTCATGCGGTTCCAGCTTCTGGGGCCCTTGAGTATTGCCCACGGCCCCGAAACCGTAGTTCTCAAACCCTCCAAGCCGACCAGCCTGCTCGCCGCTTTGCTGTTGCATCCGGGCACGGTCGTTTCCACCGACTATTTGTTGCGCGCCGTATGGGACGAAGAACCTCCCGCCACCGCACGGGCCGCACTTCAGACGTGCGTCCTGCGATTGCGCCGACTATTCGCGAAGTACGGCATATCCGCGACGACCATTGAAGCCGTACCCGGCGGATACCGCATGGCCAATGACGTCGAGACCCTCGATCTCGCCCTGTTCAGATTTCTCGCCGGGCAGGCGCGGGCCGCCACCGGCGAGGAGGAGGAGTTGTACCGACTCCGCGCGGCGCTCGCGCTGTGGCAGGGGCAGCCGCTGGCCAACGTGGCCTCGCGGATGCTCCAGCGGGACGCCGTACCCGCCCTGGAACAGGAACGGTTGCGGGTCCTGGAGCGCGTCTGCGATCTGGAACTCGCCGCCGGGAACTGCCATCAGGTGCTCGTGGACCTCTACGAGGGGGCCCGCCGACACCCGGTGCGCGAACGCTTCACGGAACAGCTCATCGAGGCGCTCTACCGCACCGGGAGACAGGCGGAGGCCCTGGCCGAATACCGGGCGATCAAGGACCGGCTGCGCGACGAGCTCGGTGTCGATCCCGGGCCGGGACTGCGCCGGTTGGAGCTGGCCATCCTCCGGGCCGAGGAACTCGGCGGCCCGATCCCCGTCATCACCCACAGTCCTTGGACAGCAAGGGAGTTGGCGTCCGCAAATGTCGAACGGGTCCTGGCGGTGTCGGGGTTCACCGGGCGCGAGGCCGACCGCGACGCCATCGCCGCACGGTTGACCGCCCCCGGCGGGCCACGGCTGGTCGTGGTGTCGGGCGCGCCCGGCATCGGCAAGTCGGCACTGGTCCGGCAGTGCGCGTACGAGGTACAGGACGCCTTCCCCGGCGGGGTGTTCACCGTCCCGCTGGCCCGGTCGGACGGGACCCCCGTCGAGGTCGAGGAGGCCCGCAAGCTGCTGCCCGAACCCGGCGGCGGGAGACGGCTGTTGATCCTCGACGACGCGGTCGGCGCCGGACAGGTGCTGCCGTTGCTGCCGACCGCGGGCGACACCTCGGTGGTGGTCACCAGCCGACGCGGGCTCGCGGCCGTCGTCGCGACACGCGGCGGCTCCGTACACCGGCTGGACGTCCTCGGGGCGGCCGAGGGGTACGCGCTGCTCGCCGGACTCGTCGGCGAGGAACGGATCGCGGCCGAGGCGGAGGCGGCCCGCGAACTGGCGGACGTCTGCGGGTACTTCCCCCTCGCACTGCGGATCGCCGCAGGCCGGCTGCTCACCCGGCCGGGGCTCTCGGTCGCCGACTGCGCCGCGTGGCTCGCGCAGGACCCTCCCGCCCGGCTGGCCCTGGCGGAGGATCCCCGATTGTCGGTGCCCGAGGTGTTCGGCCAGGCCCTGGCCGCCCTCGGCCCGGAGCCACGCGAGGCGTTCCTGCGCCTCGGCTCGCTCGAACCGGGGGCCGACCTCACCTCCGCCGGGGCCCCGACCGTCCTCGAACAGCTGGTGGAGGCCGGAATGCTGGAGGACGGACCACCCGGACATCCGTACCGCCTGCACGCCTTCCTGTACGGCTACGCGCGTCACATCGCGCGGGAACGCGCCGCGGTTACTCCCCCGGCGCACTGACACCACACCCGACCATGACACGGCCCCGGCCTCCCACGGCCCGGCGCTCCACCACCACACCTCCCGCACCCACACCTCCCGTCCCACCCGTTCCGCTCCCCGTACCGCCCAGACCGCAATCAGGGGTGACCCATGTCCCAAGCCAGTTACGAAGCCGTCGCCACGACCCGGCCCCGGATCCGCCGGGACGTGCTCTTCACGCAGACGCCCGAGGGCGTGCTGTTCCACAACACCGACGGCGGGTTCCGACTCAACGCCCGTACCGCGTACCGGTTCGCCACGCTCGTGGTGCCGCACCTCACCGGCGAGCACACCGTCGCCGCGTTGTGCCAGGGGCTCGGCGACGACCATCGGGCCATGTTCGGCGAACTGGTCAAGACGCTCTACGAACGGGACTTCGCCCGCTCCGTCGCCGAGCCCGCCACGGGCACGGCTCCGGTCCTCACGCCCGACGTGGCACGGCGCTTCGCCCCGCAGATCGCGTACGCCGACCACTACGCCGACGACGCCGAGAACCGGTTCCTGCGGTTCCGGGACGCGCGGGTGGCGGTGCTGGGGGACGACGCGATCGCCCGTTGGTGCGCCCTGAGCCTGGTCCGCAACGGTTCCGCCCTCGTCGGGGTCCTGCCGGGCCCGGACCTCGGGGAGATCGAGCGGGAGGCGGCCGAGGCCACGGCCGACGGCGCCCCGGTGGAGGTGCGCCCGCTGCCCGACCTCGGGGCGGAACCCGGGTGGGACGCCTTGGCCGACTTCGACACCGTGGTGGTCACGGGCGGGCGGGCGGCGGCGTCCCGGCTGCTGCCCCTGCTGCGCGCGGGCATACCCGAGGGCCGCACCCTCCTGCCCGCCTGGTCGTACGGCTCCGACGCCGTCGTCGGCCCGCTGATGGCGCACGGGACCACGGGCTGCTGGGCCTGCGCGGCCCTGCGCCTCGGTGCGGCCGGGGACACCGCCGCAGCCGCGGCCGAGCTGTGGAGCGGACTGGCGCTGCCGGGAGGTCCGGCGCCGGCCGGCCCGGTTCCGGGCGGGCCGCAGGCCGCGATGATCGGCAACCTGCTCGGGTACGAGGTGTTCCGCACGGCCTCGGGCGCGCTGCCGGCGGAGACCTCCGGCCGGCTCCTGGTCCAGGACATGGATTCGCTGGACGTCACGGCCGAGCCGCTGTTCCCCCATCCGCGATGTCCGTTCTGCGCGGAGTCCGACCCCCGCGCGGCGGAGCCGGTGGACCTCGCCGCGGCCGGCGCGTCGGACGCGGTGTCGCTGCCCACGGCGGAGACGGCCCGCGAGGCCGACGCCCTGGTGGAGGAACTGAACCGGCGCTCGACGCTGGTACGGCCGCGTGCCGGGGTGTTCATCCGGTACGCCGACGAGGCCCTGACCCAACTGCCTTTGAAACTCGGTGTGGTGCAGCTGGGCATCGGCCACACCGGCCGGCGTTCGGTGGCCGCCTTCGATGTCCATCACGTCGCCGGGGCGCGGATGCGCGCGTTGGACGCGGCCGCGCTGGTGTACGCCGAGCACGTGGTTCCGGCGCGCGGGCCACTGGCCGACGACGGATCGGCGCCCGTCGTCGACCCGGCGGCGCTCGCCCTCGCGAGCGGGCTGCCGGGCGGGGTCCGCGCCTACGAGCGGGCCGTGTCCCTGCTCACGAAGGAGCCCGCGTTGGTGCCGGCGGGCGCGGTCAGACCGTTCGGACCGCACAACGCGGACCGGCTCTTCGAGCGGACCCGGGCCGGGGCGGGCGCCGGTCCCACGACGGCCGACGCCGCCGCCGCCGGTCTGCTGTCGGCCCTCGGGCACGCCGCGCTGCTGCGCGTCGTACGGGGCGGGGGCGCCGCGGTCGTGCCGCTGCCCGAAGCCGACGGGACCGACGCCGACGGCTCCGACGCCGAGCTGCTGTTCCTCGTACGGTCCGCGGACCGCCTGGGGCTGTCGGTGGAACTCCTGGACCTGGGCGAGGGAGCGCACAGCGGTGCGCAGGTGCTGCTCGCCCGGGCCGGGGAACGCTGGGCGGTCGGCGCCGGTCTGGATCGTCGCACGGCCGCGGTGGAGGCGCTGCGGGAGCTGCTGGGCGCGGCGCAGTACGAGGCCGACGCGACGGTGGCGGGCGCCCGCGCGGACACCGGTGATCCGCTGCTGCGGGACCTGGACCCGCGGGCGCTGGCGGTGGCCGGCGACGCCGCCCCCGTAGAGGGCGGGGCCGCGACCGACTGGACCGCGGTGTCGGCGCGCCTGGAGGCCGCCGGCCGGGACGCGTACGTGGTGGAGACCGGGTCGGCCGACGTGGCGGGCGTGGGCATCCGCACCGTACGGGTGCTGCTGACCGCGGCGCGGGAGCCCGGCGATGTCGCGTAGCGCGCTCGTGGACGGCCTCGGGGTCGAGGCGGCCGGACGGTTCGCCGAGCTGCTGCGGCGGTCGTTGGACGCGTTCGGCGGGCCGCCCGTGCGATTGTCGACGCTCGGTGTGCGGGACGCGTTCGCCGGTCCGGGCGGGTCGTCGCCCGGGGTGGACGCCGCCCCGGAGACCGGCCCGGCCGACGACCCGGACGCCGTGCCCGTGTGGCTGTACGGGTACCAGGCCGTCGTCGGTCCGGTCGCCCGGCCGGCGGGAGGGGCGGGGTGCCGGCACTGTCTGGAGCGGCGTTGGCAGGGGGTCCGCTCGGTGGCGCTGCGGGACGCGCTGGAGTTGGGCGGGGGCACCCGCTCGGCGGGTGAGTGGCCGTACGCGCACGCCTTCGCCGCCGATGTCCTCGCGGCGCTGGTCGCGGCGGTCGGGTCCGGCGCGGGCCAGGGGGCCGGGCCGTTCCCGCAGGTGCGGGTGGTGGACCTGCGGACCGGCACGGTCCGACGCCATCCGCTGGTACCCGATCCCGAGTGTCCGGTGTGCGCCGTTCCGACGGTGGACGCCCCGAGGTCGTTGGACCCGGCGCCGGCGGCGAAGTACCGGCCCGGAGTGTTCCGTACCCGGCGCGTGGAGGAGTACGGGATCGACGTGGGGGCCTTCGCGAACCCGCTGTGCGGGGCCCTGGGGCCCTCCCTCGTCCAGGACGTCTCCTCCACTTCCACCTCCGCGACGATCGGCTGTTTCTCCATGCGCTCGGGTGAGTACCTGCGCGAGACCTTCTGGGGCGGTCATACGGAGTCCTTCGAACGGAGCGCCCTGGTGGGGGTGTTGGAAGGACTGGAGCGGTACGCGGGGATGCGCGCCCGGTCCCGTGTGACCGATGTGCGCGGCACACTCGGCGAGTTCGGCGGGCGGGCCGTGGATCCGCGCGAAGTCGGCCTGTACGGCGCGGGGTTCCACCGGGACAACCCGCGGGTGCGACCGTTCGACCCCGATCGGGAGATTCCGTGGGTGTGGGGCTGGTCGCTGCGCGATCGGGAACCCCGACTGGTCCCGGAGATCCTCACCTACTACCACGCGCCGGGTCTGGAGAACCGGTTCGTGCAGGAGAGCTCCAACGGGTGCGCCTCCGGCGGGAGTCTGGCCGAGGCCTGCTACTTCGGGCTGATGGAGGTCGTCGAGCGGGACGCGTTCCTGCTCACCTGGTACGGGCGCCGTCGGCTGCCCGAGATCGACCCGGCGACGAGCACGCGGGCCTCGACGCGGGCCATGGTCGACCGGCTCGCCATGTACGGGTACCGGGCGCGGTTCTTCGACACCCGGGTCGACTTCCCGATCCCCGTGGTGACCGCCGTCGCGGAACGGTTCGACGGCGGGCTCGGACGGATGTGCTTCGGAGCCGGGGCCGGTCTGGACCCGGAGTCGGCCCTGGACTCGGCGCTGTGCGAGATCGCGACCGACGCCGTGAACCTCGCCGGCCGCACCGAGCGGGACGAGGCCCGGCTGCGGGCCATGGCCGACGACTTCGACCTGGTGACCGCGCTGCACGACCACCCGCTGGTGTACGGGGTGCCGGAGATGGGCCGACACGCCGATTTCCTGTTGCGCGGACCGAGGGACCGGCCGCCGGCCCCGGTGTCGGACCTGACCTGGTCCAACGCCTCGGGCGACGGCGTGTCGACGGACATCCGCGAGGACCTGGAGCGGTGTGTCGGGGTCGTGACCGGTGCCGGGTTCGACGTGGTGGTGGTCGACCAGACCCTGCCCGAACAGCGGGCGCTGGGGTTGCACACGGTGAGCGTGTTGGTGCCGGGGCTGCTCCCGATCGACTTCGGGTGGTCGCGGCAGCGGGCGCTCGGGATGCCCCGGCTGCGGGAGTTCACTCGGGCCGCCGGAGCCGGTGATCGGGAAGCCGTCGACTTCAACCCGGCTCCCCATCCCTTCCCTTGACGTTTCACCGGTCTCTTTCGACCGTCTCCGCCGACCACCGACGACCGTAGGAGGACGTGTGGGCTTCGCCCATGACTATGCCGAGGCCATCATGCACCGGGGCAGGGTGCCGATGGAGCCCGTCGACTTCGTGCCCGACTGGGCGGATCGCCCGCGCGACGCGAAGTTCTATCCGGGCGCCGAGACCCTGCCGCTTCCCGAGCCGGAACCCGGGCCTGGGGGCGGGGCGTTCACCCTGCCGCTGCTGTCCGGGATGCTGCGGGACTCGTACGGCCTGACCGGCCGCCGGTTGGGCGTGCAGGCCAACACCGATCTGGCGGCGCTGCCGCACTACACGCACGCCAACTGGTCGCGGGGCACGGCGTCCGGCGGCGGTCTGTACCCGGTCGGCGTGTACTGGGCGGCGGGCCGGGGCGGGCCGCTCGTGCCCGGGGTGTACCACTACGCGCCGCACCGGCACGGACTGCGGCGGCTGTCGACCGGCGAGGTGGGCGCGGAGGTCGGCGGGGCGCTGGGAACGGACCTCGCGGGCTCCGGTCAGTACCTGATCCTGAGCGTCAAGTACTGGCAGAACGCCTTCAAGTACAACAACTTCTCCTTCCACGCCGTGTGCATGGACGTGGGCACCGTGCTCCAGACCTGGCGGCTGTGGGCCGGGGAGCGCGGGCTGCGGATCGCGCCGACCCTCTGGTTCGACGAGGAACGGCTCGCCCGGCTGCTCGGTGTCGTCCCGCGGGAGGAGGGGATCTTCGCGGTCGTGCCGCTGGACTGGGAGGGCTCCGAGCCGGCGCCGGCCCCCGCGACCGGTGCCGTCCCCGGGCCGATCGAACGCACCGCACCGCCCGCGCCGGCGCCCGCCGTGCGCCACCGGGACGCGGAGCGTTCGCGCACCGTCCTGACCTTCGAGACCGCCGGCCGGATCCACACCGCCACCCTGGGGCGCGCCGAAGACCGGCCCGCGCCGGGGGCGCTGGACGCCGCCGCCGCGCGGCCGCCGGCCGGCGCCGCGCCGGCGCCGCTGCCCCCGCCGGCGCCCCCCGTCAGGGACGTCACCTCGGCCTTGCGGGCCCGGCGCAGCAGCTTCGGGCGGTTCGACGCGACCCGGGCGGTGGCCGCCGATCGGCTGGCCGCCGTGCTGGCGGACTGCGCCGCGGCCACCGTGGGCAGCGAAGCGCAGGGGCCGGACGGGCCGCGGCTCACCTCGCTGTACGTGTTCGTCAACCACGTGGAGGGCGTCGAGCCGGGCGCGTACGCCTACGATCCCGTCGGGCACGCCCTGCGGTTGGTGGTGCCCGGTCCGCCCGGGCCGTTCCTCCAGCGCAACTACTTCCTCGCCAACTACAACCTGGAGCAGGCGGGCGCCGTCCTGGTGCCGACCGTACGCACCGCCGCGGTCCTCGACGCGGTGGGGGACCGCGGCTACCGACTCGTCGGGGCCACCGTCGGCGCGGTCGCGCAGACCTTCTACACCTCCGCGGCGGCGCACGACCTGGGGGCGGGGGTGGCCCTCGGCTTCGACAACATCTCGTACGCCGAGGAGTTGGGGCTGGCGGGGACCGACGAGGCGGCACTGCTGATCATGCTGCTCGGTCACGAGCGGCCCCGGCCCGCCGACTTCCGCCATGAGATCGCCTGAGCCGCGCCGCGGCGCACTCCTTCGGCGCAACGACGAGAGAACCAGGACGTTCAGGATGAACACCACCACCGAATGGCACGCGGGCGACCGCTTCATGCTGCGCGTGGCCGGGCTGCCCCTGACCTCGGTCGACGGGCTGCGCAGCGCGGACACCGCGCGCTGGGCCGCCGACGTGCTGAGCGCCGAGGACGGGGTCCGCGCGGACGCGGAGCTCCTCGGTGACCTGCTGCACCGGGCGGTCGGCGCGACCGACCCCGCTCCCGGCGGGCCGGGCGCGGCCCTGCGCCGGGAACTGCTGCGGCTGCGCCGCCTGGTCCACAACGGCCGGGCGCCCGCCGATCCGGACGCGGCCGTCCGGGTGGTGGCAGCTCTGGACGGGGACGTCGGGCAGCGGCTGGCCGGTTGGCTGGAGCGGCACGAGGCGCTGGAGAAGCTGCGGGGCGAGGGGGAGCCGTTGCTCGCCGCGGATCTGCGGCGCGGTCGCGACGCGCTGCGTCGGCTGCTCGCCGACGAACGGGTGCGGCACGGGCTGTTGTTGGCCTCGCCGGTACTGGAGTCACAGCTCGACGCGTACGCGGCGGCGACCGCGGACGGCCGCGAGCCGGGTGGTCGCACGCGCAAGGTCGAACGATCGGCGCTGTCGTACGTGTACCGCACCGCCTGCAAGACCAGCCCGTTCAGTACCTTCACCGCCGTGGCGACCGGCCGGTTCCGGGCCGACGCGGGCACCGAGGGCATCCGCGTCGAGGACCGGTGGAGCAGTCGCGTGCGGCTGAACGTCGTGGTGCTGGCCCGGCTCGCGGAGCTGATCCTCGCCGACCCGGTGCGGCGCCGCGACCTGCCGCTGCGGCCGGCCTCCGGATGGGGTCGCGAGGACGAGCGGATCCGCTACGTCCGCCGCTCGGTCACGCCCGGGGACGACACCGCGGCGGTCACCTTCGACGCCGTCCGGGACCGACTGTTCTTCCTGCGGCGCAGCGGCACCCTGGACCGGCTCCTCGCCCTGTTCGCGGACCGGCCCGAGCTGCGCCGGCGGGAGCTCGCCGACTGGTTGGCCGCGGAGCACGGCGCCGCCCCGGCCGAGTGCGAGGCGTACGTCTCGGCGCTGATCGAGCTCGGCATGGTCCGCGTGCCGTGCCTGGACACCGAGGTGCACGACGAGGACCCGCTCGCCGCCTTCCGGGGGGCGCTGACCGCCCTGGGGCGGCCGTGGGCCGACGATCTCGCCGCGCTCCTGGACGGGCCCGCGCGGGTGTTGGAGCGCTATCCGGTCGCCGGGCCGGCGGAGCGGGCCGCCCTGCTGCGGGCCCTGCGCGCCGATCTGACGTCCGTGGCGCGCGGGTTGGGGGCGCCGCCGGACACGGCGCTGCCCCAGACCCTGTTGTACGAGGACGTGAGCGCGGGCCGTGACCTGTCGTGCCCGGCGCCCGACTGGACGACGGACGGGGGCGCGCTGCGCTCGGTCGAACGGATCCTGCCCGCCTTCGACCTCACGCTGGCGCAGCGGATCACGTTCGAGGGGTTCTTCACCGCCCGGTACGGTGCGGGCGGTCGCTGTGAGGACCTGTTGGGCCTGGTCCACGACTTCCACGAGGACTTCTTCGACCAGTACCTGTCGTTCACGGCCCGACGCACCCCGTTCGACGCGCACGGGGAGTACGTGCCCGAGGAGAACTGGTTGGGCCTGTCGGGGCTGCGGGCACTGGACTCGGCGCGGCGGGCCTTCGTGACGCGGATGCGGGAGCGTTGGTCGGCGTACGAGGAGGACGGCGGGGCCGGACTGCGGCTCACCGAGGAGGACGTGGCGGCGGTCGCCGCCGAACTGGACGGTCTCGGGGCCGGGTTCGCGCCGCGCTGTCACCATCTGCAGTTCGCCCGGGACCCCGCCACGGGCGCCGGCCTGACCGTGCTGAACCGCTCGTACGGCGGTCTGTCGTTCCCCTTCAGCCGGTTCACGCACGTGTACCGGGAGGAGCCGGGCGGGCGCCCCGGACTCGCCGGGGAGCTGCGCGAGACGGCCTCCCGGGTGACTCCCGGGGGCGCGGTGTTCGCCGAGGTGACCGGCGGGCCGGTGACGACCAACCTGAACCTGCACGGTCCGCTGACCGACTACGAGATCGTCTGCCCGGGCGAGAGCGGGACCCTGCCCGAGGACCGCCGGCTGGACCTGGGCGACCTGTACGCCGAGCACGATCCGGGGACCGGGCGGGTGGCCCTGCGGTCGCACCGGCTGGGTCGCGAGGTGATCCCCGTGTACCTGGGGTACCTGGTCCCGCTGGCCCTTCCCGCGATCCCGCGCACCCTGCTGCTGCTGTCCCCCTCGTCGATGTCGCCGCTGGACGTGTGGGCGGGAGTGCCGGAAGGACCGGCGCGCGACGGGGTGACCACACGGCCCCGCGTCGTCCACGGCGACGTGGTGCTCAGCCGGCGGTCGTGGAGCACGACCGCCGGCGAGCTGCCGGTGTCGGGTGCCCGGGAGGCCGCGCACTTCGTGGAGTGGCAGCGCTGGCGCCGGACGCACGGACTGCCCGAGCGGGTGTTCGCGACCGTGTCGGCGGGGCCGTCGGCGCTCGGGGCGAAACCGCAGTACGTGGACTTCGCGTCGCTGCTCTCCCTCTCCGTCTTCGAGTCGCTGCTGCGGGAGCCGGGGCACCGGGTCGTCTTCCGCGAAATGCTGCCCGATCCCGACGGGCTGCACACGTACACCTCGGGGGGCGCCCACGTGGCGGAACTGGCCGTGGAGACCTTCACCGTCCCGGGTCTCCCGGGCTCGCAGTCGCACCTCTCCCCCGACCGACGCCAGGAAGGCGGTTCCCGATGTCAGAGCTGACCGAGACGCGCGGTGATTGGCTGGCGGTGCACGTCTTCTACGCCGCCAATCCGCAGCCGTTGCTGGTGCGGTGCGTGCGGCCGTTGATCGCCTCGCTCACCGAGGACGGGCTGCTCGCCGGCCACTTCTTCATCAACTACTGGCTGGAGGGCCCGCACGTGCGGTTGCGCCTGCGGCCCGTGAACCCGCAGGCCGCCCCGGAGGTGCGGCGCCGCACCGAGGAGGCCGTCGCCGCGTTCCTGAAGGCCCGGCCGGCGCTGTACGAGGTGGACTCGGGTTTCCTCAACGAGTTCTACAACACCCTCTTCGACATCGAGTTCCCCGAGGGCGACCGCGCGGGCTTCATGGGGCCGGACGGCCGGATGAACCTGCGGCCCAACAACTCCTACGCGTACGAGCCCTACGAGCCCGAGTACGGGAAGTACGGCGGTCCGGCCGGGGTCGAGCTGGCCGAGTGGCACTTCGCTCAGTCCAGCGATCTCGTCATGGACGCGCTGGGCACGATGAACCTGCACCTGCGGACCGTGCTCCTGGGCACGTCGGCGCAGCTGATGATGGTGATGGCCGGGGTGTTCCTGCCCGACCGGGAGGAACTCGGCGGCTATCTGGACCGCTACTACGAGTTCTGGCACCGGGCGTTCCCGGGGACCGGGTTCATCGGGTCGGCCGAGTACGACCGCACCTACGGTCAGAGCGCGCCGGGGATCGCCCGGCGGTTCGCCGCCGTGCGCGAGGCACTCGGGTCCGGGGAGACCGGACGGCTGCCCGCGTTCCTGGCCGGGTGGGCCGAGCACTGCCGGGAGCTGCGCGCGCGGGCGCTGTCGCTGGCCTCCTCCGGGGAGCTGGTGTTCCGTTCCTGGGACGGGAGCCGGGACGAGCGGGTGACGGATCCCGCGGTGGCACTGCCGCTGCTGCTCTCCCCGTACATGCACATGACCAACAACCGGCTGCACGTGACGATCCGGGACGAGGCCTACCTCGCCCACCTGTTGGGTCGGGTGCTGCGGGAGGGCGTGGACAGCGGGGCGGCCGGGGCGGCCCGGCCGTGACCGCCCCCTCCCCCGCTCCCGCCGGGATGTCGGCCCATCGGCCGGCGCTGCGACCCGGGATCCTGCTGTCGCCGCCGTTGCTCAACGGCCCGGCGACCGTCCACCTGGTCAAGGACCCGGTGTCCGGTGCCTCGTTCGAGATCGGGCCCAAGGAGTTCTTCCTCGTCTCGCGTCTCGACGGGGAACGCACCCTCGCGGAGATCGGCGAGGCGTACGCGCAGGCCTTCGGGCGCAGGCTCGGCGAGCGGAACTGGCAGCAGTTGCTGGGATTGCTCGGTACGCGGCGGCTGCTCGCGGGCGGGCCGTCGCCCGAGCCGGCGGCCGGCCCGGGGCCGCAACGCACCGGAACCCTGTCGCGCGGGACGCTGCGGTTGGTCTCCGACGCGGACGCGACGACGGCCCGGCTGCACCGGTTCCTGCGGCCCGCCCTGCGGCCGGTGGTGCTGGTCGCGCTGTTGCTGGGCTGCCTCGCCATGGAAGGGGTGCTCGCCGCGTCGGCGGGCCGGCTCGCGGGCGACCTGTGGTGGTTGCTCTCGCGTCCGGTGCCGTTGCTGGCCGTGGCCACGCTCATGTGGCTCAGCACCGCCCTGCACGAGTTCGCGCACGGGGTGGCCGCCCGGCACGTCGGCGGGAGCGTCGGCGAGATCGGGCTGCGGTGGCGGCTGCCCGCCGCCCTCATGTACTGCACCGTCGACAACTACCGCTACCTGCGCCGTCGTCGTCACCAGCTGGCCGTCGCCGGCGCGGGGGCCTTCGCGAACCTGCTGTTCCTGCTGCCCTTCCTCGGGTGGTGGGCCGCCACGCCGGTCGGTGATCCCACCGGCCGGGTGTTGGGGGCGCTGCTGCTGCTCGGCAGTGTCCAGGCCCTGGTCAACCTCCTTCCGCTGCCGCCGCTCGACGGCTACACGATGCTCGGCCACGGCCTGCGGGTGACCCGGCTGGCTCCGGCCGGTTCGGCGTACCTGCGGTTGCGGCTGCGCGACCGGGCCGCGGCGGCCGCGTACCCCGTGCGGGCGCGCCGGATCTACCTCGCGTACGGCGTCGGTTCGGCCGTCCTCGTACTGCTGCTCCTCGGCGGGGCGGCGGCCGCCTGTTGGTACGCCGTGGCCAGCGCGACCTGACCCCGACCCGTGTCCGTCCCCGATCCCGTCCCCGATCCCGATCCGACCCGAATCCGCTCCTCGCACGACCCGCACCGATTCCGATCCCGACACCGAGGGAACCGCACATCCCATGACAACTGACAGCAACCGGCCGGCCGACGAGTCCGCCGTCACCATCGAGGACGTACGCAAGCGCTACGGCGACCGGCAGGCCGTGGACGGGATATCCCTCGACGTGCGCCGCGGCGAGTTCTTCGGCCTCCTCGGCCCCAACGGGGCGGGCAAGACCACCCTCATCGAGATCATGGAAGGACTGCGTCAGGCCGACTCGGGCACCGTCCGGGTCCTCGGCCAGAGCCCCTGGCCGCGCAACACCGCGCTGCTGCCGCGCATCGGCGTGCAGACCCAGGCGTCGGCGTTCTTCGTCCGGCAGACCGCCCTCGAACACCTCGCCACCGTCGCCGGTCTCTACCGCCGCGACCGGGCCGCCGCCGCCCGTACCTTGGAGACGGTCGCGCTGACCGAGCAGGGCGGGGTGATGGTCGAGAACCTCTCCGGCGGGCAACGCCAGCGGCTGGCCATCGCCTCGGCCCTGGTCCACGACCCCGAACTGATCTTCCTGGACGAGCCGACCGCCGCTCTCGACCCGCAGGCCCGCCGTGATCTGTGGGAGGTGCTGCGCACCCTGAAGGGCCAGGGTCGCACCATCGTCTACACCACCCACCACCTCGACGAGGCCGAGGCCCTGTGCGACCGGGTGGCGATCCTGGTCGGCGGCAAGGTGGCCGCGCTGGACTCGCCGCACCGGCTGGTCACGGCGGCCGGGGCCCCGGCCCGGTTGCTGTTGCCCCTGGGCAGGATCGGCGTCGAGGAGGCCTCGGCGCTGCCCGGGGTGGACCGGGCCGACCTCCAGGGCGGCTCGCTGGTACTGGAGACCGCCGTGCCCGGCAAGGTCCTCCAGGCCCTGGACGGGCTCACCGGGCTCGACGGGGTGATGACCCGGACGGCCACCCTGGAGGACGTCTACCTCGAACTGACCGGCGCAGCACACCACCACCCGACGGAGTCCCAGGCATGAGCGCGTACACGGCCCTGACCACAGCCGGCTACCGGGCGCAGGTCCGGGACAAGGCCACCCTCTTCTTCACCTTCGCCTTCCCCCTCCTCTTCCTGGTGGTCTTCGGGCTGATCTTCAGCGGGCAGGACGTCGAGGAGAGCGGCCGTCCGTACATCTCGTACATCGCGCCCGGCGTGATGTCCTGGGGTGTCGCGAACGCCGCGGTGTTCGGCATCGCCTTCACCCTCATGCAGTGGCGGCGAGACGATCTGCTGCGGCTGATCCGGCTGACGCCGACCCCGTTGACCACGGTGCTCGCCTCGCGGTACGTCCTGGCGCTGGCCGTCGGCGTGGTGCAGGCCGCGGTGTTCGTGGCGGTGGCGATGCTGCCCGGTTTCGGGCTGGAGCTGGACGGGCGCTGGCCGTTGGTGCTGCCCGCGCTGGTGCTGGGCATCACCGCCTTCATGGCGATCGGGGTGATCGTGGGCACCTACGCCAACACCCCCGAGGCGGTCGCCGCCATCGCCAACTGCATGATGGTGCCGATGGCCTTCCTGTCCGGGTCTTTCCTGCCGCTGGACATGATGCCGTCCTGGCTCCGATCGGTCTCCCGGGTGTTGCCCTTGCGCTACCTCAACGACGCGGCGACCGGCTCGCTGACCGGATCGGGCTCGCTCGCCTCGATCGGTGTCGGGTGCGCGGCCCTGGCCGGCTTCGCCCTCCTCTTCGGGGCCTTCGGCCTGAAGACCTTCCGGTGGAGCAACCAGGCATGACCGGGACCCTCGCGGACGCGACGAACCCGCGGTCGACCACCCCTCGGCCCCCGGCGCCGGGACCCGGGGCGCCCCCGTCGACGGCGCCCTCGGCCCCCGACGGGTCCCCGCTGGAGCAGGCCCGCCGGGAGTTGGCCGGTGCCCTCACCGGGCTCGGTGCGACGGTGGTCACCCTCGGGGTCCACGACGCCCTCGGACCGCGCGCCGACGACCCCTTCGCCGCGGTGCGGCCGGCGGCCACCGTGCACCTGACGGGGCGGGACGTGCTGGTGGGCCCCTGGGGCGGCGACGGTACGGCGCCGGCCTGCGGGCAGTGTCTGGCGATGCGCCGGCAGCGGCTGCGCAGCCGCAGCGAGCGGGACGCGCTGGAGACGGGCATCGGTACGCCCGTCTCGGCGGTCGTCGGGGACCGGCCCTGGCTGACGGCGTTCGCGCGGGACGCCGTGTACGCCCTGCACCGCGCGGTGTTCGGCGGGGAGGTGGCGGCGGCCGGCCCGTCGGCGCCCGACCGGGCCCTTCCCCGGGTGTCCCGGCTGGACCTGGAGACCCTGACGGTCACCCACCATCCGCTGGCCGCCGACCCGCTGTGCCCGGACTGCGGGCCGCGCGGAACGGACGCGCCCCGGCCGTTCGTCGCGCGGTCGCGGCCCAAACCCCACCCGGGCGCGCAACGGCTGCGCGCGGCCTCCTCGTACCCCATGCCGCGGGAGGCGCTGGCCAATCCGGTCACGGGGGTGCTGGGCGGGGGTACCTGGATCAACGTCACCTCCCCCACCACCGCGCCGGTCGCGGGCAGCGTGTTCATGCGCGGCTACGCGGGTCTGACGGACGTCACCTGGAGCGGCCAGGCCAACAGCTTCGAGGCCAGCCGTGACCTCGCGTTCCTGGAGGGGCTGGAGCGGTACGCGGGCACCCACCGTCGGACGGGCAGTTCCCTGTTGATGGCCTCCTACGCGGAACTGGGCGACCGGGCCCTGGATCCGGCGCGGTGCGGTTTCTACGCGCCCGCCACCTACCGGGACGACCCGCTGGTCTCCCCGTTCGATCCGGAGCGCCCCATCCCGTGGGTGTACGGGCACGCGCTGGGCGAGGACCGGCCCGTTCTGGTGCCGGCCAGGCTGGTGCACTACAGCGCGGGGGTGGAGGCCGACAACTTCGTCTTCGAGTGCTCCAACGGCTGTGCCATCGGCGGTTGTGTGGAGGAGGCCCTGCTCGGGGCACTCCTCGAACTGATCGAGCGCGACGCCTTCCTGCTGGCCTGGTACGGGGGTCAGCGGCTGCCGGAGATCGACCTGGCGTCGGTACCGGGCTCCTCGGTCCGCATGATGGTGGACCGGGCGGCCCTCCAGGGCTACGACGTGCACGCCTTCGACAACCGGATCGATCTGGCGGTCCCGGTGGTGACCGCACTGGCGGTGCGTCGCGACGGCGGGCCGGGGTTGTTCTCCTTCGGGGCGGGCGCGGCGTTGGATCCGGCGGCGGCCGTGGAGGCCGCGCTGTCGGAGGTGCTCACCTACATCCCCCACCTGCCCGGGCAGGTGGCGGAGCGCGTGGGCGAACTGCGCGCCATGGCGGCGGACTTCGACCGGGTGCGGCACCTGAAGGACCACGCCCAGTTGTACGGGCTGCCCGAGATGGCCCCGCACGTGGGGACCTATCTGGACCCGACCGGCGTGCGCTCCCTGGCGGATCTCGATCCGTCTTCGGGGCCGGCCGGCCGGCCGGTGTCGGCGGACCTGCGCGATGATCTCCTGTGGGTCGTGCGGGAGTTGGCGCGCGTCGGGCACGAGGTGATCGTGGTCGACCAGACCACGCCGGAGCAACTGCGCGCGGGACTGAGGACGGTGTGCGCGATCGTGCCGGGACTGCTGCCGATCGATTTCGGCTGGTCCCGCCAACGGGCTCCGTACATGCCCCGGTTGAGGACGGCCGCCCGACGGGCGGGGCTGCGCGGGACGGACCTGACGGAGGACGACATCCGGATGGTGCCGCACCCGTTCCCCTGACACCCTCCTTCCGACCCGCACACGAACGACGCCCCGGCCCCCGCGAGGAGCGGGGGCCGGGGCGGTCCCGCGCTCGGGTCAGGCGCTGCAGGAGGTGGTGCTGGTGGTCGAGGAGCAGGTCGACGTGGAGCTGCAGCTCGTGGAACCGGCGAGCACGACCTCACTGGCGTCCGAGTAGTCGGAGATCTCGAAGGTCTCGGACTCCAGCTCCAGGATCTCGTCGGCGAGCGAGGCGAGGGGGGACTTCTCCATGGTGACTCCTTCGATCGAGTGCGGTGGTTGTGGTGCCCCTCCATCAGAACCTGTCGCGCCGTCACCTCACCCGGCCTCCCGCTGTCACCTCTCTGACAGGAAGTGTCAGCGCCCTGTCTCCCCCGATCCGGCCGGCCGGCCGATCATGGGGGCATGCCCCGTGCCGCCGTCCTCGCCGGACTTCCCGACCTGCTCAGGCCGTTGACCGTGTTCTACCTCGATCTGCACCGGCATCCGGAGCTGTCGGGAGACGAGCGGCGCACGGCCGGACGGTTCGCCGACCGGCTGGAGTCCGCCGGGTACCGGACCGTTCGCGGGATCGGCGGGCACGGCGTGGCCGGGGTGCTGCGGCGCGGTGACGGGCCGGTGGTGTTGCTGCGCGCCGAGTTGGACGCGCTGCCCGTGCGGGAGACCACCGGGCTGGCGTACGCGAGCGAGGGCGGGGCGGCGCACGCCTGTGGGCACGACCTGCACCTGGCCGCGGCGGCCGGGGCGGCCGAACTGCTGGCCCGCGCGGATGCGGGGGCCTGGCGCGGGACGCTGGTGGTCGTCGGGCAGCCCGCCGAGGAGACCTTGGAGGGGGCGCGGGCGATGCTCGGCGACGGGCTCTACGAACGGGTCGGGGTCCCGGACGTGGCGCTGGCCCAGCACGCGGCCCCGCTGCCGGCGGGAATGGTGGCGCACGGCTACGGTCCGATGACCGCCGGGAGCGTCACGTTCCGGGTCGTGGTGCACGGCCGGGGCGGGCACGCCGGCGCCCCGCACCTGACGGTCGATCCGGTGGTGACGGCCGCGCATGTCGTGACGCGGCTCCAGACGGTGGTGGCCCGTGAGGCGGCCCCCTCCGAGCAGGTGGCGGTCACGGTCGGGTCGCTGCGGGCGGGCGAGCGGGCCAATGTCGTGCCGGACCGGGCCGAGTTGGGGATCACCGTGCGGGCCGCGGGGGGCGCCGCCCTGTCCCGGGCGGCCGAGGCGGTGGAGCGGATCGTGCGCGCCGAGTGCGCGGCGTCGGGATGCCCGCGGGATCCGGAGATCGAGCGGGTGTCGTCCTCGCCCGTCACCCACCCGGATCCGGCGACGACCGCCGCCGTGCGCGGGGTCCACGCGGCGGAGTTCGGCGCGGAGCGGGTGGCGATGTGGCCGCCGACGCTGGCCACGGAGGACTTCGGGCTGTTCGGCGACGCCGGCCGGGAGGTGCACGGGGCGTCGGGGGTGCGGCTCGCGTACTGGATGTTCGGGGTGGTGGGGCCCGGCGCCTGGGCCGCGGCGCCGGGCGGGGACGCGGCGGCCAAGTTGGCCGCGCTGCCGGCGAACCACGCGCCGGACTTCGCGCCGGACGCGCGTACGGCGCTCCCGGCGGGGGTGCGGGCGCTGACCGCGGCGGCCCTGTGCTGTCTCGGGTCACCCACGTAGCGCCCGGTCCGTCGCACCTGTCACCTTTCGGCCATTTTGCCCGGACGAAGAACCGCGGCGGGGCCGGTGGCGTCGATCAGGGCAGTGCCGGGGATGCCGCCGGCACGCACCGACCACGGGAAGGGCAACACCGATGTCCACGTACGTGAGCAAGCGCACCGCCATCGCCATCACCACCACGGCCGCCGCCGCGGCGGCCCTCTCCCTCGTCCTCGTCACCACGGCCTCCGCCGACGGGGCCGCTCCGCGCACCGGGCAGGCCGCCGCCGCGCTGCCGTCGGTGTCGGGCAGCCCGGAAGGCGCGTTCACGCGGATCGCGGACTTCTACGGTTCGTACATCGACGCGGTCTACGACAACGACGGCAGGACGGCCGACCAGCTGCGTTCCTTCTACCTCTCCAAGCCGCTCCAGGCGGAGCTGAAGAAGTGGGAGGAGACCAACCACGCGAACGGGGTGCTGCGCGCCCAGAACGTGCCCACGCAGTGGAAGGTCGCCTCCACCGGCAGCGGCGCGGGCAAGACCAACGCGACGGTCACCCTCACGTGGGGCGGCGGGGACACCACGCGGATCCACGTCCAGGCCGACCTGAAGACGAAGAAGATCACGTCCATCACGGACTGATCGCTCCGCCGTGACGCGCGAGGGGGCCCACCACCGGTGGGCCCCCTCCCGCGTTCGGTTCTCGTTACGCGCCGCTGGCGTCGAGCATCTCCTCGCGCTCGACGATCTTCACGCGCTCGCGACCCTGCGGCTCGCCCAGCGCCTTCTCGGCGGCGTCCAGGCGGTACCAGCCCTCCCACGTCGTGAAGCGGACCTCGCGCTCGACGAGGAAGGCCTCGACGGCCTCCGGCGCGGGCGTGGCGGGGGTGCGCAGGCGGCCCTCGGCGTGGTCGGCGAGGAGGTTCGCGACGGTCTCGTTGGCGTCGCCCTTGGTGTGGCCGATGAGGCCGACCGGGCCGCGGCGGATCCAGCCGGTCACGTACGTGGACGCGAGGTGCTCGCCGGCCTCCATCACCCGGCCGCCCTCATCGGGGACGGTGCCGGACTCGACGTCCCAGGGGAGCTTGGGCAGCTCGTCCGAGAGGTAGCCGACGGCGCGGTAGACGGACTGGACGTCCCAGTCGGTGAAGGCGCCGGTGCCCTTGACGTTGCCGGTGCCGTCGAGCTCGGTGCGCTCGGTGCGCAGGCCCACGACCTTGCCGTCCTCGCCGAGCACCTCGACGGGCGACTCGAAGAAGTGCAGGAAGAGCTTGTGCGGGCGCTCGCCGATGTCGCGGATCGCCCAGTTCTCCAGGGTCTTGGCGACCATGTCCGCCTGCTTGTTGGAGCGGCGGGTGGCGATCGAGCCCTCGTCGTAGTCGATGTCCTCGGGGTTGACGATGACCTCGATGGTCGGCGAGTGGTCGAGCTCGCGCAGTTCCATCGGGCTGAACTTGGCCTGCGCCGGGCCGCGCCGGCCGAAGACGTGGACCTCCAGCGCCTTGTTCGCCTTGAGGCCCTCGTACACGTTGGCCGGGATCTCGGTCGGGAGCAGTTCGTCGCCGGTCTTGGCGAGGACGCGCGCGACGTCGAGCGCGACGTTGCCGACGCCGAGGACGGCGACCTTCTCCGCCTCCAGCGGCCAGGTGCGCGGGACGTCGGGGTGGCCGTCGTACCAGGACACGAAGTCGGCGGCGCCGTAGGAGCCGTCGAGTTCGACACCGGGGATGCGCAGTTCGCGGTCGGCGGTGGCGCCCGTGGAGAAGACGACGGCGTCGTAGAACGCGTGCAGTTCGTCGAGGGAGATGTCGTTCGGGTAGTCGACGTTGCCGAAGAGGCGGACCTGCGGCTTGTCGAGCACCTGGTGCAGGGCGGTGATGATGCCCTTGATGCGGGGGTGGTCGGGGGCGACGCCGTAGCGGATCAGGCCGAAGGGCGCGGGCATCCGCTCGAAGAGGTCGATGGACACGCCCGGCTCGGCGGCTGCCTCGGACTTCAGCAGCGCGTCTGCCGCGTAGATGCCGGCGGGGCCGGCGCCGACGATTGCTACCCGCAGAGGGCGAGGCATGAGTGGGTTCCCTTCGACCGAAAATCAGACTGATCAAAGGAACCCTAAACTAAGGCGACCCTAACTCGGCACCCGCCCCCTGGTTATGACCCCATAAACAGACCTTATGACTTCCCCAAGCCCGCCTTTGATGCCTTCAGGGTGCGGCACGCCCCCGGGGCGTCAGAGCACGGCGATGCCCAGCGGACGCGCGCCGGCCGCCAGGCGGCGGGTCCGACCGTCGTCCAGGTCGACGACCGTGAGGCCGTTCCAGTACCCGTCGCGGGTGAAACCGCCGGTCACATAGGCCGTACGGCCGTCTCGGGAGACGGCGACGTCCTCGTGCGGGCCCTCCAGCGGATGGACCCGCTCGGTGCCGTCCGGGGCCCGGACGGTGAGGGACGGGCCCTTGCCGTCCGAGGGGTCCACGGCGCCCGTGCCGACCATCAGGAGCCGGCCGTCGGGGGTCGCCGCCACCCCGTGTTGGTGGGTGTCGGCGGTCATCCGCTCCACCGTGACGCGACCGGTCCTCGGGTCCACCACCGCGAGGCGCTCCCCCTCGAACGGCAGCAGCAGCTTTCCGTCGGAGGGCCGGACCGCCGCGTAGTGCGGCTTGAGCCAGGAGCCGAGGCCGCCCTCCGTTCCGTACGGGGCCACCTCCACGCGGCGCGGGCGCAGCGTGCCGGTCGGGACGACGGTGACGTCGAAGGAGTCGTGACCGGTGACGTAGACCTCGGAGCCGTCGCGGGCCACGTCCACGTCGAAGGGCCGCCGACCCACCGCGACGACGTCGGTGGTCCGCCGCGTCGCCGTGTCGATCACTTCCAGGACGCCCGTGGTGCCCGGGACGTTGACCCCCACGTAGGCGCGCGACCCGTCCGGCGAGAGGGCGATGCCCATGCCCCCGCCCCGGTACTCACCGTCGGTGACCGGGCCGGAGTCGGTGCGGTACGGGATGAGCGCGACGCGGTCGCGGGTCGCCGTGTCGACCACGGCCACCCCCTCGGCGGTGGCGACCCAGGCGCGGCCGTCGGGTCCCACCGTCAGTCCGTACGGGGCCTCGCCGACGGGGACGGCGGCGATCGGGCCGCGCCCGGGGTCCACGAAGGTGACGGTGTCGGCCCCGAAGTCGGCGACCAGGAGGGTGCCGTCCGGGGTGGCGCCGGTCGTGGTGGCTGTCGGGGTCGGCGCCGGCGCGGCCGACGGTTCCGGGGCCCGCGCCGTGCAGGCCGTCAGCAGCAGCGCCGTCGCGGCCGTCACCAGGGCCGTGCGCCGTGTGCGCCGTCCCCCGCGTTCCGCCGCCCTGGTCCGCCTCATCGCCGGGCCTCCCGGGCCTCGCCCAGCAAGCGGGCCATCCCGTCGAAGCCCCGGCGGACGGCGTGCTCGTACGGGGTCACCCCGTCGAGGTCGCCGAGGCCCGGATCCGCCCCCGCCTCCAGCAGCAGCGCCACCACCTCCTCGTGTCGGCGACCGCCGTCGCCGAGGATCACCGCCTCCAGCAGCGCGGTCCAGCCGAGCCGGTTGACGTGGTCCACGCGGATGTCGCTCTCGCGGAGCACGGCCCGGACGTACGCGGTGTGCCCGCGCTCCGCGGCCGGGATGAGCGAGGTTCCGCCGAAGCGGTTGAGTTGGCCCGGGTTCGGCCCGGCGGGGAGCAGCACCCGCATCATGGGGACGCTGCCGGTGACCCCGGTGACCAGCCAGGGGCTGTCCTCCCGGGAGTCCGGGGCGTCGGGGTCGGCGCCGGCGGCGATCAGCAGTGCGGCGACGGCAACGTGATCGCCGAGTACGGCGAGCAGCAGCGCGGTGCGCAGCCGCTCGTCCCGCGCGTCCACGGTGGCGCCGGCCGCGAGCGCGGCGGCGACGGCGGGCGTGTCGCCTCGGGCGGCGGCGGCCGGCAGGCGTCGGTCGTGCGGGTTCATGGTGTCCCTCCCGGTCCGGGCGGGCGGTGCGGGGGTCCGCCCTCTCTCCCGGTTCCATGGTGGTCCCGTGCCCCCGGCCGACCGGTCGACCCGCCGGCCGGATCCGGCGAGCGGTCCGCAGGACCCCGGGGTCCTCCGATCGGCCGATGTGCGGGCGCCGCCGGGTCGCGTACCCGGGCGGCCCCCGGACCGGATCGGGCGCGTACGCCCGGGCGGGCCTCGTACCGGGTCGGGCCCGTACGCCCGGTACAGGCCTCGTACCGGTACAGGCCCGTACGCCCGGTACGGGCCTCGTACCGGTACGGGCCTCGTACCGGTACAGGCCTCGTACCGGTACAGGCCTCGTACCCGGTCAGGCCTCGTACCCGGTCAGGCCTCGTACCCGGTCAGGCCTCGTACCCGGTCAGGCCTCGTACTCGGTCAGGTCGATGCTGTAGAGGGTCAGCATCGAGGCGTACTCGGGGTGGCTCGTGTCGCGGTCCCGCTCCATGTCGAGCTTGCGCAGCACGTTCTCGGATTCCTCGTTGCCCGTGCGGTTGACCGCGATGACGCGGTCGAGGCCCCGGTCCTGGAGGGCGAACTCCAAGGTGGCCTGGGCGGCCTCGGAGGCGTAGCCCTGCCCCCAGTAGGAGCGCCCGAGACGCCAGGTGATCTCGACGGCGGGCATCACCTCGGGCAGCCACTCGGGCACCGACAGGCCGACGGCGCCGATCAGCTCGCCGGAGGCCAGCAGCTCGACCGCGAAGAGGCCGAAGCCCTCCTCGTCCCACTCGTCCTCCCAGCGCTCGATGGCGTCGGCGGTCTCCTCCAGGTCGAGCGTGGAACCGTCGCCGATCCAGCGCATCACCTCGGGGTCGGCGTTGATCTCCGACAGGGGGACGAGGTCGTCGTCGGTCCAGCGGCGGAGGAGGAGGCGGGGGGTGCGGATCTCGGTCATGCCTCACATCCTGCCGAACGCGTCCGGCCAGGGGTAATCGGCCCCCTCGTTGCCGCCGCATTGCAGGTTCATGACCAATGCGGCGGTGCGGTTCCCGGGGGCGGGCGGGAGCCCTACCGTCCGTCGGGACGCCGCCGAGAAGGAGTTCCGCCCATGCCCCTCGACCTCTCCGACGAGAGCCGGTACGACCGCGCGCGCCTGCGGCAGTGGGCGCACGGCCGGGCCCGTTCCGCCGGGGTCGCCCGCCGGGACCTGCTCCGGCTGTTCGCCGCGGGGGCCGCAGGAGCGGCCGGAGTGACCGTCGCCGGGCCGCTCGGCGTCGGCGCCGGGACGGCCGAGGCGGCGACCCTGCCGGGCGTCGTGAAACCGCTGCCGCCGGAACTGTTCACCGTGCGCGGCACCAACGCGGAGACGAATTTCGCGGCCCTGCGCGGAACGGGCCCGCTCACCCCCGTCGACCGGTTCTTCGTGCGCAACCACACCGTCACCCCGCGCCTGACCGCCGCGCAGTGGAAGCTCACGGTGTGGGGCGACGGGCTGCGCGGCGAGCCGGTCGACTTCTCGTACGAGCGGCTGCGCGAGCTGCCCGCCGTCGAGCGGACCCTGTTCATCGAGTGCGCGGGCAACGGCCGCAGCTTCTACACGACCCAGCAGGCACAGCAGGTCACCGGCACCGCGTGGACGCTCGGCGCGATCGGTGTCGCGCGGTGGCGCGGCGCGCGCCTGTCGGACGTGTTGCGGCGGGCGGGGCTGCGCCGCGACGCCGTGGACGTCCTGCCGCGCGGACTGGACGACGAGGTGGTCACCAACGGCGTGAACCTGGGTCGGGTGCGGCGGCCGCTGCCCCTCTCGAAGGCCCTGGACGACGTGATCCTCGCGTACGAGATGAACGGCGAGCCGCTGCCGCCCGACCACGGCGGCCCGGTACGGGTCGTGGTACCGGACTGGGTGGGCATCTCCTCGATCAAGTGGGTGGGGGACATCGAGGTGTCCGCCTCCGCGCTGTACACGCCCTGGAACACCGACCTGTACCGGTTGTTCGGGCCCGATCAGCCGCCGGAGGGCAGTGCCCCGCTGACCCGGCAGACCCTCAAGAGCGCTTTCGAGCTGGAACTCGGCGCGCGGGTGCCGGTGCACCGGACGCGGCTGCTGACCGGGAGGTCCTGGTCGGGCGCGGCGCCCGTGCACCGGGTGGACGTGAGCACCGACGGTGGTCGGCGCTGGCAGCGGGCCCGGCTGCACGACACCCCGCGCCGCGGCGGGTGGGTGCGCTGGTCGGTGCCGTGGACCCCGCGCGCGACGGGCGCGGCGGCCCTGCTGGCGCGGGCCACCGACGCCACCGGGCGGACGCAGCCGGAGACCACCCCCCACAACACGCAGGGGTACCTCTTCGACGCGGTCGTGCGTCACCCGGTGACGGTGGTCTGACGATCGCGGGCCGGGGCGGCTACGGGTTGAGGAAGGACACCTCCGGGGCGTCGGCGGACGGGCCGTCCAGCACGGGCCGGGGCCGGCCCTTGAGGTGCTGGTCGAAGAAGGCGGCGACGTAGCGGCGGGTCAGCTCCACGGAACGGTCCCCGGGCAGCGGGGTCTGCGGGTCGGGGAGCCCCAGCTGATCCCCGATGGCGGGCACGTCGGTGAAGGTGAAGTGACCGGAGCCGGCGAAGCTGATCCAGCGCTTCCAGCCGTCGAGGCGATGCCAGTCGCGATCCCAGCCGGTGTCCGTGCCGGGGCCGTGGTCCTGGGCTCCCAGCAGCAGGAACGGACGCCCGCCGAGACCGGTCTCGGGGACGGGGGTGAACAGCGTGCCGTCCATGTCGACGCCCGCCTTGACCCGGGGATCGGCCACCATCGCGGCGGCGGCCGAGGCCCCGCCGATGGAGTGGCCCGCCATCGCGACCCGGTCCCGGTCGATCAGGCCCGAACGGTTCCAGGCCGGATGACGGCCGGTGAGGCGGTCGAGCAGGAAGGACACGTCGCGGGCGCGGTTGTCGCTGACGCGCTTGTAGCCCGCCTCGTCGCCCACCTTCTCGCAGGCCAGGCAGGTCGTCACGCGTCCGCCGGGGAAGGCGGTGCCCGAACTCTCGTAGGCGTGGTCCACCGCGGCGACCACGTAGCCGCGCGAGGCGAGGTCCTCGGCGAGGGCGGTCAGGGTGGCGCGCGGCACGGTGAAGCCGGGCGACAGGACGATCAGCGGGTGGCGGCCCTCGACCGGCCGGGCGCCGGAGCGGGCGAAGGACTTCGTACCGGAGAGGGTCTTGACCGGGATCTGCCGGTCCAGCCCGCGATCGACCAGGAACAGCCGGGCCTCCTCGTCGGTGAGGTAGCGCACGGGTCCGCCGCTGCCCGGCCGGGCCGGGTAGCGCATGGTGACCATCAGCTCGCGCGGCCCCGAGCCCGCCCACGGGTCGGTGCGGCTTCGGTCCACCAGGTGCAGGGTGTCCTGTCCGACGGCGAACCGTCCGGTGGGACGGGGCAGTTCGGGCAGCGCCCGGAGCGTGTCGGACGCGGCCGGCGTCCCGGCGGCGACGGAGGTCCCCGCGGCGACGAGCGGGAGGGGAAGCAGCAGCGCGCACAGCGCTGCGACGGTGACGGTGCGGCGACGGTTCATGCACCCGAAGTTACGCAGCGCGTCGTGACGGATCATCAGCTCTCGGGAGGAGCGGCCCGTCCGACCGCGGAGGGGCACGCCTCCTCCTCGAGTAGCAGACCGGCGACGGTGGATCACCGGCGCTCCAGGCCGCTGCACGGCGGCGCGTAGTCCAGGTAGGGCATGTAGGTGGTCCACTGCTCGCGGCTGATCCGCTGTCCGGTGTGCGCGCAGGCACCCGCGGTGGCCCGGTCCCGGTCGGTGCCCGCCAGCCGGAGGGTGTCGTCGTAGCCCCCGGAGGCCAGGACGCTCCCGTCGGGGCTGAACGCGACGGAACCGACGGCGGTGACGTGCCCGGTGAGGGTGGTCGACAGTGCCGGATGGGCGGGCCTGGCCACGTCCCACACCCGTACGGTGCGGTCGTCGCCGGCGGTGGCGAGGGTGCGGCCGTCCGGGCCGAAGACCACCGCGCCGACCACGTCGGTGTGGCCCCTGAGGGTGGCGAGGAGGGCGGGCCGGCGCGGCTGGGTGACGTTCCACAGCCGTACCGAGGTGTGGCCGCCGCTGGCGGTGGCGAGGGTGCGGCCGTCGGGGCTGAAGGCGACGGAGAAGACGGCGGTGTCATGGCCCCCGACGGTCGCCAGCGGCGCGGGGTGCTCGCGGTCGGCGATGTCGGTCAGCCGTACGGTGCGGTCCTCGCTCGCCGTGGCGAGGGTGCGGCCGTCCGGGCTGAACGCGACGGCGCGCAGGGCGTCGCGGTGCCCGGTCAGGAGCGCCGACTCGGTGGGGCGGGCGGGGTCGGCCACGTCCCAGAGCCGTACGTCGCCCCCGGGGCCGGTGGTGGCGAGGGTGCGCCCGTCGGGGCTGTAGGCGAGGGCGCGCACGTCGGCGCCCCGGACGACGGGTTCGGCCGCGAGGGTCGGGTGGGCGGGCTCCGCGACGTCCCAGAGCCGTACGTTCCCGTCGGCGGACGCGGTGGCGAGGATCCGCCCGTCCGGCCGGTAGGCGACGGCCCGCAGGGCGTCCCGGTGACCGCCGAGGGTGGCGACGGCGACGGGCCGGTCGGTGCCGCGGACGGTCCAGAGCCGGGCGGTGCGGTCCCCGCTGGCGGTGGCGAGTTGGCGGCCGTCGGGGCGGTAGGCGAGGGCGACGACCTCCTTGGCGTGGGCGGGGAACGAGGTCATCAGGGTGCTGAGGAGGCTGTCGCGGGTGCGGGTGGTGGGCGAGAGCCGGTACGCGGTCAGGCCCAGCTGGACGGCCAGGCCCGGCTCGGTGTTGGTGAGGCCGCCCGCGGTCTCGGCGAGGTTCTGCGCGACGGCGTCGTTGCGCTGCCGGGTGACCTCCTCCTCGGCCCGTACCGCGTTGCCGGTGGCGACGGCGGCGACCACCACGAGGGCGCCGAGCGAGGCGACGAGGATCCGCAGCCGGCGGGTGCGGCGGCGCGCCGAGTCGCCCGCCGCGGCCTCCGCGGCGGCGGAGGCGTCGAGGAACTCCCGTTCGGCGGCGCTCAGCCCGGCCGGGCCGGGGGTGTCGAGGAGGTCGCGGACGAGGGCGAGCCGGGTGCCCCGCAGCAGGGAGCCGGGGTCGCGCCCCACGCCCTGCCAGGCCCGGGCGGCGTCGGTGAGCTGCCGGTGTCGGCGCAGCAGTTCCCGGTCCTCGGTGAGCCAGCCCCGCAGTCGGGGCCAGGCGCGGATCAGGGCCTCGTGGGTGAGTTCGACCCGGCCCTGGCCGAGGGTCAGGAGCCTCAGTCGGGCGGCGCCGGCGAGCACGGCGTCGGTGTCGGCGTCCTGGTCTAGTTCCTCGCGGGAGACGGGCCGTTTGGTGTCCTCGGTGCCTTCCCCGAGGGCGATGAGGTGGACGAAGACCTGCCGGGCCAGGTGTTGCTGACGGTCGGTGAGTGAGGCGTACAGGGCTTCGGCGGACTGGGCGAGGGCGCCTTCGAAGCCGCCGGCGGCGCGGAATCCGTCCAGGGTGAGGGCGGCGCCCCGGCGGCGGCGCCAGGTCTCCAGCAGGGCGTGGGAGAGCAGGGGCAGTACGCCGACGCGGCCGTGCGCGTGGGCGACGAGGGTGGCCTGGAGGGCGCCCTCGACGGTGAGTCCGGCGCGGCGGGCGGGTTCGACGACGGCCCGGCGCAGTTCGGCGGCGCTCATCGGTCCGACGAGGACCTGGGCGTCGCGCAGGACGTCGACGAGTTCGGTGTGGCGGGTGCAGTGCGCGTAGAAGTCGGCGCGCAGGCACAGGACGACGCGGCAGCGGGAGTCGGGCCGCCGCGCGGCCTCGTCGAGCGTGCCGATGAACCGGGCCCGCTCCTCGGGGTCGGCGCACACCGTGAATACCTCCTCGAACTGGTCGACGATCAGTACGAGTTCCTCCGCGTCGGCGCCCTCCTGTCCGGTCAGGGCCCGCCCGAGGGTCCGGGTCGGGTCCGGGCCGGGGGTGAGGACGCGCACGGCGCGGTGCGGGGCGTCCGCGCGCAACCTGGGCAGCAGTCCGGCGCGCAGCAGGGAGGACTTGCCGGCTCCGGAGGCGCCGACGAGGGCGAGGACGCGGTGCCGGGCGAGGGTGGCGAGGAGGTCCTCGACGAGTCGTTCCCGCCCGAAGAAGAGTTCGGCGTCCTCGGCGCGGAAGGCGGCGAGCCCCACGTACGGCGGCTCGTGACAGCCCTCCTCCCCGGCGCGCAGGTCCGGTGTGTCGACGGCCAGTTCGACGGCGACGGCGCGCCAGCGGCGCTCCCACTCCCCCGGGTCGCCGCCGCAGGCCCGCACGTAGGACAAGGTCACGTCCAGGCTGGGCAGCCGACGGCCGGCGGCGGCTCCGGAGAGGGTGGCGACGGAGTAGTGGGCGCGTGCGGCGAGGTCCCGGTAGGGCGGTGACCCGGCCTCGTGCCGCAGGCGGCGCAGGGCGGTGGCGAAGGCCGGCAGAGGCCCGTCCCCACCTTCCAGCGGACGTTCCTTGCGTGCCATGCACGGTCCCTTCCACGTAGGTGCATTCCTGCCCTCTGGGGTGGATTGTTCAGCAATTGTTTGTTCACTGCCAGGGCGCCGACGCCGAACAACGGAGGGCGGCTAGACCTGATTCCGGCACCACGGCGAACCCGCCGTGAACACCCGGAAAGGGGGCACCCCGCGGATGAACCGAGCACGGGCGACGGCGATGGCGGTGGCCGTGTCGGCGGCCTTGACCGCGGGCGGTTGCGGATCGACCGTCCCGCAGCGGGAGTCGGGGCCGGCGCGGGAGCCGAGCGCCGCGCAGTCCCGGCTGTTGGAACGGGCCGAGCAGATCCTGATCAGCGAGTGCATGGCCGGGCGCGGGTTCGTGTACGCCGTCACGGAGCCCGTGCGGGAGGGGGAGGCGCAACGCACCTTCCCGTACGGGGTGGACGACGTGGACTGGGCGCGGGCCCACGGTTACGGCGGTCGTGACGAGCGGGCCGCCGCCGAGGCCCGGCGGGCCGACCCGAACCAGCGGTACTTCGCGCGGCTCCCGGCCCCCCGGCGGGCGGCGGCGCGCACCGCGCTCATGGGCGCCTCGCCCGTGGGGCTCACGGCGACCACCCCCACCGGGATGACCCTCACCGCCGGCTCCGAGGGATGCATGGCGGACGCGCAGCGCGCCCTGTACGGGGATCTGCCGGGCTGGTTCCGCGTGAAGGTCGTGACGATGAACCTGCGGCCGGTCCGGGAGGCGCGGGTGCGCGAGGACGCGCGCTGGACGGAAGCCGTCGGGCAGTGGTCCGCCTGCATGCGGGCGGCGGGCCGACCGTACGCCACCCCGGCCGACTCCCGGCGGGCCGCGGTCGAGGCGACCGCCGGCGTCCCGCCCGAACGGGCCGACGAGACCGAGACCGCGCTGGCGGTCACCGAGGCGACCTGCGCGACCGGCACTTCGCTGGCCCGGGTCTCACGAACTCTGGACCGCGCCCACGGCGAGGAAGTCCGGGCACAGCACCAGGCCGAGATCGACCTGAGGCGACGGTTCCAGAACGACGCGCTGCCGAAGGCGGAGCGCGTCGTGGCACGACACACCCATCGAGAAGGAGATTCCCATGCGTAAGTTCCGCACGATGATGCTGGCCTGCGCCCTCGCGGCGCCGTTGTTCGCCGTCCCCGCGGCGCTGACCCCGGCGGCGGCGGCTCCCGCCGACAGCGCGGGTGTGGCGGCCGACGGCAACTACTGGGTCTGGGCGGACACCAATCGCGGCGGCCCGTCCTGTGGCTGGAGCGGCAACGACTCCGACTGGCGCACCTGTGGCAGCAGCGGCAGCTACAACATGAACGACCGGGCCTCGTCCTGGTGGAACAACGGCTACGCCGGTTCCCTGGGCGATGTTCGCGTCTACGAGAACATCGGCTACACGGGGGCCTCGACCTGCGCCCCGAACGGTTCCGCGGGCAACATCCCGTGGGAGTGGAACGACCGGATCTCCTCGCACAAGTGGGTGACCAACTGCGGCTTCTGAGCAGCCTTGGAGCGGTCCTGCGGTGCTTCGCCGGCCGTTCTCCGTCGGGTCCCCCGGGCTTCGACAGCCCGGGGGCCCGCGGTCCGTCCGCGGCTACAGCGGGCCGAGGCGGTACCGGACCACGCCGTCGTCGGAACCGGATTCCCGGAATCCGGCCCGCCGGACCACGGCGTGGGAGGCGGCGTTGTCCTCGTCGACCCTGGCGTGCAACTCGGTCAGGCCGGGTTGCTCGAACGCCCACCCGGCCAGGGCGCGGAGCGCCTCGGTGGCGTGGCCCCGGCGGCGGGCCGAGGCGACGAGGTCGTAGCCGATCTCGGCGTGGCCGTCGGGGTCGGGGGCACCGTGGAAGCCGATCCCGCCGATCGCGCGGTGGTCGCGGGCCCGGACGATGGCGTAGGGGCCCCAGCCCGGCCGGTACTCGCCCACCTCGTCGGCGAGACCCACCATCCCGGCGCCGATCCGGGTGCCCTCGGCCGGCCCGTCCTCGGTCCAGGCGAAGCCTCCGGTGCCGCCGGCGTGCAGGTCGGCGGCGGCGGCCGGGCCGATCTCGCACAGGATCACGCCGACCCCCCGGATCGGGTCGTTGTACCAGCGCCAGTCGTCCTGGGGGGCGAGGTCGGGGAGGTCGGCCCGGCCCGTGGCCGCGAGCAGCGAGTCCCAGGGGGCGCCGGTGGTGGACAGCGGCGCGTGCGGGAAGAGCCGTTCGAGGACGAGGGCGGCCGTCCGCTCGTCGCCCCGCCAGTGCGTGGCCCCGAGGCCGTTCAGGATGTCGTGGGTGTGCAGCAGGGTTTCTGCGGCGCCCATCGCGGCGAAGCCGTCGGGGCCCGCGGACCCGGCCGGATGCCAGGCGCGGGCGTCCGGCCCGGCCGCGTGGACGGCGGCCACGAGCAGCCGTCCGCTCGCCTCCACGAGGTCGACGACCCCGCCGGGGGAGGTGTCGGGGGCGGCCGTGACCCGCAGGGGCAGCCAGGAGCCGGCGACCCGGCCGGCGAGTTGCGCGGCGAATCCGGTCAGGTCCCCGGCCAGGTGGACGGCGGTGTCGTGGCAGCTCCACTCCAGGTCCGCCGCCGGGACGGACCAGTCGAGGTGCGCGACGCCCCGCAGGGCCCGCACGGCGTCCGAGACTGCGTGGTCGAGGTCGTGCGGGCCCATGATCGTCATGCCTTCAGACTAGGCCGTCTCTTTCGGATCTTGCCGGGGCCGCGGCGCCCGGTACCGCCCCTGGCGGCGTTGTCGGGGCACCCGAGTACGTCCAGTACACGGGTGCCCCTCCGCCTTGCCAGGCACGGCACCGGACACCGCGACCCCGACCGACACGATCCGAAAGAGACGACCTGAGCCGTCCGAGCGATCGGCCCGGGACCGCGAGGCGTGGCGTCACTGCGGGAGGGGGCCCGCGCACCGGGAGCAGTACCGGGCGTCCCGTTCGGCGGCGAGCCGGCCGCAGTCGGGGCAGACCCGGTGGAGCAGGCAGGCCGTTTCACCGCCGTCGGCGGGATCCGGGGCGGCCGGGACGCCGCCGGCGGCGGGACCCGCGCCGATGCCCAGGCCGGGGCGGCGGGTGTGGACGGTCAGGTACGTCATCCCGTCCGGGCCCGCGGTGAGCGAGCGACGGCTGTTCCTCGGCAACAGGACGGCCACGTGGGGGCGCAGGTCGTGCGCGCCGCCCCCGGTGTCGAGCCGGCCGGCGCCCGCGACGACGACCAGCAGCACGTCGAGGACGGGTTCGGCGTGCTCCGCGATGACCCCGCCGGGGAGCAGGCGCACCAGGTTGGAGTCGAGTCCGCGGGTGGCGCCGGTCAGGCGCCACAGCGCCCCGGTGGCGTCCGCGGGCGCTCCGGCGATCACCGCGTCGAGGTCGGTGGGCACCTCGGTGAGGTGCGAGTGGGTCGTCATGCTCGTCCTTCCCTGCGTCCTCGGCCTTCCGAGCGCTCTCGTCCTTCCCCCGCGTCCTCGGCGGGAGCGCGCCGGTGCCATGGCAGTCATACACGATCCGCCGGGGCGACCCGGTCCCGATGGACCCTTTGCCCGGCCCCGCGCAGGTTGTCGTACCGGCGACCGATTAAACTCGTGGGCACCCTGCCCCTGCTCACGTCGGCGACCGCCGCCCCGCCGCCCCACGGCCCCTGCCGGCCGCCCGCACCGGAAACACCCTGCCGCACATGACCACAGACACCGCGCCGTACCCCGGCGCGCCCTCGACCGCCGTCGCCGATCCCGCCCCCGCGCCGCGCACGCCGCGGCTCATCACCGGCAGGGCCCCGGCCCGCCCGAGCGCGGCGGCGGCCCTCCACAGCGTCAGCGCGGCGACGACCGTGCTCCTGGGCCTGGTGGGGATCGGCGCGATGCTCCACGAACCGGTGCTGATCCCGCCGCTGGCCGCGAGCGCCGCCCTGGTGCACAGCGCGCCCACGCTGCCGCTGGCCCAACCGCGCGGGGTGCTCCTCGGCCATCTGCTGGGCGCCGCCGTGGGGTACGGCGTCCTCGCGGCGGTGGGCGGCAGCGCTTGGGCCGCCGCCGTGGCGGCGGGCATCACCCTGGCCCTCCTGATCACCGCGCGGACCCCGCACTCCCCCGCCTGTGCCACGGCCGTCGTGGTGGTGCTCCAGAGCCCGGATCCCGCCCGGTTCGTGCCGTTGCTGTTCGCCTCGACCGTGCTCCTCGTCCTCACCGGGTACGCCGGATCCAGGATCCGGCGCACGGCTCCCAGGTACCCCGCCTACTGGTGGTGATCGCGCCGGTGGCGCGCCTGCGCGTCGCCGGGGGTGCCGGGGCGCTACTTCTTGAGGTCGGACGGCGCGATCACGGTGGCGGTGAAGGGCGGAGCGAGCGGTGAAGATCTCGACGAGGGACGTGTTCGGAGCACCCTGCTGGGTGAGTCTGATGGCCCGGGACCTGGTGGCCTCCCAGCGTTTCTACGAGGCGGTCGTGGGCTGGACCTTCCGGCCGGCCCGGCTCGGCGACGGCTTCTCGGTGGCCCGGCTGGACGGTGTGCCGGTGGCGGGCATCGGGGCCCTCGCGGCGGATCTGGCGGTACCGGTGGCGTGGACCCCGTACTTCGCCGTGGACGACGTGGACGTGGCGGTGAGCCGGATCCGGGAGCGCAGCGGCACGATCGCGGTCGGCCCGGTGTCCTTCCCGAACGGCGGCAGGGCCGCGCTGGCGGCCGACCTGGACGGTGCGGTGTTCGGGATCTGGGAGGGGGTCGTCTCCACCGACTGGCGGTCGGACGAGGGGCGGGCCCCGGCCTGGCTCGAACTGCGGACCCGCAACGCGTTCGACGCCGCGATCTTCTACGGCGGGGTGCTGGAGTGGGCCACGGGCAGGCCCGGCTGCTGCGAGGTCTCGTACGAGGAGGACCAGGTCGTGCTGCGCCACGGCGGGGAGGCCGTCGCCCGGCTGAACAGCGGTCCGGTGGAGATGGCCTCGTACAGCCCGCACGCCCGGCCCCGCTGGCACGTCCACTTCCGGGTGCCGCGGCTGGAACCCGCGATCGAGGCGGCCGTCGGACTGGGCGGGCGGGTCCTCTCGGACGTCATGTCGAACACCCGGGAGCGGTGGGTGGCGCTCCGCGACCCGGACGGCGCCCTGTTCACCCTGACCACCTCCCTCCTGCCGACGGGCGCGCCCTGATCGTCCGATGTGCCCGCCGGGCCGTCCCTTGCCACACTGGGCTCAGGAGGTGCCCGATGGACCCGGTCGCCGCGTTGAACCGGATCGCCTTCCTGCTGGAGCGCGGTCAGGCACCGACCTACCGCGTACGGGCGTTCCGCACGGCGGCCGCCGCGGTGGAGCAGATGGGCGGCCCCGAGGTGGCCGAGCGGGTCGCCGCCGGCTCGCTGGAGTCGGTGAAGGGCCTCGGGCCGAAGACCGCGACGGTCGTGCGGGAGGCGCTCGGCGGGGAGATCCCCGAGTACCTGCGCAAGCTGGAGGACGAGGTCGCGGCGCACCCGGACGGCCCGTCGGCCAGTGCGGGGGCCCGCGCGCTGCGGGCGGCCCTGCGCGGGGACTGCCATCTGCACTCCGAGTGGTCCGATGGCGGCAGTCCGATCGAGGCGATGGGGCGGGCCGCGGCGGAGCTGGGTCACGAGTGGGCGGTGCTGACGGACCATTCGCCGAGCCTGAAGGTGGCCCGCGGGTTGTCGCCGGAGCGGCTGCGCGAGCAACTGGCGGTGGTGGCGGAGCTGAACGCGGCCTGGAAGCCGTTCCGGCTGCTCACGGGCATCGAATGCGACATCCTGCCGGACGGTTCGCTCGACCAGGAGCAGGAGTTGTTGGACCGCGTCGACCTGGTGGTGGGTTCCGTCCACTCGAAGCTGCGGATGGAGTCCCCGGCGATGACGCGTCGCCTGTTGGCGGCCGTGCGCAATCCGTCGATGGACGTGCTGGGGCACTGCACCGGGCGGCTGGTGACCGGCCGCACCCGCCCGGAGTCGGAGTTCGACGCCGCCGCCGTCTTCGCCGCCTGCGCCGAGTCCGGAACGGCGGTGGAGATCAACAGCAGGCCCGAGCGGCTGGATCCGCCGCGCCGGTTGCTGCGGCTGGCGGTGGAGAGCGGAACGCTGTTCGCGATCGACACGGACGCGCACGCCCCGGGCCAGCTGGACTGGCAGACGACCGGCTGTGAGCGGGCCGTGGAGTGCGGGGTGGCGACCGAGCGTGTCGTGAACACCTGGAGCGCGCAAGGCCTGCTGGAGTGGACCCGTACCCGCCGACCACCCGCACCGACCTGACCTCGCACCACGGCGCCGCGACCGCACCGTTGCGAAACGGATGTGCATGGACCGCCCCCGCGGGGCAGACGAGCGGGCACGGAACCACCGCACTGCGAAGGGACGTACACCGTGTCGCGATCGAGGATCCTCGTTGTGGGCGCCGGCTTCGCCGGGGTCGCGTGCGTACGGCGGCTGGAGCGCCGTCTGTCCCCGGCCGAGGCGGAGATCTCACTGGTCACGCCCGCCTCCTACCAGCTGTACCTGCCCCTGCTCCCCCAGGTCGCCGCCGGCGTGCTGACCCCGCAGTCGGTCGCCGTCTCCCTGCGGCGCAGCAACAAGCACCGGACGCGGATCATCCCCGGCGGGGCGATCGGCGTGGACACCAAGGCCAAGGTCTGCGTCGTCCGCAAGATCACGGGTGAGACCGTGGACCAGCCCTACGACCTCCTCGTGCTGGCGCCCGGCAGCATCACCCGCACCTTCGACATCCCCGGACTGGTGGAACACGCCCGGGGCATGAAGACCCTCGCGGAGGCCGTGTACCTGCGCGACCACGTGATCGCCCAGCTCGACCTGGCGGACGCCAGCCAGGACGAGGACGAACGCGCCTCCCGGCTCCAGTTCGTGGTGGTGGGCGGCGGGTACGCGGGCACGGAGACGGCCGCCTGCCTGAACCGTCTCACCCGGCACGCGGCGACCCGCTACCCGCGGCTGGACCCCCGGCAGATCAAGTGGCACCTGGTGGACCTCGCCCCGAAGCTGATGCCGGAACTCGGCGACAAGCTCGGGACCGTCGCCCTGGACATCCTGCGCCGGCGCGGGATCGAGGTTTCCCTCGGCGTGTCGGTGAGCGAGGTGAACGCCGAGAAGGTGACGCTCACCGACGGCCGGGTGCTGCCCAGTCGGACCCTCATCTGGACGGCCGGGGTCGCGGCCAGCCCGCTCGTCGCCACCCTGGGCGCGGAGACGCTCAAGGGCCGACTGGTCGTGCGCCCGGAGCTGACGGTGCCCGGCGCCGACGGCGTGTTCGCCCTCGGGGACTCGGCGGCCGTACCGGACGTGACGAAGGGCGGCGACGCGCTGTGCCCGCCGACCGCCCAGCACGCCATGCGCCAGGGCAAGGCCGTCGCGGACAGTGTCATCGCCACGCTGCGCAACCAGCCGCTGCGCCCCTACGTGCACAAGGACCTGGGGCTGGTGGTGGACCTCGGCGGCCGGGACGGGGTCTCCAAGCCGCTCGGCATCGAACTCCACGGCCTGCCCGCGCAGGCGGTGGCGCGCGGTTACCACTGGTCGGCGTTGCGGACCAACGTGGCCAAGACCCGGGTGATGACGAACTGGCTGATCAACGCGGTCGCCGGGGACGACTTCGTGCGCACCGGCTTCCTGGACCAGCGGGCCGCCACCCTGAAGGACTTCGAGCACACCGACGCCTACCTCTCCCCCGAGCAGGTCCGCGAGCACACGGCGTCGCTGCGGGCCAAGGGCTGAGCGGTTCGGCGCCGAGCGGTTCAGTCCAGGCCCGCGCCGCGCGCCAGCAGCAGCACCACGTCCGCGGCGGCGACGGCCAGCGCGCCGAGGAACGGCACGCGGCCGCCGGCCCGGCAGGTTCCGGCCACCAGCAGGCCGGTGAGCGCGAGCAGCCCCCGGCCGTACCCGCTCACCGGTCCCGGCGGGCCGGCGATCAGGGCCGCGGTCGAGCCGAGCAGCAGCAGGCCGGCGACCGCGGCCGACCGGCGGGCGCCGAGCCGCTGGGGCAGTCCGATGACGCTGGTGGCGAGATCGTCGGCGATGTCGGGCAGTACGTTCGCGAAGTGCGCCCCGGCGCCGAGCAGGGCGGCGGCGCCGGTGAGCCAGGCCGGCGGCCACGGTGATCCCGGCAGGCCGAGCGTGACGAAGGCCGGGAGCAGGCCGAAGGCGAGGGCGTACGGCGCCCAGGACACGACCGTGCTCTTGAGCCGCAGGTTGTAGCCCCAGGCGGCCGCGACCGCGCCCAAGTGCACGACGCCGGCGAGCGGGCCCGAGGCCAGGGACAGCGGAACGCAGGCCAGCAGCGAGACGAGCGCGGCGACGGTCACCGAGGCGGGCCGTACGGCGCCCGCGACGAGCGGCTTGTCCCGCCGCCCGGTGGTCAGGTCGCGGCGCAGGTCGGCACGGTCGTTGCTCCACCCCACGGAGAGTTGGCCCGCCGCGACCGCCGCCGCGGCGACGGCGCAGCCGGCGGGCCCCCGCCCGGCGGCGAGGGCGAGCGCGGCGGTGAAGAGGGTGACGGCGGCGGCGGGCAGGGGGTGGCAGGCCGCCAGGAGGCCGGCCGCCCGGGATCCGGCGCGCGGCCGCACGGGGGCATGTACGGAGGGCGGGGTCTGTCGGGTGACGGGCACGACGCCACGCTATGCGGCGGCGGCACGCCCGGTTCGCCTGATTCCTCATGAAGTGTCAGTTGTTCCCTATGTTGGGTCAATGACACGTGTCCTGGCAGTGAGCAGCGTGTTCCCGCCCCACCGCTACCGGCAGTCGGAGATCACCGAGGCCCTGGCCCGCTTCCTTCCGTCGGGTGCGGACACGGCGCTGCTGCGCCGCGTCCACGAGTCGGTCCGGGTGGACAGCCGCCACCTCGCGCTCCCCTTGGAGCGCTACGGGCCGGCGAACGACTTCGGCACCACGAACGCCGCCTTCGTCGCCGTCGCGCTCGAACTCGGCACGCGCGCCCTCGAACTCGCCCTCGCCGAGGGTGGCCTGCCGGCCGGGGAGCTCGACCTGGTGATGTCCACGACGGTGACCGGGTTGGCGACGCCCTCACTGGAGGCCCGGATCGCCGGCCGGAGCGGGCTGCGCCCCGACGTGAAACGGATGCCGTTGTTCGGCCTGGGGTGTGCGGCGGGCGCGGCCGGCCTCGGCCATCTGCACGACCAGCTGACCGGCCGGCCCGAAGACGCGGCCGTCCTGTTGTCGACCGAGTTGTGCTCCCTCACCCTCCAGCCCGCCGACACCTCGATGGCGAACCTCGTGGCCGGGGCTCTGTTCGGGGACGGCGCCGGGGCGTTGCTGGCGGTGGGCCGCGACCATCCGCTGTACGAGACCGGCGCCGGGCCCACGGTGGTGGCCTCCCGCAGCCGGCTGTATCCGGGGACCGAGGACCTGCTGGGCTGGGACATCGGCCACTGGGGCTTTCGCATGGTGCTGGGTCGGGAACTCCCCGAATTGGTCCGGCTGCACGTGGTGGAGGAGGTCGAGACCTTCCTCGCCGGCCACGACCTGAAGCCGTCCGACGTCGACGCCTGGATCTGCCACCCGGGAGGTCCGAAGATCCTCGACGTCCTCGCCGAGACGCTAGGTCTGCCGGACGCCGCCCTCGCGGCGAGCCGCGGGTCCCTGGCCGAGGCGGGCAACCTCTCCTCCGCCTCCGTCCTGCACATCCTCGGCGGGATCCAGGCCGCCGGGCCGCCCCCGCCGGGGTCCACCGGGCTCATGATCGCCTTCGGCCCGGGCTTCGCCTCCGAACTCGTCCTCCTGCGCTGGTGATCCCCTCATGTCGATGAACCTGTACCTGTCGTTCCTCGCCCTGGTCGCCGTCGAGCGGCTCGCCGAGCTGCTCGTGGCCCGGCGCAACGCCGCCTGGAGCCTGGCGCGCGGCGCCCGGGAGTACGGCCGGGGCCACTATCCGGCCATGGTCGCCCTGCATACCGCGCTGCTGGTGGGGTGCGCGGTCGAACCCTGGGCGGCGGACCGGCCGTTCCTGCCGGCGCCGGGCTGGCCGGCGCTCGCGCTGGCGGTGGCCGCGCAGGGGTTGCGCTGGTGGTGCATCACCACGCTCGGCCCGCGCTGGAACACCCGGGTGCTCGTCGTGCCCGGTCTGCCCCTGGTCGCGGCGGGGCCCTACCGGGTGCTGAGCCACCCCAATTACGTGGCCGTGGTCGTCGAGGGGCTCGCGCTGCCGCTGGTGCACTCCGCGTGGCTGACCGCGGCCGGTTTCACCGTGCTCAACGCGCTCCTGCTGCGGGTGCGGATCCGCTGCGAGGACACGGCGCTCACCCGGGCCCGTACGACGACCCCGCTCCTGGGCACCGCCTCGTGATCGACCTGCTCGTCGCGGGCGGCGGTCCGGCGGGGCTGGCCACCGCCATCCACGGGGCGCTGGCCGGGCTGGAGGTGGTGGTGCTGGAGCCCCGGCCCACCCCGATCGACAAGGCGTGCGGGGAGGGGCTGATGCCCACCGCGGTGCGGCGGTTGGAGGAGCTGGGTGTACCGGTGGCGGGCCGGCCGTTTCGGGGGATCCGGTACGTGGACGCCGCCGGCGGGTTGCGCGCGGAGGGGCTGTTCCGTGCCGGTCCCGGGCGCGGGGCCCGGCGCACCGACCTCCAGGCGGCCCTCGCCGAACGGGCCGCAGCCCTGGGCGTGCGGGTGCTGGCCCGGCGGGTGACCGAGGTGCGCCAGGACGAACACCGGGTCAGCGCGGCGGGGCTGACCGCCCGCTACCTGGTGGCCGCCGACGGCCTGCACTCGCCCGTCCGGCGCGGGCTGGGCCTGTCCGCGCCGGTCGTGCCCGGCCGGCCGGTACGGTACGGGCTGCGACGCCACTACGCGGTGGAGCCGTGGAGCGACCTGGTGGAGGTGCACTGGTCGGCCCGGTCCGAGGCGTACGTGACCCCGCTCGGGCCCGATCGGGTGGGCGTGGCGGTGCTGACCTCGGAGCAGGCGCCGTTCGACGTCCAACTGGCCCGGTTCCCCCTGCTGTCGGCGCGGTTGCCGCAGGCGCCCGAGGCGCCGGTCCGGGGGGCGGGACCGTTGCGGCAGGGCGCCGTCACCCGGGTGGCCGGACGGGTGCTCTTCGTCGGGGACGCCGCCGGGTACGTGGACGCGCTCACCGGGGAGGGGCTCACGCTGGCGGTGACGGCGGCGGGGGAACTCGTACGGTGCGTGTCCGCCGGCCGGCCGCAGGAGTACGAGCGGGCCTGGCGGGAGCTGACGCGCGGCTATCGCGCGCTGACCGGCTCCCTGTTGTGGGCCCGGGCGCGGCCGGCACTGGCCCGCAGGATCGTGCCGGTGGCCGCCCGCCTGCCCTGGGTGTTCACCCGCGGGGTGAACCTGCTGGCGTGAGCCGGGCCCGACCCGGCGCGCGGCGGCACCGGAGCCCCCGGACGAGCCGTGCGCACGGCCCGCAGAGGTGGTGCGCACGCGGCGGGGCCCCGGCGGTGGTCCGCCGGGGCCCCGTTTCCTCGGGTCAGACGCGATCGACCCGCTTGGGCCGGTACGTCAGTGCCACACCCGCGAGCACCGCGCCGGCGCCCGCGCAGAGCACCGCGGTGACGCCCGCCCACGCGTGCGAGCCACCCAGCGAACCCTCCAGGGGGTCGACGAGCGCTATCCCCGCGATCACGTGCAGCGCCACCACCGCGAGCGCCGTGACGGCCCCGATCCGCCACACCGCCGGGGTGTCACGCAGCGCCAGCAGTCCCCCCGCCACGAGGCAGAGGAAGGCCACCGCGAGGGGCGGGACGTCGCCGAGTCCGAGGACGGACAGGGCGGCCGGGTCGCCCGGCAGGTGCAGCACGCCGCACAGGAGCAGTGCGGCGGCCACCGGCCAGCGCAGCACGTGGCGCAGCGCGCCCTGCGGGGCGGGGGGACGGGGCTCCGGCCTGGTCACCGGCGGCCCTTCCCGGTGCGGCGCCGCGTGGTGGTCGGCCGGGGGGCCGGCGGGCGGGGGCCCGGCCGCGGTCTCGGCCCGGTCGGTGTCGAGGTAGCCGGCCAGCAGGGCCACGTCCTCGATGGACCGACCGACGGCGGCGGCGCGCAGCGTGACGTCGGCCTCGATCTCGCCGTACGGGGGCTCGCCGAGCAGGGCGACCATCCGGCCGACCTCGTCGACCGGGCGGGCGACCGCCGCCGCCCGCAGCGCAGCGTGTCCGACGTCGGGTTGCCGCCCGGCCCGCTTCAGGAGGCTCACCAGCGCGGTGACCTCCTCCACGGGCCTGCACGTCGCCGCCGCCTCCAGCAGGGTCCGTACGGGTTCCGCGGGCGGCTCCGCGGCGGGGGCGGGCGGGGCGGGTGGGGGGTGTCCGGGGTCGCTCGAATCGTCGACGCGGCCCTGGGTCTCGGGGATCTCACGGCGGTCTTCGTGGTCGGTGGCCGCGAGGGTTATGGGGTCGTTCATGGAAAGCTCCGTTCGCCGACACGCGGGTCTACACATCGCGCACCGGTCATCGTGCGTCATGGGATGCGCACGCTTTGTTACATTCAGCGGCACTTCGGCGCACTGCGCCATTCGGGGCGGGCAAACGGGGGGCCGGCGCGCCGCTGACGGTTCCCCCGGCGAGTCGCGGGCAAGCGCTGTGACATGACCGTCTACGTCGTCACCATTCCCGGCACCCTGCTCACGGAGCTGTCCCCCGAGGCCCGCACGCAACTGGTGCGCGCGCTTCGACCGGCGGATCCGCGCGGCACCGATCTCGGCGTCAAGGAGGATCTGGACATCCTGTCCTTCTACTCGGGTTCGTCCGCCTTCAGCCTGCACCTGGAGGTCGAGGCCGCCACGACCAAGGAGGCCCAGGCCGCGGCTCGGGAACTCGCCTCGTCGGCGCTGCGCGGAGTCGGCCTGAACCAGGAGACGGCGCCCTTGGGCGATCCCGTGATCACGGGTATCGCGGGCGAGTAGAACGGCGCCGCGACCCTTCGAGATGCGTGCGCGCCGGACTGCTGATTGCCTGGTTGCGCCCGCTCTCTCCCACAGAGTCAAGGAGCGATCATGAGCGTTGCAGGTGAGTCCGGCAGGTCCCGGCAGTTGCGGGACAAGGCCCAGGAGATGAAGGCGGCGGCCGAGAAGTCGACCGACCCCCAGGAGCGCACGCGCCTCCAGGACAAGGCGCGACGGCTCCAGGAGCAGAGCGAGATGGAGGGTCGGATGGACGACCCCGGCATGGACCTGCGCTAGGGGGCGGGACGCTCCGTGAAGGGAACCGATGTCCTGGCGGAAGGGTTCGGGCGCGTCCGGGAGGTGGTCCACGAGGTGGTGGACGGGCTCTCGGCCGATGAGCTGAACGCGCGGGTGGACCCGGCCGCGAACTCCGTCGCGTGGCTGGTCTGGCACCTGACCCGGGTGCAGGACGACCACGTGGCGGACGCGGCGGGCGGGGAACAGGTGTGGCACACGGGCGGCTGGGCCGACCGGTTCGACCTGCCGCTGCCCGCCGACGCCACCGGTTACGGGCAGAGCCCGAGCCAGGTGGGCAAGGTCCGTGTCGCTTCCGGCGACGTCCTGTTGGGGTACTTCGACGCGGTGCACGAGCGGACCCTGGGGTTCGTGCACGCCCTGTCGGCCGCCGAGCTGGACCGGGTCGTCGACGAGGGTTGGGATCCCCCGGTCACCCTCGCCGTGCGGCTCGTCAGCGTGCTTTCCGACGACCTCCAGCACGCCGGTCAGGCCGCGTTCGTCCGGGGTCTGCTGGAACGACGCGGGTAAGCGGCTGCGCGGGCGGCGCGACGTCCGCCCGGCGGACAGTGGAGCCGGATGCCCGCCTTCCCCTCCGGAGCCGGCGGGCTGGTGTCCACCGCGGACGACCTGTACGCCTTCGGCCGGATGCTGCTCGCGGGCGGCGCGACCCCCGCCGGGAGCCGCCTGCTGTCCGCCGCTTCGGTGCGGGAGATGACCGCGGACCACCTGACCCCGCAACAGCGCGCGGACGGCGCTCTCTTCCTGGAGGGCCAGGGTTGGGGGTTCGGCGGTTCGGTCGACGTCGCCGCGATCGAAGCGTGGAACGTGCCGGGCCGCTACGGCTGGGTCGGCGGCACCGGGACCGCCGCCCACGTCGTGCCCGCGACCGGCACCGTGTCCGTACTGCTGACCCAGCTCGAACTGAGCGGGCCGACCCCGCCCCCGCTGATGCGCGCGTTCTGGACGTACGCGGGCGGGGACCGGGACTGAGCGACGCCGACCGCCGCCCCCTCGCGTTCTCGTCGGGGCCGACGCGGGCCGGGGCGGATTCGGGTCAGCGGCGGACGTGCCAGTCGACCGTGGTGCGCAGGGTGCGGGCGATCTTCGGGTCGCGGACCGAGGGGGTGCGGTCCTCGACGGTGACGGACAGGGTCCGGGTGCGCGGGCCGAAGAGGAACAGATCCGAGACGCGCACCTCGGTCCGGCCCGCGAACCGCCTCAGCTCACGACCGTCCAGGTACCAACGCACCACGAGCTGCCGTCCGTCCGGCGCCGCCAGCCGGGGCACCGCGGCCTTCGCCGTGTCGCGCGAACGGAGCGTGCGGTCGGTGGGGGTGAGCGGGGTGACGGTGTTCGCGTGGCGGTGGAAACCGGCGATCATCGACTCGACGCCGGGGAGGTTGAAGGGTTTGTCCAGGACCCGCATGAGGGAGTTGTCGGTGGGTCGATTCAGGCCGGTGACGTAGTAGCCGCCGCCCTCGTAGGCCCCCACCCTGCCGCCGTCGGGGGACTCCTCGCCGAGCCATCGGTGCCACTTGGCACGGGTGCGGGCCATCCGGTCGGCGCTCAGCGTGGAGCTGTTGGGGTCCGAGGGCTCGGGGCCGGTGTACTTCTCGTAGTCCGGGGAGCCCGGGTAGAAGTACTCGTCGGCGAGTTTGCCGAGGGAGTGCCCCGTCTCGTGGATGGCGACCTGGCCCGACTTGGCGTTTCCGGCCGAGGCGGTGGATATGCCCTCGTAGCCGAGGGTGGCGCTGGGTTCGTTGTAGCCCGCCCCGCCGTACTTGGAGCTGTTGGCGAGGACGAGCACCAGGTCGGCGGCGGGCGCCTTCGCCACGTAGGCGTCCACCTTGGGCTGGTCCACGCAGAGCAGCCGTTCGATGTCCTCGCACCAGAAGTAGGACCCGAGCGCGGTGTCGCGGACGGTGGCCGGGTCGGGGTCGCCCGACACCCCGGACTGGCGGGACACGGCGTCGACGGTCCAGACGTTGAAGAGGCCCCGGTACGTCGTGTACGGCTCGACGGCCGCGATCTCCTCCCACTTGCGGCCGGCGTCCTCGTGGAACCGGTCGAGTTCGGCTGTGGTGTAGCCGTCGCCGACGACGACCACGTCGAGACGGTCCGCGGTGGGGCCGTTGTCGACGAGCGCGGTGACCTCTCCGTCGGCTTCCCGCTCGGCGGCGGAGAGCCGGGGCGCGGCCTTGGCACGACCGGCGACCGGTACCCGTACGTGGCCCGACCCGGCGATCCGGCCCTCTTGCGGGCCGGGTATCTCGACCTCCACGCCGGTGCCCGCGGCGGGCACCGCGACGGGCGCCGGCGCGGCGGCTCCCGCGGGTACGGCGGGTACGGCGGCGAACAGCACCGCGGTCGCCCCGGCCGCGGCGACGACCAACCGGACGGTTGAGTTCAAGGAGTCCCCCTCGGAGTTCAGTGCGTTGATAATCAGACTTAATCGGTTGCTTAACCTAGGGGCGCGCGAAGGACGTGCGCAATGGACTACTCCGGCCGGATGCCGCAGAGTTCACGTGGACAGGGGGAAGACATGGACGAACAGGCCTTGATCGGCAGCCGGGTTCATCGCCTGCGCATCGAACGCGGATTGACGCAACGCCGGTTGGCTGAGCCCGCCTACACCGCGGCCTACATCTCCACCCTGGAATCGGGCCGGGTCCGCCCTTCCGAGGCCGCGCTGCGCTTCCTCGCGGAGCGCCTCGGCACCTCCTACGAGGAACTGGCGACGGGCCGCCCGCCGCACCTGGCCACGGAACTGCGGCTGGCCCTGACCGACGCACAGCGCGCGCTGGCCACGGGCGCCGCGGACGAGGCGGCCGTCCACTACCGGCGGCTGCTCACCGACGCGGAACTCCTGGACCTCGCGCCGGAGCGGGCCGAAGCCCTTCTCGGGCTCGGTGACTGCGCCCTGGAAGCAGGTGAACTACCCCTGGCGACCGCCCATTTCGAGGCGGCCGAGCTGCTCCTCGCGGACGAGCCGCCGCCCCGCCGGGCCCGGGCGATCCGCGGCCGGGCGGTCGCGCACCTGCTGGCGGGTGAACTGCGGTACGCGTGCTACCTCCTGGAATCGACGATCGACGAACTGAACGCCGGCGGCCTGGGTGACCCCGAAGCGCTGGTGCTGCTGTACGCGGCGGTGATCGGCCCGTACATCGACATGGGCGCCCACGCGCGCGCCGCCCGCGCCGCCGAACTCGCCCTGGCCCTGGCCCCGCACGTCCAGGACCCGGCGCTCGTCGCGGGCATGCACCGCCAGGTCGCCCGTACCTTCCTCGCGGAGGGGCGGGTGGCCGACGCCGACGAGTCACTGGCCAAGGCCCAGGCGGTCTACCGCCAGCTGCGGCTGCGCACCGACCTGGCGCACTGCCATTGGATGCGCGGCTACGTACAGGCACAGAACGGCGAACTGCAGGCGGCGGAGGTCGAGTTGCGCACGGCCCGGGACATGCTCTCGGCCAAGCGCGCCGCCCTGTACACCGCCCAGGTCGAGGTGGAGCTGGCCGATGTACTGCGCCGGCTCGGCCGCCACGACGAGGCCGCCGGACTGCTCTCGGCGGTGCTGGAGCTGGGCGACCGTCACGGCGCGGTCCACGCGGGCGGCGCGCACCGGCTGCTCGGGCTGATCGCGGAGGAGCGGGGGGAGAGCGAGTCCGCGGAGGAACACTACGTACAGGCCCTGGCGCTGCTGGAACGCAGCGGGGCGACCGGGGACCTGGCCGACCTGTGCCGGCTGTTGGGCGACCTGCTGCGCCGGACGGGCCGGATCGAGGCCGCACTCGACGCGTACCGGACGGGCCTGGGCCACCGCGCCTGCCCGGGCACCACCACGCTGGGGCCCGCGCCGACGGGCCTGACCGCCGCTCCCCCGCTCGCGGGGTGAGCGCCCGTCTCAGGCGCGGAGCGCTGCGTCGAGATCGCGGATGTGCTCTCCCACGCGCCCCCCGCCGGGAGGCGCCGCGGGCAGCCGGCCGAGTACCGCACCGACGGCGGCCGGCGCGTGCTGTCGCGCCCATTCGAGGGTTTCCGCGGTGACCCGCTCGTCCTCCCCGCTCGCCAGTTCCTCCGCCCGCGCCGCGTGGGCCGCCGCACCGAGGATGTGTTTCACCTGGTGGGCGCTGGCCTTGGGATGGAGGAACGCGGCCGCCGCCGCGTGGCTCGCCGCTCGCGCCGCGGCCGCGGCCGCGGGTGAACCGGCGTCGGCCGCCGCCTTGTACGCCGCCCACGCGCGCTGCCGCAGAGCGGTCGTGCGCCGGCCGCCCCCGGCGAACTCGTCCGCCGCGTCGATGGCGGCGCGGGGGCGCGGGTCGGCGGAAAGGTCCTGCTCGAAGAGCGGCAGCGCCCTGCGGGCACACGCTGCCGCGTAACCCGTGATCTCACGCAGTTCGTCTTCGCTCAGTTCGATCGTGTCCGAGTCGGTTGGCATGCCCCAATCATGCAGCAGGTCCCGATTCGCCGCCCGTGCCACCGCTCCCCGCGTGGGGTCGCCGCCCCACCCGGTCGATCCGGGCGAGGCGGCGGCGGGGGTCAGGGGGTCAGGGTCCAGCGTTGGGCGGGGGCTCCGGTGCAGACGGCGCGGGTGAGCGGGGTGCCGTCGGCGGTCGCCGAACCCGCCGGGGTGAGGCATTGACCGGCGGTCCGCAGACTGCCGTCGGGGCCGGGCCCCCAGATCTGGGCGGTGGCCGCGCCGCACGCCCGTACGGTGACGCGGTCGGCGTTCGTCGCGTCGAGGCAGACGCCCCCGAGGCCGGCGAGGTGTCCGTCGGGCTGGAGGGTCCAGCGTTGGTTGGGGCCGCCGTGGCAGGTGTACAGGGTGGGTTCGGTGCCCGGTGTGGTGGCGCCGTGCGGCAGGTCGACGCAGCTCGCGGAGGCCGCGTTGACGAGGGTGGCGTTGCCCGGGAGCGGTGACGCCCGCCCGGTGAGGGTGAGTTCGGCGGCACTGGTCCAGGGGCCCCGGGCGCCCGCCTCGGTGAGGGCCCGCACGCGGAGGTAACGGCCGGCGCCGGCGGACAGCGGGATCGTCTTGGCTCCCGGGGTGTCGGCGAGGGTGCCGGTGGCGACGGGCGGACCCCAGTCGATGGGGCTGTCGGACACGTACACCTCGTAGCGGCCGATCCGGCCGTTGGCTCCCCCGTCCTGCCGGGGCAGGTAGCCGAGGGAGTCCGGCGTGTAGCGGGCGCCCAGGTCGACGCGGATCTCGTGCGGGAGCGCCGCCGGCGTGCCGGCGGACCAGGCGGTGTGCCAGATCGTTGACGGGTCGCCGTCGAAGGCGTTGCGGGCCGCACCGTTCTCGCCCGCCGTCTCCTGGCTGTCGGCGGAGAGCAGGCTCCAGGCCGCCTGGGGGATGGGGGCGGAGCCGGCGGGGACGGGTTCGGCCGGGGGAATGCCGGCGCCGGTGGCCGAGACGGCGAAGGCACCGGACTTGGTGCCCGTCTTGACCCACAGGACGCCGGAACGGTCGGCCGGGTCGAAGAACCAGCCGGTGGCGGCGGAGTCGTAGGCGCTCTTGGTGGTGAGCCGGGTCAGGGCGGAGCCGTCCGCGGTGAGGGCCGTGGGGGCGCAGGACACGTGCAGGGTGAGTTCGTACCCGCGCGAGGTCGGCTTGCCGGCGTAGTCCCCGGTGGGCGCGCCGACCTTGACGGTGACGTCGCCGACGCCGCCGGTGGGCGCGGTGACGTCCACCCGCTGGCGGGCGAAGGCGCCGGACTGGTGGGCGCGGGTGCGGCCGTCGTCCTCGTAGAGGCTGAAGGAGGAGGCCCCGCGCGGGTGGATGTCGTAGGTCAGGGTGGAGACGGGCTTCTCGCCCGTGTGGTTCATCTGCGGCCACATCGGCACGATGGCGCCGCCCTTGACGAACAGCGGGAGGGTGTCGAGCGGGGCGCGGTAGCCGTCGAGCCGGCCGGGGCCCCGATAGGTCTTGCCGGTCCAGTAGTCGGTCCAGGTGCCGGCGGGCAGGTGGATGCCGTCGCGGACGGTGGTGTCGGAGACGACGGGGGCGACGAGGAAGGAATCGCCCGCCATGAACTGTCCGCTGGTCTGGTTGCCCCGGGCCACCGGGTCGTCGGGGTACTCCAGGACCATGGCGCGGGTGCTGGGGACTCCGCTCTCGTGGGCGACCCGGCTCATCGTGTACAGGTAGGGCATCAGCCGCATCTTGAGCTGGAGGTACTTGCGGTTGACGGACAGGTAGGGCTCGGCGAACCGCCAGGGCTGCTTGTCCTGGTAGCCGGCCTGCGGGCCGGTGGCGCCCCAACCGGACATGGTCATGAAGGCGGGGGTGAAGGCCTTCCACTGGAGGTCTCGGACGTAGGTCCGGGGGCTGCCGCCGAAGATGCCGTCGACGTCCCCGGAGGCGTAGTTGAGGGCGGACAGGCCGGCGCCGGTGATGGCCGGTACGTGCCAACGCATGTCGTCCCAGGTGCCGTTGGTGTCGCCGGTCCAGACGACGGCGTTGCGCTGGGTGCCGGCCCAGCCGTCGACGGTCCAGACGTAGCGGCGAGCGTCGGAGTTCTTCTCGATGCCGTCCACGGCCTGTTGGACTCCGTCGAAGGCGTACTTGTAGCCACTGCCGATCCAGGCCACGTCGGTCTTCACGCCCCGGCTGCCGGCCGCGGCGACCTCGTCGGCGATGGAGCCGAGACCGGTGGAGGTCCACAGGCCCGTCTGGAAGCCCTTGGCCTTCAGGGCGTCCACGGTGGACTTCAGGGGTGCGGTGTAGCCGCAGCCGTACCCGTCGTTGGGCAGGAACCAGCCCGAGGGCATGTCGGCGGCGCGGGCGTCGCCCGCGTACCCGACCACGTCGGGCGTGGTCTGGTGGCGGGCGCGGTTGTGGTCGCCCTGGTAGTCGGGGTTGGAGGCGTTGAAGCAGTCGGCGTTGCCGAGTTCGAAGCCCCACATCGGCGCCATGAAGGGTTTGCCGCTGACGTCGGTGTAGGCGTCGAGCACGCCCTTGAGCGAGTCCCCGGCGAAGTACCACGCGTCGAAGCGGTTCTCGTCGTGGGTGAGGGTGGTGGGCTCGTTGAAGCCGTAGGACCCCGGGGCCCACGTGTTGCGCATGACGCCGTAGTTGTGGGTGGACATGTAGAAGGGGGCGGGGCTGGCGTTGGTGTTCTCGCGCCACTTGTTGTCGACGGCGATGGGCACGGTCTTCCCGCGCAGCGCCCACTCCCCCAGGCGCAGGCCCGTTCCGTAGAACTGTTCGTCGGCTCCGCGCGCGAGGTACTGGGTGGTCCGGCCGCCGGACCAGGAGGTCGGCCGGCTCTCCTCCCAGACGAGCGTGGTGTCGTCGGCCCGGTGGACGGAGAACCGCAGAGGGGCCTTGTACACCCGGATGGAGAGGGCTCCCGTGGCGATCCGGTGGTACGCGCCGGCGTCCGTGGTGGTGGAGTCGACGGGGCCGAAGTCGGTGGTGGGCGCGAGGTCCGAGCCGGCCGGGTCGTCGGTGAAGGTCCCGTCGGGGGCGAGCCAGAGCCGGAAGACGTCGGCGCGGGCGACGACCACGCGGGCCTTGGCGCCGCTGGTCGTGGTGACGGTGTAGGTGTTCCCGGACCGGCTGATTCCGGTGACGTCGCCCGCGGTGTCGGCGGCCACCGCGGACGCCGCCGCGGCGGGGCGGGCCATCGGTCCGGCCGCGGCCAGTCCGGCGACGGCCAGGGCGGCGGCGAGCAGTGCCGCCGCGCACCGTCGCCGTGGATTCCTGCTGAAGCGTGTCAGTGTCATGGGCAGCTCCTCGTGCGGTCCGGGTCTCGGACACACCGGCTTGGCATGCTCTCGGCAACATAGCGGCCGATGGCCCCCGTTTGAAGGAAGTTGCTTGAAGCCGGCTGATATCGAGCAGCTTTGAGCACGCGTCAGGGATCGGGCCGCGAGGACCGGCCATTGTCAGACCCCTCGTCCACCATCGGGACATGACGATCACCGCCCCTTCAGCCCTGGCCGGCCGCGACGAGTACGCCGACGCGATCGGCACGGCCATCAAGGCCTCCGCCGCCTATTACGGTTCCGGCGATTCGCCGCTCGACGACGCCTCCTTCGACCTCCTGGTCTCGCTTATCCAGGCGTACGAGGCCGCGTACCCGGAGCACCTGGACCCCGCCTCCCCGACCGGGAAGGTGGCGGGCGGCGCCGTGCCGGCCGGGGAGGTGGCCCACACGGAACCGATGCTCTCCCTGGCCAACGCCTTCGGCCCGCAGGACCTCGTCGACTGGGAGGCGTCGCTGGCGCGACGCCTGGGCGGACCCGTCACGGGCGGATACGTGGTCGAGCCGAAGCTGGACGGCGCGTCGCTCGCCGCGCGCTACCACCGGGGACGGCTGACGCGGCTGGTCACCCGGGGCAACGGAAGCAGCGGCGAGGACGTCTCGCACGCGATCGGGACCATCGTGGGATTGCCCCGCGAGCTGACCACGAACGCCTCCTTCGAGGTCCGCGGCGAGGTCCTGCTGACCACCGCCCAGTTCGAGCGGGCCAACGAGATACGCGCCGAGCACGGCGCCGCGCCGTTCTCCAATCCGCGCAACGGCGCGGCCGGCACGCTGCGGGCCAAGGGGCGCCCGTACACGGTGGAGATGACCTTCTGGGCGTTCGGCGCGGTCGCCCTCGACGGCGCCGGGGCACTGCCCGGGGGCCGGCACTCCGAGGTGATGGCGTACGTGGCCGGGACGGGCGTGTGGACGGCCGCGGCCACCGAGGCGGGCATGACGGTGGTGGACACGATCGCCGAGGTCCAGGAGCAGGTGGGGCGGATCTCCGCGCTCCGCGCCGTCCTGCCCTTCGGCATCGACGGGGTGGTGGTAAAGCTGGACTCGCCGGCCGAACAGGCGGCGGCCGGGACGGGATCACGCCATCCGCACTGGGCGACCGCCTACAAGCTGGCGGCCGTCGAGCGGCGCACCCGCCTGCTGGAGGTCACCTGGGCCGTGGGACGGACCGGCGTACTGGCGCCGACCGCCGTCCTGGAGCCGGTCGAGATCGACGGCTCGGTGGTGCGGCACGCGACGCTGCACAACCCCGCCGACATCCTGCGGCGCGGCCTGCGGCTGGGCGACACCGTCACCGTCTACAAGGCGGGCGACATCATCCCGCGCATCGAGGCGCCGGTGGTGGAGCTGCGCACCGGCGCGGAGCGGGAGATCGAGCTGCCCGAGGTGTGCCCCGGCTGCCAGGGGGAGATCGACCGCTCGCAGGAGCGGTGGCGCTGCGCGCAGCCCGCCGACTGCGGGCGGATCGCCGCCGTCCTGTACGCGGCGGGGCGCGACCAGTTGGACATGGACGGCTTGGGCCAGACGTACGTGCGGGCGCTGGTGGACTCCGGTCGGGTCCGCGACGTCGCGGACCTGTTCACGCTCGACCACGCGGCGCTCGCGGAGGCGGCCGGCAGCGAACGGCGGGCCGTGAAGCTGCTGGAGCAGATCGAGGCGGCGAAGGGCAGACCGCTCTCGCGGGTGTTCTGCGCCCTCGGGGTGATCGGCACCGGGCGGGGCATGTCCCGGCGTATCGCCCGACACTTCGTGACGATGGACGCGATCCGGGCGGCTGACGCGCGTGCGATGACGGCCGTGGAACTGGTGGGTGAGACCAAGGCGGCCGCGATCGTGGCCCGCGTCGCGGCGCTGGGTCCGGTCATCGACAAGCTGGCGGCCGCCGGCGTCAACCTCACCGAACCGCTCCCGGCGGTCGTGCCGGGGGCCGAGGAGGGGCCGTTGGCGGGTCAGTGCGTGGTGGTGACGGGGAAGATGACGGGCGCCCTCGCGGCGTACGACACCCGCGACAAGGTGCGGGAGCTGATCGAGCGGGCGGGCGGGAAGTCCGCGAGCGGCATATCGGGGAAGACCACGCTGCTGGTGGCGGGCGAGAAGGCGGGCGGCAAGGTCGCCAAGGCGGAGGCGGCCGGGATCGAGATCCTGGGCGAGGAGGCGTTCGCCGAGCGGATCGGCTCCTTCCTCACGCCCTGACCGGGATCGGCGGGGTCACGACCAGCAGGGGCGGCGCCGGGGACGTGTGGCGGTGACCGCAGGGATCAAAGACCAGTACGACGGGCTCACCCGGGCGCTGGCGCCAGGAGATCCGTTCCGGAGTCACCGCGCAGACCGCGCAGACGGGCAACGGGCCCGGTCGCTCCGGACACTCGGGCCCGGCCACGAGTGTCGGCGGAATCGAGTGCGTGTCACGCATGGAGGCTCCCTGGTCCGGCGGTTGTGCTGCTGGCACTGTGCCATGCGCGACGCCTCGTACGCACGGGCGGATCATCCAGTGTTCCGGCTGGTCAGAGGTAGGGTCACCAGGTCGATTCCGGGCCTCTGCGGGCACTTGGTGATCAAGTGATCCTCCGTTCGGCCTCGACCAGGCCTCGTTCGTACGCCGCGATCACCGCCTGCGCGCGATCGCGTACGCCCAACTTGCCGAAGATGCCCGTGATGTGGTTCTTGACCGTCGAGACGCTGATGTCCAGGTCCCGGGCGATCCCGGCGTTGTCCAGGCCCCGGGCCAACAGTCGCCAGATCTCCAGCTCGCGCGGGGTGAGCCCGTCGGGCAGGGCCGCCGTGGTGTCGGCGGACCGCGAACGGGGGTCGGGAGCCCGTACGTAGGTGGAGATCAGGCGGGTCAGCAGTCGGGGCGCCACGACGGCCTCGCCGGTGTGCACGGTGCGGACCGCCGCCATCAGCTCCTCGGGGGAGACGTCCTTGGGCAGGAACCCGTGCGCGCCGGCCCGCAGCGCGGCCACCACGTACTCGTCCATGTCGAAGGTGCTGAGGGCCAGTACGCGGGATTCGGGACACACCCGGGTCAGTTCCGCGGTGGCCCGCACCCCGTCGAGGACGGGCATCCGGATGTCCATGACGACGACGTCGGGGCGCAGGCGCCCGGCGAGGTCCACGGCCTCGGCGCCGTCCCCGGCCTCCCCCACGACCTCGACGTCCGGATCGGGGGCCAGGATCAGCGCCAGGCCCCGCCGCACCAACGGCTGGTCGTCGGCGATGAGCACACGGATCATCGGTGTGGTCCCTCTCCCTCTGCCGCGCCCGGTGTCACCGGCATGCGGGCCGCCACCCGGAAGCCGCCGCCGGCGATCGGCGCGGCCTCCAGGGTGCCGCCCTGCAGGGCGACTCGTTCACGCATTCCCATCAGACCGTACCCGGAGCCGGACTCCGACCTCGAAGGCAGTCCGCGGGGCGGGGGCGGGCCCGCTCCGTCGTCGCTGACCTCCACCGCGATCTCGTCCCGGCCGTACGTCAGGCGTACGTCGGCCCGCGCGGGTCCCGCGTGCTTGCGGGCGTTGGTCAGGGCCTCCTGCACGATCCGGAACACCGTCAGGCCGACCGTCGGCGGCAGGGGCCGGGCCCGGCCGTGGACGGTGAACCGGGTTTCCATCCCGGCCAGTCGGGACTCGGTGATGATCCGGCCCAGGTCGCCGGCGCCGGGTTGCGGGGCGGGCGGGGTCCGTTCGGGTTCCTCCCCGGCCCGCAGCACGTCGAGCAATTGCCGCATCTCGCGCAGCGCCATCCGCCCCGAGCCCTCCAGGGTGACCAGGGCCTCGCGGGCGGCCTGCGGATCGTGGGCGAGGTTGGCCCGGGCCCCGCCGGCCATCAGCTGCATGGTGGTGATGTGGTGGGCCACGATGTCGTGCAGTTCACGGGCGATGCGGCGGCGCTCCTCCGCCACGGCGCGGTCGGCGAGCAGCCTGCGGTTCGCCGCGAGCTCGCGCTGCCGGCGGCGGACCGCGACACCGGAGGCGACGACGATGCCCGCCGCGACGAGGTTGCCGAACACGCCCCAACCCGACTCGATCCACCGTCCGTTCCGGCCGATCAGCGGGATCGGCAGGACGGCCAGGGCGGCGGCCGTGACCACGGCGGGGCCGCGCGCCACGGTGACCGAGTACAGGGCGACGGCGAGGTTGGCCGTGAACCCCGGGGAGAGCGGGCTGACCAGGTTGAAGACCGCGGCGAGGACGAGCGCCGCCGCGAACACGGCCACCGGGCGCCGGCGCCTGGCCGACAGGGCCAGCGAGGCGAGCACCAGCAGACCGAACGCGGGGACGCTGAGGGTCAGTCCGGCGTCCATGGTCCCGATCGAGTAGCCGGTCAGGTCCACCGCGCCGGACCCGATGGCCACCAGGGCGTCATTGCGGGTCCAGGTGAATCCCCCGACGAGGGCCGGGACCCGCGGGCCGCCCGGATCGGCCGCCTCACGCGGGCCGTCTGGATCGCGCGGATCGTACGGATCACGCGGGCCGTCTGGATCGTGCGGATCGTACGGATCGCGCGGGCCGTCTGGATCGCGCGGGCCGCCCCTTCGACGCGTGCGCATGCCGACCGGTCCCCCCTCGTCGCCGATCGCGCCGGTCCGTACCGGTGCGCCCCGGGTGACGTGCGTGATCCATTCTCCCATCGGGCCAACCGCGGGGGCCCGGGCCCGGAGGTGGATCCCCGACCGGGACCCCGGTCCTGGTCCGGGCGCCGGCCGCGGACCCCGGTCCCGGGTGCGGGCTCATCCCGCGCACCGACGTTTCGGGCCCCGTCCGGTGATGGGCTGGAAGCAGCCGGGGAACCCCGGTGTCGGCTCCCGTTACGGAGGACCAAGTGATCCGCGCCCTGACCGGCTACGCCACCCGAAGTCCATGGAAGGTGATCGCGCTGTGGGCGGTGCTGGGCATCGCCCTGACCCTGCTGGGGCAGGCGCTCGTCTTCCGCGCCACCCAGGCCTCGTCGGGCGCCTTCCTGCCGGCCGGGTACGACTCGGCCGCCGCGTTGCGGGTCGCCGAGCGGCACTTCGGGGCCAGGCCCGACGCCAACCCCTCGACCGTGTTGGTGGCCCGCTCCGACGGGGAACCGCTGACCGCCGACGACGAGCGGCACATCGACGCCGGGGCGGCGAAGCTGACCCGGCGCCCGGTCGTGATGCCCCGGTCCGAGGACGCGTTGCCGTTCGCGCGGGACCACTCCCAACGGCCCGTGGTCGGAGCGGCGATGACGGCGCCCGATCGCGGCTTTCGACTGCTGTCCGTGGAGTTGACCGGCAACCCCACGGATCCCGGGATGCAGGACCTGTACCGCGCCTTCCGGGAGCAGGCACGGGCCGAGTTCGCGGAGGCGGGGCTGCGGACCGGGTTCACCGGCGGACTGGCCGACACCGTGGACTCCGCGGACGCGGGCAAGACCCGGACGACCGTCGTGGGCATCGTGATGCTCCTGGTGATCGTGCTGCTGCACGTCCTGGTCTTCCGCAGCTTCCTCGCCGCGCTGCTCCCGCTGCTCGCGGTGAGCGTGATCGGGGGCGCGGCGGCGGGCGCAGTGGTCGGCTCGGCCGTGCTGGCCGGCATCGACCTCGACCCGTCCACACCCCAACTGATCAACGTGGTCCTGGTGGGCATCGGCATCGACTACTTCCTCTTCCTGCTGTTCCGCTTCCGCGAGCAGTTGCGCGACCGGCCGGAGCAGTCCGGTCGGGTCGCGGCGCGGGAGGTCGCGGGCCGGGTGGGCACGGCGATCACCTCGGCGGCGCTGACCATCGTGGCGGCGTTCTCCACGCTCGGGGTGGCCACGTTCGGCCAGTTCCGGGTTCTGGGGCCGGCGATCGCCGTGGCCGTGCTGGTGATGCTGGTCGGCAGCCTGACCCTGATGCCGGCGATCCTCGCCGTCACCGGCCGCAGGATGTTCTGGCCCTCCCGGGGGCTGAAGGGCCGGCCCCGCGAGGGTGCGGCCGCGCGGATGGGTGACCTGGTGGCCGGGCGGCCCCTGAGGGTGGTGTTCGCCTCGGTGGCCCTGTTGGGGGCGCTGACCGCGGGGCTGGCGGGGATGCGGATGGACTACGGGCAGGGCGGCGGCGACGGGGAGCGCACGGCCGCGACGGAAACGGCCGCGGAGATCGCCGGCGCGCTGCCGGCCGGGGTGTCCGACCCCACCGGCGTGTACGTCACCGCCTCCGACGGGGGCGTGTTGAGCCCGGAGCGGCTCGGTGGGCTCGTCGAGGCCCTCCGCGCGGTCGACGGAGTGGGCCAGGTGGCCCCGATCGTGCTGAGCGAGGACCGGAAGGCGGCTCGGGTGGACCTGTTCCCCACCGCCGATCCGCGTCGGCCGGAGGTCCGCGACCTGGTCTCCGGGCCGATCCGGGACACGGTGGCCGCGCACCGACCGGCCGGTACCGAGGCGCACGTCGGCGGGACCGCGGCGGTGTTCGCGGACATCTCCGAGGCCGTGGACGAGGACCTGAGGGTGGTCTTCCCGGTGGCGGCGGCGCTGATCGCGCTGATCCTGCTGGTGTTGCTGCGGAGCCTGCTCGCCCCGGCCGTCCTGATGCTCTCCGTGGGGTTGGGCTTCGCCGCCACCCTGGGCGCCTCGGCGTTGGTCTTCCAACACGGTCTGGGCCGCACCGGGGTGGACTTCACGCTGCCGCTGGTGCTGTTCCTGTTCGTGGTCGCGCTGGGGACCGACTACAACATCCTGATCGCCGACCGGATCCGGGAGGAGATGGAGCGCCCCGGTCCGGCCCGCGCGGCGGTGGCCCGGGCGGTGCGGCACACGGCTCCGGCGATCGCGACGGCGGGCCTGGTACTGGCCGCCTCGTTCGGCAGCCTGGCCGTCGGCCCCGGGTCGGCGACCCGGCAGATCGGTTTCGCGACGGCGCTCGGGATCCTGCTCTCGGCTTTCATCCTGTCGATCGCGCTGGTCCCGGCGCTGGCGGCGCTGCTGGGGCGGAGCATCTGGTGGCCGCTGCGGCCGCGCGGAGCGGCGGTCCGGGCCGAACCGGCGCCGGCGCCGGCGCCGGCTGAACGACGGGTCGGGTCGAACGAACCGCGGAGCCGGGTCGGCTGAAAGCCGAACCACCGGGTCGGCCCGACCGAACCCTGGCCGGACACGCGAAGGCGCCGGCGCGCGGAGGAACGTACGGTCTCCTGCGCGCGCCGGCGCCTCGCGGTGCTCAGGCCAGTTTGTCGATCTCCGGGTGATCGGCCAGCCAGGTGCGGACCGCCTGCTGTTCCTTGCCCTTGCCGGCCCCCTGGATCTTGGCCTCCAGGCCGGTCAGCTGCTCCTCGGTGAGCTTGAAGGAGCGCAGCCACTTGGCGACCTCGGGCTCGTCCGAGCCGAAGCCCTTGCGGGCCAGGGTGTGGATGCCGTCGCCCTTGCCCCAGGCCCCCTTGGGGTCCTCCAGCTTGGTGAGCTCGTACGAGGAGTAGGCCCAGTGCGGGGACCACAGGACGACCGCGACGGGCTCCTTCTTCTCGTAGGCCCGCTTCAGCTCGGCGAGCATGCCCGGGGTGGAGCCGTCGACGACCTTGTACTCACCGTCGAGGCCGTACTCCCCGAGGACCTTGTCCTTGAGGATCGACATCTCGCCGGCGCTCGGCTCGATGCCGATGATCCGGCCCTTGAACTGTCCGGACTTGCCCTTGAGGTCGGCGAGCGAGCGCACGTCCTTCATGTACGAGGGGACGGCCAGCTCCAGCGAGGTCGGGCCGTACCAGGAGCCGAGGTCCTCCAGCTTGTTCCCGTACTTCTCCCAGTACTTCGCGTGGGTGACGGGCAGCCAGGAGTCGGTCTGGAAGTCGATCTGCCCACCGGCCAGGCCGGTGTAGAGCGCGCCGGCCTCCAGCTGGCGGGTGTCGACCTCGAATCCGCGCCGCTCCAGCAGTTCCTTCCACAGGAAGGTGGAGGCGATGCCCTCGTCCCACGGGATGTAGCCGAGGTTGATCTTGCGACCCTTGCCGACGTTCTCGGCGCCGCTCGCCGTGGTCTTCGGCTGGTCGGATCCGCCGAAGGCGCCGAGGCCACCCGCGACGAGGGCGAGGACCACGGCCCCGGTGACCGCGTACGCGGGCTGGGGCCGGTGGTTCCACAGCTTGGCGGCGCCGCGTGCGGCGGCCTGGGTCTTGGCCAGGGCGCGCCGGCCGAGCGGGGAGACCTGGCGGCCGAGGGCGCCGGTCATCCGGTCCAGGTACATGGCGAGGATGACGATGGAGATGCCGGCCTCGAAGCCGAGGCCGATGTCGACGTTGCCGATGGCGCGGTAGACGGCTCCGCCGAGTCCGCCGCCGCCGACCATGCCGGCGATGACGACCATGGACAGGCCGAGCATGATGACCTGGTTGATGCCGGCCATGATGGTGGGCAGGGCCAGCGGGAGCTGGACCCGTACGAGGGTGTCGCGCGGGGTGGTCCCGAAGGCGTCGGCGGCCTCGACCAGTTCGCCGTCGACCTGTCGGATGCCGAGTTCGGTCATCCTGACGCCGGGCGGCAGCGAGAAGATGATCGTGGCGATGATGCCGGGGACCACGCCCACGCCGAAGAAGATGATGCCGGGGATCAGGTAGACCATGGCCGGCATGGTCTGCATGAAGTCAAGGACGGGCCGCAGGACGGCGCTGACCCGGTCGGAGCGGGAGGCCCAGATGCCCAGCGGGACCGCGAAGACCAGGGTGACCAGGGTGGCCACCAGCACGAGGGAGAGCGTGGACATGGCTTCGGACCACAGGCCGACGGAGTCGACCAGCGCGAAGCCCACGAAGGCCAGGAGCGCGGCGAGCAGGCCGCGCAGCCACCAGGCGGCGACGGCGAGGATGCCGGCGAACAGCAGGGGCGCGGGGGCGTTCAGGACGGTGTCGATGCCGTCGTAGAGCCCGGTGACCACCGTGCTGATGGCGTCGAACAACCAGGACAGGTGGCGCTGGAGGAAGTCGACACCGCTGTCGACCCAGGCGCCGAGGTGCAGGCGGGGCATCAGGCCGCCACCTCCGCGCACCGCATGGGGGGCCGTTGTTCGTCGCCTATGAAGGCGATGAGACGGTCTTGCGGCACGGAGCCGACCACGGCGCCCTCCTTGTCGGTGACGGCGACCGGGTGCGGGACCCGGGCGCTGACGGCGCACAGTTCGGCGAGCGGGGTGTCGGTGTCGACCGTCGGGCAGGCGCAGACGTCGACGTCCGCGAGCGGCACGTCCATGACGGCGTCGGCCGTCAGGACGCGCGAGCGGTCGACGTCCTGGATGAAGGAGGCCACGTAGTCGTCGGCCGGTCGCATCAGGATGTCCTCGGCGGTGCCCAGCTGGACGATCCGGCCGTCGCGCATGACGGCGATGCCGTCGCCGAGGCGCATCGCCTCGTTGAGGTCGTGGGTGATGAAGACGATGGTCTTCTTCAGGCGCCGCTGGAGTTCGAGCAGCTGGTCCTGCATGTCGCGGCGGATCAGCGGGTCGAGGGCGCTGAAGGACTCGTCCATCAGCAGCAGGTCGGCGTCGGTGGCCAGGGCGCGGGCGAGGCCCACGCGCTGCTGCATGCCGCCGGACAGCTCGTCGGGCCAGGAGTTCTCCCAACCGCCGAGCCCGCACAGCTCCAGCGCCTCCGCGGCGCGCCGTTCGCGCTCGGCCCGGGGGACGCCCTGGACCTCCAGTCCGTACGCGGCGTTCGCCAGGACGTCGCGGTGGGGGAACAGCGCGAAGTGCTGGAACACCATGCTGATCTTGGTGGAGCGGACGCGGCGCAGCTCGCGCGCGGTGAGCGCGGTGAGGTCCTCGCCGTCGAAGAGGATGCGTCCCGAGGTGGGTTCCAGCAGTCCGTTCAGCATGCGCAGCAGGGTGGACTTGCCGGATCCGGACAGCCCCATGACGACGAAGATCTGGCCGGGTTCGACGCTGAAGGAGGCGTCGATCACGGCGGCCGTCGTTCCGTCGGCGCGCAGCTCGTCGCGGTCGGCGCCCCGTTCGAGGGCGCGGACGGCGTCGGCGGCTCCATCGGGGTGTCTGCCGAACACCTTGTAGACGTGCTCGGCTTGGAGCGTGGACACATACACCTCGCGGGTCGTGACGGGTACGGCGCGCCGATGGGGCCGGCGGCCGTGGAGCGATGCGGGATCCGCCCGCCCTCGCGCGCGCCGCGTCGCGGCAAGCGGAAGGTTCCGTTCCAGGAGCCCGGGTGCCCTCCCCCGACCACCGCAAACGCCAAGGTGATCCACCTCACGCGCGTCGGCCGTCTCCCGGCTCCGCGAGGCGGTCGACGAACGGTCGGGGTTACCAGGGGTCGGGCCGAAACGGCTGGGCATACGGTGCCCATGAATCCGATACGGCACAGGAATCCGGTACCCGGGACGGGAGCGCACCCGGCGTTGCGGGCGGTCGCGATGGTGGCCGCGCTGGGGGCGACGGTGGCCTTCAGCGTGGTGCTCGCCCGGCTGACGTTGGAGCCTTCCCCCGCGTCGGAGGCCCTGACGTACAGCAACATCCACCCGGGCCAGTCGATCCGTGCCTATCTGGACAACGGCACGGCGCGGGAGGCCGCGCGTCAGATCGGCGGGAACCTGTTGCTGGGGGTGCCGTTCGGGATTCTGCTGCCGGTGCTGGTGCCGCAGGTCCGCGGGCTCGCGCGGGTCGTACTGTGCACGACGGTCGTGATGACCCTCGTCGAACTCGTCCAGGGGGCCCTGGTCACGGGGCGGGCCTTCGACGTGGACGACGTGATCCTGAACACGACGGGCGCCCTGCTCGGCTACCTGCTGCTGGGGCGACGGCTCGGACGGGCCGTGCATCCGCGGCGTACGCACTGGTGGCACCGCTTCACCCGGCGGCACCCCGAGGGCGAGGTCGTGCATCCGCGGCGTACGCACTGGTGGCACCGCTTCACCCGGCGGCACCCCGAGAGCGAGGGGGGTGCGGCCGGGTGAGGCGGCCCTGGCCGCGCGACGCGGGCCGGGCCGGGGGGTCGGGTGGTGCGCCGGGCCGAAGGTCAGGCGGCGTGCGCGGCCGAGCCCTCGGCGTGCTCCGGCTCGGCGAGCATGGAGGCACGCAGGTGGGCCAGGAGTCGCGTCAGCAGGCGCGAGACCTGCATCTGGGAGATGCCGAGCGCGGCGCCGATCTGGGCCTGGGTCAGCTCCTCGCCGAAGCGCATCTGGAGCATCCGGCGCTCACGGTCCGTGAGCTGTTCGAGGAGCGGGGCCAGGGTCTGGATGTCCTCGACGAGTTCCATGGCCGGCTCGTCCTCGCCCATGACGTCGGCGAGGGTGTGGCCCTCGGTCGGGCCGTCGCTGTGCTCGGTGTGCGGGGCGTCGAGCGAGCCGGAGGTATGGCCGTTGGCGGCCACCAGGCCCTCGACGACCTCGTCGGCGCTGAGGTCGAGGTGCTCGGCCAGGTCGGCGACGGTCGGGGAGCGGTCCAGGCGGACGGTCAGCTCCTCCTTGGCCTTCGCGATGTCGATGCGCAGCTCCTGGAGCCGGCGCGGCACGTGGACGGCCCAGCTCGTGTCACGGAAGTGCCGCTTGATCTCGCCGGTGATGTACGGCATGGCGAGGGTGGAGAACTCGTTCTCGCGGCTCGGGTCGAACCGGTCGATGGCCTTGATCAGGCCGATGGTGCCGACCTGGACGATGTCCTCCATGTCGCCGCCCTCGCCGCGGGTGCGGAAGCGGCGGACGGCGTACTGGACGAGTGAGGCGTTCATCTCGATCAGCGTGTTGCGGACGTACTGGTACTCCGGGGTGCCCTCGGAGAGCTCGCGGAGGCGCTTGAAGAAGACCCGCGACAGTTCGCGGGCGTCCGCGGGGGCCATCTCCCGGGGGTCGTCGATCCGCGGCAGACCTGCGGCGGTGCTCCGGCGGGGCCGGGGGACGGCGGCGATGTCGGTGTCGGTGTCGGTGTCGGCGACATGGGAGGACGGGGCAGGGACCGGCATGGGGGTTCGCTCCTTGGGCTGGTCGGCTTGCGGCGCGTGACCTTGACTGCCGTAGATGCTGGACCTCTTCGGCTCTTACGTCAAGAATTACAGGAAATCGCTTTCACGTATTGCATCACCTGAATCAGGTGACGCATCATGAGCATATGGGGACCGCGTCTCAGCGACACAATTGGACTTTCCTCACGAACCACGCACGCGTGCTCGTGACCATCGCCCGGGACCCCGCCGTGCGCCTCCGTGACGTGGCCGCCACCTGCGGACTCACCGAGCGCACCGTGCAGACGATCGTCACCGACCTGGAGGCCGACGGATATCTCCAGCGCGTACGTGACGGACGTCGCAATCGGTACGAGATCTCCGCGGGCGCCGTCTTCCGGCACCCCGCGGAGGCGGGCGTACAGGTGGCCGGTCTCCTCGCGCTCCTCACCGGCGCCCCCGCCGCGACCGCCGCCCCCGCCGCCGCCCCCGAAGGGCTTCCCGCGGACCGTTCGCGCGCCGAGTGAGCGCTCTTCGGCCGAAGCCGCGCCACCTGCGGCCGGGGTGGGATGAGTCACACGCGGTCGCGGCGGCGCCCCGGGGCGCCGCCGCGTCCGCCCCTCAGCCGTTCGGGACGGTGTCCCGGTAGGTGGTGCCGGCCGCCCGGAAGGTGTTGACCCGGGCCGTCACCTGGGCCGGGCTCAGTACCTGGTCCTTGACGTGCAGGACGTAGTCCACCTTCTGGTCGTACGCGCGCGGCGCGGTTGCGGTCTGCCCGTTCAGGTCGATCAGCCACTGGTTGAAGTTGATCGACATGGGTCGCTCGGGCAGGTAGCGGGCGTCGTGCGTGCCGAACTCCCGACCGTCGATGTAGTACACGATCTTCCGGTCGTCGACGGTCAGCACCAGGTCGTGCCAGCCGGCGTGACCGGCGCGCGACTCGGTGTGCTGGTTCACGGCCTCCCACGGGTCGGGGCGGTAGGTCTCCCAGGACGTGGTGTAGAGGATGTTCGCGGGCTCGCCCCAGCCGCCGTTGGGCAGGTACTCGAAGTCGTACTCGGCGTAGTCGTCGGCCATCGGGGCCTTGAGGTCGTTGATGGTGAAGAAGGTCTGGACGAGGTGATCGCCGTCCGGCCCGTACCGGGGCACGTCGGCGAACCTGACCCGGGCCGCGTACGTGCCGTTCTTGAACTTGGTCGCCTTGGTGAGGATCTCGGCCTGCCGGGTGCTCTCGCCCGTGCCGGCCGTCGAGGTCTCCAGGTTCATCAGGGAGTTGCCGCCCTCGATGCCGAAGGTGACGTTCTCGGGCGCCCAGCCGGCGCCCGGGACCCCGGGACCGCCGGGGTTGGAGCGCACGTTCCAGCCGTGCGCGGAGAGCGCCGGGTCGGTGTGGGACGCGTAGGCGAAGTCGTCGAAGAGGGTGGCGCCGGCGGGCCCCGGGTCGGTCGGGTTCGGCGTGGGGGTGGGGGTCGGTTGCGGGTCCGGGGTGTTGCCTCCCGGCGCGGTGCCCCAGACCGTGGTGGCGCCGAGCCGGGCGGTGACCTTGGCCCAGTCCCCGTAGGTGGTGCGGCCGGCGCCGAAGGAGTAGTCGTCGGCCTGGTCGAGGGTCTGCCAGTCGGCGCGGTGGAAGCGCAGCTGCATGTCTCCGGTGTCGGTGCCCGGGGCGAGGGATCCGGCGCCGGCGGTGAAGGTGATCTCCAGGTAGCGGTCGGCGTCGGCGGTGGGGGTCGCCAGGGTGCCGAAGGTGCCGGTGATGTTCGCGCACCCCTTGACCGCCCATGAACAGGCGTACCGGTACTGGGTGTTCGCCCCGTCGGACTTGAAGTAGTAGCGCAGGGTCACCTGGTCGAGGGGGACCGCCTCGGAGCCGTTGTTGATCACCTTGAACCAGGGCTCGACCTGGTCGGCGGTGGCTCCGCTCGCGCTGGTGCGGTACTCGACCTTGACCGAGCCGGCCGCGGCGTTCGCGGGCAGTGCGGTCAGGGCCGCCGCGCCGAGGCCTGAGGTCAGTGCGAGGGCGAGGGCAACGGCCGTACGTCGCTTCGTGGTTCGCATGATGCGTTCCTCTCGGGGTGGGGGGATCGGCCGCGTACGCCGTGGGCGTCGAGGCGGGTCTGGTGCCGGTCGAGCCGGCGCCGGAAGTCGTGCCAGTCGCGGTGTCCGGACCAGGCCGTGTCGGCCAGGGCGCACAGGCGGGGGAAGGCCTGGTATTCGAGCCGGTCGGGGGTGGGCGCGTACTCGGTCCACAGTTGCGCCTGGGTGCCCAGGACTCGGCGGACGGCCTCCGGTTCCCAGTGGGCGGGGGTTGGGTCGTTCTCGTAGACGTCGCGCAGGGTGACCACCCCGTCCTGGCCGCAGGGTTCGGCGGGGTCGGCGCTCTGAGGGTGGTCGAGGTAGGTGGAGCGGAACGGGGTCATGATCACGTCGTGGCCGCGGAGCGCGGCGGCCCTGCCGTGCTCCGGGTCGAGCCAGGCCATGACGGTGAAGGGGGTGGGGAGGTCGGTGCCGGTCTCGGTCCAGCCGAGGGGGCGTCGGCCCAGGGAGAGGAGGTGGGTGGAGACGGCGCGCATGAACCAGCGGTGCAGGGCGGCCGGTCCGGGGAGTCCCTCGGTCGCGGCGCGGGCGCGGGCCGCGGCCGACCGTTGCCATTCGACGCTCGGGCACTCGTCGCCGCCGAGGTGGACGTAGGGCCCGGGGAAGATCTCGCCGACCTCGTCGAGGACGGTCCGGCAGAAGTCGAGCACCTCGTCGTGGACGCCCAGCACGTTCTCGCAGACGCCCCAGCGGGTCCACGGCGCGAGCGGGGTGCCGGGCCGGTTGCCCAGGTGCGGGTAGGCGGCGAGGGCGGCCCGGGCGTGGCCGGGCATCTCGATCTCGGGGACGATCGTCACCCCGCGTCGGGCGGCGTGGGTGACCAGGGCGGTGAGTTCGTCGCGGTCGTAGGCGCCTTCGTGCGGGGTGCCGTTCCCCGCGCTCTCCTCGCGCCGTCCACCGACGGCGGTGAGTCGGGGGTAGGCCGCGACCGGCAGCCGCCAGCCCTGGTCGTCCGTGAGGTGGAGGTGCAGGACGTTCAGTTTGTGCAGGGCCAGCAGGTCCACGAAGCGGCGTACGTACGACACGGTCTGGAAGTGGCGGGCGACGTCGAGCATGGCCCCGCGCCAGGCGAAGCGGGGCCGGTCGGTGATCCGTACGCAGGGCAGCGGCCAGTCGGTGCGCCGCCGGGCCGGCTCGCCCAGCGCTTCGGGAGGCAGCAGTTGTCGCAGGGTCTGCACCCCCCGCAGCAGCCCCTCGGGGCGGGCGGCGCCCAGCAGGACGCCGTCGGTGGTGACGGTGAGGCGGTAGCCCTCGTCCCCGTCGTCGGCGGCCGGGTCGAGGCGCAGGGTGAGGCGGCCGTCGGGGCGCGGGGCGAGAGGGAGTCCGGTGGCGGGGGCGAGCAGTTCGCGCAGCAGGTCGGCGGCGTCCTCGGCGCCGGGACCGGCGCGCAGGCCGGTGTGCCGGTCGAGGACGAAGCGGCCGGGCAGCGTGACGACGGAGTCGGGGCGGGGGACGAGCGCGAGGTCGGTGCGGTGGTCGGGCACGGCGTGGGAGTCCTCACCTGATCGGTGTTGGAACTCGACCTGAGCGCAGTCGAGTTGACCAACTGACCAATTGGTTAACCGAGTGGCTCGAAGGTGACACGACCCCTGCGGCTCGTCAACCCCGAGCCACGGGGAACCCGGTGACCGACCCTCGCGGATCCGGCCACCGAATGCTTAGATGCATATGACCAGTTGGCCAGATGGACTCAGCGGAAGGGACCGGGTGATGGAGCGCAAACCCTCTGCCTCGGCAGCGGCCCGGGTGCCGGCCACCCGCTCGGTGCTCAAACGGGAGCGGGTCCGCGAGCACCTGCTGGGGCTGATCGACACGCGTCGCCCCGGGGACGCGATCCCTTCGGAACGCACCCTGTGCGCGGCCCTTGAGGTGTCGCGCCCCACCCTGCGCGCGGCCGTGGACGAACTCGTGGCGACGGGCGCGCTCGTCCGGGAGCACGGCCGCGGGATGTTCGTGGCCCCGGCCAAGATCACCCAGGAGCTGACCCCGGACGAGTCGGCGTTCGCCGTGGGCCGGGCGGCGGGCCACTGGTCGAGCAGGGTCCTGGAGCACGCCACCGTCCGGGCGGGCGCCCGCACCGGCCGCCGGCTGCGGGTCTCCCCCGGCGAGCAGCTGCTGTACATCGCCCGGCTGCGGCTGGTGGACGGCGCTCCCATGGCGATCGAGCACCTGCACATCCCGGCCGATCTGGTGCCGGCCCTGTCCCCGGCGGAACTGGAGGCCGGGGACCTCTACGAGCACCTGCGCGACCGGCACGGGGTGTTCGTCCACGAGGCACGGCAGTCGATCGAGCCGACGGTGGTGAACGAGGCCGAGGCCCGCCTGTTGGACGTCCCGTTGCTCTCGCCGGCCCTGCTCATCGAGCGGCTCACCACCGACTCCACCGGTCGCCCCGTGGAGTACGTGCACTCCGTCTACCGGGGCGACCGCTACCGGATCGTCTCCCGACTGGCCCTGGGGGTTCCCCCGGGCAGCCGCCCGCCCGGTCACCACCCGGGCATCCCGCCGGGCGACCTCGGACGGCGTGAGGTCATCACCTCCACGACCAGCGGCGACGTCCACACCGGCACCTGACGTGGCGGCGGGGCCGGCCGGCGGGGCGCGTGGCGCGCCGCCGTCAGCTGACGCGGAATCCGTCCGCGGCCCGGTCCCGGTGGAAGGTCAGCCGGTCCCAGGTGGGGAAGGCCAGGTCCGTGACGGCGAGCAGCCGGCCGGCGCCGTCGTGGAGGGTGCGGCGGACGCTCAGCCCGCTGACGGTGACGGAGGTCGACGGGTGGCTGGTGCGGGTCATCGTGATGGTCTCGGCGACCCGACCGGCCGCCGTCGCGCGGTCGAGCCAGCGGTGCAGGGGTCCGAGGTCCTCGTCGCGGACGGCGGTGCGCCGGCACAGGGCGGACAGTTCGGGGGTGGCGGCCACCACGACCGGGCTGAGGTAGGTGACCGCGTGCTGGAGGGTCTCCCCCGCCGGGTCCCGTTCGCGGCGGTGGTGCACGAGGGTGTGTTCACCGCCCTTCATGCCGAGCAGCGCGGCGTGGGTCGGTGCCAGGCTGACGAACGTGACCCAACACCGGGCGGGCACGACGCCGGACCGGGCGGGCACGACACCGGCGGCCGGGGCCGGGTCCGCCGCCGGGGCGGGGGCGGTCGCCGCGGCGGGCCGGGTGCCGCGCCGGCCGGTGACGATCAGCCCGTCCGCCCGCAGGTGCTGGAGGGCGGCTCGAATGGTCTGCCGGTTGACCTGGTAGCGGGCGGCGAGGCTGCGTTCGGAGGGCAGTCTGGCACCGGGGGTGTGCGCGGTGCGGTCGAGTTCCTGCCGTAGGGCTTCGGCGATCCGCTGATACTTGGGCATGGCGGCCGGGGCGCCGCCCCGCGAAGGGGAGGGCATGGCTACTCCTCTGACGGGTGGTCAAGGACTGCGCGGTCTGCTCGACCAACGTAGCATTGGTCTATACCTTTCAGCACCAGAAGAGGGCACGACCGGCACCACCTTGGCCGGAATGCCACGCCCCGCCCGCTACCCCCTCAGCGGGTTCGGCAGCGGCAGGTAGCGCGCGTCCGCGCCGTCCGCCCGGGTCCACCTCAGCAGCAGGTTCGTCTTGGCCGGCAGCGACCGGGCGCTCAGCAGTTCCCCGATCTCCGCGAGCCCGGTCGCCGCCCCGCAACGGCGGAACTCCTCCCGGACGGCGGGCCACACCTGGCCGACCACGGACGGGTGCGCCTCGGCCAGCGCCCCGCCCACCTCGGCCAGGTGGTTGACCACCAGGCAGTACAAGAGCCGCTGCCAACCGGCCTCCCGCGACAGCTCCCCCGGGAGTTTCACGCCCTCCGCGTCGCGGAAGAACGCCTGCACCGGCGTGCCCCGTCCGTCGACCGCCACCAGGCAGTTCTGCAGATGGGCCTCCAGCACGATCCCCCGCCGGGCGAACAACTCCAGCACGGGGGGCACGACGTGCCCCAGGTACGCCCGCCACCATCCGGCCGGGTCGGACGTGGTCGTCAACGGGCTGCCCGGGAAGCCCTCCGCGAGCGCGGCGGCCAGCAGCGGATCGGCGCCCGGCAGTCCCTGTCCGCGCAGTCCGTCGCGGACCAGGACGGCCAGTTCCTCGAAGGCGAACCCCGCGGTGCGGTATCCCCGGTCGGCCAGCCAGACGGCGCGCGAGCCCGCGCGACGCAGCTCCGCGAACCCCGCCTCCACGGCGGAGTCGGCGCGCCTCAGCTTGAGCAGGTCGCCGCGCCACAGCCGGCGGACGTCGTTGGTGATGCGGACGTCGAGGCTGAACTTGACGAACAGGTCGGCGCTCGGGTCGGGCGCGTACACGGTCCGGATCGAGGCGGTCGGCCAGACCGGTCGCCGGGTCGGACCGAGCCGCAGCAGCCGCCCGTCGGCGAAGGCCTCGCGCACCTCGGGCAGGCCGCCGACCAGGTCCAGCTGCCACGGGTGCGCCGGCAGCAGCCGGTACCCGGCGGGCGGGCGCGGGCCGTCGAGGAGTTCCGCGAGCGAGTCAATCGCCTCGGAGGCGTCCGGCGCGCCCTCCTCGACCGCTTGGTCCTCCCGCAGGCCGAGCAGGACCAGCGGGAAACGGGCGTGCGCCTCGGGCGCGTACGGCAGCCAGCTCGCGGCGGGCGCGCCGCCCCGCGATTTGGGGGCCGGGTGGTGCGGATGGCCCATCACCAGCGCCTGTTCGGACCGGACGTAGGGGTCCTGCGGGGGCTCGGCCCCGGCCCGGGCGGCCAGCAGCGCGGCGACGGCGTCCCGACTGTCGGTGACCTCCGTCGGCAGTTCGTCGTTGGTCACGCCCGTGTACAGGCGCAGCTCGTCCGAGACGAGCTTGACCAGTTCCGCGTGCCCGAGCGGATGCCGGCCGTTCCCGATGAGCAGTTCCGGCCGCTCCGGCCTGCGCCCGCCCGCCACCCGCAACAGCCTCCCGCTGCCGCGCAGCCGGTGGACACCCGTCTCACCTGTGGGATCCGCGGCTTCCCGCAGCAGGCAGTTCAGCAGCGGGGCGGCTGCGAGGGCGTCGGCTGCGGCGTTGAGGTCCACTGGTTCCATTCGATCCATTCGGTGATCATCACCGATCATCAGGTGAACCAATTATGAGAGAGGACCAGGACCCTGGACCGCAGCACGCACGCCCCCGTCCCCCCGGCCGAGGAGACCGTCGCCGCCGAGCTGGCCGACGTACGGCCCGACCTCGTGGCCGCGTACGCCGCCGAGCTGGAAGGCGCGCGGGCGGCCGTGCTGACCCGGCTCTGGCGGGCGCTGGCCTTCGAGCCGCTGCCCTGGGTGGTGCGGCGGGAGTCCGGGCCCGATTCGCTGGTGCTCTTCACCGCCGCGGGCGGACGGCTGGAGGGGCCTCCCGCCGATCCCTACGCCACCCGGTCCTACGTCACCGAGGTCCGCCTCGACGGCCGGGTGTACCGGCGGGCCGCGCGTCTGGTGGCCGCGCTCGGCGTGGCGCACGGGGCGGCGTTCGCCGCCGAACTGGACGACAGCACGGCCTCGCTGGCGCTGTCCCGGGCGGGGCAACCCGAGCCCGCGCGCGACGGGGCCCCGCGGACGGGCTGGGAGTGGGAACAGCGGGTGGTCGACGGCCACCCCTACCACCCCAACTGTCGCTCCCGACCCGGCTTCTCGGTGGCGGAGCAGTTGGCGTACGCGCCCGAGCACCGGCCGCTCGTGACGCTCGGGGCGGTCTCCGTTCCGGCCGAGGAGTGCCTGGTCACCGGGGACTGGCCGGCCGAGCTGCGGGACGGGGGCCGGCTCCTGATCCCGGTGCACCCGTGGCAGGCGGAGCACGTCCTGAAGCAGGGCGGCGCGCGCGGCGGCGGTCCCGCGCAGACGGCTCATCCGCTGATGTCCCTGCGCACGCTCGCCCCGGTCGGGGGCGGGCCCCACGTGAAGACCTCCCTGAGCACCCGGCTCACCTCCTCGGTGCGGGACATCTCCGGCTATTCGATCGAGACGGCCGCCGCCGTGTCCGCCTTCGCGCACTCCCTGTCCGACCGGCTCGGCGGACGCCTGCACGTCACGCGCACCCTGGCCGCCGCGACCGCGCACAGCCCGGACCTGGCGGCCGTCTTCCGCGAGCCCCCGGAGGCGTACGCGGGCCCCGGCGAGCGGGTCGTACCGGTGGCGGCCCTCGCGGGCACCCCGCTCGCCGCCTCGCCGGCCTGGCGGGCCGACTTCGCGCGGCTGGCCCTGTCGGTGTGCCTGGAGGTCCTGGACCTCGGGGTGGCCCTGGAGGCCCACGGCCAGAATCTGCTGGTCGTCCTCTCCCCCACCGGGTCCCCACTGCGGCTGGTCTACCGGGACCTGGCCGACATCCGGATCAGTCCGGCCCGGTTGGCCCGGCACGGGCTCGCGGTGCCGCCCGTGTCGGGACGATTGATCACCGCCGACGTGACGGTGCTGCGGCGCAAACTGTTCGGCTCGCTGGCGGCCGGGGCCCTCGCGGCCACGGCGGGATCGGCCCCGGCCCTGGGCGAGGCCTTGGAGCGTTTGGCGGACCTCCCCGCCACGGCCGACACCGAGGCCCTGCGGTCCGGGCCGTTGCCGGTCAAGGCGCTCACGCTGATGCGGCTCAGTCCCGGCACACCGGGCGACCAGTGGGCGGACCTTCCCCATCCGCTGTCCGAGGGGTGAGCCGGGCCCCCGCGCGGGCTACTGTCCAGGGGCATGAACGCCTCCTCGTACCTGCATTCCGTGCGGGTGTCCTATGACGCCGTCGCCGTCGACTACGCCCGGCTCCTGGAGTCGGAGTTGGCCCGCAAGCCGCTGGACCGCGCGATGCTGGCCGCCTTCGCCGAATGCGTGCGGGGCGATGCCGGCGGCCCGGGCCGCGCCGTCGCGGACCTCGGTTGTGGTCCGGGCCGGGTCACGGCGCACCTGACCGGTCTCGGCGTACGGGCCTTCGGTGTCGACCTCTCCCCGGCGATGGTGGCGGTGGCCCGTCGCACCCATCCGGGGCTGCGGTTCGAGGTGGGTTCCATGGCGGCGCTGGACGTGGCCGACGGGGTCCTGGGCGGGGTGCTGCTCTGGTACTCCACCGTGCACACCCCGCCGCAGGAGCTGCCGCCGACGTTCGCCGAGTGCGCGCGGGTGCTCGCGCCGGGCGGCCACCTGCTGATCGCGTTCAAGGCCGGGGAGTACCGGGCCCGGCTGGAGCGGGCGTACGGGCACCCCGTCGACCTCGACGTGTACGGCACCCCGCCGGAGCGCGTGGCCGCGCTGCTGACCGGGGCCGGCCTGACCGAGGTGGCCCGGTTGGTCCGCGCACCGGACGACGGGGAACGTTCCCCCCAGGGTTTCCTGCTGGCCCGCAAACCCGGTCCGGACGCGCCCGCGTCCGCGTGAACCGAGGCGTCCGGCCGGGCGGGGGGAACGCGGAGGATCGGGTTCCTGGGCCGTTCGGGGGGCAACTCGGCGTTTGTGGTCCCGCCTTCGCCCCGAACCGGCCGGCCGATGGCAGGAAGGGGGGATGAGCCCGCACCGCCGTCTGGTCCTCGCAAGCGCGGCCGCCGCAGTCCTGGCCACGCTCGGGGCGACCGCGCGGGGTCCCTCGGACCCCGTCCGCCGTCCGTCCCGACGTCCCGTACGCGGCCCCGACTTCGCCGCGCTCGCCCGGTCCCTGGACGGGCGGATCGTCATGCCGGGCGACCGGGACTATCCCGAGGCGCGCCGGCTCTTCCAGCCCCGGTACGACACCCTCGCGCCGGCCGCGGTGGCGTACCCCGCGCACGCCGCGGACGTGGCCGCCTGCCTGGACTTCGCCCGCCGCTCGGCCGTGCCGGTGGTGCCGCGCGGCGGTGGCCACGGCTACGCGGGCTGGTCCGGCGGCGACGGCGGGCTCGTGGTCGACGTCGGACGGATGGCCGAGGTTTCGGTCGAGGGGGACGGGGTGCGGATCGGGGCCGGCGCCCGCCTCGGCGAGGTCAACGACACGCTCGCCGCACGCGGTCGGGGCATCCCTACCGGCCTGTGTCCCTCGGTCGGGATCGCCGGACTCGCGCTCGGCGGGGGCATGGGCCTCGCCTCACGGGTGCACGGGACCACCTCGGACGCGCTGACCGGCGCCCGGGTCGTCACCGCCGACGGGATCGTCCGCGAGGTCGACGCGGGACACGATCCCGATCTCTTCTGGGCGCTGCGCGGCGGCGGGGGCGGGAACTTCGGTGTCGTGACGGAGCTCCGGTTCCGCACCCACCCGGTCGGGGACGCGGCCTTCGCCGAACTGCACTGGTCGGGCGCCGAGTCCGCGGCGGTGCTGAGCGGCTGGCAGCGCTGGACGGGCGGGCTGGCGGACCCGTTCTGGAGCCACGTGGAGTTCGTGATCGAGTCCGGTGCGGAGTCCGTTCCGTCCGTCAAGGTGCTGTGCTTCGACGGGCGGGGGGAACTGGAACGGCAGTTGACCCGGCTGTCCGACCTGGTCGGTCGCGAGCCCCGGGAGCGTCACCTCGTCGTACGGGGGTACGGGGACACCCTGCGGGCCATGGCCGGCTGTGAGGAGCGGGCCGCCGCCCGGTGCCGGCTGCCGGGCGCCCTGCCCGGGCACGACCCGCGCGGGGTGATCGGCCGGGCCTCGTACGCGGCCCGCTCGGACTTCTGGACCGGCGCCGGGCTGCCGGAGGCGGCCGTCCGGGCGGTGTTGGCCGCCGTGCGCGGCCACGCGCGGGCGACGCCGGCCGGCGGACGGGGGGTCGTCCAGTTCCTCGGGGAGTGCGGGGGCGCCATGAACCGGCCGGGGCCCTCCGACACCGCCTTCGTGCACCGCGACAGCGCGTTCCTCTCCCAGTACCTCGCCTACTGGCCCGAGTCCGCGTCGCCCGACGAGGTGGCCCGGCACCAGGGCTGGCTCGACGGGCTCTGGCAGGACCTGCGCCCCTGGGCGAGCGGCCGCGCGTACCAGAACTACGTCGACCCGAAACTCGCGAACTGGCGCACGGCCTACTACGGGACGAACCTCGCCCGCCTCCAGGAGGTCCGCCGCGCCCATGACCCGAACCGGTTGTTCCGCTTCCCCCAAGCGATCTAGGGAGCCCCGCATGCGACGCACCTTGACCATGGCGGCGGCCGCGACCGCGTTGGCGCTGCTCGGCGGCCCGCTGCCGGTCGCCGAGGCCGGCACCGCGCGGGCCGTCGGCCGGTGGTCGGTCCGGGAGGCGCAGTCCTTCTGGACCGCCGACCGGATGGCCTCCGCGACGCCGGCGCCACTCGCGCCGTCCGGCGCCGGCGCTCCGGCCGACGCGGTCGTACCGTCCGACGTGGCCGCCCCGGCCGTACCGTCCGGCGCCCCGAGCCCGGCCCCCGCCCCGGCCCCGGCCACCGACGCCGACTCCGCCACCGTCACCCCGGTGACCGCGCCGGCGGGCCCGGCCGCCCCCGTCCCCTCGCCGTCCGCCGAGTCCGACCGGGCCGGGGACACCATCGGCGCCGCTCTGGCGGGCCCCGGCACCGGCGCGAACTTCGACGGCATCCCGGTCGTCGGCAGGATGTTCGTCATGAAGGGCGCCGGCGCGTACTTCTGCACGGCCAGCGTGGTCGCCTCGCCCGGCCGCAACCTGGTGCTCAGCGCGGCGCACTGCCTGCTCGGCTCCGACACCCGCAAGGTGGCCTTCGTACCGCGCTACACGGCCGGAAACCCCCGGCCGTACGGCATGTTCCCCGTGCTGCGCGACACCAGGGGCCGCTCGAAGGTGTGGATCCACCCGCGCTACCGCAGCCAGGGCGCCAACCGGGCGGCCACCCTCGACGTGGCCTTCGCACAGGTCGGACCCGGCCCCAAGGGGCGCCGCGTCCAGGACGTGGTCGGCGGGAACCGGCTGCTCACCGGCGGCCCCTTCGCGCACCCCCGGGTCACCCTGATCGGCCACCCGTCGTCGGCCGCCCGCCCCCGGGTGTGCGTCAACCGGACCACGAAGTTCACGAGCGGTGACGCGCGCATCCCCGGCTCCTTCCTGCGCATCGCCTGCACCGGCTATCCCGGTGGGACCAGCGGCGGCCCGTTCCTGGCGCGTTACGACGCGAAGAGCAGGACCGGGGACGTGATCGGGGTGATCGGCGGCTGGAAGACGGGCGGGGACACGCCCGACGTCTCGTACAGCTCCTACTTCGGCAAGGAGGTCAGGGCCTTGTTCAACACCGCCGTCGCCGGCTCCCGGGTCGGGTGAGGCACCCGGACCCAGCGGGTCCGGCGCGGGTTGCCGACCGTACGCGGCGTGGCCGGCACCCCCTCGGCGGTCAACGCGTCGGCGGGCGACAGTTCCAGCCGGCGGCGCAGTTCGGCGAGGGCCGTGTGCACCGGTGCCAGGACGACCTCGGCGCCCGGCCGGCTGAAGGCCAGGGCGTGCGCGGTGGTCTCGATGGCTTCGGCGGCGTCCTCGGCGGCGGCCCGGCTCCATCCTCCCGGTTGGCCGGCGCCCCAGGGCGCGACGGCGTCGTAGAGGTGGCAGGCGGCATCGGCCGCGGCGTCGGCGCGTTCGGCGACGCCCGGCGCCGCGATGGGGGGCAGGGGCTCCATGCGGGGTGAACGAGCGGCACCCGCCCGGGGGAACGAGCGCGGGACGCCGGATCAGCCGGGCAGCGGCGCGCACGTGTGCGCACGGCGTCCGCGTGTCGTGCGGTCACGAGGCGACGGTCTGCAGCAGTTCCTCGCGGGTGGTGCCGCGGAGGGTCGGCCCCGCTCCCCCGAGGTGCAGGGCCAGGGCGAACAGGGCGACCGGGGAGGCGCTGTCGCCGACGAACGCGGCCCCTTCCGTCACCACCCCCGGCACCCGCACCGTCAGCAGGTTCAAGACGATTCCGGCGGTGCGGGCCGGCGCCAACGGAGTGGCCGGCGGGGCGGTCACGGCCCGCGCGAGTTTCGTCCGGGGACCGCCGGATCCCCGCCGCCGAAGGCGAGCAGCACCCGCAGCGGTTTTCCCGGCGCGGCCGCGGCGCCCGAGGGGCCGGAACCGACCGGTGTGCCCGGGGTGGGGCGTGGGCATCATGGCGCTACACACGACAGGGGGGTGGGTCATGACCGTGCCCGCGGGGGGACGACCGTACGAGATCCATGAGGACGGCCCGGGGAGCATGATCCTCGCCTCGCTCCTCGCCGGGGCGTTGGGGGTGGGGACGTTCTGGGCCTGGACGCCCTGGGAGCAGGAGTCCCTGTTCGCCACCGTCTTCTTCTGGGGCTGGGCGGTCCTGTGCCTGCTGTTCGGGGCCGTGGGACTGCTGTTCAGCGTGCGCGCCGCGTTCGTTCCGGCCTTCCGCGCGGACGGCGACGGGGTTCGCTTCGGCCGGTTCCGGGCGTCCTGGCCGGAGATCCGCGAGATCGTGGTGGGAACGGTGACCGTCCACGTGACGAACTGGGAGGACATGCGCAAGTCCGGGGACAGACAGCGGCGGGTGGTGTGGGTGATCCTGCACACCGACCTCCAGTACGAGTTCCAACACCCGCTGACCTCCGAACAGCCCGCCCTGGCCGACATGCGCCGCGCGCTGTCCGCGCACGCCGGCGCGACGCCCGTCTCCCGCTCGGACACGGTGGTGCGCCGCACGACCTGGCAGGGCTGAGGGGGCGCCCTCGCGGCCGGCGGGCTTGACCCTGAAGCGCGGGTCAGGCGTTGGCGTCCGGCCCTCGCCGCCCTGGAGGAGCCGCTCGTGGAACCGGGCTGCGCGGCCGGAGCGGCCCCGGGCCCGTAGGGTGGGGCGATCATGAGCGAGACGACGCCCGGGGCGACGGTCCCCGAACCGGTCCCCGCCCCGTCCGGCCGTGCGGTGCCGCCCCGATTCGCGGTGGTGCTGCGGACGCCCGCCCGCGCCGGCGAGCCGCTGTTCGCGCGGGCGCCCAAGGCCTGGCAGCGGATACTGCCCCACGTCGTCGTGGCCGTCTTCGTGCTGTCGCTGATGCCGGTGACGATCGCCGTGTTGATCAACGTCTACGGGGCCGGCGGCGGCTGGGCCGGCGCCCTCGGCGTGGCACAGACCGTGCCGCTGCTGCTCGCCGTGACCCGGCCGCTGCCCGCCTGGGGCATCGTGTTGAGCGCCGACGTCGTGGGTGCGGTGGTGCTGACCCACGCCGACGGGCTGGCCGGGCAGGGTTGGCCGTGGCCGCCGATGGTCATCGTCGGCTATCTGGTGTCGATGGTCTGCCTGGGACTGCGCGAGTCCGTCCGGAACCTGGTCGCGGTGTGGCTGGTGACCGGCGCGGTCGGAGGGGCCCTCGAGCTGCTCCGGCCCGACGGGGTGACCACCACCACCGCGCTCCTGTTCATCCTCGCCGGCGCCGTCCTGGCGCTGACGGGTGCGCTGCGCGGCCTCGGGGACGCGCAACAGCGCATCGTCGAACAGCAGGGCATCAGCGAGGCCGAACGGGCCCGCCGCACCCTGCTGGAGGAACGGGCCCGCATCGCGAGGGAGTTGCACGACGTGGTGGCCCACCACATGTCGGTGATCACGGTGCAGGCCGACTCCGCGCCGTACCGGCTGCCCGGCATGGCGGACCCGGTGCGTGAGGAGTTCGAGGCGATCGCGGCGAGCGCCCGCGAGTCGCTGGGCGAGATGCGCCGGCTGCTGACGGTGCTGCGCGGGAACGGCGACGGACCGGGCGGGGAGCGGGCCCCGCAGCCCGGCATCGACAGGCTCCAGCAGTTGGTGGAGGCGACCGTGCGGGCCGGGCAGCCGGTGCGGTTGTCCCTGGCCGCGGGCGCCGCCGAGGCCGCGCCCCCGGCGGTGGACCTGTCGGCGTACCGGATCGTGCAGGAGGCCCTGGCCAATGTGGTGCGGCACGCTCCGGGCGCGCGGGCCCACGTCTCGGTGACCCTCCACACGGACGAGCTGCTCGTCCTGGTGGTCAACGGCCCCGCCCCCGGGGCCGGGCCGGCCCTGGAGACCTCGGGGACGGGGCACGGCCTGGTGGGGATGCGGGAGCGCGTACGGTTGACGGGCGGCACGCTGGACACCGGCCCGCTCCCGGACGGTGGCTTTCGGGTCGCCGCCCGCCTGCCCCTGAACGAGACAGCCGAGGAACCGAGTTGACCATCCGCGTGATCATCGTCGACGACCAGGCCATGGTGCGGGCGGGGTTCGCCGCGCTGCTCTCCGCGCAGGCCGACATCGATGTGGTGGGCGAGGCTCCCGACGGCCGGGAGGGTGTGCGCGTCTCGCGGACGGTGCACCCCGACGTGGTGCTGATGGACGTGCGGATGCCGGAGATGGACGGGCTGACGGCCGCCCGCGAGCTCCTCGATCCGCCGCGGGGCGTGGTGCACCGCCCGAAGGTGCTGATGCTGACCACCTTCGACATCGACGACTACGTCTACGAGGCGCTGCGCGCCGGCGCGTCCGGGTTCCTGCTGAAGGACGCCCCGCCGGCCGACCTGATCGCGGCGGTCCGGGTGGTCGCCTCGGGCGAGGCGCTGCTGGCCCCGTCGGTGACGCGGCGATTGATCGCCGACTTCGTCCGGCGGCGGCCGGCGCCGCGCAAGGATCCGGCGCTGCGGCTGACCGGGCTGACCCCGCGTGAGACCGAGGTGTTGGAGCTCATCGCGCGCGGGCTGTCGAACCAGGAGATCGCCGGGCATCTGGTGCTGGCGGAGCAGACGGTGAAGACGCACATCGGCAAGGTGCTGTCCAAACTGGACCTCCGGGACCGGGCCCAGGCCGTGATCTTCGCCTACGAGGCTGGGCTGGTGCGTCCCGGCGCCGGCGCCTGATCGCGGGCGACGCCTCTCCTCCACCCCCTACCGGGGTATGACATCGGAGTTGGCTCCACGGTCGGACGTGCCGGCCGGTACCTCCTTCCTACCTTCCTCCTCGTCACGAGGAGAGGAGAAGGGGCATGCGCCGCTTCGGAAGGACACTGGTCACCGCCGCCGTCGCGGTGGCCGTGGTCGCGGGGACCGCGGGATGGGCTTCGGCGGACAGCCAGCGGGCGGTCACCGGCCCGCCGCCGGGCGCCGACGCCTGGCGGGCCGACAGCGTGTCCGGCCGGCGGTTGCCCGACCCGGCGGGCGCCCCGCCCCGGGAGGTCGCGGCGTTCTTCGCCGGGCTGGACGAGGCCGGGCGGCGGCGGCTCTTGGTCCGCCACCCCCTGGTGGTGGGCAATCTGGAGGGTGCTCCGCTCCCTCTGAGGTACGAGGCCAACCGGCTGGCGGTCCTCGCGACGGGCGACGCCCGGTTCGCCTCCCTGGCGGGACCCGGCCGCCGCATCCTGGCCTTCGACCCGCGCGGCCGGGGTCAGGTCGCGGAGGTGTTCGGGGATCTGGAGCACGCGGCGCACGTGTCGGTGATCGTGCCGGGCTCCGACAACGACGCGACCGCGTACGACGCGCGGCGCACGCCGCACACCGGCCCCGCCGGGATGGCGCGGGCGCTGCGCGCGGCGGCGGCCGGGGACACGGCCGTCGTGGCGTGGACCGGGTACACCACCCCGGTGGGGGTGGGGCTGGACGCGGCCGACGGGCGGCTGGCGGAGGTCGGGGCGGTCCGGCTCGCCCGGTTCACCGCCGGGTTGGACGCGGTGGGCGCGCCGGACCCGGTGCTGTTCTGCCACAGCTACGGCTCGGTGGTGTGCGGGCTCGCGGCCCGGCACACGGACGCGAGCGACGTCGTCGTGTTCGGTTCCCCGGGGATGCGGGCGGGGACGGCCGCCGGGCTGGGCACGACGGCGCGGGTCTGGGCGGCGCGCGGCCCCTCCGACTGGATCGCGGACGTACCGAACGTGGAGGTCGCCGGCATCGGACACGGCGCCGACCCGACGTCCCCGGCGTTCGGCGCCCGCCGGATCCCCGCCGGCGACGTACGGGGTCACACCGGGTACTTCGCCCCGGGCACCCGCTCGTTGGCGGCCTTCGCGTCGATCGCGGACGGGGTGGCCCGATGAGCGTGACGACCTCGCTGCGGGCGACGGCGCACCGGATCGAGGCGCGCACCCCCGCCCACCGGGATCGGGCGATCGACGGGCTGCGCGCCCTGGCCCTGCTCGCCGTGCCGATCGGGCACTGGATGCTGGGCGGTCTGACCCTCGACGGCGAGGGCGCGCTGCACAACGCGAGTCCGCTGGCGACGTTCGGCGGCCTGGCCCCGGCCAGTTGGGTGCTGCAGATGCTCGGCGTCTTCTTCCTGGTGGGCGGGTACGCGTCGGTGCTGTCGTTCCGGCGTCGCGAAGGCTCGACCGTGGCGTGGCTGAGGGGGCGGATCGTCAGGCTGGGGCGGCCGGTGCTCGGGGTCACCGCGGTGTGGGCGTTGGCCGCGCCGGTGGCGTACGCGGCCGGGGTGCCGGAGACGACGCTGCGGACCGGGGCGACGTTGGTGGTCCAGCCGCTGTGGTTCGTGGGCGTGTACGTGGTGGTCACCGCGCTGACCCCGTACTGCGTGCGGGCGGCGCGCCGGCTCGGAGGCTGGGCGGCGGCCCCGTTGTTCGGGTCGGTGGCGGTGGTGGACTTCCTGCGCTACGGGCCGCTCGCGGACTCGGTGCCGTCCTGGGTGGCCCTGGTGAACATCCTGCCGGGCTGGCTGTTCGCGTACCAGTTGGGGGTGTCCTGGGGCGAGCGGCGCGTCGACCGGCGCGGGGCGTGGCTGCTGCTCGTCGGCGGGTCCGCGGTGTTCGCGGCGCTGCTGACGGTGTTCCACTACCCGGCGTCGATGGTGGGCGTGCCGGGTGAGGCACGGACCAACTCGCACCCGCCGTCGCTGCTCGTGCTCGCCCTGGCGGCGGCCCAGTCGGGGGCGGCGATCCTGCTGCGGGACCGGCTGGCGCGGGTCCTCGCCCGGCCGGCGCTGTGGGCGCCGGTCGTCGTCGTGAACCTGTGCGCGATGACGGTCCTGTGCTGGCACCAGACGGCGATGCTGGCGGCGGCCGTGCCCGGTTCCCTCCTCGGCGGGGCGGGCGGACTGACGACCGCCCCGGACAGTGTGGGGTGGCTCCTGGCCCGGGCGTCGTGGTTGCCGGTCTTCGCCGCGCTGTTGGTGGGGATCGCCCGGTACGCCCGGCGGTTCGAGGAACCGTGGACCGGGGCGACCGCGGTGCGGCGGACCGCGGCGGGCCTGCTGGCGGCGGGCTTCGCGGTGTTCGCGCTGGGGCTGGCCTAGGTGGTTCCGGATCATGTCGGGCCGGGCGGAGGGAACCGGTCATGTTCCCGGACGATCCGGTGTCGGCGCGAGGGGCTGTCCCGCGTCGGAGCGGCGCGAGCCGCAGGCCCCGCCGACGTCGGTCGAGGGCACCCCGGCCAACACCCCCGAGGGTCTGCGCCTCGCGCGGGCGGTCGGCGATCAGGGGCGGGGGGCCTTCGCGGACGTCTACGCGACGCGTGTCACCGATCACCCCCGGGCCGGGTCGCGTTGTGCGTCACGGACCTGGCGCGGGTTCGCCTGTTGGTGGAGGCGGCGCACCGGGCGGACGCCGGCGCCGGTCCGGGCCGGGTCGGTCTGCACCTGAGCCCGTACAGCCGGCGGGCGCTCGGCGAGGCGAGCGGGAGGCTCTGCCGGATCGAGGCGCGACTGTCGAAGGCCGCGGGCGGCATCCCCGTGACGGTGCGGGAGGGCCGGCAGGTGCTTCCGGCCGTCGGATGGACGGACGGCCCGGCCGTGGGCCGGGCCGGGCCGAGCGTGCGGGCGTGCGCGTCAGGCGATCGAGGCGGCGACGATCGCCGCCACGGCGAGGTTGCAGGAGGCCGTGACCCAGACGGCCGGGTGCGGCTCCGGGTCGACGACGATGGCGCCGAGCTTGCCCGGGGTCACCAGGTCCAGCACCAGGAAGGCCACGGCCATCAGGACCAGTCCGAGCACGCCGAACGCGGCGGTGGACAGCAGGCCCTTGCCGAAGTCGTCGTACGTCGTCCAGATCGAGGTGAAGACGATCCCGCCGATGCCGAGGAGCGCGGAGCTGAGCAGGAGCGCGGCGTTGCGGTTGCGCTCCTCCCAGATCTGCTTGGGGAGCTTCCCGGGCGTCAGCACGTCCACCAGGACGATGCCGAGGATCAGCAGGACCAGGCCGAGGGCGCCGAACGCACTGGTGCGACCAAGTCCATTGATGATGTCGCTCATTGAGAAGCCTGTCTCCGGGTGGGTAGGAAGGGGAGGGCGTGTCCCGCCGTGTGGGTGGCCGAATCTATCGCACGCCCCGGCGGCGGACCATGGGGAGGTCAGGAAGTGGCAAAGCTCAGGGCGGCGCGGGCCGACGAGGCCGGGGAGCTGTCCGCGCTGGTGCTGCGGTCCAAGGCGTACTGGGGGTACGACGAGGGGTTCCTGGCCGGCTGCGCCGAGGAGCTGCGGGTCCGGGCGGACGAGGTCGGGACCCGGCGGATCGTCGTCGCCGAGGACGCGGACGGGACGGTGCGGGGGCTCGCCTCGCTGGAGGGGGATGCCGCCGGCCCCACGTCGCGGCTCGGTCTGCTCTTCGTGGATCCGGCGGTCATCGGTCGGGGCGTCGGGCGCCTGTTGTACCGGGACGTGCTGCGCCGGGCCGTCGCCCTGGGTGCGCGCCGGCTGCTGATCGACTCCGATCCGCACGCGGCCGGGTTCTACCGGGCGATGGGCGCGGTGCCCGGGCCGGGGGCCCCGCGGGGGCTGGTCCGCTTCGAGGTGGCGCCCGTCCCGCTCGCGGACTGGGCGCGGGCGTGGACGGGCGGGGGGCCTTCGGTGCACGTGGGCAATGTCGCCGAGTTCAACGCGCAGTTCGGCGACCCCTCGCTGGACCGGGAGCAGCGGGCCGCGCACCACTACGCCTGCCTGGCCGCCTTCTACGGTCCGCGGCCGGCCGCGCTGGTGCTGCCGCTCGCGGTGTCGGCGGGCTGGGCGCGCCTGGTCGGACGGCAGTTGGAGTGGGGGGAGGTGGAGGTGTACGACGCGCTCGCGCAGGCGGGTCCCGGTCTGTCGGACGCCGTACGGTCCCGGCCGGCGCTGGCCGCGCGGCTGACGCGGGGCGCGCCGGTGCTCGTCCCGTGGGGGCTGACGGAACCCTTCGGGCGGCTGTCGGGGCGGCCGTGGCGGGCCCGCGACCTGCGCTACGAGTCCAAGTCCGCGGCGCACGCCCTGTTCGGCCGGATCCTCGCGGCCGGGGGCCATCCGGGGATCAGGTTGCCCGGGCAGTGGCGGGCGGCGGGCCGCCGGCAGGCGGTGCGGCTGCTGTCGGCCCGGGTGGCGCGCGGCGAGAGCAGTGTTCTGAAATCGGAGCACGGCGTGGGGGGGTCGGGCACCACGTACGCCTCGCCCGAGCGGGTGCGGGCCGCGGGCGGGGTCCGTGCGCTGGTCCGCGGGCTGCCCCGCGGCCCGCTCCTGGTGGAGGAGTACGTGTCCGGTCCGGCGGGGGCGGACGGCCCGGGTGATCTGACGTACGACGGATTCGTGGACGGCGCGGGGCGGGTCCACACGGTCGGCGGGGCGGTGATGGACGTCGTCGGCGGGGGCTACCGGGGTGCGACGGTCGGCCCCGGGGTGGTGCCCGCGGCGGCGCGGGGGCCCCTGTCGCGGTTCGGGGCGGCGGTGGGTCGGGAGTTGGCGGAGGCCGGCTACCGGGGCTGGTTCGACGTGGACTTCGTCGTCGACGGGGCGGGGCTGCTGGCGCCGACCGAGACCAATCTGCGGCTGACCGGGCCGTCGGCCGCCTTCATGGTGGCGGCCCGGCTCGACGCGCTGCGCGGCGCCGGGCACCTCGTACGGATCGTGGACCGGGTGGAGTTGGGGGCCAGGCTGCCGGTGGCGCAGGCGGACGAACTGTGCGCGGACCTGGCGCGCGGGTGCGCGGCGCTCGGGGCGGTGTTCGTTCCGGCGATCCCGACCGGGGCCGGCGATCCGGCGCCGTGGCTGGGCGTGTTGGTGGCCGCGCACGGCAGGGAGGCGCTGGACGCGGCGGAGGCGCTGGTGCGGGCCGAGGCACGCGGGATCGGGAAGGCGCTGGGTCTCGACGCGCCCGACGGGCCGCCGTCCGGGCCCGGATGGGCCGCCGACGCGGACGGGTCCGCGTCGGCCGAACGGTCGGGTATGTGGTTCAGTCGTCGAAGTCGAACGCCGAGGCGGGTTTGCGGATGACGTAGGCGGCGACGATCGCCGCGGCGATCATCAGGGGGACGTTGAAGGCGTAGACCAGGGCGGCCTGGCGGGGCAGGTCGCCTTTGGCCGCCAGGCGGTAGAGGTTGTCCTGGGGCCACCAGGCGACGAGCAGGTAGACCACGGCCAGGTGGGCGGCGGTGGTGATGCCCGCACCGCGACCCTGTTCCCGCATCCTCGGACGGCCGGTGAACAGGAACATCAGGCCCGCGCCGAAGGCCAGGCACTCGCACAGGTAGAGGATGAAGAACAGGGGCGCCCAGGGGGCCGGTACGCCGCCGAGCTCGGTCGAGCCGGGCCAGAGCACATCGGTGAAGATGAGCGCCATGACGCCGAGAACGAGAGTTCCGCAGCCGGTGGCGCAGCCGGTCGGGCACTCCGTGCCGCCCGCCGGGGCCGCGTACTTGCCGCCCGTCCTGCGGATCGGCGTCGCCGGGTCGGTCAGCCGGGGCGGGCGCGGCAGGGCGGTCCGGTCCTCCTGCCCCGCCGGGTTGCGCGGCAGGGCGCGCAGCCTGACCACCGTGCGCGGGATCCGCTCCTCGGGCACCTTCCCCCGCAGGTGGTCGCGGAGTTGATCGGAGTCGGGCAGGTCGCCGCCCGGCAGCCAGGTGCCCCCGCCGGGCGGTGGGCTGATGTACGCGACGAGTCGTCGCGCCCCCGCGCCGACCTCGATCTCGGCCACGAGGGCGGCGCCGATGTGTGCGTGGGAGCGGATCAGGGCTTCCAGGGGGTGGGGGTCGAAGGGACGGCCGTCGAGGGGGATCCGGTCCCGGAGCCGGCCCCGGAACTCCCACAGCCCGTCGGGGCGCGCGCGGGCGAGGTCGCCGGTGGGGACCGCGTCGCCGCCGTCGGGCGGACCGAGGTACAGCTCCCCCTCCCGGAGTTCGGCGCGGCAGCCGGGGAACGGGGTGCCGAGCAGGGAGAGTTCCTCGGGCGCGTCCAGCGGGCCGGGGAGTTGGGACAGTTCGAACCAGGTGCCGATGCCGGCGGTCTCGGTGGAACCGTAGACGTTGAGCACCCGACCGCCGGGGCGCAACCGGGCCTGGAAGTCGGCCTGTTGGTCGAGGTGGAGCCGGTCGCCCGTGACGTGGAGCAGGCGCACCGACCGCGCCGCGTCGTCGTCCTGGCGGGGCAGGGGCACCCCGGGGCGGGGGACGAGGAGGGTTTCGCGTTCGGGCAGGAGCAGGCGGGTCGCGCCCGCCGGATCGGTGTGCACGACGGTGACCCGTTCGGCCCCGACGGCCGCCCGGATGGTGTCGGGCGTCCACGGGCCCCGGTCGGGGAGGACGAGGGAGCCGCCCGAGCACAGGGCCCGGGTCCAGCCGGTGGTGAAGGGGGTGACGTCGGACCCGCTGGTGATCAGGTGCCGGTCCTCGGGCGTCGGCCGGGCCACCGCGCTCCAGGCCTCGTGGGCGGCGAGCAGCAGGGCGTGGGTGAGGGCCGCCGCGCGCGGCTCCGCCGCGCCGGTGAACTGGAGCAGCGCGTCCCGGGCGCGGGAGCGGGCGGGAGGTTCGCCGGACCGCTGGTTGATCGCGCCGGCTTCCGCGCCGAGGCGGATGAACCGCAGGCCACGGCCGTCGTCGAGGCGGGCCTGGTGGGCGGCGTGGGCGAGGACGGCGAAGGGTTCCAGGGTGGCGAGCCGGCGCGGTCCGCTGCCCGAGGTCTCCACGTCGAGGACGACGTACGTGCCGCCTGCCTTCAGGGTGGCGAGCAGGGCGACGAGGATCTCGCTCTGCCGGGCCGTGCCGATGGCCACGAGCCCGCCGGGCGGCAGACCGGCGGCCAGGAGATGGCGGGCCAACCGGTTGGCCCGGACGTCGAGTTCCCCGTACGTGAGGGCGCCGGGGACTGCGGTGACGGCGCGGGCGTCCGGGGTGTCCCGGGCCCACTGTTCGAAGTGGTCGAGGACGCTGTCGGCTGCCGGGCGGGAGGGGCGGGCGGACGGAACGGACTCTGATCCCTGCGTCATCCCCCGATGATGCCACCGCCCTCCGACAACGCACGAGGGTCTCCAAAGTCCCTCGTGTGAGGGGAGGTTGGCGCCCATCCAGGGCACGTGAAGGACGACGGCTTGACCTCAAGTTTGGTTGAGGTCATAACGTTCGCGTCATGGACATGGAAGTCACCGCCTGGACCTCGCTCCACAGCGCGATCAACGCCCAGCAGGACCGTCGCCCGCTCTCCCGGGCGAGCCTGCGGCGAGTCGCCGCCTTCGCCCGCCCGCACCGCCGCGGGCTGACCCTCTTCCTGCTGCTCAGCGTCGTCACGGCGCTGCTCGCGGTCGCCACTCCCCTGCTCGCCAGCCGCGTCGTGGACACGATCGTCGGGGGCGGGGAGAGTGCCCGCGTCACCCGGCTCGCCCTGCTCATCGCGGTGATCGCGGTCGCCGAGGCGGGGCTCGGGCTGTTGACCCGCAAGTTGTCGTCCACCCTCGGCGAGGGGTTGATCCTGGACCTGCGGACGGCGGTCTTCGACCACGTACAGCGCATGCCGGTCGCCTTCTTCACCCGCACCCGGACCGGAGCCCTGGTCAGTCGCCTCAACAACGACGTGATCGGGGCCCAGCGGGCCTTCAGCAACACCCTCTCCGGGGTGGTGTCCAACACCGTCACCCTGCTGCTGACCCTCGTCGTGATGCTGAGCATCTCCTGGCAGATCACCCTGCTGGCGCTGGTCCTGCTCCCGGTGTTCGTGCTGCCGGCCCGTCGGATGGGCACGCGCATGGCGGCCATGCAGCGCGAGGCGTCGACCCTCAACGCCGCGATGGGCACCCAGATGACGGAACGGTTCTCCGCGCCCGGCGCCACCCTCGTCAAACTGTTCGGCCGGCCCGCCGACGAATCCGCCGAGTTCGCCGCCCGCGCGGCCCGGGTGCGGGACATCGGCGTCCGCACGGCGATGGCCCAGTCCGCGTTCATCACCGCCCTCACCTTGGTCTCGGCCCTGGCCCTCGCGCTGGTCTACGGGCTCGGCGGGTACTACGCGCTGCGCGGCACCCTGGAGGCCGGCTCCGTCGTCGCCCTCGCCCTGCTGCTCACCCGGCTCTACTCCCCGCTGACGGCGCTCGCCGGCGCCCGCGTCGAGGTCATGAGTGCCATGGTCAGCTTCGAGCGGGTCTTCGAGATCCTCGACCTGAAGCCCCTCATCGAGCAGAAGCCCGACGCCGTGTGCGTGCCGGAGGGCCCGGTCGCGGTGGAGTTCGATCGGGTGTCCTTCGGGTACCCCTCCGCCGAGCGGGTCTCGCTGGCCTCCCTGGAGGAGGTCGCCACCCTGGATGCCCGGGGCGGCACCGAGGTGCTCCACGAGGTGTCGTTCCGGGCGGAGCCCGGGCAGATGATCGCCCTGGTCGGTTCCTCCGGCGCCGGCAAGTCGACGATCGCGCAGTTGCTGCCCCGCCTGTACGACGCGGACGCGGGCGCCGTGCGGCTCGCCGGCATCGACGTACGGGACCTCACGGCCGACTCGATCCGGGCGACCCTCGGCATGGTCACCCAGGACGGCCACCTCTTCCACGAGTCGGTGCGGGCCAACCTGCTGCTGGCCCGGCCCGAGGCCGCCGAGGAGGAGATCTGGGAGGCGCTGCGCCGCTCCCGACTGGACGGGCTCGTCGCCTCGCTGCCCGACGGCCTCGACACCGTCGTCGGTGAACGCGGCTACCGGCTCTCGGGCGGTGAACGGCAGCGGCTGACCATCGCCCGGCTGCTGCTGGCCCGTCAGCGGGTGGTGATCCTCGACGAGGCCACTGCCCACCTGGACTCCACCTCGGAGGCGGCGGTCCAGGAGGCCCTCGCCGAAGCACTGGCCGGTCGGACCGCCGTGGTGATCGCGCACCGGTTGTCGACCGTGCAGGCCGCCGATCAGATCCTGGTGGTGGAGGAGGGTCGGATCGTGGAGCGGGGTACGCACGCCGAGCTGCTGGCGGCGGGCGGGCGGTACGAGGAGCTGTACCGGACCCAGTTCGCCTCAGAGGACACCGGGGACGCCGAGGACACCGGCGGCGCCGGCGACACCGGGTCCGGCGGCCCCACCGCGTCCATCGGGGCCGGCGGTGCGGCCGAGGCCGGCAGGGCGGTCGCGGTCGCGCCGGGCGGCGGGACGGCCGCCCCGGGCGCATGATGCCGGAAGGCCCGCGGTCCGGGGCCGCCGCCGATCGTGGAGGTCGTGATGGACATCAAGCTGGAGCTGGTCGCCGTCCCCGTCACCGATGTCGACCGGGCCAAGGCCTTCTACGAGAAGATCGGCTTCCACGCCGACCACGACGTCACGGTCAGCGAGGAGATCCGCTTCGTCCAGCTGACCCCGCCCGGATCGGCCTGTTCGATCGCGCTGGGCAAGGGACTCACCCGGATGGTCCCCGGCTCCTTGGACAACATGCAGGTGGTGGTGGCCGACATCGAGGCGGCCCACGCCGACCTGCGGGGACGGGGCGTGGAGGTCACGGAGGTCCAGGACATGCCCTGGGGGTCCTTCGTGTACTTCTCGGACCCGGACGGCAACGGCTGGGCCGTCCAGCAGACGAAGCCCCGTACGGCCGCCGGCTGATCGCCGCCGGCGACTCTCCCCGGGCACCCGACCCGACGCCGCGCCCCACCCTTGCCGTGAAGTGACCCCGATTCGCCCGGACTTCGGCCACCCGCCGGACCGGTCCGCTGGAAGACTGGGCGCATGGGGACGGTCTACGCCCTGCTCGTGGGCATCGACGAGTACCGGATCGGGGTCCGCGCGCGGCTGCGCGGCTGTGTGAACGACGTCGCCGCGGCCGGCCCGGCGCTGGAACGCCGGGCGCCGGGCCGGCTGCGGGCGCTGACCCTGCTGAACGGGGAGGCCACGGTCGCGGCGGTGGAGGAGGCCGTCCGCACGCACCTGGGGCAGGCCGGCCCCGGGGACACCGCGCTGTTCTGGTTCAGCGGGCACGGCACGGAGTACGGGGCGAGCACCCCGCAGGAGCTGAGGATCGAGCCGACCGGCCGGTGCCAGGCGGTGGTGTGCGCGGACGGGCCGCTGCCGGACAAGCGGCTGGGCCCCCTGCTCGACTCGGTGGCGACGGGCGGCGGGCACGTGGTGGCGGCCTTGGACTGCTGCTTCTCCGGCGGCGCGAGCCGTGCGGACGGGACGACCGTCCGCTACCTCCCGCCCCTGCCCGGCTGGGAGCCGCCCCCGGTCTCCCGGGACGCGGTCGGGCCCGACACCCGGCCGCGCCACCTGCTGCTGGCGGCGAGCCGGATCGGGCAGCTCTCCCACGAGCGTCGCTTCGACGCTCCGGGCGGGGCGGTCGTGCACGGGGTGTTCTCCCACGCCCTGCTGGAGGCGTTGCGCGGGGCCCGGCCCTCGGTCACCGGCCGGGAGTTGCTCGCCGCGGCCGACGCGGGGGTGCGGCGGGTGCTTTCCGGGCAGCAGCCGGTCCTGTTCCCGGCCGAGCCGGGCGGACTCGCGGACCGGCCGGTACTGTCCGGGCCCGCGGACGGGGGCGCCGGAGCGAGCCCGTACCTGCTGCGGGAGGGGCCGCAGGGCTGGGAGGTGGACTGCGGGCGGGTGCACGGGCTGACCGGTGGGGCCGGCACCGAGTTCGCGGCGGCGGAGGGGGTCCTACGGGTCCGGACGGTGCGCGCGGACCGGTCCCTGGTCGATCCGGACGGCTGGACCCCCGAGCCCGGATCGGTGCGGCCCGTGACCCTGTCGGCCCTGGCACTGCCCCCGGCCGCGGTGGTGCTCGACGGGGACGGCGTCACCCTGCCCCCGTCGCCGCTGCTGCGGCCGGTCGTCGCCGACTCGGTGGAGGCCCGGTCGGCTCGGGTCTGGTTCCGCGTGGAGGTGCGCGGCGCGCGGGCCCACGTGCTGCGGCGCGACGGTTCCCCGTACGTGGATCCGCTGCCACTGGCCGGCGCCGCCGGCGCGGCGCGGCTGACCGACTGTCTGGCCCGGCTGACGCACTGGCACCGGATCCGCGATCTGGACGCGGGGCTCTCGCCGCTGGCCGGGCGGGTTCGGGTGGAGGTGGTCCCCTGGGGGGAGGAGGAGCCGCTGCGGCCCGACGGGAACGGCGAGATCGCCCTCGCCTACGACGGCCCGCGCGCGCCCTGGGTGACCGTCCGGCTGCGCAACACCGGTCCCCGGCCGTTGTGGTGCGTACTGATCAACCTGGACGACCGCTACGGCGCCGGTTCGACGCTCTTCCCCGGTCAGTTCATCGGCGGTGGGATGACCGGGCACGCGCTGGACGGGGATCCGATCCGGATGGTGCTGCCCGCCTCGCGGACGGGCCGGCCGGGGGCGTTCGCGCGGGACTGGCTGACGCTGGTGGTGGCCGAGGGGGAACTGAACACGGTGCCGTTCCACCTGGACCGGTGGGACCCCCTCGCCGGGTCCCACCGGTCCGCGGCGGGTCCGCCGGCCGAGGCCCTGCTGCGCCTCGCCGCGCCCGGTGCGCGGGACATGGTGGCCGCGCGGCCCGCCGGGGCGGGGCAGTGGGCGGCGAGCACGGTGGCCTTGCGCACCTCGGGCCCCGGGTAGCGCCCGGAAGGCCTGGGGGGGGTCACTGCCCGAGGTGGGTGAAGCCGGCCCAGGCGCTGAGGTCGTGCGGGTCGAGGTGCGCCAGCCGGGCCGTCAGGGCCGGCGGCAGCCCGTCCGGCACCTGCCGTCCCGGGTCCAGCATCCACAGTTGGGCCCGCCGCAACGCCCGTGCGGGCGGCTCCTGTTCCCGGCGCAGGAAGTGGTGGGTCATGAACATCAGCACGGACGTCGCGTCGTCCGGGACCGGCCAGAGGGAGCCGATCACCGAGCGGCTGCCCGCCACCAGGAAGGCCGAGGACAGGCTGTACGCCTCGTTGTGGCCGCGTCCCGAGACCTGGCTGCGGCAGGCGGCGAGGACGACCAGGCCGAGCCGCCCGTGCACGGCGTCGGCCAGCTCCTCGGCGGTCAACTCGCCGCCCTTGAGGGAAAGGTAGGAGCTGCGCGGCCGGTTCTCCGTCACGGTGCCGTGGCAGGCCAGGTGCACGACCGCGCCCTCGTCGCCGTGCTCGCGCAGCCACCGTGCGACCTGGTCGGGGCTGCCGTCCCCGGTGCGCAGCCCCAGGTACCGCCCGTCGGGGTAGAAGACCCGTCGTACGGCGTCGGCCTCCTCCCCCGCGTACGGGAGGTCCCCGGTGGGGTCGCCGACCACCAGCGCGGTCCCCTCGTGCCGGGCTCGCGGCCGGCCGGCGACCTCGCACAGCAGGCGTGCGGAGGCCGCGTACGAGAACTCCGCGCGCTCGATCGCGTACGCGCGGCGGCCGCTCGCGTCGGCGGCGAAGGCGGCGTGCCAGGGGACCAGACCGAGCGAACCCATCGGGACGAGCACCAGACGGGGGACGCGTCCGGGCCGGTCGGACACCTGGAAGACGTCGAGCAGCGGCCGGACGGCGACCCGCCAGGCCCACGAGCAGAGCCGGTCGAGCTGGTCGCGGAGCGGCGGGGCCGGTTCGGGCCGGGGCCCGCCGTACCCGGGGACCGGCTGCATGTCGCGTCCCGCGGCGGCGGGCCGGTAGCGGCGCAGCGGCGCGGCGTCCTCGCGCAGGCTCGACAGCGGCACCTCCCGCGTCTCGCCGCGCGAGGTGACCACCAGCGCGGTCCCGGGGCAGTCGCTCGTGGACGGCACGAGGTAGACCAGGGCGTCCTTGCGGTGGGCGCGCAGTCCGGCCCCGATCTCGGTGGGCGAGGGCGGGTCGAGGAGCCGGGTGTCGCCCTCGGTCAGAGCGAGGACGACACTGCGGCGCAGTGTGCTCGGTACGTCGTCGGCCGCCTCGTCGGCGCCCCGGCTCAGCCACTCCCGGGCCAGGTCTTCCCGGCCGACGGCGATGAGCCGTTCGGGCACCGACCGGCTGGTGGTCGCCGCGTGCAGGACCAGGCCCCGGCAGGCGTCGAGGGCCCGCACGGCGTCGTCCGGCGCGCCGTCGGCGAGGCACCAGCCGACCACCTCCCCCGAGAGTTCCGTCGCCAGGCGGCCGGCCTCGGCAGCGTCCTGGCTGCCGGACTGGAGCAGGGAGGACCAGACGAACCCGCGCAGCGATTCGAGGCCGAGGCGTCGGCCGTTCTCCCGGTCGCGGCGGGCCGGGTCCGCGCGGACCCGGTGGCAGCGGCCGAGGGCTTGCGTGGTGACGGCCCACAACCGGTGCTCGGGTCCTTCCATGGCCCGCGCCGCTCCTTCGAGCAGGGTGATGGCACGCTCCAGGTCCCGGGCCCGGTCGGGGGATCCGGGCCGGGGATCGGCCATGACCAGGGCGCTGCGGACGCTGCCGGCGTTCGAGGCGAAGCGGATCCAGGCCTCGCTCCCCGGCGCCGACAGGGCGAGCGCCTCCTCCACCACCGCCAGGGCTTCCCGGATGCCGGGCACGTCCGCGCGCTGCAGCGCTTCGCGCTGCCACACGAGGGCCATCGCGCCCAGCAGGTGGGCGTGGTGCTGTCGCGGGAACTTCGCGGTCCGCAGGCGCATTTCGGCGATCGACGGCCGGCCGGCCGGCGTCGGGGCGGGTGGTGCGCCGAGCCGGTCCGCGAGGTCCTCCCGGGACATCCGGGCGGTCTCCAGCAGCACCCATGCCTCGGTGTGGGAGGTGCTTCCCGGCTCCAGTCGCCCGACGACCCCGGCGACGAGGCCCAGGCCGCGGTCGGCCGCCGCGAGATCTCCCCGTCTGGCCGCGAGACGCACCTGGGCCGCGGCGTCCTGACACTTCAGCAGCTCGTCCATGTGCGGGGACAGACCCAAGGCGCCCACCACCGCGTCCCATTCGGCGCCGCCGGCCGCCGATCCCTCGGTCACACCGCGCAGTTGGGCGAGTTGACGCATGGCCTGGTGTCGTCCGTAGCGCAACCAGGGGCTGGTGTTCCCCGCGGCGATCGCGAGGTCGAAGTGTTCCAGCGCCTGCGTCAGTCGGGGAGGCGAACCCGCCATGCCTTGGGCGAACCGCCAGCCGGCGAGGCCTGCATGGCCCCGGGCGCGCCATTCGGGATGGGCGTCGGCGTAGGACGACATCGCCCCTACCAGTCGCTCCTCGCGTTCCGCGCCCATCCGGTCCCCGTGGGGGTCGAGCATGGGCATCGCCGCGAGGAGCGTCCCGGCGCGCTCCGCGCGGGAGAGGCTGCCCGGCTCGGTCCGCTCCCAGCCCTCGAACAGCACCGAGAAGCGGCGCTCCCACCGCTCCCGCGACCGCGGGTCGTCGGCGAGCAGGTGATTGTCCATGCCGAAGTCGAACTCCCCTTCCATCGCGGTCCGTTGGAAGCGTTCGTACGCGCGCGCCAGCTCCTCGTCGGACACCACGTCCGGGCCGGCGTCGGGCCGCGCGGATTCGGGCAGCCCGACCAGCGCCGCCCCGAGCAGGCCCAGCGCCATGTCGGTGACCTCCGGCGAGAGTCGCTCGCCCTGGCGGACCCGTCGCACCGCGCGCACGACGACCCGTAGGCGTTCGGTGTCCCCGTCCATGTCGAACCTCAGGTGCTGGACCGCCGCCAGGGCGAGCGCGGTCTCGGTGATCGCACCGTCGTTCGCGGTGTCCCACCGGTCGAACGCCCGCGTGAGCAGGGCGACGGCGTGATCGAGCAGCGCGGCGTCGAGGCGCGCGTGGCCCCGGACGCAGAGCAGGCGGCCGAACATGCCCAGGTACAGCACCGGAAGGGCGTCCATCTCCGCTTCGGTGGACAGCAGTTCGGCGATCTCCGCCTCGGCTCGGGCCCCTTCCTCCTCGTCGGCCCAGGTGCCCGCGATCAGCGTGCGCGCGAACGTCACGCGCAGTCGGGTGTCCCGCGCCCACGTCGGCTCCGGCGAGGCGCCGCGCACGGCGGCCAGGGCGCGCAGCCCCTCCTCGTACCCCTCCTCCAGCGCGGCGCGGTCCGCGGCCGTGTGGCCCCACATCACCAGGGAGGCCGAACGGGCCTGGCGGATCAGTGGCAGGTCCCGGTCCGGTCCACCGCCGGCCGGCACCTGGGCGTAGTGGCGCGCGGAGGTCGCGTAGGAGGCCGCCTCGTTCGTCAGGCCGCCGTGGTACTGCCACAGCCCGCCGAGGACCTCGTCGAGTTCCGGGTCGGGGCCGTCGACGTCGTCGAGGGCGAGTCGGTTGGCCTCCAGGGCCTCGTGAAGCAGGGCGGGGTCGAGCAGGGCGGGGTCGTCGGCGGTCTCCAGGAAGCGGATCTTGGTGATGAAGGCGAGCAGCCGGCGGGCGAAGACGGCCATGTCCTGGTGGTCGTGGTCGTCGGGCAACCCTGCCAGGCCCTGCGTCAGGAGGGAGTGGACGCGGGCGGCGAGTACGGGGCCGGGCTCCTCGTCGTGGTCGAGGGCCAGCAGGTGGCCGTACATGATCCGGTGACGTGCCGGGATCGGGCCGCCGGCCGGGTGCCGGAACGCGTGCGCGAAGGCCTCGGCCGCCAGCCTCCGGTCTGCACGGCCGCCCGATGCCTCGTGGAGCGCGTAGCTCGCCTCGCCCGCCTTGCAGTGGAGTTCCACCGCGCGCGGGTCGCCGGGGGCCAGGCCGGCGAGTGCTTCCAGGGCCTGTTCTCGCTCGATCCGCCAGGCGGCGAACCGGTCCACGTCCTCCATGGCGGCTCCTGTTCGGAGGGGGGTTCAAGGGTCGGGTTCCGGGGGCGGGTTCAGCCGGGGATTTCAGGGGGCGAGGCGGGCGTGGTAGGGCGACAACACCTCGTCGAGCCAGTGCCGTCCGTCGGTCGTCGCGAAGTCGATCGGCGTGTCGGCGGTGGCGACCAGGGCATCGGGCGGGCAGCGGTCGCCGAAGAGGACCAACGCCCGTGCTCCCGGGTCCCGTTTGGACGACCAGAGGAATCCCCGCGCCCAAGGGTCCGTGTGGGCGCGGATCCAGTGCGCCCAGTCCCGGGTGTACGGGTAGTCGCGGGCCTCCGTCTGCACCAGCCAGCTGTCCTGGTGCACGGCGGCGAGGTCCTGGCCGGTGACCAGCGAGACCAGGTCGAGGTCGACGGTCGGCCGAAGGACGGACAGCCTGCGGCCGTTGACGGCGGCCCGGGGTACCAGTCGCGCCCCGCCCGCCGGGTCGAAGGGCAGCGAGTGCAGGACGCTCTCGCTGACGGCGGCCTCGGGGGTGAGTCCGGCGTAGAGGTAGGCGTAGGGATCGCAGGCGGTGGCGTCGAAGCGGCCTCCGCCGTACAGGCAGTGCGCGGGCACCGGGTTGAAGCCGGTGGCGGCCCGGCGCTCCGAGTGCACCCGGTAGAGCGTGGTGCCCGCGGCGAGGGTCACCTTGGCCGGGGTGGCGGTGGGCTCGGCGGGCGGCCGGTAGTGCGGCACGGGTCACTCCCCTTCGCCGAGGAACCGGGCGGCCATGAGCACCTGGAGTTCCGCGGCCGTCCCGAGCAGCCGGGCGGGAACCTCGTCCAACCAGGCGTTCGGGGACAGCCACCAGTCCGCCGCGCCCCAGGGGTCGAGGTCCGCATCGAGGAGGGGGTTCACCTCGCGGACCACCTCCAGGACTCGGCCGTCGCGGTCGAACTGGAAGGCGGGGAGCCGGACCGGGCCGCCCGGCCCGCGCAGCCTGATCAGGACGGGGGCGTACGGGTCGCAGCCGCGCCCGGCGGCTTCGGCGGCGTCGAGGGAGGGCGCGGCGAGCAACCGTTCGCGCACCTCGCCGAGGACGGGCCCCACCATGCGGTGGCCGTCGAGTACGAGGACGGCCAGGTCGTCGGCGCTGAAGCCGAGGTGGCGGGCGTCGGGGCGCGAGGGGGCGGCGATCAGTCGACCGCCGTCGGGGAACCGGTCGGGCAGTTGCTCGGCGAGCAGCCGGGCGGCGTGCCGGGCGGCGTGCTCGGCCGCTTCGCCGGTGGTCCCGCGCCATCGGGCGAGCAGGAGGGAGAGGGTGTCCAGGGCCGCCGGTTCGAGGCGGGGCCGCAGCTCGTCCCACTCGGCCGCGACGGTGGCCAGCCGGATGCGGGCGTCGCTCATGACGGCCGTCCGGCGGGCGGGGCGACGAGCGGCAGGGCGGCGAGGGGCGGGGCGGCGAGGGGCAGGGCGCCCGGGGAGGCGTCGGCGGGCACGCCGACGCCGGTGAGTAACTCGGCGACCAGTGCGGCACGTTCGGTGCGACGGACCAGGATGTGGATGTCCCAGCCGCCGCCGCGCGCGAGTTCCGCCTCCACGGCCGCCCAGAGCGCGGAGAAGCTCTCGGTCGGGGTGAGGCCGCCGCGCCCGGCGCCCAGGAGGGGAAGACAGACGGACCTGAGGGGCTCCTCCGGCATCCCCTGCGCCGCTCGCGCCTTCGGTCCGCCCGACTCGGCGAGCAGGGCGAAGACCCGGGTGACGGCCCGCGTGACGTCGGCGGGCAGTACGTCGTAGTCGTTGGTTCCGGGACGGGGCACGGCCACCGCGGCGTGGTGGATGCGCCGGATGCCCTGGTGGGCCAGGGCCCCGGCGCCGGTCACGGCCACCGTTCCGGGCGCGACGGGCAGGGCGCCGGGCGCGAACCGGTCCGTCCAGGAACGCAGTTCGTCCCGGATCCGGTCCTCGACCAGCCGGCCGGCGGGGTCCCGGTGGGCGCCGGCGCGCCGCAGGGACGCGGCGACGGAGGACTTGTACGGCTCGGGCAGGGCGAAGTGGGTGTTGGAGGGGGACACGATCACGTCGATGTCCCGCAGCAGGTCGACGGCGTGTACGTGCAGGGTGACGTGGTGCGTGTAGTCACCGGCCGTGACCTCGATCCGCCGGTGGCTCGGGGCGAGTCGGCGCGCGGGGCCGGGCGGGGCGGCGCCCGCCGGCTCGTCCTCTCCCCCGGCCGCGCCGCGCACGAGCTGCTCGGCGAGTTGGCCGAGCACCATCAGCTCCTGGTGCTTGCGGAACCGCTCCACGCTCACCCCGTACACCTGGGCGGCCCGTCTGCGCCGGTCGGCGGGCGGCCAGTCCCGGGTGCCGCGGGCGAGACCGAGGCTGTACTCCGCGGCCTCCTGGAGGGTTCCGCCGCCCATCGCGGCCACGGCGGTGCGCAGCAGCCGTTCGACGGCGGGGAAGCGCGGCTCGCCGGGGCTCCCCTCCCCCGGCCCGGCCGACATGCCGGTCAGCACGGGAAGCCCGAGCTCCCGCAATCGGACGATCCCGGCGCGCCGCACTTCCCTCACCTCCGCGAGGACCGCCCCGTAGTCCGGCAGTTGTGTGAGCGACATGGCGGAAGGATCGCACCGCCCCGCGCCCCCTACAAGCCGGTTCCGGCCCTCTGCCCTCATCGTGCGGGACCGGTCCGGGCGCACTCGGGGCGCGGACGGGGCGTGGACGGGCGGCTTCCGGTCGATTCCGGGGCGGGCCCGTCCGGGGTCGGGGAGGCGGCCCGGTGTATGCGCTCCCGGTTGAGGGCGCGCGCGACCACAGCCGTGGGATCGAGCCCGCCGGGATCGACGACCGGGGGCGACGCCGCGACCGACAGCGAGGCGATGCACGGCGCGGCGAATCACACGGGCCTGAGCCGGCGACGAGGTGGACCTGCACGACGAGGGTTGACCTTCAAGTGGGATGAACGTCGATGATCTCGGTCATGGACGACAGCACTTCCGATCTGCTGGGCATCGGCGCCTTCGGCCGTCGCGTCGGGCTCGCGCCGAGCGCCCTGCGCTTCTACGACGACTGCCGCGTACTGCTCCCCGCCCACGTCGATCCCGTCACCGGCTACCGCTCCTACTCCCCCGACCAGCAGCCGCGCGCCACGCTCCTGCGCGGGCTGCGGGAGGCGGGTTTGGCGCTGGCCGACGTGGTCGCCGTACTCGACGGGACCCCCGAGCAGGCACGGGCCGTACTCGAACGCCACCACGCGGCCGTACGGGAGGCCCGGCGCGCCACCGACGCCGCGCTCGGGGCGGCACTGGAGGGGCTGCCGCCCGGACCGGGCGGCAGCGAGTTCACCTTGGGCGGGGCCGAACTGGCGAGCGCGGCCCGCCAGGTCGCGCCGGCCGCCGGACGGGACCCGGCCCATCCCGTGCTCGGACGCGTGCTCGTGGAGTTCGACCGGGACGAGGTCCGCTTCGTGGCCACCGACCGCTACCGGCTCTCGCTGCGCACCCTGCGGCCCCGCGCCGCGGCCGGGCCGCCGGGGCGGCTGTTGATCGACGCCGACACGCTGGTCGAGCTCGGGGCGTGGGCGGCTCGGGCCGCCGAGGTGACCCTGGTGGCACGGCCCGGCGCCCCCCTGACCGTCCGCCACCCGGGCGGGGCGCGCGAGGTCCCGGTGGCCGGCGGCGCCTTCCCCGCCTATCGGGAGGTGCTCGCGGCCCTCCCCGGCCCCTCGCACCGGGTGGTCGTGGAACGGGTGGCGCTGATCGCCGCGCTCGGCGCCTGCGGGGACGCTCCCGCCGTCGCCTTGGAACTCGGCCGCGACCGGCTCCTCGTCACCCTCCCGGACGGGACCCCGGCGCCGATCCGGCCGGCCGCCGTGCGGGAGCAGCCGGAGCCGGTGCGGATCGGCTTCGACCCCGCCGTACTGGGCGCGGCCCTGGAGGCCGGTGTGGGGCCCGACGTGCTGCTGGAGTTCTCCGAGGTCACCGGCCCGGTACTGGTCCGCTCGGCCGACCAGGGCAGCTTCACCACCCTGGTGATGCCGGTCGCCCTCCCGCCCGCCGCCCCGACACCCCCGAGGACGCCCGCGTGAACCCCGAGAACACCGTCGTACGGCTCTGCACCCGGGGCATGACCGCCGAGGGCGAGGGCCGCGACGCCGACGCCGAGGCCCTGTTCCGCCAGGCGTGGGACGCGGCCACCGACGACTACGAGGCTTGCGTGGCCGCCCATTACCTGGCCCGCCGGCAGCCGACGCCCGAGGACACCCTGTACTGGAACCGCGTCTGCCTGGCGCGCGCCGACCGGGTGGGCGACGAGCGGGTCCGGGCCTTCTACCCGTCGCTGCACGGGGCCATCGCTCGCGCGCACCTGGAGCTGGGCCGGCCTGACGAGGCCCGCCCGCACTTCGAGGCGGCCGCCGCACGGTTGGCCGACCTGCCGCCCGGAGCGTACGCCGACTGGCTCCGCCTGCGGATCGCGCGGGGCCTGCGCGCCACCGCCCCCGAGACAGCCGATCCGCTACGGCCGCTGCTGAAGCGGCTGTGCTCCCGTCGCGACCTGGAGTCACTGGGCGTGCTGCTGCCGCCGTACCTCGCCTCGCTCGACCGTCCCGAGGACGAGGAACGGTTGACGCTCGCCCTGCGCATGCTGCACGCCGAACGACGCCTGCCGGCCGCCGACCAGTCGGCCCTCGGCGAGCTGATCGCCCTGCGCGCGGGAGCCTGATCGGGGGCCGGGCGGCCTCGGTCAGCGGGGCGGCGGAGCACACGGCGCGCACGGCCGGTTCGTCGAAGGCGCCGCCGAACACGGACAGCCGTAGCCGCGGCAGTCGTTCGCGGGGCTCGCACCATGCGTGGCTCCAGCCGATGGCGGTGCGCAGGGCGCGGTGGCGGGGCGGCCGGACGGCCCGGCCGCCGTCGAGCGAGCCGATCCGACGGGCGAGCCGCTCGGCGAGTTCCTCGACGCCGTGGTCCGTCAACTGCGCGGCGGCGAGTTCCAGCACGAGGAGCAGTCGGCGTTCGCCGATCCACTGCCGGACGGCTTCGCCGAAGGTGCGGGGGGCGTGTGGTCGGCGAGGTCGAGCGCGTCGGCGGCGGTGTCCACCGGCAGACGGTCGTCGGGCAGTGGCGAGAGGTCGGCTCGGTGGACCCCGTCGGGGAAGGAGTCGCCGACTCCCGTCTCCAGCGCCTGACGGACCAGACGGCTCTTGCCGACGCCACCCGGACCGGTGAGGGTGATCAGCCGGCTCCCGACCAAGGCCGCTTCCAACGCGGCCAGTTCGTCGTCCCGCCCCACGAGGGAGGCGGGTCCGCCGGCGTTCCTCTCGGCATGTCCCCACACGCCCCCGGTGTGGCGCACGGTGCGGGCTCCTCGAACCCGTCGGGGGCACGGCCGGGAGGTGACTCACGGAGCGAGTACGTCGAGCTCCTCCAGGGCGCCCACCGCGATCTGCCGGGTCAGCGCCTCGGCGCGGACCGCGTCCCCCTCCCGTACGGCTTCCGCCACCCGCACGTGCAGGGTGACCGCGGCCGGGTCGGGGTCGTGGAACATCACGGCGTGTTCGGTACGGCCGGTCAGCACCTCGGCGACGACGTCACCCAGGCGGGCGAACATCTCGTTGCCCGAGGCGTTGAGGACGATCCGGTGGAAGGCGATGTCGTGGCGCAGGTATCCCTCCAACTGATGGCCGCGCGAGGTGCGGACCATGCCCAGGGCGGCCTCGGTGAGCCGCGCGCACTGTTCCGGGGTGGCGAGCGTCGCGGCCAGTGCGGCCGCGACCGGTTCGACGGCCGAGCGCAGCACGGTCAGGGAGCGCAGTTGGCGGGGTCGGTCGGTGCCGGCGAGCCGCCAGCGGATGACGCGCGGGTCGTAGACGTTCCACTGGTCCGCCGGGCGCACGGTGACGCCGACCCTGCGACGCGACTCGACGAGCTGCATGGATTCCAGGACGCGGACGACTTCGCGGACCACGGTGCGGGAGGCGTCGAACCGGTCGGCGATCTCGTCGGTGCGCAGGACGCTGCCCGGCGGGGATTCGCCGGCGGTGATCGCGAGACCGAGAGCGTCCAGGACACGGGAGTGAAGCCCCTGCACAGGACTGCCTTCAGTGGTCATGGCGTAAGCGTACGGTGACCGCCGATCGAACAATAGATGTGATGTATCCCCCCACCCTCTTGAATAAGTACTACTTAATGGGCTTCAGTGGTGCCGCACGAACCGATGTCGACGAGGACAGCGAGGTACGACGTGAGCTCCCAGCGCGTCATTGTGGTGATGGGCGTGGCCGGCACGGGCAAGACGACCGTGGGCCGGCTGCTCGCGGAGGCCCTCCGCGTCCCCTACGCCGAGGGCGACGCCTTCCACCCCGAGGCCAACGTCGCCAAGATGTCGGCGGGCACCCCGCTGGACGACGCCGACCGGTGGCCCTGGCTGGACGCCATCGGCGAGTGGATCCGTCGCGGCGCGGACCTGCGGGGCGGGATCGTCGCGGCCTCGTCCCTCAAACGCTCCTACCGCGATCGGTTGCGGAGCTTCGCCCCCGGCGTCGTCTTCGTCCACCTCACCGGTGAACGCCCCCTGATCGAGAGGCGGATGGCGGAGCGCAAGGGGCACTTCATGCCCACCACCCTGCTCGACTCGCAGTTCGCCACGCTCGAACGCCTCCAGCCGGACGAACTCGGCGTCGCCGTCGACGTCCGCGGCGCTCCCGAGGAGATCACCCGACGGGCGCTGGACGCCCTGCACCGCATCTGAGGGATCCCGGAGCCACCGCACGGCCCGCTCGCGGGCCCGCACGGCCTCCCCCGGGCCCCGCCATGCCCGCGACCCGGCCGCCACACCACGGCCCCCGCGCATCCCGTCACCACCAGGCAGCACCGCAGCACCGCAGCACCGCAGCACCCCACACCGTCACCGAAGAGCCACGAGTTAAGGAACCGTCACCGTGACCGGTCTCAGCGTCGAGACACTGGCAGCGGCCGCCCCCGGACCCATCACCTCGGCCGGGCACGCCCAGCTGGGCGTGGCCGTCCTCGCGGGCATCGCCGTCATCGTCCTGCTCATCACCCGCTTCAAGCTGCACGCCTTCCTGGCCCTGACCGTGGGCTCGCTCGCCCTCGGTTCCTTCGCGGGCGCCCCGCCGGCGAAGACCATCGCCAGTTTCACCGTCGGCCTCGGCGCGACGGTCGCCGGTGTCGGCGTACTCATCGCGCTCGGCGCGATCCTCGGGAAACTGCTCGCCGACTCGGGCGGCGCCGACGAGATCGTGGACACGATCCTGGCTCGCGCGAAGGGCCGGGCCATGCCCTGGGCCATGGTGCTGATCGCCTCCGTGATCGGGCTGCCGCTCTTCTTCGAGGTCGGGATCGTGCTCCTGATCCCCGTGGTGCTGCTGGTCGCCAAACGCGGCAACTACTCCCTGATGCGGATCGGCATCCCGGCACTCGCCGGGCTGTCCGTGATGCACGGGCTGATACCCCCGCACCCGGGCCCGCTCGTCGCCATCGACGCGCTCCACGCGAACCTCGGCGTCACCCTCGCCCTCGGCGTGGTCGTCGCCATCCCGACGGTGATCATCGCCGGGCCGCTGTTCTCCCGGTACGCCGCCCGCTGGGTGGACATCCCCGCGCCGGAGCACATGGTCCCGCAGCGCCCGTCGGCCGAGTTGGAGCACCGACCGAGTTTCGGGGCGACCGTGTTCACCGTGCTCCTCCCGGTGGCCCTGATGCTGATCAAGGCGCTCGTCGACATCGTGGTCAACGACCCCGACAACGCCGTCCAGCGCGTCACGGACGTGGCCGGCTCACCGCTGATCGCACTCCTGGCGGCCGTGCTGGTGGGCATGTTCACCCTCGGCAGGGCGGCCGGCTTCACCAAGGAGCGGCTCTCCTCCACGGTGGAGAAGTCCCTGGCGCCGATCGCGGGCATCCTGCTGATCGTGGGCGCGGGCGGCGGCTTCAAACAGACGCTCATCGACGCCGGGGTCGGCCAGATGATCCTGGAGCTGTCCGAGAGCTGGGCCATCCCCACGCTGCTCCTGGCATGGCTCATCGCGGTGGTCATCCGTCTCGCCACCGGCTCCGCGACGGTGGCCACGATCTCCGCCGCCGGCCTGGTGGCCCCGCTCGCCGCCGGCGCGTCGACCACGGAGACCGCCCTGCTGGTCCTGGCGATCGGGGCGGGCTCGTTGTTCTTCAGCCATGTCAACGACGCCGGGTTCTGGCTGGTCAAGGAGTACTTCGGGATGACCGTGGGACAGACCGTCAAGACCTGGTCCGTGATGGAGACCATCATCTCGGTGGTCGGCCTGGGCTTCGTCCTCCTGCTGTCCCTCGTTCTCTGAACCGGGCGGGCGGTCGGGCCCGGCCGGTTCAGGCGTGGGTCCGGCCGTCGAGCTGCGCGGCGGCCAGGGCGAACCCGCCCGCGGCGGTGGCACAGCGCTCCGCGAGGGCGGCCACCTCGACGCGGAAGGCCTCGGCCGCCGGTCCCTGGTCGCGCAGGTCCTCGGCGGCGGCGCGCAAACGCCGCGCGTGCGCGCGCAGGACGGCGCAGTGCGAGCGCAGGGTGGTGGTGTCGGTCATCGGGACCACTCCTCGCCGTCGTGGATCCGGACCAGCCGGCTGTCCGTGATCCGGCTCCGGAAGCGGGCCGGCGCGGTGTACGCGGTGCGGCGCGAGCGCTGCCCGTACGCGCCGGTCAGGCGGAACACCCGGGTCCGGGGATCCACGGGGCGTCGCGCGGCCCCCCGGTAGTCCACCGCGAAGACGTGCGTGACCGGGTAGACGGTGGTGAAGTCCCGGCTCCCGGCGAGGTGCAGGGCGGTGCTCCCGCCCAGGCCCCGGCCGAACAGCGCGAGTTCGGTTCCGGAGGGCACGAGGGCGCGCACCGCGCGGGCGACCGCGCGCGCGTGCGACGTCTGCGGTCCGTCGGCCACCGCGTGGGCGTCGTCGGTGACCGGCCGGCCGGCCCCGGCGGGCGTCACGCACGTACCGGGCGTCCCGGGCGGTTCGGCGAGGTGGATGACGTACCGCAGGACTCCGTCCGGCCCGATCACCTGTTGGACGAGGAGGGTTCCGTCGGTGCCGAGCGAGGCGAGGTTGCGGACGCATCCGGCGACGGTGCCGCTGGTGTCGAGCCGGTCGAGGAGCCCGTCGGGACGGTCGGGCGCCTCGACGCGACGGGGGCCCCGGTCGAAGAAGGCGCGGGTGGCGGCGCCCAGCCCGAGCAGGGGTTCGGCGGGCATCGCCCGCCCGGTGGCGATCTGCCAGCCGGCGTGGTCGTTGAACGGGTTCTCGTCGGTCAGCGCGTGCCAGGCGAGGAGGTCCGCGAAGGACGGGGAGAGCAGCGCGAAGGCGTGTTCGGCGCCCCGGACCCGCATCACCTCGCGGAACAGTCGGACGGCCTCCGCCTGCCGACCCTCCTCGACCGCCGTGAGGATTCCCGCCGCGTCCGGATCGGCGAGCAGCTCCGGGCGGCCCGCGCCGGCCGCCCGGATCCGCGCCTTGAGACCGCAGACGGCGAGGCTGACGGCGAGGCTCTCCCGGCCGGTGAGGACCCCGGCGAGCCACCCCGCCCGGGCGACGCCCCGGCCGCGAGGCGCCCAGCCGAGCCCCGCCGGATCGGTCAGGGTACGCAGCAGGGTGCGCCAGCCGAGCCGGCGGGCGCCGCCCCGGCCGAGCGCGCCGGCCGTCAGGCGCCCGCCGAGGGCCAGTTCGGAGGCGTGGCGGGCGGCCTCGCCGACGGCGTCGGCGGCCTCCGCCAGCTCGCGGCACACGGCGTGGAGCAGTTCGGGATCCGGGTCGGTGGACGCGGTGGTCGCGGCGTCGGACATGGGTTCCTCGTGGGGTCGATGCGGCGGGCGGGCGTCGGCGGGCGGATCCTCGACGGAGGGCGGCCGGTGGGGCGGCCGGTGGGGGTCAGCGGCGGGTGAGAGTGAGTCGGATCCGCCTCGGATCCAGCGCCGCGGGCAGCGGACCCACCGGGTCCAGGGCCGGTCTGCCGTCACGGATCCGATGCCCCCTCAGCACCTCGGCGCAGAAGCCGGCCACGACGAGCAGGCCCAACCGGTCGCCGGGGCAGCGGCCGGCTCCGTGACCGAAGGGGGCCATCCGGAGGTCCGCGCGGGACGCCGGGGAGGTCCATCTCGCGGGTACGAAGACGTCCGCGGCGGGCACGTGCTCGGGGTCGCGCTGATGGAACAGCGCGGGCAGGAGCACGGAGGTCCCCGCCGGATGACGCACACCCCACCACTCGGTCTCGGTCACGGTGACCCGGACCAGGTCGGGCACCACCGGGTAGAGCCGCAGCGTCTCCTGTACGCAGGCCCGCAGCCGGGGCAGTTCGCCCTTGGCGGCGTCGGCGGACCGGGCCTCGGCGCAGGCCGCGTCCTGTTCGGCGGGGTGGGCGGCGAGGAGCAGCAGGGTGCGCAGCAGGACTGTCGGGACGGTGTCCAGGGCCCGTAGCCAGTGGAGGGCCTGACCGACGGGATCCAGGGTGCCCGCGGGGTCGGGGTGCCGGCGGGCCCGTCCGACGAGGGTGTACGGCTCGGCCGCGGCGGCGTACCGGGCGATGCGCGCGCCCGCCTTCTCGTGGAGGGTCTCGGCGGTCCCGCGCGGCCCCCTGCGGTCGCCGCCGGCGTCGAGCCGGTCGAGCCAGCCGGCGAGTTCCTCGTCCTCGGCGGCCGTGTCGCCGAGGACGATGCGGCGGGCGGCCCGGGTGACGGCCTGCCGGGCGCGGGCGAGCCCGAGGGTGCGGGGGGCGTTCAGCCGGCCGGCCTCGTCGGCGATGACCGCGAGGAAGGGGCCGCACGAGGGGTGTACGGGGCTGCCCGAGGCCAGCACGATCTCGTTGACCTCCCGGCGGCGTGCGCGGAGGTCGTCGTGGTCCTCGTCGCCGGTGGGACGGCCGGCCGCGGCGCCGGGGGCCCGGCACTTGTCCGGCGGGTGCGCCGCGAGTTCGCTCGCGGGCGACTCGTGGAACCGGGGCAGGTCCCGCGGGTCGAGCAGGACCAGGGTGGGGCCGGTCGGGCCGCGCAGCAGGACGGGTGCGCCGCCGTGCCGGGCCCGCAGGGCGCGCAGGGTGGCGGCGGACCAGCGGGGCCTGCCGAGGGTGGCCCCGGTCCGGAGCGGTCGCGGGCGCAGGCCCACCAGGTCGCGTACGAGCACGGGCAGGGTGTGGGTCGCGGCGAAGCGCACGGCCACGGCCCGGCCGGCCCGTGCGGGCGGGCCGCCCTCGGTCGGGGCCGCCTGGCCTCGGGTCGTGGTCGACTGGGTCATGCCGGGACCACCTTGCCTGGGTTGGACAGGCGCTTCGGGTGGGCGGGCCGCCGAGGGGGCGGGCGGCTCGCCGTGCCTCCGCACAGCCGGAAAGCAACGGTCGGTGACATCGGGATCACCGTACGTCGAGCCCGGGGGGTGCGCGCTCCGAGTGCTCTACGGGAGTGGATCGGGTCCCTCGGGCGCGGCGGCGCCCTCTCGACCGGCGGGGCGGTGGGGGCGCAGTCGGCCTCGTTCATCCGGAGCGGGGCGTGCGGCGCCGCCTCATTTCGCGGTGGGCGCGGTGGGCGCGGTGAACACGGCGTTGCGGAAGGCGGTGCGCAGCGGTCCCGTGCCGTGTGCGGGCAGGAGGGCCGCCCAGCGGTGGTGCCGGGGCGAGACCCAGACGGACGGTCCGTCGCCGTGGGCCCATACCCCGCCCGCGACGGGGTGCCAGAGCAGGCCCCGGGCGGGGGTGAGTTCCCCGGTGCGGATCCGGAGGGACTCGGCGGTCCAGGAGCGGCTGACGGGGTGGTCGGCGGTGGAGAGGAGGTGTCCGAGGAAGCGGCCGAGGTCGCCGAGGGACGCGTGCAGGGAGCCGCCGGCGAAGCGGGTGCGGTTCATGCGCAGGGGGTGCCAGACGCGGGCCGCGGCGGCTTCGGCGAGCGGGCCGCCGCAGAGGTGTTCGGCGAGCCGGGTCAGTGCGGGCACCCCGTCGCAGTGGGTGAGCAGCTGGTGGGCGGTGGTCTTGCCGGAGGTTCCGGCGGCGGCCGGGCCGTAGGCCGCGAGCGGGGTGTGCAGGGCGAGTTCTCCGGCCGTGACGAGGCTTCCGATGACGGGCCAGATCGCCAGTACGGCGGCGATCGGGCCGACGTCGGACTCGGAGTCCCCGTCCCCGCCGACGGCGTGGGCTCCGTCCGGGCCGCCGAACGCCCAGCGGGCCCCCGGGTCGGCGGCCCGTACGAGTTCGTGGATCCGCTGCTCTGCCTGGTCGTCCAGCACCGTCATGGTCGCCCACGCTAACGGCGCCGGCTCCCGGCTCCCGTGCCCGCCCCGGCGCGGCCGCCGTCCGCCACCCGTATGCCGGTACGACAATCCGGGCGGGACGCCGCCGTATGCGCGGAACGGGCCGGGACACCCGCGGGGGTCCCGCGGATGTCCCGCCCCTTTCACGCGTCCGTCCGGCGGGTGCGGGCCGGTCGGTCGGTGCGGGCCCGGCCCGGTCTGTCCGACCCGGGCCGGTCCGGTCCGTCAGGTCCGGTCGGGCCGGTCCGTCACGCGCAGGGTGTTCAGCAGCGGCTTGCCGTAGCCGTTGTGCGTGATGAAGCGGACGTTGAGGGCGCCGTCCGTGACCGTCACCGTGTAGGAGCGGGTCAGGGCCGTGTAGGTGCCCGCCTCCAGGGAGACGTCCAGGGACGGCAGGACCTGGGTGCCCTCGGCGATGACGTCGAAGACCCGCTTGTTCGGCTTGGTGTTGGAGAGCTCCGCGAAGCCCAGCTCCACCGTGTAGGTCCCGTTCGGGACGTTGTCGAAGCGGTACTCGTACATGCCCTCGCGGGCGTTGCGGTACAGCCGCTGGTCCTCCGTTCCGGCGATGGTGCGGCCGGTGGACTGGACGGTGGCGTTGCCCTGGTAGCCGTACGACCCGGGGGTGTACTTGCGGTCCGGCGACCAGCTGTCACCCACGGCGTCCGTGCCCGCGTAGTCGGATCCCGTGTCCAGGGCGACCTGGTAGCGGGGGACGACGACCTTGACCGGGACGGTCAGGACCGGTGCGCGGCCGCTGGCCGACGTGATCTTGAGGTCCGCGGTGAGGACCGTTCCGGCGGTCAGGCCGGCGGTGTCCACCGTGAGGGTGAGCGGGGCCTTGCCGCCGGTCGGGAGGGTGCCCGAACCGGGGGTGGCCGTCAGCCAGGGCGCGTCCTCGGTCACCGTGAAGGCGGTGCCCAGGCCCGGGTTGGTGAGGTCGAGGGTGCGGGTCCGCTTCTGGTTCGCGGGGAGCACGACCTCCACCGCCGCCTTGGCGGCGGTGACCTTGCCGGTGCGCAGGGACTGGGTGACGGAGGTGACGTCGGCCGGCTTGACGTCGACCGTCCTCGTGGCGGACTCGTAGGACGGGGCCGACAGTGCGACGGTCCGTGCGCCCGAGGGGGTCTGGACGACGTAGCCGCCGTCCGCGGCCGTGGTGGCGGAGACCGCCGTGTCGCCGGCGCCGACGGTGACCGTCGCGCCCGCGACGCCGTTGCCGTCGTTGGCGTCGAGCACCCGGCCCGCGACGACACCGCTCTTGGTGGTCCGGAAGGCGATGGACTGGCCGTCCGAGACGACGGCGGTGTTGAAGGAGTACGTGAAGGCGTCGGTGCCGGTGGCGTTCTCCACGCCGATCGTGGCGGTGGAGCCGCCCTTGATGCCGGTGCCGCCCGTCCCCTTGTAGGCGTAGGAGACGGTGCCGTCCTCGCCGATGGAGGCCGAGAACGAGAACGTGTCGGCCTGGGCCGACCAGTGCGACACGCTTCGCCACTCGATGACGTAGGTGCGGTGCGGCGCCGTGCCGGTCACGGCGGTGAAGACGCCCGATCCGCTGCCGGCGGCGCCGACGACCAGGTCGTCCCAGAACGGGTACAGGGCCGCGTTCGGGGTGGCCGTGCTCGGGAGGTCGCCGTTGATGTCGCCGGTGTTGTTGCCGCCGAAGCTGACGGTTCCGTTGGTGCCGATCCACGCCTGGCCGTACGTCTTGCCGTACAGCGGCAGCGGGAAGGGCAGGTCGACGCGCTCGGTGGTGTTGTCACCGGTCAGCGCGAGCTGCCGGTCGCCCGCCGCGTAGGGGCGGCCGTTCGTGGTGGCGCAGGCGTAGCCGTAGGCGTCGGTCCGCTCGGGGAGGTCCACGGCGACGGTGGTGTCCCCGGCGACGGTGACGTGCGCGCTGCCACCGGTGACGCAGCGGGAGGCGTGGGTGGCGAACACGTCGTAGGTGCCGTGCGGCAGGGTGACCTCGAAGCGGCCCTGCGCGTCGGTGGTCGCGGTGACCGGGGTGTCGGCGACGGTGACGACGGCGCCCGCGGCCGGACCGTGGGCCGCGGAGACGGTGCCGGTGAGCTTGGCTGAGGCGGCCCGGGTGAGGGTGAAGTCACCGGTGGCGGTGGCGTTCTCGGTCACGGTGGCCGTCGCGGTCTGCTGTCCGTAGCCGAACTTCGACGCGGTCAGGGTGTACGCGCCCACCGAGAGCGAGCCGAAGCCGTAGGTCCCGTCGGCGGCGGTGGTGGTCGTGCGGTCGATCGGGCCGTCGGCGGTGATCTTCACGCCCGCGACGGGCGCGTCACCGGAGCGGACGGTGCCGCCGAGGGCGCCGATCGCACCGCGCGGGGCGCCGTTGACCGCGGCGAGGGCGTCCAGCCTGCCTTCGCCGAAGACGTTGTTGTCGGCGGCGGTGCCACCGCACTGGCTGCTGTCGGTGTCCGCCGCGGTGCCGTCCAGCAGGGCCTCGGTCTGCGCGATGTCCCCTTCGAGGGCGGGCGCGGCGGACCAGAGGAGGGCCACGGTGGCGGCGGTGTGGGGCGAGGCCATCGAGGTGCCGGAGAAGGCCTCGTACGCCCCGCCGGGCACGGAGGAGCGCACGTTCACGCCGGGGGCCGCGATGTTCGGCTTGATGATGCCGCCGGGGCCCGCGCCGCGCGAGGAGAAGGAGGCGATGGCGCCGTTGATGTCGAAGGCGCCGGAGCTGTAGGAGCTGGCGTAGTCGCCGGGTGATCCGCTGGTGGCGCAGCCCGGGCCGGCGTTCCCGTTGGAGAAGGCCGGGAAGATGCCGGCGGCCCGCCAGGTGTCGACGATCTGCTGGTACCAGTCGTCGTGCGAGGCGCTGCCCCAGGAGTTGTTGACGACGTGCGGGGCCAGGTCGGGCCGCGGGTTCTGACCGTTCAGGTCGGTCGGCGCGACGATCCACTGGCCGGAGGCGAGCAGGGAGGCCTCGGAGCAGGAGTTGGTCTCGCAGCCCTTGGCGGCGATCCACTTGGCGCCCGGGGCGACACCGATCTTGTTGGCGCCGCCGTCGTCGCCGACCATGGTGCCCATGGTGTGGGTGCCGTGGTCGTTGTTGTCACAGGGCGCGGCGCCGTCGCAGACGCCCGCCGGGTCGAACCAGTTGTAGTTGTGGTCGTACGTCCCGTCGGCGCTCTTGCCGCGGTACTGGTTGTTGACGGCCGGGTGGGTGTAGTCCACGCCGCTGTCGATGTTGGCGACCACGATGCCTTCGCCGCGTACACCGAGTTGGTCCCAGACCTGGGGGGCCTTGATCCGGTCGATGTTCCATTCGACGGCGTCGGCGGCGGTCTTCTCCCGGCTGCCCTCGGCGGGCTTGGGGAGGGAGACCTTGTCGTCGGCGTCGATCCGGGCGACCTCGGGGCGCTGCGCGAGGGTTCCGGCGAGCTTCTCACTGCCGACGACCCGGACGGCGTTGACGATCCAGTACGAGGTGTACTCGGCCTTCGCGCCGTCCAGGGCCTTGATCACGGCGGCCTGGCTGCGCGCGGCGTGGTCCTTCTTGGCCCGCAGAACCGTTTCTGCTTTGGCTGCGCGAGTCTGCTGCTTCCCCGCGGCGGTGAGGTCGGCGGCGCTGTCGAGATACACCCAGAAGACGGCCTTCGCGGAGCCGTCGAGCTGGGTGCGGAGCTTGGGTTCGATCTTGCGCTCGGCGGCCCCGGGGGCGGGGCCGGGCTCCGGCGCGGCCGCGGCGACCCCTGCGCCGATGGGCAGGAGCAGGATCGAGGCGAGGGCGGCGAGCGCCGCGCGTAAGGGTCGTCGTCTGTCGCGTTGTGCCACGTGTGATCTCCTCGGGCGCCGTGTGCAGGTTGTGCGGAGAGGGCGTGCGTGATGTGCGCGGGTCATGTTGATCGAGGGGTCATGTGCATTACAAGAGGGCCTATTGAGCCGGGTCGCGGCGGGGCCGGTTCCGAAACGGACGGCCCGGCCGGGTGGCCCATGTCGGCCGACCGCGCCAGCCTGAGGACATGACCACACCCGCCCGGCCGTCACCCGCGCCGCCCCGACCCGATGTCCCGCTCGCCTCCGCCCGGGGCAGGTGGATCCTGCTGACCACCGTCCTCGGATCGGGCATGGCCCTGCTCGACTCGACGGTGGTCAACGTGGCCCTCCCCGCCATCGGCCGGGATCTGGACGCCGACCTCGCGGTGCTCCAGTGGACGGTCAACGCCTACCTGCTGACCCTGGCCGGCCTGATCCTGGTCGGCGGGGCGCTCGGCGACCGGTTCGGGCGGCGCCGGATCTTCGTGCTCGGCGTGGTGTGGTTCGCGCTGGGCTCGCTGCTCTGCGGCATCGCGCCGAACGCGGGCGTGCTCATCGCCGCACGCGCCCTCCAAGGCGTCGGCGGCGCGCTGCTGACGCCCGGTTCGCTCGCGCTGATCCAGGGGTCGATCCGCGCCGACGACCGGGGCCGGGCGGTCGGCCTGTGGTCGGGGTTCGGCGGGGTGGGCGCGGCCGTGGGCCCGTTCCTGGGCGGTTGGCTGGTGGACGGGCCGGGATGGCGCTGGGTGTTCCTGATCAACATCCCGGTGGCCGCGCTGTGCGTGCCGGTGGCCCTGAGACACGTACCGGAGTCCCGGGATCCGCAGGCGCACGGCACCTTCGACGTGGCCGGCGCCGCGCTGGGCGCCACCTCGCTGGCACTCGTCACCTACGCGCTGATCGAGGCCCGCAACGGCGGAGCGCTCGTCATCGCGGCGGCCGTGGGCGGAGTGCTGCTGGCCGGCGCGTTCGTCTGCGTGGAGCGGCGGCGGGCCGATCCGATGGTGCCGCCGGAGATCTTCGCCTCCCGACAGTTCATGGCGGTCAACCTGGTCACCCTGTGCGTGTACGCGGCCTTCGGCGGCTTCTTCTTCCTGGCCGTGCTCCAGCTCCAGGTGGTGGCCGGGTACTCCGCGCTGGCCTCCGGGGCCGCGCTGCTGCCCACCACCGCGCTGATGCTGCTGCTGTCCGCCCGGTCGGGGGCCTTGGCCGAGCGGATCGGGCCGCGGATCCCGCTGACGGTGGGCCCCCTGCTCTGCGCGGCCGGGATGCTGCTGATGCTGCGGGTCGGGCCGCAGTCCTCGTACGTACGGGACGTACTGCCCGCCCTGATCGTGATGGGGATGGGGATGGTGGCCCTGGTCGCCCCGCTGACGGCGACGGTACTGGCCTCGGTGGACCCGGGCCGGGCGGGCCTGGCCAGTGGCGTCAACAACGCCGCGGCCCGGGTCGCCGGGCTCCTCGCGGTGGCGGCGCTGCCGCTGCTCGCGGGGATGGGACCCGACGCCTACCTCTCCGCCGACCTCTTCGACGCGGCCTTCGACCGTGCCATGCCCTGGTGCGCGGGGATCCTCGTCGTCGGCGCGGCGCTGGCGTGGGCGACCGTGCGCAAGCCGGCGCCCGACGCCCTCCAACCGCAGTGTCGTACCCAGTGCGGGGTCACCGCTCCGTCGCTCGAATCCCCGCGGGCGACGCAGCGGTGAGTCCTCGGCGCAACGTCACCAGGGGCTCGGCGCCGGCGGCGCGACCACCGGCGGCCGGTCGTCACAGGTGAGCGTGTTCGGCAGCTCCCATGCCGCCAGCCACGGCCCGGTGGCGCCGCCGCCGTCGTTGCCGCCCCGATCGGTCACGGCGAACTCCGATCCGGTCGCCGGGAAGTTGAAGGAACCGCAGTTGTTGACCCCCACGGCGCCGACGTTGCGGGCGTCGACGTTCTCGAAGCTCGCCGAGCCGGCTGCCCGGGCACTGAGCACCGAGGTGCCGGCGCCGTCGACCCTGATGTCCTTGAAGTGGACGTTCTCGACGCGCACCGTGTCCTTCACCGGCCAGTCGGCGACCAGCATGATCGCGTTGTAGGTGTTGTCGAGGAAGGCGTTCCCGACCACCTGGACGTCGGCCCGGTCGATGCTCCGGTCCAGGGCGTAGAACCAGATCGCCCCGAGCCCGATGTTCCAGTTCAGTTCGTACGTACCGGCCCGCGCCGTCGTGTTGTCCGCGATCCGCAGGCTCCCGGTGAAGGGCTCGGCGCCGAAGCGGGCGCCCACGTGCAGGGCGCTGCCCTCGCGGACGGGGTCCGCGACCAGGTTGCCCGTGACGGTGGTGTCGGCGCCCCCGTAGATCGCGATGCCGTTGGCCAGGGTCGGGCTCTGGACGGTGTTGTGGTCGACGGTGTTGCGGGCGTCGGCGGTCTTCTCGGACCACAGGGCGAGCCCGTCGTCACCGGTGTTGCGGACGAAGTTGTCCCGGACGAGTGAGTCGGTGACCCCCGTGTGCAGGTTCAGGCCGTCGGCGATCTGGTCGGTGATGACGTTCCGGGTCACCTCGACGTTGCTCATCGGGCCGTCGAACCACAGACCCACCTTGGTGTGGTGGAGGTACATCCGGTCCACGGTGGAGTCGCTCATGGCGCCGCCGACGCCGTTGACCTGGTCGGTGTCCACGCGCTCGCGGACATCACCCTCGATCGCGAAGCGGGACAGGTGGACATCCCGGCTGCCGCCGGCCGCCGCCCCCTTGCCGTAGAACCCGACGCCCTTGCCCTTGACGGTGGTGTACCAACTGCCCGCGCCGGTGACGGTGACCCGGTCCACAAGGATGTGCCGCTCGACCCGGAAGGTGCCGGGCGGCAGGTACACCGGCAGCCCGTGTCGCCGGGCGAAGGCGACGGCCCGGTCGATCGCGTCCGCCGAGTCCCGGCGGCCGGTCGGGTCCGCGCCGAAGAGCAGCACGTCGGCGGCGACCGGCTCGACGTGCGGGGCGCCGACGAACTCGGAGTCCAACAGGTCGAGCACCGTCCAGGCGGCGGCCCCGCCCGCCGGCATGGTCAGCCGGATCCGGTCCCCGGCCCCGTGGGTCCGGTCGAGCATCAGGCGCTGCTCGTCGTACATGTGCGTGGGCCGGAACGGCTTGGTGATGACCGGCGCCGGGGTGGTGGCCGCCGGGACGCAGCCGCATTCGGTGATCCACCAGTCGGGGTGCAGCAGTTCCGCCCGGGGGTCGTTGCTGAACGGATACTGGTTGTAGAGCCAGGAGTACTGCGAGGTCAGGGTCATGCGACCGCTGCTCCTGCCGTTGACCGTGACATCGAGCGGAGCGGTGATCCCGCCGCCGGTCGGGGCGTCGGGAATGCTGTAGCGGACGGTGATCGCGTTGGCCTTGGCCGGCAGGGTGAACTCCACGTACCGGCCCGCCGTCAGTTTCACCGCCTTGCGACCGGAGGCCTCGGCGGGCAGCGAGTACGCGGTGCGGTCGGGGCCGATGACCGTGCCGGTGCCGGGGGCGTTCTCCGCTTCCTGCTCCACGAAGTCCACGCGGGCGCCGCGCCCTTCGGTCAGTGCGGGGGCGAGGGCGGCCCGGGTGACGACGGGGCTGCTCGGGGCTCCGGTCGGGGCTCCCGCCAGGACTCCGGTCGGGGCGGGGCGGGCCGCGGCCGGGCCCGAGGCCAGGGCTCCGAGGGCGAGCGCGGACACGGTGAGCGCCGCCAACGCGGCGGCCGTTCTGCTTCCAGGGGGCATGGCCCGGACAGTAGGGCTCCGCGCGGGAACCCGGCAAGAGTCCTGCGGGAATCTGCGCCACATTGTCGAGTTCTTGCAGGTGCTTGTCCGTCATCGGGCTTCTCGGTGCGCGCCCGACTCCTTGACTGAAATTTCAGTTAGTGCCACAGTGCGCCTACCCCTCATCCCCCTCCTCCGGAGGTTCGAATGAATCCACACCGCAGAACCCTGTTGCGCTCGGCGGGAGTCGGCGCCGCCGCACTCGCCCTCGGCGGCCTCGTCCCGCAGTCCGCCCAGGCGTCCGCACCTGCGGGCCGGGCACCCCGGGCCGGGGCCGCCGCCGGCCGGATGACCGTCCCGCTCGATGACGTCCGGCACCTGCGCACCTGGATGGCCTGGCCCTCCAACCGCTCCATCTGGGGTTCCGACCTCGCCGACGTGCAGCAGGACATCGCCCTCATCGCCCGGACCGTCGCCCGCTTCGAACCCGTCGTGATGTGCGCGGCGGACGCGAGCGCGGCGGCGACCGCCCGGTCCCGCTGCGGTTCCACCGTCACCGTCATCTCCACCATCCCCGTCGACGACCTCTGGATGCGTGACAGCGGCGCCGTCTTCCGCCGCGACGGCGCGGGCGCCGTGGACGCGATCGGGCTCAACTTCAACGGGTGGGGCAACAAGCAGACCCACCGCAAGGACGAGAACGTGGCCCGGCTGATCGCCTCCCGCGAGTCACTTCCGTTCGGCACGGCGACGTTCGTCGGGGAGGGCGGCTCGGTCGAGACCGATGGCGACGGAACCCTGATGGCGACCGAGAGCAGCCTCGTCAACAAGAACCGCAACCCGGGACTGAGCCGGGCCCAGGTGGAGGCGGAGGTCCTCGCCGCCTACGGCGCGGACAAGATGCTCTGGGTCCCCGGGATCAAGGGGCAGGACATCACCGACGACCACATCGACGTCACCTCCCGGTTCATCCGACCCGGCGTCGTGATGGTCCAGGTACCGCCCGCCGACCGCACCGACATCTGGGCCAAGGACGCCCGGCAGCAACTCGCGATCCTGTCCGCCGCCACCGACGCCAGGGGCCGCCGGCTCCAGGTCCTCAAGGTCGACGGCCCGGACACCCCGCGCTCCGACAACCCCGACTTCGTCGACTCCTACCTGAACTTCCACGTGGCCAACGGCGCCGTGATCACCTCGCAGTTCGGGGACCGGGCGAAGGACGCGGGCGCCCGCCAGGCGCTCGCGGCGGCCTTCCCGGGCCGCGAGGTGGTCCAGCTCGACGTGGACCGGCTGATGGGCGGCGGCGGGGGCATCCACTGTTCCACGATGCAGCAACCGACCGCGCTCTGATTCCCCGCGCGCCGGAGCGCGGCGGCGGATCCGACGGCGGGCGTGCGCGCCGCCCCCGTCGGAACCGTGCGCGACGCGCGTGCGACGGGCCCGCGGCCCGGCACCCCGAGGCCGCGGGCCCTACTGGTTCTCGGCGCCCAGCACGAAGAGCAGGTAGACGAAGAAGGCGAAGAGGTGACCGACGAAGAGGTAGGCGATCAGGCGGATGATCAGACCGCGGGGGAACTTGGACTCGATGCGCTTGAGCAGCGTGTCCGGCGCGACCCCGGTCTCCGGCTGCCGGGTCGGCTCGGCCTGCTCGGCCGGACCCGTCGGGACCTCGTTCGCGGGGACGTGCGGGACCTCGTTCGCGGGGGCGCTCGCGGAGGCGGTGGCGGTCACGTTCTCTCCCTGGGGCATGGTGCGACTCCTCGGCTAGTGGTGGTGCTGGGTCGCGCCGCCGAGGCAGACCCCGGCGAGGCCGCTCTGCAGCAGCGTGTGGACGAACAGCAGGTCGGCGCCGGCGGCGTCGGCCGCGCCGATCCGGTGGGGCGTGAGCGAGTCGAAGTGCGCGCTGTCCCCCGGGGCGAGCAGGTGCTCGACCTCTCCCAGGTGGAGCCGCAGCCGCCCCGTGAGGACGTACAGCCACTCCTCGCCGGGGTGGATCCTGACCAGTTCGCCTTGGTCCCGGCCCTGCGGCACGTGTACGCGCAGGGCCTGCATCCCCCGCCCCGAACCACCGGCCGGCCAGTAGGTCCAGCCGTCGGCCTCGCGGGCACCGGGCCCGCCGCCCCGTACGATCGGGTCGGCCACGGCCCGGGTCTCGCCGAGCAGCTCGGAGACCGTCGTACCGTAGGTGCGGGCGAGTTCCAGCAGCAGGGGCAACGAGGGCGTGCGCCGGCCCGTCTCCAGCCGCGAGAGGTGGGCGGGCGAGAGTCGGGCCCTCGCCGCGGCGGCCTCCAGGGTGAGTCCGGCGCGGCGGCGCAGGTCGCGCAGGCGGGGTGCCACGGTGGGGAGTTCACTCGACGGATCGTCGGGTTCGGCCGCTTCGTCGGGGCCGGAGGCAGGACCGGTTGTCATGCGTCGATTGAGCCAGATTCTTACCCCTCTGGCAAACACTCTTGCCTCTGAGGCAAAAGCGCCGGTGGTCGGCTACGTGGGACGCGCGCCCAGCACGCTCTCCACGGTATCCGCCTCCCCCGCGTCCTTGTCCGGGCGGTGCCGGAGCACCCGCGCGAAACGGAGCGCCACCCCGGCCGGGTAGCGCGAGGAGCGTTGCAGGCCGTCGTAGGCGATCTCCACCACGAGTTCGGGTCGGACCCGGACGGTGAAACCGTCGTCCTCCAGCGCCAGCTCCAGCAGCCGCTCGGTCTGCCAGCGCAGCATCACGTCGGTGAGGCCCTTGAACGTCTTGCCGAGCATGGCGTGGGTCCCGTCGGCGGCGCGGGCGCCCAGGTGCAGGTTCGACAGGAGGCCCGTGCGCCTCCCGTGTCCCCATTCCGCGGCCAGGACCACCAGGTCGAGGGTGTGCACCGGCTTGACCTTGAGCCAGTGCGTGCCGCGCCGGCCGGCCGCGTAGACCGAGTCGAGGCCCTTGACCACCACCCCCTCGTGGCCCCGGCGCAAGGACTCGGCCGCGAACTCCTCGGCGGCGGCGCTCGCCCCGTCGGCCGTCGGGTCCTCCACCACCAGACGCCGGACGCGGAAGGCCTCCGGGACCAGCTCCGCGAGCACCGCGTACCGCTCGCGGACGGGCAGGTCGAGGAGCACGTCCTCCCCCGCGGCCAAGACGTCGAAGAAGTGGACGCGGACCGGAAGGGTCCGCCGGGCGGTCGCCACGTCCACGCGGGAGCCCACGCGACTCGCGACCTCCTGGAAGGGGACCGGCCGCCCGTCGGGTCCCTGCCCGACGACCTCGCCGTCGAGGATGAACCGCTCACCGGGCAGCGTCAGGGCCGACTCGGCCACCTCCGGCAGCCGGTCGGTGATCTCGTCGAGGGAGCGGGTGTGGATCCGTACGTCCGGTCCGTCGCGGTGGACCTGTACGCGGATCCCGTCCAGCTTCTCCTCCACCGCGCAGGGCCCGAGCGCGGCCAGCGCCTCGGTCACCGACGCGGCGGTGCCCGCCAGCATCGGCTGGACCGGCCGCCCGACCCGCAGGGTCACGCCCTCCAGCGCCCGGGCCCCCTCGGCCAGGACCGCCGCGGCGACCCGGGGCAGGGATCCGTCGAGCATCACGGCGCGGCGCAGCGCGGCGGCCGGTACCCCGGTGGCCGCGGCCACCGCGTCCAGCGCGACCGCGTCCAGCGCGCCCTGGCGCACCTCGCCGAAGAGCAGGCCGCGCAGGAACCGTTGCTCGGCCTCGGTGGCCGCGCCCAGCAGGGCGTCCACGATCCGGTGCCGCTCCGCGCGGGAACCGGCGCCCGCGACGGCGGCGAGCTCGGTGACGGCCGCGTCGACCTCGCCGACGGTGAGGGTGGGCCGGGGGGCGGGGGTGACCTCCCGGCCGAGGGTGCGCGCTCCGATGCCGGGGCGTCCCTGCGGCAGCCGCCCGGCGAGGTAGGAGACGACGACGGCGGCCTCCTCCGCGGGCGCGGCGGCGAACAGCTGGGCGAGCAGGGCGGTCTTCGCGGAGCGGGCGGAGGTCTCGGAGACCTCTCGGGACACGCGCGCGACCTCGGCGAGCAGCATGCGGACCATCCTGCCGCCGCTCGTGCCCGCGCGCAGGTCGACCGCGCGGATCCGCCCCCGCGCTCCGGCGTGTACGGCGGGTGGGCGGCCGGCCGCGTACGGCGGGCGCGCCGTCCCCTGTACGGCAGGCGCGGTACGGGGGGCCGCCCGGGTAGTCCTTGAGAAGGTGTCGGGCTCACCCTGCGGGCTCTCCGGCGTCGGCGCCCGGACGTCTAGGCTTCCTGTATGAAGCTCCGACTGCCCCGGCGTCGCCGGGACCGCCTGCTGGCCGGCGCGGCCGCGCTGGTCGTCGTGGCGGGGGCCGGTACGTTGACGGCCACCGCCGCGACGTCCGCCGACCCGCCCGGCGTGCAACGCCAGGACCACGTATTGCAGATGCCCGACGCCGGGATCGACATCTCGTACTTCACGGCCGGCGAGGGCGGGGAGGCGACGGGGAACCGACCCGCCGTGCTCCTCGGCCACGGCTTCGGCGGCAGCAAGGAGGACGTCCGCCCGCAGGCGGAACGGCTGGCCCGTGCGGGGTACGCGGTACTGACCTGGTCGGCGCGCGGCTTTGGCCGCTCGGGCGGCCGGATCGGGCTGAACGATCCCGAGCTGGAGGGCAAGGACGTCTCCCGGCTCGTCGACTGGCTCGCGGCCCGGCCCGAGGTGCGGCTCGACGCGGCGGGCGATCCGCGCGTGGGCGTGGCCGGGGCCTCGTACGGCGGTGCGGCGGCGCTCCTCGCCGCCGGGCACGACCGCCGGGTGGACGCCATCGCCCCGCAGATCACGTACTGGAACCTCGCCGACTCCCTCTTCCCGAACGACGTGTTCAAGAAGCTGTGGACCGGCATCTTCTTCACCACCGGCGCGACGGGCGGCGGCCTGACGGGTGCCGGCGCCGCGGGCGCCGGCGCCGAGGGTGGCGGTGCCGGCGGCGGTGCGGCGGCCCTCCAGCCGTCGGCGCGGTCCGCCGATCCGATGGCCGCGCCCGGCTGCGGACGGTTCCAGCCGGAGCTGTGCGCGATGTACGAGCGGGTCGCGGTCGCCGGGAAGCCCGACGCCGAGGCCCGTGAACTGTTGGCCGGGCGCAGCCCCTCGGCGGTGGGCGACAAGATCAAGGTGCCCACCCTGATCGTGCAGGGGCAGGACGACTCGCTCTTCCCGCTCGACCAGGCCGACGCGATGGCCAAGGCCGTCGCGGCGAACGGCGCGCCCGTCTCGGTGGACTGGGCGAGCGGTGGCCACGACGGCGGGATGCGCGAGGCCGGCCGGGTCGAGTCGCGGGTGACGGCCTGGTTCGACCGCTATCTCAAGGGCGACGAGCGGGTCGACACGGGACCCGCGTTCCGGGTCTCGCGCACCGGCGGGATCGATTCCACGGACGGGACCGTGCAGGTGCGCGGTGCGAGCGACGACCGCTATCCCGGGCTCGTCTCGACGCCCCGGGAGTTCGCGCTCACCGGCCGCGAGCAGACGTTCGCCAATCCGGCGGGCGGCGCCCCGCCCTCGCTGTCCTCGTTGCCCGGGATCGGCGGTCAGCTCGCCGCCTTCGGGGCCGGGATCTCGCTGGACTTCCCCGGGCAGAACGCCCGCTTCGAATCGCGGCCGATGACCGAGGAGGTGCGCATCACCGGCACCCCGACCGTCACCCTGAACGTGAGGTCGACGGCCGGCGACGGTTCGGCCGTGTTGTTCGGCAAGGTGTACGACGTCGGACCCGACGGTCGCGGGCAGGTGCTGCCCAGCCAACTCGTCGCCCCGGTCCGGGTGACGGACGCCGCACAGGGCCGTACCGTCCAGGTGCGGCTGCCGGCCGTCGACCACGCCGTCGAAGCCGGCCACCGACTGCGCCTGGTGGTGGCGGCCACCGACCTCGGGTACGCCTCACCCGCCGCGCCCGCCACGTACACCGTCTCGGCCCGGGGCCCGCTGTCGGTGCCCGTCGTCCCGGATGTGCGCACCGCGGCCACGAGCCTGCCCGGCTGGACCTGGGGGCTGCCCCTGGGCGCCCTCGCCCTCGCCGCGGCACTGCTGGGGCTGCGGCGGACCGGCAGGGGCCGCGCCGGGGACCGGGCGGGGGCGGCGACGCCCGACCCCGCGTCGGCCGACGTCCCGCTGGAGATCACCGGCCTGACGAAGCGCTACGCGAAGGCCCGGGACCGCTACGCCGTACGGGACCTGTCGTTCCGGGTGGAGAAGGGTCAGGTGCTCGGTCTGCTCGGTCCCAACGGCGCGGGCAAGACCACCACCCTGCGGATGCTGATGGGCCTGATCTCCCCGGACGCCGGTGAGATCAGGGTGTTCGGGCACGCGGTGCGGGCCGGCTCCCCGGTCTTGTCGCGGGTCGGCGCCTTCGTGGAGGGCGCCGGCTTCCTCCCGCACCTGACGGGTCGGGCCAACCTGGAGCTGTACTGGCGGGCCACCGGCCGGCCGGCGGCGGACTCCCACATGGCGCAGGCCCTGGAGATCGCCGGACTCGGCGACGCGTTGGAACGCGCCGTGCGCACCTACTCCCAGGGCATGCGACAGCGGCTCGCCATCGCGCAGGCCATGCTCGGCATGCCGGACCTGCTGATCCTCGACGAGCCGACGAACGGCCTGGACCCGCCACAGATCCGGGAGATGCGTGACGTGATGATCCGGTACGCGGCGGCCGGGCGCACCGTCATCGTCTCCAGCCACCTCCTCTCCGAGGTGGAGCAGTCGTGCACGCACCTGGTCGTCATGGACCGCGGCCGGCTCGTGCAGGCGGGCGAGGTCGCGGAGATCACCGGCGGCGGGGACACCTTGCTGGTGACCCTGGCCGGGTCGGTGGACGAACTCCTCGTCGAGAAGGTGGCGGCGCTGGAGGGGGTCGGCTCGGTGGTGACCGCCGAGGACGGACTGCTCGTACGGCTCGAAGGCGCGACGGCCGCCGAACTGATCGCGGAACTCGTGCGGCTGGAGGTGCCGGTCTCCGCGGTGGGACCGCACCGCCGGTTGGAGGACGCTTTCCTCACCCTGATCGGAGGTTCGGCGTGAGCGCCGTGACGGAGGTGGCCACGACGGAGGTGGCCGACGGCTACCGCGCGGGCCGTACGTTGCCGCTGCGTGTGGAGGCGCTGCGTCAGTGGCGCCGGCGGCGGACCCTGGTGATGGGCGGGATCCTCGCGGCGCTCCCCTTCATCATGATCATCGCTTTCGCGGTGGGCGGCACCCCGAACGAACGGGGTGGCGGCAACGGGCGGATCACCCTGATCGACACGGCGACGGCCTCGGGCGCGAACTTCGCGGCCACCTGCCTGTTCGTGTCGGCCGGCTTCCTGCTGGTGGTACCGGTCGCGCTGTTCTGCGGTGACACCGTCGCCTCGGAGGCGAGCTGGTCCTCGCTTCGCTATCTCCTGGCCTCTCCGGTGCCCCGGGCCCGGCTGCTGTGGAGCAAGCTGGTGGTGGCCCTCGGGTTCAGTCTCGCGGCGATGGTGCTGCTGCCGGTGGTGGCGCTGGCGGCGGGCACGGTCGCCTACGGCTGGGGGCCGCTCAAGCTGCCCACCGGCGGGACGTTGGCGGCCGGTGACACGCTGCCGCGGCTCGCGATCGCCGTCGCCTTCGTGTTCGTGTCGCAGCTGGTCACGGCCGGACTGGCGTTCTGGCTGTCGACGCGGACGGACGCGCCGCTCGGCGCGGTGGGCGGGGCGGTCGGACTGACGATCGTCGGGAACGTCCTGGACGCGGTGACCGCGCTCGGATCGTGGCGCGAGTTCCTGCCCGCGCACTGGCAGTTCGCGTGGGCCGACGCACTCCAGCCACACCTGGAGTGGGGCGGGATGATCAAGGGCACGGTCGTGTCGGTGTCCTACGCGGTGGTGCTGTTCGCGCTCGCGTTCCGGGGCTTCTCCCGCAAGGACATCGTGTCCTGAGCGCGCCGCCGTCCGGACGAACGGCCCGGGCGGTCCGCTCCTCGCGGACCGCCCGGGCCGTTCGCGTGGGCCGCCGCGGCCCGTTCCCCGCCGGGCCCGACCGCGTCCGCGGAACCTACCGGAGCACCCGGACGGGCGCGCCGTCGAGGTAGGCCCGGATGTCCTCGACGGCGTCGCCGTAGTACGTCGCGTAGTTGCCCCGCGTGACGTAGCCCAAGTGGGGCGTGGCCAACAGGTTGGGCGCCGTGCGCACGGGATGCTCCGGCGGCAGGGGTTCGATGTCGAAGACGTCGAGGCCGGCGCCCGCGATGCGCCCCTCGCGCAGCGCCTCGATCAGCGCGTCCTGGTCGACGATGGCCGCCCGCGAGGTGTTGACGAGGTACGCGGACGGGCGCATCGACGCCAGTTCCGGCGCCCCGACCAGGCCGCGGGTGCGGTCGCCCAGCGCGAGGTGGACGGACACGAAGTCGCTCTCCGCGAGCAGTTCCCGCCGGGACGCGGCGAGGGTCACCCCCACCTCGTCGGTGCGTTCCCTCGTGAGGTTCTGGCTCCACGCCGTCACCTCCATGCCGAAGGCGAGGCCGATCCGCGCCACCCGGCCGCCGATCTTCCCGAGACCGAGCAGGCCGAGCCGGCGCCCGTACAGATCGGCGCCGAGGGTCTGCTGCCACGGTCCTGCGGCGCGCAGGGCGGCGTTCTCGGGGACGATGCCGCGCGCCAGGCCCAGCAGCAGGGCCCAGGTGAGTTCGACGGGCGGGGCGGAGGAACTGCCCGTGCCGCACACGGTCACGCCGTTTCGCTCGGCGGCGGCGTAGTCGATGACCGAGTTCCGCATGCCGCTCGCGACGAGCAGGGCGAGGCGGGGCAGCCGGTCGAGCAACGAGGCCGGAAAGCGGACCCGTTCGCGCAGGGTGACGACGATGTCGAAGTCGGCCAGGCGGGCCGCGAGCCGGTCCTCGTCGTCCAGGTGGTCCGGGTAGGTGACGACCTCCACCCGGTCCGCGAGCGTGGACCAGTCGGCGGAGGCGGTCGCCACGCCCTGGTGGTCGTCGAGGACGGCGCAGCGGAGCGCGGTGGCGCTCACCGCGCCCCCGTGCCGGTGGCGCCGATGGCGTCGATGGCGTCGATCTCGGCGAGCAGCGCGGCCTCCAGCGGACGGTCGGCGACGGCCGCGTTGGCCCGTACCTGCTCGGCGGAGGTGGCCCCCGCGATGACGGATGCGCAGCCCGGCTGGGCGCAGAGCCAGCCGATGGCGAGTTCCAGGACCGTTCGCTCGTACTTCTCGGCGAGGGCGGCCAAGGCCTCGACGGTGTCCAGGCGTTCGTCGGTGAGGTAGGCGTCACGGCCTTCGAGGCGCGAACCGGACGGGACGGGCGCGCCGCGCCGGATCTTGCCGGTGAGCAGGCCGTTGGCCAGGGGGAAGTACGGGAGCACACCGACGCCGTGGTGCAGGGCGGCCGGTACGAGTTCCCGTTCTGCGGACCGCTGGAGCAGCGACCACTCGTTCTGCGCCGACACGAAGGGCGCGGCGCCGATCTCCCGGGCGACGTGGGCGGCTTCGGTGAGCTGCCAACCGCTGAGGTTGGAGTGTCCGATGTAGCGGACCTTGCCCTCGGTGACGAGTTCGGTGAGCGCGGCGAGGGTTTCGGCGATGGGGACGTCGGGGTCCGGGCTGTGCAACTGGTAGAGGTCGATGTGGTCGGTCTCCAGCCGGCGCAGCGACGCCTCGACGGCGCGGCGGATGTACGCGCGGCCGCCGCGGGACCCGGCCGCGGGCCCGTATCCCATGTCCACGCCGTCGTAGCCGAACTTGGTGGCGAGCACGACCTGGTCGCGGCGGCCCTTGAGGGCCTGGCCGAGGTGGGTCTCGGAGCCGCCCTGGCCTCCGTAGATGTCTGCGGTGTCGAGGAGGGTGATGCCGGCGTCGAGGGCGGCGTCGATGACGGCGCGGGTGGCGCGGGCGTCGAGGCGGCCACCGAAGTTGTTGCAGCCGAGGCCGACCGCGGAGACCCGCAGACCTGAACTGCCCAGGGAGCCATGACGCATGGGATCGTTTCTCCACTCTCGCGATTGCACGTGATCCACTGGAAGTTACCCCAGGAGCGCCGTGACGGTGGTGGACCTGCGCGGACGGCCGCTGCCGGACGAACAGGCCCGCTACAGCACGCGGCTCATTCCCGCCGACGGCACGGCCCGGGTGACACGTGGCGGCGTGAAGCCGGCCCGCGCGAACGCCTCCGTCACCGCGCGGGTCACCTCCGCCTCCGCGTCGGCGTCGATCAGGGTCAGGGCGGAGCCGCCGAAGCCACCGCCGGTCATCCGGGATCCGTACGCGCCGGCCGAGTTCGCGGTGGCCACGGCCAGGTCCAGTTCCGGACAGGAGACCTCGTAGTCGTCGCGCAGCGAGGCGTGCCCCTCGGTGAGCGGCGGCCCCGTCTCGCGCAGGCGCCCGGCCCGCAGCAACTCCTCCACCCGCAGCACCCGTGCGTTCTCGGTGACCACGTGCCGGACGCGTCCGCGCGTCGAGGGATCGGCCAGGCCGGCCAGGGCCCGGTCCAGGTCCTCGTACGGAAGGTCGCGCAGAGCGGGCAGCCCGAGGGAGTGGGCCGCCCGGTGGCAGGTGGCGCGGCGCTCGGCGTACGTCCCGTCGGCCAGGTCGTGCTTGACGCGGGTGTCGACGACGAGCAGGCGCAGCCCGGCCACCGCGCAGTCGAAGGGGATGTGCCGCTGTTCCAGCGAGCGGGTGTCCAGCCGCAGGGCGTGACCGTCGGTGGCGCAGGCCGACGCCAGCTGGTCCATGACCCCGCACGGCACCCCGACGTACGCGTTCTCGGCGCGCCGGGCGAGAGCGGCCACCTCGGGCCGGGTGAGCGGGAGTTCGTGGAGTTCGGCCAGGGCCAGGGCGGTCGCCACCTCCAGCGCGGCGGAGGAGGACAGGCCGGCTCCGGTCGGCAGGTCGGACCGTACGTGCAGGTCCACGCCGCCGACGGGGAAACCGGCGTCCACGAGGGCCCACACCACCCCGGCCGGGTAGGCCGCCCAACCGTCCCGCCCGCGCGGCGGGTGCGCCGGGTCGAGGGCGGCGAGGTCGAGAGCGACCACGCCCGAGGGGACGTCGGCGGAGTGGAACCCGAGGGTCGCGTCGGCGCGGCGGGCCACCGCCACCTCGGTACGGTGCGGCAACGCGAAGGGCAGGGCGAACCCGTCGTTGTAGTCGGTGTGTTCGCCGATCAGGTTGACCCTGCCCGGGGCCGCCCAGACGCCCTCGGGCGGATACCCGTACAGGTCCAGGAACTCCTGGGCCACCCGGCTCACCGGCTCGCCACTTCCCGCAGCCGCGCGGCCGCGTCCTCCGGTCGGACGTCGTTCATGAAGGCCTCCATCCCGGACTCGGTCCCCGCCAGGTACTTCAGCTTGTCGGCGGTCCGCCGGACGGTGAACAGTTCCAGGTGGAGGGCGAAGTCGTCCCGGCCCTCGCCCGTCGGGGCCTGGTGCCACGCGGAGATGTACGGGGTCGGGTCGGCCCGCCCGAACAGCCGGTCGAAGCGGCGCAGCAACTCCAGGTACACGCGGGGAAACTCGGCGCGGGCGGCCTCGTCGAGCGCCGGCAGATCGGGCACCCTGCGGTGCGGATAGAGGTGGACCTCGTACGGCCAACGCGCGGCGTAGGGAACGAAGGCGGTCCAGTGTTCCCCTTCGAGGACCACCCGGCGGCCGTCGGCCCGCTCCTCGGCCAGGACCTGTTCGAAGAGGTTGACTCCACCGTCGCCATCGCGGGTGTGGGTGTGGGTGTGGGTGCCGTCGCCGGTGCGGGTGCGGGCGCGGTGGGCGGCGACGGTGGCGAGCATGCGCGTGGTGCGCGGGGTGACGAACGGGAAGGCGTAGATCTGCCCGTGCGGGTGGGCGAGCGTGACGCCGATCTCGGTGCCGCGGTTCTCGAAGCAGTAGACCTGCCGGACCCCTTCGCGGGCGGCGAGTTCGGCGGTCCGGTCGGTCCAGGCGGCCAGGACCAGGGCCGCGCGCCGCTCGTCGAGTTCGGCGAAGGAGGCCTCGTGGTCCGGGGTGAAGCAGACGACCTCGCAGCGGCCGGTGTCGCCCGCGAGGGAGGGGAAGCGGTTCTCGAAGACGACCACCTCGTAGTCGGGCGCCGGAACCTCGCTCGCACGGTCCTCGGTGGAGGGGCACAACGGGCAGGCGTCGGCGGGCGGAAGGTGGGTGCGGCCCTGCCGGTGGGAGGCGATGACGACGCTGTCCCCGAGCAGCGGGTCGCGGCGCACCTCGGAGGTGGTGACGCTCGCGGAGGCGTCGAGGGGGCGGGTGTCGGGGAAGGCGTGGTGGCCGCCCTCCGCGTTGTCGCCCGCCCCACCCTCCGCCCCGTCGTCAACCCTGTCGTCCGCCCCGTCGTCTGCGTCGTCGTGGTAGTAGAGGATCTCGCGACCGTCGGCGAGGCGGGCGCTGGTGCGCTTCACGTGCGGACCTTCTCTCACTGGAGGGTGACCACCGTGGGGCGGCCGAGGTCGGGCTGGTCGCGCAGCAACAGTTCGGTGCCGGGCCGTTCCAGTTCGAGGACGACGATCACGTTGTCGCCCGTCCGCCACAGGGGGGCCGGTGCGTACAGCGTGCGCTGCGGACCGCGCGGGGAGTCGTAGTGACCGAGCAGGAACCCATTCAGCCAGATCAGGCCGGTCCCCCAGGTCGACACGTCGACAAACCCGTCGGCGGGTGCCGCGTCGAGGTGGTGGGTGAAACGGTGGAAGGTCGGCAGGCACTCCCCCGGCAGGCACTCCCCCGGCAGGCCCTCTCCCGGCGGGCCCTCTCCCGGCGGGACGTCCGACCATCGCAGTGCGCCGAGGTCGGTCAGCGGGAGCGGCCGTATCTCCCACTCGAAGAGCTGCTGGTGACCGTGGCGGACGCCGCGCCCGATGCCCTTGCGGTCGTCGAGCAGGGGGCCGTAGTTGACGCGGCCCTGCGCCCGCACGAGCACGTCGAGGACCACGCCGGCGTCCCCGACGGCCAGGTCGAGCCCCTCGTCGGGAGCGTTGCGGTCGAGGACGCCGAGCGGACTCCCGTCGGCGAACAGGTACGCACGGTCCCCGAGGCCGTCGATCCGCACGGGCATGGCGGAGCGGGGGCCGGTGATCGTGGTGCGGTAGTGGATCAGACCGTGGTCCTGACCCAGTTTCTCCATCGGCTCCGGCGCCGCGCGCAGCACCGGCGGGCCGGCGAGCGGGTCGAGGTGCGCGAGGAGCGGAGCGCCGCCGGCGGGGGTCGCCAGGGCGGGTGTCATCCGGGGCGGCGGGGCGGGCAGCGGACCGTCGGGCAGGGGCGCGTAGCGGCCGATGACCTCGCGGAAGGCGTGGAACTTGGGGGTGAGTTCGCCGGCCTCCCCGATGGGCGCGTCGTAGTCGTAGCTGGTGACGGTCGGCTGATAGCCGGGGTCACCCGGGCGTGAACCGGTGTGGTTGGCGCCGGCCCAGAAGCCGAAGTTGCTCCCGCCGTGCGCCATGTAGAGGTTGACGGAGGCGCCGGTGGCGAGCAGCTCGTCGAGGGAGGCGGCGGCGTCCTCGACGGTGCGGACGTGGTGCTCCTCGCCCCAGTGGTCGAACCAACCGATCCAGAACTCCATCGCGGCGAGTGGGCCGGTCCGCTGGTAGCGGCGCAGATGTTCCAGGCGTTCGGCGGGTCGGGCGCCGAAGGTGGCGGTGGCGAGGCGACCGGGCACCGTGCCGCCCTGGAGCATGGCGTCCTCGGGCCCGTCGGCGGTGAACAGCAGGCAGTCCACTCCCCGCTCGGTCAACCCCCGTTCCACATGGGAGCGGTAGCGGGCGTCGTTGCCGTACGAGCCGTACTCGTTCTCGATCTGCACCGCGACCACCGGCCCGCCCCGACTCGCGAGGTGCGGCAGCAGGGCGGGAACGACGGCGTCGAACCAGCCGTCGACCTCGGCCTGGAAACGGGGGTCCGAGCACCGCAGATGGAGGCCGTCCAGGGCGAGGAGGCGGGCGGGCAGGCCGCCGAAGTCCCATTCGGCGCAGATGTAAGGACCGGGGCGGACGATCGCGTCGAGGCCGAGATCCCGGGCGATGCCCAGGAACCGGCCGACATCGCGCCACCCGGTGAAGTCGGCCTTGCCCGGGGCCGTCTCGTGGAAGTTCCAGGGGACGTACGTGTCCACGGTGTTGACCCCGAGGGCGCGGAGCCGGACGAGCCGGTCCTTCCACAGGTCGGGGTGGACCCGGAAGTAGTGCAGGGCTCCCGAGATGACGCGATGGGGGCGGTCCGCGCGTCGGAATCCGTCCTGGTCGTACGTGAGCATGCGCTGACTCCCGAGAGTGTCGAGATGCTGCGGTGGATTGCCGGGCGAGAGGGCGGGCGAGGGGCGAGAGGCCGGGGGCGCCAGATGCGGTGGGGCGAGATGCCGTGACGTGAGATGCCGTGACGCGAGGTGCCGTAGCGCGAGATGACGCGAGATGGGGAACGCCGCCGAATATATGAACGCCTTGTGCACGCCGTCAATGACCAATTGAACGCTTGCGATCGATTCGATCGTTTCGGCTCACTATGATGAGGTGACGCATGGATGGCGGATCGGCATACAGGGGGACACCTTGAGAGCACACGTGGACCAGCGCCAGGCCCAGGTGCGCGCGCTCGTCCGGGCGCGCGGCAGCGTACGCGTCACGGACCTGGCCCGGGAGCTCGGCATCTCCCCCGTGACCCTGCGACGGGACATCGAGGCCATGGCCGCCCGGGGCGAGATCCACCGGATGCACGGAATGATCAGTCGGGTGGAGCAGTCCCCGGCGCCCACCGGCCGGCGCGAGGGGTTGCGCGAGGGTCGGCGGGAGGGCTTGGCTGCCGCCGGGGGCGAGGGGTGGGTGGTCGGCATGGTGGTACCGACCACCGAGTACTACTACGCCGACGTCGTGCGCGGGGCCCGCGAGGTGGTCGAGGCGCGGGGGGCGCGGCTCACCGTGGGCCTGACCCGGTACCTGCCGGGCGAGGACCGGACACAGGCCGACCGGCTGCTCTCCACGGGCGCGGACGGGCTGCTGCTGACCCCGAACTGGGACACCGGCTCGGCCGGGCCGGGCGAGGGGGCCTGGACGGCGGAACTGCCGGTGCCGACGGTGCTGGTGGAGCGGTGGGCCCCGCCCGGCCATCCGGCGGCCGCGCTGGACCGGGTGGTGTCGGACCACGCGCACGGAGCGGCCCGGGCGGTGCGGCACCTGGTCGATTCGGGACACCGGCGGATCGCCCTGGCCTGCCAGGAGACCCCGACGACGGCTCGCCTGCGCGCCGGGTACGAGGCCGCCGTCAGCGCGCTCGGGCTGGAGCCGGCGCCGCCGTGGCCGCCGGCCGCGAGCGACCCCCTGTCGGTGGCCGACCGGTTCGCCCGGGCCCTGGACTACCTGTACGAGGCCGTGACGACGCGCGGGGTCACCGCCGCCCTGATCCACAGCGACACCGACGCGATCATGCTGATCCCGAGGCTGCAGGCGCGGGGGGTGCGGGTGCCGGAGGACCTGGCCGTGATCACGTACGACGACGAGGTCGCGGGGCTGGCGGACGTACCGCTGACGGCGGTGGCACCGGCCAAGCGGGAAGTGGGGGCCCGGGCAGCCGGGTTGCTGCTGGACCGGCTGGCCTTCGGAGCGGCGGGGGGTGTCAGGGGGACGGGCGCGGACTTGGGTGCGGGTGCGGGTGCGGGGGTGATCGTGGGTGCGGGCGTGGGCGTGGGTGCGGGCGGAGCCGACGGGGCCGAGGAGGCCCCTCGTCAACATCTGGAGCTGCTGCCCCGGCTGACCATTCGCCCATAAAGGGCGACCGACCCCTCCTCTGACGATCGTTTCGATCGAGTTGCGCGTTCGCTCTTGACGGTGTGCGTGTTCGTCCAAAAGATGAGCCGCGTTCGCCCATCCGCCGCCACCGGCGGTCGTGCCCGTAGGAGCCGAATCATGTCGCGCAGCTTCCTCCGCCCTGCTCGTTCCGCTCACCCTGATCGTTCGGGTTCGGGTCGCCCTGATCGTTCGGGTCACCCGGCCGCTCCCGATCGTGCCGCCGCTTCCGGTGGTGCGGCCGCCGGTTCCGGTGGTGCGGCCGGTTCCGGTGGTGCGGCCGGTTCCGGTGGTGCGGCCGGTTCCGGTGGTACCGCTTCTCGCGGCCTCGGTTCGCGTCTGCCCCGACTCGCCCTCACGGCCTCGATCGCCTCCCTGGCCCTTCTCGTCACCGCCTGTGGCGGCGGTGACGGGCGGGCCGCCGGCGCTGCCGGTTCGGCGGGGGGGCCCGGTACGGCGGACCGGCCGGTCACCGTCACGTACTGGTCCTCGTCGGCGGGCGCGCAACAGACGGTCGACGCCTTCAACAAGACGCACCCGAACATCCGGGTCGCGTTCTCGGCGATCCCCGGCGGGCCGGACGGCGCGGCGAAACTGGCGAACGCGGTCAAGGGCGGCAACGCTCCCGACATCGCCACGATGGACTACTCCGCGCTCCCGGAGTTCGCGAGCGGCGGGAATCTGGAGGACCTCACCGGGACCTCCGGGAAGCTCGTCGGGGAGAAGTTCCCGCAGGCCGTGCAGTCCCTGGTGACCTTGGGCGGCAAGACCTGGGCGGTGCCCTTCGACGTGACGCCCCTCGAACTCTTCTACCGGAAGGACATCTTCGAGAAGCACGGGGTGACCGTGCCGAAGACGTGGGACGAGTACAAGGCCGCCGCAGAGAAGATCAACCGGGCCGATCCCTCCGTGCGGATCACGAACTTCGGCGGCGGCGACCCCGCCGTGCTGGCCGGCCTCGCCTGGCAGGCGGGCGCGAAGTGGTACGGGGTCGAAGGCGACCAGTGGAAGGTTGCCATCAACGACCCCGCCTCGAAGAAGGTGGCGGAGTACTGGAACGGCCTGATGGCGTCCGGGCTCGCGTCCAAGACCCCGCTGTGGGGCGAGGGCGAGGCCAAGGAACGCTCGTCCGGGCAGGTCGCGACCATCGTCGGCGCCGCTTGGACAGCAGGCACGCTCCTCGCGAACTACCCCGACCTGAAGGGCAAGTGGGGCGTGGCACCACTGCCGACGTGGGACGGCACACCGGCGACCGGAATGTACGGCGGGACCTCCTACATCGTGCCGAAGGGCAGCAAGCAGACGAAGGCGGCTGCCGAGTTCATCACGTGGGTGACCACCGAGCCGGAGGCGATCAAGGCCCGCCTCAGCTCGCTGAAAGCCCCGAGCAGCGCACTGCCCGCCAACCCGGAGATGCGGGCCGAGGCGGCCAAGCTGTTCGACGCCTCGTACTTCGACGGGCAGAACCCGTACGCCCTCGCGGGCGAGGCTGCGGCGACGATCCTGCCGGGCTGGACCTGGGGGCCCGCGCACCTCCAGGTCAACTCGGCGCAGAACGCCGCCGGGCCGGACCTCGTGAAGGCTCTGTCCGAGGGGCAGGTTGCCGCCGAGAAGGCGATCAAGGACCGCGGCCTGGGCCTGGCCGACTGATGCCCCGCCCGCACACGCCCCTCCCTGCGGACGCGTCCTCACCCCCGAGAACGTCGGCCCGTCCGGACACACCTCCGTCAGCGGCCCCGGTCTCGTCCCGGAACCTGCGCACGGTCGCGGACGCGCATCCGCCGAACACTGCGCACCGCCGCTCCCGTACCGGGAAGCTTCCTCGCACCGGCCGGCGGGCCGCGGCTGCCTTCATGGCCCCCTTCTTCGTCCTCTTCGCCCTCGTCACCGTCGCACCCGTCTGCTACGCCGCCTGGTTGAGCCTCTACCGCGACGAGCAGTCCGGCCTCGGATTCGGCGGCACCCGCCGGGTCTTCAGCGGGCTCGGCAACTACGCGGAGGCCCTCGCCGACCCCCTCTTCCTCGCGTCCTTCCGCAACGTCGCCGTCTACTGCCTCCTCTACATCCCCCTCATGGTCGGCGGCGCCCTGCTCCTCGCCCTGCTCCTCGACTCCGCGCTCGCCCACGCCAAGCGCTTCTTCCAGATCGCGTTCTACCTCCCGCACGCCGTACCCGGGCTCATCTCGGCGATGATCTGGCTCTACCTCTACACACCGGGACTGAGCCCCGTCGTCGACGCCCTCGACACCGTCGACCTGTCGTGGAACTTCTTCGGCCGCGACGAGGCCCTGCTGTCCGTGGTCAACATCTCGGCCTGGCAGTGGATGGGCTACAACATGATCATTTTCTTTGCCGGGCTCCAGGCCATCCCCCGCGAGACGCTGGAGGCCGCCACGATGGACGGCGCCGGCGCCGTACGCACTGCCTTCCAGGTCAAGGTGCCCAGCATCCGCCCCACCCTCGTCCTGACCGTGTTGTTCACCTGTGTCGGCGCCGTCCAGCTCTTCGACGCCCCGCAATTGCTGCAGCTCCGCGCCACCGAGATGGGCGAGTCCTGGTCTCCGACCATGTACATCTTCAGCGCCGCGTTCAAGGGCCACGACTACGGGCTCGCGGCCGCGAGTGCCCTGCTGCTCGCCCTGGTCGCCGGCGCCGCCTCCTACGTGGTGACGAAGCTCGGCAATCGTTGGAGGTCCGCATGACCACCCCCCTCGTCCCCGCCCGGCGCGCCGAAGGTTCCCCACGCGCGACCCGGCGACCTCCGGCCGGCCGCGCGACGCTCCCTCACTCCACCCCCTCCCGCACCACTCCCTCCCGCCCCACGCTCTCCCGCACCGTCGTCAACGCGGTTCTCCTCCTCGTCGCCGCCTACACCCTGATGCCCCTCGTCTGGCTGGTCCTGGCCGCGACCAAGAACCGCCGGGACCTCTTCGCCACCGACCCCTTCGCCTTCGGCGAGTTCAACCTCCTCACCAATCTCGCCGAGGTCTTCACCCACGACGACGGCATCTTCGGCAGGTGGCTCGGCAACAGCCTCCTCTACACGGTGGTCGGTTCCACCGTCTCCGCCCTGATCAGCGTGGCCTGCGGCCACGCCTTCCACGCCTACTCCTTCCGGCACAAGGAGAAGCTCTTCGGCGTCGTCCTGGCCGGTGTCCTCGTCCCGGCCACCGTGCTCCAACTGCCGCTCTACCTGATGGCCTCGGCCGCCGGCGCGGTGAACACGTACTGGGCCTATCTGGTACCCGCCCTCGTCAACCCCTTCGGCGTCTACCTGGCCCGGGTCTTCGCCGAGGGGTACGTCCCCGACGAGGTGTTGGCCGCCGCCCGTGTCGACGGCGCGGGTGAACTGCGGGTGTTCACCCACGTGTCGTTCCCCATGCTGTGGCCCGGCTTTGTGACGATCTTCCTGTTCACCTTCACGGCGATCTGGAACAACTTCTACGGCGCGCTGACCATGCTGAACGACAAACGGCTCTACCCCGTGAGTCTGGGTCTGTTCATGTGGAACCGCAGCGTCTACCAGCAGCCCGAGCTCTACCCCCTGGTGATCACCGGTTCACTCGTCGCCGTCATACCGCTCGTGCTGGCCTTCCTCGGCCTCCAGCGTTTCTGGCGCTCGGGTCTCACCGCAGGAGCCGTCAAGTGACCCACACCCCCCTCTCTCCCCCTCGCCCCACCACGGTGCTCGCCATGAGCCCCGGTACCCGTGCCGCCGTCCTCAGCGGCCGGGTCCTACCCGAACTCGTCCGGGTCGCGGACGTGGACCCCGAACTCCTCCTCACGGACTTCGCCCATCCGGATCCCGAGTTGGACCGGCGCCTCGCCGAGGTCGAGGTCCTGTTCACCGGCTGGGGCTGTCCGCTCCTCGACGCGGCCGCGCTGGAGCGGATGCCGCGACTTCGGGCCGTCGTCCACGCCGCCGGCAGCGTCAAACACCATGTCACCGACGCCTGCTGGGAACGTCGCCTGCTCGTCTCCAGCGCCGCCGCCGCCAACGCGGTGCCGGTGGCGGAGTACACGCTGGCCGCGATCCTGTTCACCAACAAGAGGGTCCTCGAATCCGCGCACGCCTACCGCGCCGCCCGGGCGCCCATCGACCTGTTGCGCCGCTACCCCGCCGTCGGCAACTACCGCCGCACCATCGGCATCGTCGGGGCGTCCCTCATCGGCCGCCGCGTGCTGGAGCTGCTGCGCCCCTTCGACCTCCGGGTGCTCGTCCACGACCCGTACGCCGATCCGGTCGAACTGGCCGCGCTCGGCGCCGAGACCTGCGCACTGGACACGCTCCTGCGCCGTAGCGACGTGGTGAGCCTGCACGCTCCGGCCCTGCCCCGGACCCACCACCTCCTCGACGCCTCCCGGCTGGCCCTGATGCCGGACGGCGCGACCCTTGTCAACACCGCCCGCGGCTCCCTCGTCGACACCGCGGCGCTCACCGAGGAACTGGTCGCCGGACGGCTGCACGCCGTACTCGACCACACCGAGCCCGAGGTCCTGCCCGCCTCCTCTCCCCTGTTCAGTTTGCCGAACGTGCTGCTCACCCCCCACATCGCGGGCTCCCTCGGCGGGGAGCTGGACCGACTCGCGGCCACCGCCGTCGAGGAGTTGGAGCGGTACGCCCGCGGGCTCGGCTTCCGCCACCCAGTCGATCCGACCCGCCTCGCCTACTCCGCCTGACCGCCATGGGCCACCAGCCGCCCCAGGTACGCGCGCCCCTGCTCCAGCTGTCCCGCGAGCTCGGCCGCACCCGGGTACCAGCGTCTCTCGTACTCCCAACACAGCCACCCGTCGGGCGGTGCGCAGGCCACCGCCTCGGCCAGGGGCAGCACCCCGGCTCCCAGCCCGAGGGGGGTGAGGTCCTCCGCCGATGCCACGTCCTTCACCTGGACGTAGCCCAAGTGCCCGCCCAGGCTTCGGTGCGACCGGGCCGGCCGCTCCCGTCCCAGCCAGGTGTGGAGTACGTCCCACAGCGCTCCCGCGCCCGGCCGCGCCACTCGGTCCAGCACCCGGGCGACGGCGGCCGCCGTACGGTGCGAGTCGTGGGTCTCCAGCAGGATCCGTACCCCGTGTCGCTCGGCGAACGGAGCAGCACTCAGCAGTCGGCGGACGGCGTTGGCGTCGGCGTCCGGTTCGGGCAGGTCGCCCCCTCCGGGGAAGACCCGCACGTACGGGGCCTCGACGTCGGCGGCGAGTCGGATCAGGGACTTCAGCTCGGCGAGGACCGGGGCGTCCTCCCCCGCCGCGGCCACCTTGGCGTAGCCCGCGACGGCGAGAACGGTGACACGGGCGGCGGTGATGGTGCGCAGGGCCTCGGCCCGGTCGCTGCCCGGGGTATCGGGATGCAGGGGCTCCTCGGGGTGGGCGCGCAGTTCGAGTCCGTCGTACCCGTGGGCGGCGGCGAGTGCGGCGCTCGTGCCCAGCGGGGTGCCGGGCAGGCCGAGCGTGGAGAAGGCGTATTTCACGGGCGGCTCCCTTCGGTCGGTGGCGGGGCGGTGGATCCTCGGACCATGAGCTCGGCGGGCAGGGTCGTGATGCCCCCCGGTGGCAGGGCCCGGCGTCCGGTGACGAGGTGGGCGGCGAGCACCCCCGCATCGCGCAGCGGCAGCCGGACCGTGGTGAGCGCGGGTGCGGTGTCAACGCAGAACGGCAGGTCGTCGAACCCGGCGACGGAGACGTCTTCGGGGATTCGCAGACCCGACTCCCTGAGAGCGGCGACGACGCCGGTGGCGACGGTGTCGTTGGCCGCCGCGACGGCGGTGAACGGCTCGCCTCGGCGCAGCAGTTCGCGGGTGGCGTCATAGCCGGCGGAGCGCTCGAAGCCGGCGTGCACGGTGAGGGGTGCGCAGGCCTCGGGCAGGGCGGGGTCGTGTCTTCGCAGGGCCTCCCGGTGCCCGTCGAGCCGCTCGCGTGTGGTGCTCAGCCCGGCTGGGCCGGCGACGTAGGCGATGCGGCGGTGGCCGAGGGTCAGCAGGTGTTCGGCCAGTCGGAACGCGCCGCCGTGGTCGTCGAACATGACGGTGGCGACGGGGAGTCCGGCGGCGACGGGCAGGGGCGGGCGCCCGCACAGCACCACCGGGGCTCCGGCGGCCGCCATCCTGGTGAGCCGGGCGGTGAGTGCGGTGGTGTGTTCCGGTTCCTCGACCGCGCCGCCGGTGAGGACGACCCCGCCGGCGCGCTGGCCCTCCAGCAGGGCGAGGTAGGCGAGTTCGGCTTCGGGCGCGCCCTCGGTGTTGCATACGACGGCGAGTCGGCGGGCGCCCTCTCGGCCGGTGGGGGCGAGGGCGCTTTGCAGGGATCCCGCGATGATCCCGAAGAAGCTGTCGGCGACATCGTGGACGAGGACCCCGACGAGGTCCGAGGTGGCGGCCGCGAGCGCCCGGGCGGGGCCGTTGGCGATGTATCCCAGGTCTTCGACGGCCTGTTCCACCCGTGTCCGGGTGCCGCCGGCCACCGGGTATCCGCCGTTCAGTACGCGCGAGACCGTGGCGGGCGATACACCCGCGTGTGCCGCGACCTCGGCGAGGGTCACCGCCATGTCGTACACCTCCCTCTGCTTCGGGCTCTCGCCCCGGGCCGGTGGCCCATCCGTCGTGTGGATCTCCATAGTGCCCGATTCAGCAAGCGCTTTCTATCACTCGAAAGAGTCTTGCTGCCGGCGGCCTTCCCGTCCTAGCCTGATCGGAGTGAAAGCGCTTTCTTTCCGGCGCTTTTTCTCCGCCTTTCGCCGGCGGGAGGCACGTACACAACCCAGGAGGGAACCATGGACGGCACGACCTCACGCAGGACGATCAAGATCGCCATGAACGGCGTGACGGGGCGGATGGGATACCGGCAACACCTCGTCCGCTCCCTGCTCGCCCTGCGCGAGCGGGGCGGGTTGGACCTCGGGGACGGGACGGTGCTGTGGCCGGAGCCGATCCTGGTGGGGCGCCGGGAAGCCGCGCTGCGAGCCATCGCCGACCGGCACGGTCTGGAGCACGTCAGCACCGATCTGGCAGCCGTGCTCGCCGATCCCGAGGTGGAGATCTACTTCGACGCGCAGGTGACCGCCGCCCGCGAGAGCGCGATCCGGCAGGCCATCGCGGCAGGCAAACACGTGTACTGCGAGAAGCCGACCGCCCTCACCTACGCCTCCTCCCTGGAGCTGGCCCGGTCGGCCTCGGCGGCCGGCGTCAAGCACGGGGTGGTGCAGGACAAGCTCTTCCTGCCGGGCCTGCTGAAGCTGAAGCGACTGATCGAGGGCGGATTCTTCGGGGAGATCCTCTCCGTGCGGGGCGAGTTCGGCTACTGGGTCTTCGAGGGCGACTGGCAGCCGTCGCAACGCCCCTCCTGGAACTACCGGGCACAGGACGGGGGCGGCATCGTCGCCGACATGTTTCCCCATTGGGACTATCTGCTGCACGAGCTGTTCGGCCGGGTGGAGACCGTACAGGCCCTCACCCGTACCCACATCGGCCGCCGCTGGGACGAGGAGGGCAAGCCGTACGAGGCCACGGCGGACGACGCGGCGTACGGGATCTTCGAGCTGGAGGGCGGCGCGGTGGCGCAGATCAACTCCTCCTGGGCCGTCCGGGTCCACCGTGACGAGTTGGTGGAGTTCCAGGTGGACGGGACGCACGGCTCCGCCGTCGCGGGCTTGCGCGGGTGTCGGATCCAGCACCGTGCCGCGACGCCCAAGCCGGTGTGGAATCCGGATCTGGCGGAGACGGGGGACTTCCGCGACCAGTGGCAGGAAGTCCCCGACAACAGTCCTGCGGACAACGGCTTCAAGGCACAGTGGGAGTTGTTCCTGCGCCATGTGGTGCGGGACGAGCCCTGGCGTTGGGACCTGCTGGCCGGGGCGCGTGGGGTGCAACTCGCCGAACTCGGGAGAGCCTCCGCCGTGGAGGGCCGGCGGCTGCCGGTGCCGGAGGTGGCCCTGTGAACGCCGTTCGACTCCCTTCCGCGGACGGCGGGATCCGCCTCCACCGTCCCAACGCGGCCCCGCTCGAACCGCTGGTCTGCGGGCCGGCCCACAGCAGGGTGTTCTACGCTGCGGCCCACGTGGTCGCCGATCCGCTCGCCGCGTCGGCCGAAGCCGGTCCGGCGGTCGACTGGGACGCCACCCTGGCCTTCCGGCGCCGGCTGTGGTCCCAGGGGCTCGGGGTCGCGGAGGCCATGGACACCGCGCAGCGGGGCGCGGGACTGGACTGGCCGGTGGCCGCGGAACTCATCCGCCGCTCGGCCGCCGAGGCCCGGGCGGTCGGCGGTCGGATCCTGTGCGGCGCCGGCACGGACCAGTTGTCCCCGGACGGGGCCCATTCCCTGGCGGCGATCACCGCGGCGTACGAGGAACAGTTGGCGCACGTCGAGGCCTGCGGCGCTCAGCCGGTGCTGATGGCGTCCCGCGCCTTGGCGCGCGCGGCCCGCGGCCCGGAGGACTATCTGGAGGTGTACGGGGGGCTGCTGCGCCAGAGTGCCGGGCCGGTGGTCCTGCACTGGCTGGGGCCGATGTTCGATAGCCGGCTCGTCGGCTACTGGGGCCATGAAGACGTGGACCAGGCCGCGGATGTCCTGTTGAAGATCATCGCGGAATGTCCGAAAAAAGTGGACGGGATCAAGGTCTCGCTGCTGGACGCGGGCCGGGAGGTCGCCATCCGCCGCAGGCTGCCAGAGGGGGTCCGCTGCTACACCGGCGACGACCACCACTATCCGGAACTGATCGCCGGGAACGGGGTGCGGACCGGCGACGCGCTTCTGGGGGTGTTCGATCCCCTCGCGCCGATCGCGGCGCGGGCGGCGCTCGCCCTCGATCGAGGCGATCCCGAGGGCTTCCGGCGGTTGCTGGATCCGACGGTGGCGCTGGCGCGTCACCTGTTCGCCCCACCGACGCACCACTACAAGACGGGGGTGGTGTTGTTGGCCTGGCTGGCCGGGTACCAGGATCACTTCACGATGGTGGGCGGTCTGCAATCGGCCCGATCGCTCCCCCACTTGGCCACGGCCTATGAGAGAGCGGACCTGCTGGGGCTGTTTCCCGAGCCCGAACTTGCCGCGACGCGGATGCGGCAGTTGCTTGCGGTGCACGGGGTGACGTCGTGAGCCGGGCGCCTGCTCCCGCCCGCTTCAGCCTGAATCAGGAGACGATCCGTCAGTGGTCCCTGCCCGAACTGGTGGCGGGGTGCACGGCGGCCGGGGTGGGCGCGGTGGGGCTGTGGCGGGACCCCGTGCGGCGGTTCGGGGTCCGCGAGAGCGCGAAGCTTGTCGCCGGGGCGGGGCTGCGGGTCAGCTCGCTGTGTCGTGGCGGGTTCTTCACGGCCGCCGATCCTGCGGGGCGGGCGGCGGCACTCGAAGACAACCGGCGGGCCGTGGAGGAGGCGGCCGCGTTGGGTGCGGAGACGTTGGTCCTGGTCTCGGGGGGTCTGCCGGCGGGCGATCGGGACCTGTCGGGGGCGCGCGGGAGGATCGTCGATCTGCTGGGGGAACTCACACCCTGGGCGGCCGGGCACGGGGTGCGCCTGGGGATCGAGCCGCTGCATCCGATGTTCGCGTCGGATCGGTGCGTGGTGTCCACCCTGGGTCAGGCGTTGGACATCGCCGAGCAGTTCCCCTCGGAGCGGGTCGGGGTGGTGGTGGACGCCTACCACCTGTGGTGGGACGAGCGGCTGCCCGCGGAGTTGCGGCGGGCCGGCGCGACCGGCCGGATCGTGTCCGTGCAGGTGGCCGACTGGGTGACCCCGCTGCCCGAGGGGGTGCTGTGCGGACGGGGGCAGTTGGGCGACGGCTGTGTCGATCTTCGGGGTTTCCGCGCGTTGACGGACGAGGCGGGCTACCGCGGACCGATCGAGGTGGAGATCTTCCAGCCGCGATTGTGGGCCCGTGAGGGCTCGGAGGTGCTGCGGGAGGTGATCGAGCGCTACCGCGAGCACGTCGAGTGAGGTGAGGGCCGGCGCACGTGGACCGGCGTGACCGTGCGAGTCCGTGAGGATCAGACGAGGAGCATGCGATGACAGCGATGTGGAGTCGGCGCGCTTTTCTCTCCGCCGCCGGCGGAGGCGCCTGGGCACTGGGCGCGCCCGCGGGTGCCGAGCCGGCCGCGGAGGTTCACGACGAGATGCGGGCGGTCTGGCGCGGCCTCTACCTCGGTGGTGGCTTCCCCGCCGGCGCCGAGCCGTTCCGCTCCAGACTCCTGGAGCTCGGGACGCAGGCGGACGCCTGGCGCGCGACCATGGCGCCTGCCCCTGGTTCGCTCTGGCCGGAGTTGGGTTTCACCACCGACCCCGAGCTGATGATGCAGAGCTACTACCGGCTGCGGACGATGGCCGAGGCCTATGTCCGGCCCGGAACCGGGCGGACCGGGGACGCCGCGTTGGGGTCGGCTCTGCTCACCGGGCTCGATCACCTGCACGCGCGGGTCTACCACGCGGGTCAGGCCAGGTACGGGAACTGGTACTGCTGGCAGATCGGCACGCCACAAGCCCTGCTCGACCTCTGCGTCCTGCTGTACGAGGATCTGGACGCGGCACGACTCTCCGCGTTCCGCGCGGCCGTGGACCACTTCGTGCCGGACTCGGCGGTCGCCTCGTACACCGGGACCAGTACGGGTGCCAACCGGGTCGACCTCTGCCGGGTGCTGGCGCTGAGCGGAGTGCTCGGCGCGGATCCCGCGAAGATCGCCCTGGCCCGGGACGCGCTGGCGCCGGTGTTCCCGTACGTCTCGACGGGCGACGGCCTGTATCGCGACGGGTCCTTCGTCCAGCACACCTGGGTGCCGTACACGGGCACGTACGGGGCGGTGCTGCTCGGCGGGCTCGGCATGCTGTTCGCCCTGTTGCGCGGGACTCCCTGGCAGGTCACGGATCCGGGCGCGCAGATCGTCTTCGACGCTGTCGAGCGTGCTTGGGTCCCGTTCCTGTTCAACGGGTTGATCATGGACTCGGTTTCCGGGCGGGCGATCAGTCGGGGTCTGACCGCGGGGGACGTCCGCCAAGTACAACAGGACGACCACACACGGGGGCATGCGGTACTGGCCGGGATCCTGGTGTTGGCCGAGGGCGCGAGCGAGACCCAACGGGTCCGCTGGCGGGCACTGGTGAAAGGATGGACGCTCCAGGACCGGTACAGCCCCGCTCTGGCCGATCGCACGCTCGGCCTGTCCGCTCTGGCCAGGTTGGCGGACGTGGCGGCCGAAACCTCGGTCGCGCCGCTCCCCGAGCCGGTCGGGCACCGGCTGTTCGCCTCGATGGACCGGGTCACGCACCGGCGGGCGGGCTGGGCCGCCTCGCTCTCCATGGCCTCCCGGCGGATCACTCACTACGAGACGGGCAACGGTGAGAACCTGCGCGGCTGGCACACCGGGAGCGGGATGCTCGCCTGGTGGGGCTCCACCTACGGCAACGGCCAGTACACCGACGCCTTCTGGCCCACGGTGGATCCGTACAGGCTGCCGGGCACCACGGTGGCGCGAAAGGTTCTCGCGGACGGCGCGGGGGGTGACTGGGGGGCTTCCCGGCCGGACGCGACGTGGGTGGGTGGCACGACGGACGGGGAGTTCGCCTCGGTGGGGCAGGACCTGCGTGGTCTGGAAAGCACCCTGACGGCCCGGAAGTCCTGGTTCTTCCTGGCGGACACGATCGTCTGTCTGGGAGCGGGGATCCGGGCCACGGACGGCGTGCCGGTCGAGACGATCATCGACAACCGGAATCTGGGCGCCGCCGGCACGCACGCCCTGAGCGTGGGCGGCACGGTCCAGCCGTCCGGACTCGGCTGGTCGGCGACCTTCCCCTCACCGGGCTGGGCACACCTGGCGGGCTTCGGGGGCTACGTCATGTCGGGCTCGGGCTCGTTCAGGGCTCTGCGGCAGGCGCGCACCGGCCGATGGAGCGAGATCAATCGGGGAGGATCCACGACTCCAGTGACCCGGCGCCACCTGACCCTCTGGTACGACCACGGCGTCGATCCTACGGCCGCCGGTTACGTCCACCAGATCCTCCCCGGGGCGACGGCGGCCGGCACGGCGACGCGGGCCGCCGACCCCGGCCATGTCCGCGTGCTCGCCAACACCGAGGTGGTGCAAGGGATCTCATGCGTCTCGCTGGGCTTCACCGGCGCCAACTTCTGGCAGGCCGGATCGGCGGGGACCTTGTCGGTGAGTGCGCCCTGTTCGGTCACGGTGCGGGAGAGAACCGACGGTACGGCCACGATCTGTGTGGCGGACCCTTGCCGGGCAATAACCTCGCTGTCCCTGGTGTGGAACCGGCCCGTCGCCGCGGTGCTGACCCTGCCGGAGAGCGTGCTGACGGCGTCCACGGGGGCCCGACTGCGGCTCGGGTTCGGCGATCTGACCGGGGCGGCGGGGGCCGGTCAGGAACTGGTGGTGCGCTTGGCGTGAAACCGGGCCGTCGGATGAGCCCCGTGGCCACCGGACGACGTACAACCCGACGAAAGAAGGGGGTGGAGCGTGACATAGCGTGCCCTTCATGGATCACGAGCAGATGGCCGGGGGGACCGGTTCCGCGGGCAGGCGGCGGTTCATCGCGATCGCGGCGACGGGAGCGGCCACGGCCGTCGGGATCGGGACCGCCGCCGGCTGTGCGAGCGGCGGGGGCGGCGACGCGAAGGGTGCCGGCGCGGGTGAGAGGCCGAAGTCGGGAGACTCGCCCTCAGGGTCGTCGAACGGGCCCGGTTCGTCTCCCGGCGCCGGATCCGGGGTGTTCGACGTCAAGGCCGAGAACGCCCGACCCGGCAATGCCGACTGGCACGTGACCAAGGCGGGGTCGGCGCGCGCCATCGAGGGTTTCGCCGACAAGGTCAGCGTCCTGCCGGGTGAGTCGTTCGGGCTGCACGTGTCCACCACGGCGCCCCGGTTCACGGTCTCCGCTTACCGCATGGGTTGGTACGGCGGCGCTCGGGCCCGGCTGGTCTGGCGGTCGCAGGCGATGCCCGGGGTCCGCCAGCCCGACCACACGGTGGACGCGGGAACCAGGATGGTCCGCACCCGGTGGTCGCGGACCACCACGGTCGACACCGAAGGCTGGCCGGAGGGCTGCTACCTGCTCCGGCTCGACGCGCAGGGCGGCGAAGGCCAGCGTTTCGTCCCGCTGACCGTCCGCTCGGCGTCCACGAAGGGACGCACCGTCATCGTCAACGCGGTGGCGACCTGGCAGGCGTACAACAGGTGGGGTGGCTACGGCAGCTATGACGGCCCCTCCGGCGGTTACGCCTCACGTTCGCTCGCCGTGACCTTCGACCGGCCGTACGAGTACGACGACGGCGCGGGCCTGTTCCTGGTGTACGAGGCGCCGCTGATAGCCCTCGCCGAGCGGCTCGGCATATCGCCGGCCTACACGACGACCACCGACGTGGCACGGGAGAAGCGACTCCTGGAGGGAGCGGCCTCCGTGGTCTCGCTGGGACACGACGAGTACTGGTCCCCGGAGCAGCGTGCCCACGTCACCGCGGCCAGGGACGCCGGCACCAACATCGCGATACTGGGCGCGAACTGCTGCTACCGCCGGATCCGCTTGGAGCCGTCGGACCTGGGACCGGACCGCACGGTGGTCTGCTACAAGTCGTCCTACGCCCAGGACCCGGGCTTCAAACGGGGCCACCCGGCGACGGTCGATTTCCGCTCGGCCCCCACCGCCGATCCGGAGAGTTCCCTCCTCGGTGTCATCTATGACGGCTACCCGGTGGACGCCCCGTACGTGGTGACCCACCCCGGGCACTGGTTGTTCGAGGGCACGAGGGTAAAGACCGGTGACAGGTTCGCGCACCTGGTCGGGGTCGAGTACGACAAGGTCGACACCGGCTTTCCCACACCCCGTCCGATCGAGATCGTCGCCCACTCCCCCGTGGTCTGCGAGGGCCGACCCAGCCATCAGGACACGGCGTACTACACCGTGGCGAGCGGCGCCGGGGTCTTCGCGACGGGAACGATGCGCTGGGTCGAGGCGCTCGACGCGAAGGGTGACGGGCGCGGCGGCGGAAACCACGGTCTGGACGCGCGTTCCGGGGCGCTGACCACACGGGTGACGGAGAACGTGCTGCGGGCCTTCGCGGCGGGCCCGGCCGGTCGGACGCATCCCGCGCGGGACAACGTCGATGCGGTGTACGGGCGTTCCTGAATCAGGCAGTTCGGCGCGGCCGGCTGCGCCCGGGTCGCCCCGCCTGATGCGCAGGTGCCTCATGCGCAGGTGCCTCATGTGCAGGCGCGCCTCATGCGTAGGCGCCTCATGTGCAGGCGTCTCATGCGTAGGCACCTCACGCCTAGGCACCTCATGCGTAGGCGCCTCATGCGTAGGCGCCTGGGTGACAGGCGCCTGTGGCAGGCGGCTCATTCGACCGAATATCGATGGACCCGGCCCGATGCGTGTGCTTAGGCTCGTGCGGACGGCGTCGCGTGTCGGTCACCGACCGGGTGAGGCATGGAGGCGGCCGTGACATGCCTTTCGGAGGCATCCACCCATGTCAGTACAGCTGAACCACACGATCGTCCACTGCCGTGACAACCGGCGGTCCGCCGAGTTCCTCGCCGACATCCTCGGCCTGGAGGTCGGGACCGAGTGGGGTCCCTTCATCCCCGTCGAGACCGGAAACGGCGTCACCCTGGACTTCGCGACCGTCCCCGCCGGGTCCATCGCTCCCCAGCACTACGCGTTCCTCGTATCCCAGGACGTGTTCGACGCGGCCTACGAGAAGATCAAGGCGGCGGGAACGGAGCACTACGCCGACCCGCACCGCAAGCACCCGGGCGAGATCAACCACAACGACGGGGGCAACGGCGTCTACTTCCCCGACCCGTCCGGCCACTGGTTGGAACTGATCACCCGCCCGTACGGCTCCCAGGGCTGAGACCGATCCGGTCGGGTGGGCAGGCGGATCCGGGTCACTCCCGCGCCGCCTGCCCCCCCCGTCGAGCCGGGTGCTTGACGCCCGTCGAGCCCGCGTCGGCGCAGGCCCGGCAGCCGGTCGGCCAGAGGTGCCGAAGGTGCCATGGGCGCAGCGCAGCAGTGTGGTCGTGCCGCCGCCGTGTTGGACCACGCCGACGAACGCGCCGGGTCGGACCAACCGGGCGGTGAAGTCGACTCCGGGCAGCAGCCTCTGCCGTCGCGCGGGGGCCTGGTAGGCAGTTCCGGTAACGCAGTTGGTGACGGTGTACGGGAACCGGGGCGCCTTCACGGCGCCGCGCCCCTGTTCGCGCCTGCGTTCGCGACATTCCCGGCCGGCGCGCGTCGCAGACGGCCGGGGCGCCGGCAACGCGAGGGACATGAGGGAGCGCAGAGCCGCGCGGGACCGTGACAACCCGGCGCCCGACATCCTCGCAGGGGCTACCCTCCCCAGATGGAGCGCGCGGAAGTCATGAAGCGAGTCATCGGGATCCTCACCGAGTCCCAGGAGATCCGCAGGTCCCACGAGGCCGGCGCCGAAGCCGGCCCCGCCTCGGAGCCGGGCGTCGTCACCTTGTTGCTGAGCGAGATGATCCCGCACTTCAGCGTGCCGGCCGATGCGACTCCCCTCCAGGTGGGGCGAATCGTCGGGGAAACGTTGGCTCCCGCCATGCACACGATCGTCGGATCCTTCGCCGCCGCCTTCAACGCGCTGGCGGCCGTCCACGACTCGGGGCAGACGGATGTCTCGTCGATGGACGTCCTGCGCGAACTGGCGCTGCGTGTCGAGGCGGGAGCCTACGACCGCGACCCTGACGACGGTCCCGACGAGGGCGGCCTCGACGACGCCTAGGTCCGGTGTCGACCGACCCGGAATTCCCCCTGTCATATGCCTACCCGCGCCCGTGTACCCGGGCATACGGTGTGCTCCCGGACCATCCCGGGCGCGCGTCCCTCCCGCTCTCCCCACGGGAGGGCCGCCGCACGCCCGCGCCCAGTCGGGTTCCGACCGGCCATCCAGGGGTCCGGTCACGACGCCCGGCTGTCTCGCACGCGGATCAGGAGCGTGCCCGGGAAAGCGGTGGCTCTGGAGGTTCGCCGCTCGCGGTGACGGCCGACGACGCCCGGCGGTCTCACACGAGGATCGGGACCGTGCCCGGGAGAGCGGTGGCTCTGGAGGTTCGCCGCTCGCGGTGACGGCCGACGACGCCCGCCGTGGGGGTTACCCCCACCCGACACAGGCCCGGTAGCCGGATCACCCTCGGACCCCCGTCCCGGAGAGGCTGTTCCCACGGGGCGCTGCCGCATCCGCGGTGCGCCGGGGCCACAGGGGAGATGGCATGGCAGTACGTCGAACAGTGCGGACCGGGCTGGTGGGGCTCGCCGCGGCGATGGTCTTGACAGGGTTGTCGCTACCGGCCGAGGCCGCGCCCGGCGGCTCGGTCCTGGCGCAGCGACACGCGGCGACCCAGCGTGCGATGGACGCGATGGTGGCCGCCGGGTCCCCCGGTGTCACGGCGATGGTGGTGGACAAGGGTGCCGTGTGGAGGGGCACTTCGGGGGTCGGAGATCTGCGGTCGGGGGCGCCGCGCGGGGCCGACGACCGTTTCCGGATCGGCAGCGTCACGAAGACGTTCGTGGCGACCGTGCTGCTCCAGATGGAAGCGGAGGGCAAGCTCGACCTCGATGACACGGTGGAGGATTGGCTGCCCGGTCTCGTGCGGGGCAACGGCAACGACGGTCACGCGATCACGGTGCGCCAACTCCTCAATCACACGAGCGGGCTCTACAACTACACCAGCGATCCGACGTTCTTGAACCGCAACCTGTTGGCGGGCTTTCCCGCGCACCGCTTCGACACGCACACACCAAGGGAGTTGGTGCGGGTCGCGCTGGCACACCGTCCGGACTTCGCCCCCGGCGACCGGCACTCCTACTCCAACACCGGCTACATCCTGGCCGGGTTGATCATCGAGAGGATCAGCGGCCGCGGCTACGGTCAAGAGATACGCGCGCGCGTCATTGAACCCCTCGGCCTGCGGGCCACCACCATCCCGGGCGACGACCCGTTCATGCCGAGGCCGAGCGGTCGTGCGTACTCCAAGCTGTCCAGGGACGCCGGCGCCACGAAGGTCCACGACGTCACCGAGCACAACATGTCCTGGGGGTGGGCGGCCGGCGAGGCGATCTCCACGACCGGTGACCTCAACCGCTTCTTCGGCGCCCTGATGCGCGGCAGGCTGCTGCCCGCGAAACAGCTCGCGGCCATGCAGACGGTGGTGCCCGCGCCCGACGACCCCTATTACTCCGGCTACGGACTCGGGCTCTACACCGTCAGGACGACCTGTGGTGTGCCGCTCTGGAGTCACGGCGGCGGAACCCCGGGCTCCGACACCGATGTCGTGACCACGCCTGACGGTCGGCATACCCTCGCCTACAACCGCAACGGCGATTGGGGCGACCTGGGAGGCATCGTCGAGGCCGAGTTCTGCGGCAGGTCCGAAACGTCCAGGGCGACCGAAACACCAGGGGCATCCGGTGCTTCCTGGGCGTCTGGTGCGCCCGGTACGGCGGGCGACGGGGTCCGCCCGACTCCGCGTCCGTGACGTCGGCGCGGTCGTCACGCTCCGGGCCCGCGGGTCCGTGCGTGCCAGACTGGGGCCACACCGACGAAGGGACGACATGGCGGACGGCACGGCATTGGGCGATCGGATGAAGCGGTACGAGGCGGTGCACCGTGCGGTCCTGCCTCGCCGCACCCATACCTTGCTCCGGGTCGACGGCCGTGCGTTCCACACGTACATACGGGGAGCGAACCGCCCCTTCGACGAGGCCTTCATGGCCGACATGGACGCGGTCGCCGAGGCGCTGTGCGCGGAGATCGCCGGGGCCCGGTTCTCCTACACGCAGTCCGACGAGGTCAGCGTGCTCTACACCGATGTCGGCAGCGCGGGCGCGGAGCCGTGGTTCGGCGGTGTGGTGGCGAAGCAGTTGTCCGTGGCGGCTTCGCTGGCCACGGCGGTGTTCAACGAGCGCCGGCCGGGTGGGCGGGCCCTGTTCGACGCCCGTCTGTTCACCATCTCCGATCCCGTCGAGGTCGCCAACTACTTCCGGTGGCGGCAGCGGGACGCCGTGCGCAACAGCATCAGCCTGGCCGCGCAGACCCACTTCCCCCACGAGCGGTTGCACGGCGTTTCGTCCGGTGGCATGCGGGAGCTGCTGCGGTCGGAAGCCGGGGTGAACTGGAACGACTACCCCGACGGCTGCAAGCGGGGACGGATCGCGGTGCGCAGGAGCGGTGAACGGGAGACGACGTACGTGGACCCGCGGACCGGGGTGGAGCGCACGACCCTGGCGGTCCGCTCCTGGTGGGAGACCATGCCCGCGCCGCGCTTCACGACCGACGCCGCCTGCTGGCCGGCCGGCACGATGTCGGCGCTGCCGGGCTTCGGCGAACGTCCCGCCTGACCGTTGCCGTCTCTCCCGCCCGGCCGGTGCCCGCTCTCCCCGCCCGACCGTTGCCGACTCTGTCGCCCGGCCGTTGTCAGTGGTCGGTCCTAGGCTGACCTGACACATTCGAGCGATTGACCGCGGGCTGCGGTGCTACTCGGATGCCGCCCGTCGGACCCCCCGGGGACAGCGACCGACGGGCGGACCCATGTCCGTACGCGGACGCGCTCCTCGTCCGCCGGCCGGGCTTCGACGTACGCCACCCGCCACCCGTTCCGGGAGGGCAGTGCGAGCGGTACGGCCCCGCCACGAGGGTCGGCTCACCCGACATGCGGCGTTCGACGCCGAGAGCCCCACCGGATTCCCGGCGGGGCTCTCGACTTCTCCCGGCGCACCGAGGGTCACACCCTCCGTGCGGACGTGCAGGGGCGGCAGGACTTGAACCTGCAGCCTACGGTTTTGGAGACCGTTGCTCTGGCCAGTTGAGCTACGCCCCTTCGGCAGGACCAACCATGGCACGGCGCGGCCGGGAGGGCCATCGAATTCGGTGGTCGGTCGCGCGGTGACACACGGCGCGCTCCTTTCCCCGTGGGGAACTCGTGGGGAGGTCCAGGACGGGTTCGTCGGCGCCGCGCCGGCCGGGGCGTGGGGCCATCGACATGAAACCGGCCGGAAATTACCTCGGCGTATGTAGTGACTTACCACGCCGGCGACAGTAGAACTTGTTCCACTCCGTCGAGAGTGAGGAACGTCACATGAGTGACAAGTCCCTGCACAGCAAGGTTTCCAAGGGTGTCTCGCGTCGCGGTTTCATCGCTGGAACTGGTTCCATTTTCGGCGCCATGGCCCTGTCGGTCAACGCCGCTGCGGCCCATGCGAAAGTCGCCACCGCGGCAGCACCCATCGACAACGGCGCGCACGTGGCGGCCCTCGTCATCGGCACCGGTTACGGTGGCTCCGTCGCCGCGCTGCGTCTCGCCCAGGCGGGTGTCGACGTGCACATGATCGAGATGGGCATGGCCTGGGACACCCCGGGCCCGGACGGCAAGATCTTCTGCAACACCCTCAACCCGGACAAGCGCTCGTACTGGTTGCGCACCCGGACGAAAGCTCCGCTGAACTACTTCCTCGGTTTCCCCATCGACAAGGACATCCCCAAGTACACCGGCATCCTGGACGCCGAGGACTTCGCGGGGATCACCGTCTACCAGGGCCGCGGTGTAGGCGGCGGTTCGCTCGTCAACGGCGGCATGGCCGTCACGCCCAAGCGGGAGAACTTCAGCGCGATCCTGCCCACGGTGAACGCCGACGAGATGTACAACACCTACTACCCGCGCGCCAACTCCGGTCTCGGGGTGGGTCTCATCGACCCGGCCTGGTTCGACACGGTGAGCTGCTACCAGTTCGCCCGCGTGGGTCGCAAGCACGCTCAGCGGTCCAACTTCCCCTTCGTCTTCGTACCGGACGTGTACGACTGGGACTACATGAAGCAGGAGGCGGCCGGCACGGCCACCAAGTCGGCGTTGGACGGCGAGATCCTCTACGGCAACAACAACGGCAAGAAGTCGCTCCAGAAGACCTACATCGCGGCCGCCAAGGCGACCGGGAGGGTGAGCATCTCGCCGCTGCACAAGGTCACCACGGTCACCCCCACGACCGGCGGCGGCTACACGGTGGTCATCGAGCAGCTCAACACGACGGGTGACGCCGTGGGCACCAAGACCGTCACGGCCGACAGGGTGTTCTTCGCGGCCGGCAGCGTCGGCACGAGCAAGCTGCTCGTCCGGCTGAAGGCCACGGGCGCCCTCCCCCACCTGAACGGCGAGATCGGCAAGGGCTGGGGTGACAACGGCAACGTCATGTGCGGGCGGGCCAACCACATGTGGGACCCCACCGGCAAGCTCCAGGCGACGATCCCCTGCGGCGGCATCGACAACTGGAACGCGGGCGGGGCCTTCGCCGAGGTGGCGCCGCTGCCGACCGGGATCGAGACGTATGCGTCGTTCTACCTGTCCATCACCAAGAACCCCCACCGTGCCGAGTTCACCTGGAACGCGGCCACGGGCCAGGTCGACCTGAACTGGCAGACGGCCTGGAAGCAGCCGGCCATCGACATGGCCAAGACCATCTTCGACAAGATCAACGCGAAGGAGGGGACGATCTACCGGACCGATCTCTTCGGGACGTACAAGATTTGGGGCGACCACCTCACCTACCACCCGCTCGGCGGCGCGATCCTGGACAAGGCCACCGACAACTACGGTCGTCTGCACGGACATCCGGGCCTCTACGTGATCGACGGGGCCCTGATCCCCGGCAACGTCAGCGTCAATCCGTTCGTCACCATCACGGCACTCGCGGAGCGCAACATAGAGAAGATCATCGCGACAGACCTGTAGCGATGACCGAAGCCCGGGGCCGACCGGATTCTCCGACCGGCCCCGGGGCATCTCAACTGCCCGGCAGCATGCAGACGCTGTCGAGGCCCAGTACGTGATTGAGCCGTCCGAAGGCCAGCCAGGAACCGATGCTCATGCTCAGCTCCACGATCTCGACCTGGCTGTAGAGCGCGGCCATCCGCTCCCAGAACTCCTCGTCGAGGCCGTGGTGGTCCAGGGCGTACCGTTCCGCGTACTCGGCGGCGATCCGCGTGCGGTCGTCGAAGGCCTTGGTGGTCCGCCAGTCGGTGACCGCGTCGGCGAACTCCTCCTCGACCTTCTCCCCGTCGCGGTCGGTGCGCCAGTCGAGGCAGAAGACGCACCCGTTGATCTGCGCGACGCGCAGCCGGGCGGCCTCGAACTCGCGCAGGCCCAGGGTGGTGTGGGCGTACACGGACAGGGAGAAGTTCGCCGCCGCCATCCCGATGCCGGGGACCATGTCGCCCCAGACGTATTCGATGGGGTGCCGGCCCTCGGGGATGTCGATCCTCATGGCTGCTTCCTTCCGAATTTGCCGACTGCTGGTCGCAGCGGGACGTCGAGCGCGTCGTAGATTCCCGGTTCGGCGGCCACGAGCCAGTCGATGGCGCCCACCAGCCGGCCCACCGCGGTGGCGTTGCCGCCGGCGGAGCGGTTCTCGCCCTCGTCGGTGGCCTCGATCGTGACCTCGATCCGGGGGCGGCCCTCGATGATCACCCGGTGGGCGCCGGCCCCGTCGGGCGGTATCGGCCAGTCGGGGGCGCAGGAGGGGTGGATGCGGGTGACGTGTTCGATGACGATCCGGGGTTCGCCCTCGACGATGCCCTGGACCTCGAACCGGATCGCGCCCTGGGTGCCGGCCTCGAACTCGCCCATGGTGCGGGTGGTCACCGTGGCGTCGAGGGCGCGGCGCTCGGAGGTCTCGCGGATCTCGTCGAGTTCGACGCCCAGGGCGCGGGCCATCAGTCGGATCTGCCCGCCCCACACCATGGTGGGGATGGAGGGCATCAGCATCATCGGCTCGTGGTCCATCGGCTGTCCCATGCCGACCAGGAGGCGGACCGAGTCCGGTTGGTCGTACGTGGAGTAGTCGAAGATCTCCTGGCAGCGGATCACGTCCACGGTCGTGCCGAGGCCGCTGATCAGCAGGGGCAGGACGTCGTTGCCCCAGCCCGGGTCGACGCCGGAGGCGAACAGCGAGCCGCCGCCCTCGGCGATCGCCGCCGACACCGGGTCGATGAACTCGGGCGGGGCGTTGCGGTGGTCGTAGAGCGGGTACAGGGCCGGGCTGACCACCGCCGCGCCGGCGGCGATCGCCCGGGTGATGTCGGCGAGGGCGTCGTCGGGGCGGATGTCTCCGGAAGCGGCGTAGACGAGGGCGGCGGGCCGGGCGGCCAACACCGCCTCGACGTCGTCGGTCGCGGCGACTCCCAACATCCGCTCGAGTCCGGCCAGTTCGCCGGCGTCGCGGCCGACCTTCGTGGGATTGTGGACGATCACTGCCGTGAGTTCGAGCGCCGGGTGGGCCTCGACGGCGCGGATCGCCGCGCGGCCGACGTTGCCGGTACCCCAGACCACCGTGGGAATCATGCGCGGAGGGTAGCGACGGCGCGCAAAGGTGCCCAGTGCCGTGAAGGATGTTTTTCGGACGGGCCGGCGACGGCGGAGAACCCGAGGTGGACGCCCCCTTGACCGAGATGGTCCAGACCAATAGTTTCCGAGGTGCACAGCACAGCACAGCGCACGCGAATCCGCTCCCGCATCCGCAAAGGAAGCCCATGCGCTTCAGCACGCTCGGCAGACTGACCGTCGCCGCCTGCTCCCTCTCCCTGCTGGCCGCCTTCGCGCCGGCCGCGGCCGCGCAGGCCGACGGAGACGGTCACGACCGCTCGTACCGGAAGGTCGGGTACTTCACCCAATGGGGCGTCTACGGGCGGGACTTCCAGGTCCAGGACCTTGAGGCCAGCGGCACGGCCGGCAAACTCACCCACATCAACTACGCCTTCGGCAACATCAGCCCCGAGGGCAAGTGCTTCACCGGAAACGTCCCGGGCGAGGCCGACGCGTGGGCCGACTACGCGCGCCCGCTCGACGCCGCGAACTCGGTCGACGGGGTGGCCGACGACGACCGCCGGCCCCTGGCCGGCAACTTCAACCAACTGCGCGAGCTGAAGGCCAGGCACCCGGGACTCAAGGTGCTGATCTCACTGGGCGGTTGGAGCTGGTCGACGAACTTCTCGGACGCAGCGCTCACCCCCGCCTCCCGCAAGGCGCTCGTCCGGTCCTGCATCGACCTCTACATCAAGGGGAACCTGCCGCAGGACGGCGTCCGAGGCGGCCAGGGCGCGGCCGCCGGGGTGTTCGACGGGATCGACCTCGACTGGGAGTGGCCCGGCTCGGCCGGTGACACGGACACGAAGTTCCGGCCCGAGGACAAGCGCAACTTCACCGAGCTGGTCAAGGAGTTCCGCACGCAGCTCGACGCGTACGGCCGGAGTGGGAAGCAGAAGCGGACGTACGAGCTGACGGCCTTCGTCCCGACCGCGCCCGCCAAGATCGACGCGGGCTTCGACGTGCCCCGGATCATGCGCGACCTCGACTTCGTCACGCTCCAGGGCTACGACTTCCACGTGTCGGGCGAGAAGAACACCGCCCAGCAGTCGGCGCTGTACGCGCGGGGCGACTTCAGCGTGGACGGCACCGTGGACGCCTGGCTGCGCCGCGGGGCGCCGGCGCGGAAGCTCGTGATGGGCATGCCCTTCTACGGACAGGGCTGGACCGGGGTCAGCGGGGGCGGCGACGGCATGGGGCAGCCGGCGACGGGGCCCGCTCCGGCCGCCTGGGCGGCGGGGTACGCGGACTACAAGGAACTGCGGCAGCTGGCCGCATCGGGGACGTACAAGATCCACCGCGACCGACGCGGCGGCCACGCCTGGCTGTTCGACGGCACCACCCTGTGGACGTACGACGACCCGCAGGTGCTGCGCGCCAAGACGCGGTACGTACGCGACAACGGCCTGGGCGGCGCGATGTTCTGGTCACTGGACGCGGACACCGCCGACGGCGAGCTGATCACGGCCGTCGACCGGGGGCTGCGCGGGCGCTGAGCCACCGACGGACCCCACTGACCGGCGCCGCCGGGCCGCGAGCATCGAACCGGCCCGGCGGCGTCTCCACGCCCGAGGCGCACGGGTACGTCCGGGCTGGGACCGCCTGGACCCGCCCACCGCAGGTGGGAGCCCCGCAGGGGGTGTGCGAAAGTGCCGCATGACCTCTGAAACGATCAATGCCGACGCGGCCGGGACCTGGCGGCTGGGCGATCTGACCGTCAACCGGATCGGCTTCGGCGCGATGCGCCTCACCCACCTCGCCGACGGTTCCCCGAGCGACCGCGACCGCGTCACGGGGGTGCTGCGCAAGGCCGTGGAGCTCGGGGTGAACCACATCGACACGGCGGCCTTCTACTTCTCCCCGCTGCGCTCCGCCAACGAGCTCATCAACCGGGCGCTCGCCCCCTACGGAGACGAGCTGGTCATCACCACCAAGGTGGGCCCCGGCCGGGACGCCGCCGGGAACTGGTGGTGGGCGGAGCCCGACCAGTTGCGCGGCCAGGTGGAGGAGAACCTGCGCCAGTTGGGCCGTGACCACCTCGACGTGGTCAATCTGCGCGTGCCCCGGCGCGAGAGCACCGGTTCGATCGCCGAGCACTTCGGGGCCCTCGCCGAACTCCGCACGGCCGGGCTGATCCGCCACCTCGGGATCTCCAACGCGCGGCCCGACCACCTCGCGCAGGCCACGGCCATCGCCCCGGTGGTCTGTGTGCAGAACCCGTACGGGATCGGCTCCCCCGCCGAGGACCACGCCTTCCTCGACGCGTGCGGTGAGCGGGGCGTGGCCTTCGTGCCCTTCTTCGCGATCGCCGGCGCCGGCCGGGAGGCGGGGGTCGTCGAGACCGACGGGCCGCAGGTCCTCGCGCTCGCCGCGGAACACGGGGTGTCCACGGCCCAGCTCCGCCTGGCCTGGACGCTGAGCCGGGGCGCCCACGTGCTGGCGATCCCCGGTACCGGCAACCCCGACCACCTGGTCGAGAACGTCGCCGTCGGGTCGCTGCGCCTGTCGCCGGCGGAGATCGCCCTCCTCGAAGCGCCGTAGCGAGGGGGCTGCGGCCGGCGGCCCGGGGCCGCCGCCGGTCAGCCGGGGAGCGCCCTGCCCCGGTGGGCGGCGGCCAGGGCCGCCGTCTCGGCGAAGTCGGGGACGAGTCCGGTGCCGCCCCGGCCGGACACGGACAGGGAGGCGGCGGCGAGCCCGTAGGACACGGCGTCCGCGAGGGTGTCGCCCAGCGCGAGCCGGGCGGTGACGGTACCGGTGAAGCAGTCGCCCGCGCCCGTCGCGTCGACGGGGGCGGCGTTGACGGGAACCGGATGGAACGCGGCCCCCGCCCCGTCGTCCAACAGCAGCCGGTCGGCGCCCGCGGTCACGGCGACGGCCCGGGCACCGAGCGCGCGGTAGCGGGCGGCGGCGAGCACCGGTTCGTCGGTGTCCACCAGCGCGAGCGCGTCGGCCGGGCAGGAGGACTTGAGCAGCCCGGTCAGCGGGGCGATCAGGGCGAGCAGGGAGCGGGCCTCGTCCCGGCCGGTCAGGCGGGGGCGGTGGTTGGGGTCGTACGAGAGGTGCCCGCCGGCTTGGTGCACGAGCCGGGCGGCGGCCAGCACCGCCTCGCGGCTGCTCGGCGACAGGGCGCCGGTGATGCCGCTGGTGATCAGGGTCGGGGTACCGGTCAGCAGACTCCGCCAGGAGACGACGTGACGGGGCGCGAGGGTGGAACCGGCGCTGCCGGTGCGCCAGTAGACGAACTCCCGGTCGCCCTCGGTGTCCGCGGAGAGCAGGTAGGCGCCGTTGGGTCGCGGGGCGCGACGCACGTGGGAGACGTCCACCCCGAGGGCGGTGGCGCGGGCCAGCAGCGGCACGCTCAGTTCGTCCTCGCCGACCACGGCCAGCAGCGCGGTCCGGGCTCCGGCGGCGGCCGCGGCGGCGGCCGCGTTGAGGGCGTCGCCCGAGTAGGAGAGGCGGGCTGCGGTTCCGTCGGCGGCGTCGCGCAGGGCGGCGTCGGCGTGGATCTCGACGAGGACCTCGCCGAGGACGAGTACGTCGTAGTCGGTCCGATGCCGCCGTCCGGGCACGGTCAGCGCTCCGGGGTGCAGCGCGGGCAGCACGGCCGGGCCAGTTCGGCGAAGACGGCGGCCAGTTCGCCGGGGTCGGCCGGGAGCCCGTCGCCGATGCCGACGGCTCCCGCCCCGGCGGCGAGCCATTCGCGCACCTCGCCCGGCCGGATGCCACCGGTCGGGATGATCAGGGCCTCGGGGAGGACGGCCTTGAGGGAGCGGATGAACCGGGTGCCTCCCACATGGGCGGGGAAGACCTTCGCGGCGCCCGCGGACCGGGCTGCCGCGGCGATCTCGCCGGGGGTGAACCCGCCTTCGATGAAGACCGCCCGGCGCCGGCGGGCCAACTCCCGGACCTCGGGTGCCGGGTAGGGGGAGATCAGGAAGCCGGCGCCGGCGTCGAGGGCCTGCTCGGCCTGGGTGGCGGTGGTGACGGTGCCGACGCCGATCAGCGCGGAGCGGCCGGCGGCGTCGGTGAGCGGCGCGGTTCGGGCGACGGCCCCGGCCCAACCGGGGGTGGAGGTGGTCAGTTCCACGGCCCGGCAACCCGCGGCGAGCAGTGCGGTGGTCCGGCGGACGGTCTCGTCGGCGTCGGCGTCGCGCAGCACCGGCAGCAGGCGCTGCGCCGCTATCACCGCGTAGGGATGACAGGACAACAAGGAACCCCCAGTTGTTCCACGTAGTGGAACGACGTATCGTGTACCGGCACTTACTGTTTCGGACCTTACACACGCCGGGAGACCCCGTGTCAACGGATGCAGCAACGGGAGCCGACGGCGTCGCGCGCGGTGGGCGGAGTTCGGCGGCGGGTTCCGCGTTGGAGAAGTCGTTGCGGATCCTGGAGGCGGTGGCCGCTCCGGGCGGCCCGCACCGGCTGGCCGACGTCATGACGGCGGCCGCCGTGCCCAAGTCGAGCACCTTCCGGATCCTGGCATCGCTGATCGAACAGGGCTTCGTGCGCGCGGAGGACGGGAGCCGCTACGGCGTGGGTCCTCGGCTGCGGGGGCTGTCTGCGCTGGTCAGCGGCGGGGAGCCGGCGAGCATCGAGGAGATCCTGCGCGAGCTGCGGCGGGCCACGGGCCAGACCGTCCATCTCGCCCTGCACAGCGGGGAGACCATCACCTACATCCGGAAGCTGGAGAGCGAGCAGCCCTTCCGGACCGCGTCCCGGGTGGGCATGCGGATGCCGTTGCACACCACGGCGATCGGCAAGAGCATTCTGGCCGGCCTGACGGCCGATGAGGTACGGGGCCTGATCGCCGCCACCGGCCTGCCGGGCCGTACCCCCGGGACGCTGACCACCGCGCGGGCGCTGCTGGCGGAACTGGACGTGGTGCGCGCCCGGGGGTTCGCGGTGGACGACGAGGAGAACGAGCCGACCATCCGCTGCATCGGCGCGGCGATCGTGGGCCCGGACGGACGCCCGGTGGGCGGGGTCTCGGTCACCACCGTGACCTTCCTCGTCTCCCGCGAGGAGATCGAGGCGTACGCACCCGCCCTGCGCGCGGCCACGGCGGCGCTGGCCCCGCTGCTGTGAGGCCCCGAGGCGCCCTTGCCGCTCCCCCGGCCCGCCGCCGGAACAGCACGCGCGGCGGTGGCGGCGGATTCGTCTTGCGGATAAGTGTTATCAAGGCCCCTCTCGACTGTCTCCCAGGTATTGGGCATCATCGACCGCCGGTACGGACAGGGAAGATCACATGAGTACAGAGCACACGGCAGCGCTGGTGGCAGCGGCCCGCGCGGGCGATCCCCGCGCGCAGGACGAGCTCGTCAGCACCTATTTGCCGCTCGTCTACAACATCGTCGGCCGGGCCCTGAACGGGTCCTGCGACGTGGACGACGTGGTGCAGGACACCATGCTGCGGGCGCTGGACGGACTGGGCGGTCTGCGTGCGGACGAGAGCTTCCGGTCCTGGCTGGTCGCGATCGCGATGAACCGGATACGGGCCCACTGGGCCGCCCGGCAGAGCGGCCCGGGCGAGAGCGGTCTGGAGGCCGCCTGGGACGTCGCGGACCCCGGCGCCGACTTCGTCGACCTGACCGTCGTACGGCTCAACCTGGAGGGGCAGCGCCGGGAGACGGCGCGGGCGACGCGTTGGCTGGAGCCCGACGACCGGGCGTTGCTGTCGCTGTGGTGGCTGGAGTGCGCCGGTGAGCTGACGCGCGGCGAGATGGCGGCCGCCCTGGAACTCTCCCCCCAGCACACGGCGGTCCGGGTCCAGCGGATGAAGGCCCAACTGGAGTCGGCTCGCGTGGTCGAGCGGGCGTTGGACGCCCAGCCGCCGTGCGAGGAGCTGCGCGGGCTCGCGGCGGGCTGGGACGGGCTGCCCTCGACGCTGTGGCGCAAGCGAATAGCCCGGCACGCGCGGGAGTGCGTGCGCTGTTCCGGGCTGTGGAGCGGCCTGGTCCCGGCGGAGGGGCTGTTGGCCGGGCTGGCGCTGGTGCCGGTCGGCGCGGCCCTGCTGGCCGGCATACGGTCGGCCGCGGCCGGCGCCGGCGGCATGACCCCGGTGGGCGCGACCCTCGCCGACGCGGGCACCTCGTACGACACCGGCACCTCGTACGACGCAGGTACCTCCCACGACGCAGGTACCTCGTACGGCTCAGGCGCCTCATACGACTCGGGGGCCTCGTTTGCCGACGCGGCGACCCAGCTCGCCCCGGTGGTGTCCGGGCCGGGCCGGGCGGCCCGTCGCAAGGCGGCCGAGCAGGGCGAGGGCGCCGGTGGACACGCCGCCGAGGCCGCCGCCGGTCGCGGCGACCGGCGCAGGCGACGTCAGAACCGTCGCCGGGCCATCGGCGGCGCGGTCATCGCCGCGTGCGTCGCGGGAGGCGGTCTGGTGTACCTCGGCTCGCTGCCCGGCTCCGGTGAGCCGGAGGCCGCCGGCAGCGCCCCCGCGTCCCCGCTGGCGGCACTTTCCGCACCCGACCCGAGCACGGCCCTCCCCTCGACGTCCGCCTCGCCGTCGCCCTCTCCGTCCGTTTCCGCCTCCGCCTCGCCCTCCGCGTCGGCCTCCGCTTCGCCGTCGCCGAGCGAGACCCCGAAGCCTAAGCCGACCCCCAAGCGGACCAAGAGCGACCCGCCGGCCCCGCGCCCCTCCGCTCCCGCGCCGGCGCCCGCACCGCCGCAGGGCGTGGCCGGGCAGGTGGTGGCGCTGGTCAACTCCGAGCGGTCGAAGGCGGGTTGCGGACCCCTGAAGGAGGACTCGCAGCTGCGTGCCGCCGCCCAGGGCCACTCCGACGACATGGCCCGGCGCGACTTCTTCGCACACACCAACCCGGACGGCGCCGACCCGGGCAAGCGGACCACCGCCGCCGGCTACGACTGGTCCACCTACGGGGAGAACATCGCGCGGGGGCAGCAGACGGCCCAGTCCGTGATGGACTCCTGGATGAAGAGCCCGGGCCACCGCGCCAACATCCTCAACTGCTCCTTCAAGGACATCGGCGTGGGCATTCACAACGGCTCCGGCGGCCCCTGGTGGACGCAGAACTTCGGCGCCCGCTGAGCGACTCCCTCCGCCCGGCAGGCTCCGGTCCGCCGCCGCGCGCTCCGGTCCGCCGCCGCGCACTCCGGCCCGCCGCCGCGCACTCCGGTCCGCCGCCACGCACCCCGGGCGTGGCGGTCGCCGCGCACGGGGGCGCGACGGCCGCCCGCCGTCAGTGGTGGAACCCGGACTTGGGCTCGGTGGTCGGCACGGGCTGCGGGTGCTTGACCAGGTGCTCGACGGCCGCCTTCAGGTCGGCGATCAGCAGGGCGATCTGATCGCGGGTCACCCCGTGCCGGACCAGCACCCGCTGGATCACGGTGTCGTCGCGGTCGGCCGGCAGCGGGTACGAGGGCACCTGCCAACCGCGCATCCGCAGCCGGTCGGAAAGGTCGTAGAGGGTGAAGCCCGCCCCGGCCGGATCGGCGAGGGTGTAGGAGACGGCGGGCAGCGCGCCGCGCCCGTCGTAGAGCAGGGTGAAGGGCCCCATCCCGGCGATCTCGCCGGCCAGGTACTGGGCGGTGTCGGCGCAGGCCTGTTGGACGCGCCGGTATCCGCCCTTGCCCAGGCGCAGGAAGAGGTAGTACTGGGCGATGATCTCGCCGCCCGGGCGGGAGAAGTTGAGGGCGAAGGTCGGCATGTCGCCGCCGAGGTAGTCCACGTCGAAGACGAGGTCGGCGGGGAGCAGGTCGGCGGTGCGCCACACGATCCAGCCGACGCCGAGGGGCGCGAGCCCGTACTTGTGCCCCGAGGTGTTGACCGAGGCCACGCGCGGCAGCCGGAAGTCCCACACCACGTCGGGGTGGAGGAAGGGCGCGACGAAGCCGCCGCTGGCGGCGTCCACGTGGATGGGGACGTCCCAGCCGCTGGTCTGCTGGATCCGGTCGAGTTCGGCGGCGAGCTCGGCGACGGGTTCGTAGTCACAGGTGTAGGTGACACCGAGGATGGCGACCACACCGATGGTGTTCTCGTCGACGTGGTCGGCGAGCTGATGGGGCCGCAGGCCGGTGGCGCCCGGCTCCAGGGGGACCTGGCGGAGTTCGACGTCGAAGTAGCGGGCGAACTTGTCCCAGCAGATCTGCACCGGTCCGCACACCAGGTTGGGTCGGTCGGTGGACAGGCCGGCGGCCTTGCGGGCCGCGCGCCAACGCCATTTGAGGGCGAGTCCGCCGAGCATGGCGGCCTCGCTGGAGCCGGTGGTGGAGCAGCCGGTGCCGGTGGTGCCCTCGGGGGCGTTCCACAGGTCGGCGAGGATGTTGACGCAGCGGGCCTCGATCTCGGCCGTCTGCGGGTACTCGTCCTTGTCGATCATGTTCTTGTCGAGGCACTGGTTCATCAGGCGGTGGACGCCGTCGTCGGACCAGGTGGTGCAGAAGGTGGCCAGGTTCTGGGCCGCGTTGCCGTCGAGGAGCAGCTCGTTGCTGATCAGCTCGTAGACCACCTCGGTGGGTGAGTGGTCGTCGGGCATCCGGTACTTGGGGAGAACCTGCCCGCTCAGGACGGACGCGAACACGTCCGTGTCGGAGTCGGTGGCGGATGCGTCCTTCGTCTCATGCAGGGCCATATCGGGACTATAGGCCGATAACCGTCATTAACTCCGAAGGCGGCCTCGGGTGGCGCCCGGTGCTGTCGGGGGCGACGTTTCGCACACGCTTCCGGCCGACTCTTCGATGTGATCCCACCCATAGGAACCGCGAGATACCGAAAGAATTACTGACGAGTAGACTTACTGACGCAGATCTTCCCGTTCGGCCTGGCGAACTCGGCCGGAACGGGAAGATCGGCCAATTCGTTCACTACGCAACTTATCCTTCGATGTCCGGATAGCGGTCAACTATCCCCGCCCGCCTGATAGTTCTTCGGCCATGAACAAGATCACCCGCAGGCAGGCCTTGGGCACCACTGCCGGCGCACTCTCCGTCATCGGCCTCGCGGGCGCCACCGCGTACGCGGCCGGCACCGACTCCCGCGCCGCGATACCCGCCGGCACGGTCGACGAGGTCTACCTGGGCCGCCGCATCCGGATCACCCCCGCCACCGGCGGCGGTCATCACGGCGGCCACCACTCGCCCGACCTTCCCACGGTCCGCATAGACGGCGGCGAACTCCACGTGATGCGGAACGCCGACGGCAGCTGGATCAGCGTGGTCAACCACTACGAGACCTTCGCCACCCCGATCTCGCTCGCCCGCGCCGCCGTGCGCGAGCTCCAGGGCGCCACCCTCGTCCCGATGGGCGGCATGTGATGACCGTGCGCAAGAACCAGGCCACGCTCACCTCCGAGGAGAAGCGCGCCTTCACCAACGCGCTGCTCGAACTGAAGCGCACCGGCCGCTACGACCGCTTCGTGACCACGCACAACGGCTTCATCATGAGCGACACCGACTCCGGCGACCGGGTCGGCCACCGGTCCCCGTCCTTCCTCCCCTGGCACCGTCGGTTTCTGCTGGAGTTCGAAGCGGCTCTCCAGGTGGTGGACAAAAACGTTTCCCTTCCCTATTGGGACTGGACGACGGACCGCACCACCCGCTCCTCCCTCTGGGCCGCCGACTTCCTCGGCGGCACCGGTCGGGCCCGCGACGGACAGGTCCTGGACGGACCGTTCGCCTACGCGACGGGCAAGTGGAACATAGACGTACGGGTGGACGGCCGCTCCTACCTGCGCAGGGCGCTCGGCACCGGTGTGGCCGAACTGCCCACCAAGGCCGAGGTGGAAGCCGTACTGGCCATGCCGGTGTACGACATGGCTCCCTGGAACAGCGCCTCGAACGGCTTCCGCAACAACCTGGAGGGCTGGCGCGGCGCCAACCTCCACAACCGCGTGCACGTGTGGGTCGGCGGACAGATGGCAACCGGCGTCTCCCCGAACGACCCGGTGTTCTGGATGCACCACGCGTACATCGACAAGCTGTGGGCCGACTGGCAGGCCAGGCACCCGCAGTCCACGTACCTTCCGGCCGCCGGCACCACCAACGTCGTGGACCTGAACGACACGATGCGGCCGTGGAACGACGTGACGCCGGCCGACATGCTGGACCACCGGAAGTTCTACACCTTCGACACCGAGCCCGCTTCCGCGAGCCAGCGGTAGCGCAGTTCGGGGCGGCCCACCTGGCCGTACCGGGGCGTCCGGTCCGCACGACCGGTGTCCACCAGGTGCTCCAGGTAGCGGCGGGCGGTGATCCGGGAGATCCCGGCCGCCTCGGCCGCCCCGGCGGCGGTCAGCCCGTCGTCGGCCCCCCGCAGCAGCGCCGCGACCCTGTCCAGGGTCGGGGCGCTGAGGCCTTTGGGGAGTTCCGCCGGGCGGGGGGAGCGCAGTGCGGCCATCGCCCGGTCGACGTCGTCCTGACCGGCCGCCTCCCCCGCCGTCGCGCGGAACTCCGCATAGCGCAACAGTCGTTCGCGCAGGGTCGGGAACGCGAAGGGCTTCAGCACGTACTGCACGACGCCCAGCGAGACGCTCTCGCGGACCACGGTCAGGTCCCGCGCCGAGGTCACCACGATCACGTCCACGGGGTGCCCCGCGGCCCGCAGGCCGCGCGCGAAGCGCAGTCCGTGGCCGTCGGGCAGGGTCAGGTCGAGCAGCAACAGGTCGATCCGGGTCCGTTCCAGCACCCGGGTGGCCTCGGCCAGTGAGTGGACGGCGCCGACGGCGGTGAACCCGGGCACCCGGCCGACGTACAGCGCGTGGGCGTCGGCGGCCACCGGGTCGTCCTCGACCACCAGGACCCGCACCTCGGGGGCGCTCACGTGCGCACCGCGCGGCGCACGGGCAGCCGTACGATGAACTCCGCGCCGCCGTCCGACGCGGGGGCGGCGTCCGCGCTGCCGCCGTGCCGGTGGGCCACCTGACGGACCAGCGCGAGACCGAGCCCGCGCCCCTCCCCCTTGCCGGACCAGCCGCGTCGAAAGACGTCGGCCCCGGCGCCCTCGGGCAGCCCGGGGCCGTTGTCCGTGACCCGGATCAGGATGTGCTCGCCCTCGTGCTCGCCCTCACTCTCGCCCTCGTGCCGGACCGTGACGGCGACCCGCCCGCCCGGGGTACCCGTGAGTGCCTCGACGGCGTTGTCGACGAGGTTGCCGAGGACCGTGACGAGGTCCCGGGCGGGCGGCGTGCCGGGGCCCGTGTCGACGGCGCTGCTGTCCCGGGTGACGATCAGCTCGACCCCCCGCTCGTGTGCCTGCGCGGCCTTGCCGAGCAGCAGGGCCACCAGCACCGGTTCGCCGACGGCGGTGACCACCTCGTCGGTGAGGGCCTGGGCCAACTCCAACTCGGCGGTGGCGAACTCCACCGCCTCGTCCGCGCGGCCGAGCTCGATGAGGGAGACCACGGTGTGCAGCCGGTTGGCCGCTTCGTGGGCCTGTGAGCGCAGAGCCTCGGTGAATCCCCGTTCGTTGTCCAACTCCCCCGCGAGTGACTGGAGTTCGGTGTGGTCCCGCAGGGTGACCACGGTACCGCGGCGGCCACCGCCCGCCACGGGAGAGCTGTTGACCACCAGGACCCGGTCGGCGGTCAGGTGCACCTCGTCCACCCGGGGCCGGTCCGCGAGCAGGGCGCCGGTGAGTGGCGGGGGCAGGGCGAGGTCGGCGACCGCGGTCCCCCTGACCTCGCCGCGCAGGCCGAGCAGTTCGCGGCCCGCGTCGTTGATCAGGGTGATCCGACGCCGGCCGTCGAGCATCAACAGTCCCTCCCGCACCCCGTGCAGGGCCGCCTGGTGGTAGTCGTACACACCACTCAGCTCGGCCGCGTTCATGCCGTGGGTGTGCCGGCGCAGGCGGGCGTTGACGATGTACGTCCCCACGCCGCCGAGGGTGAGGGCTCCGGCCGCGACCCACACGAGGGCGGAGAGCTGCCGGGCCAGCCGGTCCCTGATGGCGCGGACGGTGATGCCCGCGCTGACCATGCCGACGACGCGCCCGTCGTCGAGCAGCGGGGTGACCACGCGGATGGACGGACCGAGGGTGCCGGTGTAGGTCTCGGCGAAGGTCTCACCGCGCAGCGCCGGGGCGGTGTTCCCGAGGAAGGGTTCGCCGATGCGGCGCGGATCGCGGTGGGTCCAGCGACGCCCCGCCGGGGACATGATCGTCACGAAGTCCACTCCCGAGTCGACCCGCACCCGTTCCGCGTAGGGCTGGAGCGCCGCCGACGGGTCGGTCCCGCGTCCGGCGCCCCGTACCGCCTCGACCACCGAGGGCGAGTCGGCGACCGCGCGGGCGACGGCCCCGGCCTGGAGCCGGGCCGCCTCCTCGGCCTGGCCGCGGGCGGTCGCGTAGGCGAAGACCGCGCAGCCGGCGAGGACGACGGCGACCAGCAGCACCTGCATGGCGAAGAGCTGGCCGGCGAGGCTGCGCGGCGGTCGGGGGAAGCGGAACATGGCGCTCAGTCTGCACCCGGCCGTGAACTCAATGAACGCAAGGGTGACCGGGGTCACAGGGTGGGCGATGGTCTCCCGGAACGCAATCACCACCAGGAGGCATCGTGGCCGCCAGGCGCGACAAGACCCACTATCTGTACATCGCGGTGATCGCCGCGGTGCTGCTCGGCATCGCCGTGGGCTTCGCCGCCCCCGGCGTCGCCGTCGAGCTGAAGCCGTTGGGCACCGGCTTCGTGAACCTCATCAAGATGATGATCTCGCCCGTGATCTTCTGCACGATCGTGCTGGGCATCGGCTCGGTGCGCAAGGCCGCGAAGGTGGGCGCGGTCGGCGGTCTGGCCCTCGGCTACTTCATGGTCATGTCCACGGTGGCGTTGGCCATCGGTCTGCTGGTGGGGAACCTGCTGGAGCCGGGCAGCGGACTGCACCTGACCGAGGCGGCGCGCAGCGCCGGCGAGGCGCAGGCCGAGGCGGGCGGGGCGCAGAGCACGCAGGAGTTCCTGCTGGGGATCATCCCGACCACGATGGTGTCCGCGTTCACCGGGGGCGAGGTCCTCCAGACGCTGCTGGTGGCACTGCTCAGCGGGTTCGCCCTCCAGGCCATGGGGCGCTCGGGCGAACCGGTGCTGCGCGGGATCGGGTACATCCAGAAGCTGGTCTTCCGGGTGCTCGCGATGATCATGTGGGCGGCGCCGGTGGGCGCCTTCGGGGCGATCGCGGCGGTGGTCGGGGCCACCGGCGTCGACGCGCTGAAGTCCCTGGCCGTGATCATGATCGGCTTCTACACGACCTGTCTGCTGTTCGTGTTCGTGGTGCTGGGCACCCTGCTGCGGGTGTGTACGGGCATCAACGTGTTCGCCCTGCTGCGCTACCTGGGTCGGGAGTTCCTGCTGATCCTGTCGACGTCCTCCTCCGAGTCGGCGCTGCCGCGGCTGATCGCGAAGATGGAGCACGTCGGGGTCTCGCGACCGGTGGTCGGCATCACGGTGCCTACGGGTTACTCCTTCAACCTGGACGGGACCGCGATCTACCTGACGATGTCCTCGCTGTTCGTCGCGGAGGCGATGGGCAAGCCGCTCGCGCTGGGCGAGCAGATCTCGCTGCTGCTGTTCATGATCATCGCCTCGAAGGGCGCGGCCGGCGTGACCGGCGCGGGCCTGGCCACGCTGGCCGGCGGCCTCCAGTCCCATCGGCCCGAGCTGGTGGACGGGGTCGGGCTGATCGTGGGCATCGACCGGTTCATGAGCGAGGCGCGGGCGTTGACCAACTTCGCGGGCAACGCCGTCGCGACGGTGCTGATCGGCACGTGGACCAAGGAGTTCGACCGCGAGCGCGCGACCGAAGTCCTCGCGGGCCGTCTCCCCTTCGACGAGACCACGCTGATCGACGACGTACACGGAGCGGTTGCGGAGGAGGAACCGGCCGCCGTGCCCGTCCAGTCGGGCAGCGACAAGGACGGCGTCCCGGTCTGACCGGAACGCCCGTGAGGGGGTGGGCCCGGCGCGACGCCGGTCCTTCCCCGGGGCCGGCCGGGCGGGGCTCGCCCCCACGGTGCCCGGCCCGGCCGGCCCACACCCGGCCCCGCCCTCGCCCCTGTCCCGGCCGCGCGCCCCTCGTACGAGGGGACCCGGCTGGTGTGCAGGGGCGAACCCGTCGCCCCGATGACCGGATCCACCCCCGGCCGCCGGCCCGCCGGGGCACCGCCGCAGGGGCCGCGGCCCGGTGGGTCGGCGGCCCGGACCGGCCGCCGGGGAGGGCGAGAGCCGGCCGCACGCGACGGAGTTCGCGGTTCGCTCCCGCATCGGGCGGCGAAAACCGGTACGGTACGGCGATTTTCAGCCACAAGATCATCAACTTGCCTGCGGTAAAAGGTACTTCCCTACCGGGCCAGGCGTCTGACATCTTGCGTCCACCACTCGTTTCGTACGACCCGGTAGGTGCCACCCGCGCCACCGGGTCATCGGAGGACGCATTGATACCCCACATATCCAGCCGACCTCGACGTGCCTTGGTGCTGGCGGCCGCCCTCGGCGCCGCTCTCACCTTCGGGGCTCCCGCCGCGCTCGCCGGCACCGACCCCGTCTCTCCGTCCGCCCCGGCCGCCAAGGCCGTGGCCCCGGCGGCGGCGCCGACTTCCCAGAGTGCGACCTGGGTTGCCGGCACCCGCGCCTACCTCGTGATCACCGCCCCCGGTGACACCTCGGCGGTCCGGTCGGCCGTCGCCGCCAACGGCGGCACGGTCTTCCAGTCCTACGACGCCATCGGCGTGATCGTCGCCCACTCCGCGTCCGGCTCCTTCGCCACGACGATGCGCGGTGTCGGCGGGGTCCAGCAGGTCGGCGCCACCCGCACCTCCGACGTGCCGGCCGACGCCTACAACCCGGCGCTGCCCGCCAACCCCGCGCAATCCATCACCCCGGCGGGCGAGCCGGTCCGCGCGGACATGACGCAGATCAAGGCCGACCAGGCCTGGGCCGTCACCACCGGCTCCGCCTCGGTCAAGGTCGGCATCCTGGACACCGGTGTGGACGACCAGCACCAGGACCTGGCGCCGAACTTCAACGCGGCGGACTCCGCCTCCTGCGCCTACGGCAAGCCGGACACCCGTACCGGGGCCTGGCGCGACGTCGGCACCCACGGCACGCACGTGGCGGGCACCGTCGCGGCGGCCAAGAACGGCAAGGGTGTCATCGGTGTCGCCCCCGGCGTGAAGATCTCCTCGGTGCGCATCGCCGAGCCCGGCTCCTCGCTGTTCTTCGCCGAGAACACCGTCTGCGGGTTCATGTGGGCCGGTGACCACGGCTTCAAGGTCACCAACAACAGCTACTACACGGACCCCTGGCAGTTCAACTGCCCGGACAACGCCGACCAGGCCGCGATCATCGAGGGCGTCAAGCGCGCCCAGGAGTACGCGCAGGGCAAGGGTTCGCTCCAGGTCGCGGCCGCGGGCAACTCCAACATCGACCTGGCCAACAAGAAGACCGACACCGAGAGCCCGAACGACTCGACGCCGGTCACCCGCACCATCACCAACGCCTGCCTGGACATCCCGACCGAACTCCCCGGCGTGGTCACGGTGTCGGCGATGGGCACCACCGCGAAGGCCTCGTACTCCAACTACGGCCTGAACGTCATCGACGTCACGGCCCCGGGCGGCGACGCCACCGGCATCTACAGCACCCAGCCGGGCGGCAAGTACGGCACCATGAGCGGCACCTCGATGGCCTCCCCGCACGTAGCGGGCGTGGCCGCGCTCCTCGCGAGCGCCAATCCGGGCATCACCCCGGCGCAGATCCGCGACAAGCTGGCCACCCAGGCCAACGACGTCGCCTGCCCCTCGGACAGCCGCTGCACCGGCACCACCGCCAAGAACGGCTTCTTCGGCGAGGGCCAGGTCGACGCGCTGAAGGCGGTCGGCGGCTCCACTCCGCCGGCCGGCAAGTACTTCGAGAACCAGGCCGACTTCGCGATCGCCGACAACGCGACCGTCGAGAGCCCGATCACCGTCAGCGGGGTCACGGGCAACGCCCCGGCCACCCTCAAGGTGGGCGTGGACGTCAAGCACACCTACATCGGTGACCTCAAGGTCGACCTGATCGCCCCGGACGGCACGGTCTACACCGTGCACAACCGGTCCGGCGGCAGCGCCGACAACATCGCGCAGACCTACACCGTCAACGCCTCGTCCGAGGTCGCGAACGGCACGTGGAAGCTGCGCGTGAACGACAACGCCGGGGGCGACACCGGCAAGATCGACGCCTGGAACCTGACCTTCTAGTCGGAATCGGGTGACCGGCGCCGGTCGCGCACGACGTCGCGGCGGCGCTGCGGGGCCATCGGGGAGGGGTACGTCTACTCCCCGGTGGCCCCGTTCCGTTTCGGGTGCCGCGTGCGCAGCACGCAGTCCCCGCAGAGGCCGCCGCCGGGCACCTTGTAGTAGAGGCAGCAACTGCGGCGCAGGAAGGCCGGCCCGAGCCCTTCCTCGTACACGAAGGCGCCCGTCCCGCCGAGGGCCCCGCCCTCGGACAGCAACGCGGCGACCAGGGCCACGGCCGGGCCGCCGGGCACCCGGTCGAGCAACACCCGCAGCGCCCCGACCAGCCCGGAGGCGGTGTTGCCCCGCAACACCCTGGCGGACACCCCGAACCGGGCGCGCAGCGGCGCGTCCAGCGCCGCCAGGTTCCCGAGCACGGTCCCGCCGAGCGCCGCGGCGGGCCGGGCGCCCTCCCCGGGGCCGGGCAGCCACAGTTCCAGCGAGCCGGCCTCGGGCAGCCGCCACCACACCCGGTCGGGCGCCAGGTCCGGCACCCGACCCGCCAGCGCGGCGCAGCCGAGCCCGAGCGACCAGAGCCGCGAGGCGATCCCGAACTGCGCCGTGGAGGCCGCCACCCGGCCGGGTCCGCTGCGGATCCGTCGCCCCACCTCGTTCACGTACGGGTCGAGGTGGTCCGTGTACAACGCGTCGAGCGGGCGGAAACCGGGGCCGGGCGGCTCGTCCCCGTACGGCACGGTGAAGAAGGGTCCGACGGCGGCCAGCCGCCGCAGTACGTCGTCCATACCCCGATGATCTCAGGCGCCGCCGCCGCCGCGCCAAGGGCCTCAGGGGGGCTCCGAGCCCTCCACGTGGTGCGGGTCGTACATGGCGTCGAGCACACCACGGGAGGTGATCGGGCCCGCGTCCGACCCGGGTGGCGCAACCGGGTCACCCTCGCGGTCCGCCCGCTCGTGGACACTCCGCCGACGACCGCCTGTTCGATGCCCTGAGGGGGCCGGGGGCGCGCCGTGACCGTCTGTGGAGCAGCCCCTGGGACCCTGCCCCGGGGGCCTCGGACTCGTCCCACGTCCTCGCAGGTCAGAGCCCCTGTCACGGTCTCGGGCCGGGGCGGGTGCGGCCGGGCGGACGGTCCGTGTCGAGCGGTGGAACGGGTGTCCGTGGATCAGGATTGCGGGCTCCGCGCCCCCGGGACGGAAGGGAGCGAAAAACATGGCCGCGACGTTGCCATTCAGGGGGTTCATGAGAGGACTTCGAGGGGCTACATTGAGCCACTCGCGTTCACCTGACAGCCCGTTGCCTTTCACTCGCGTTTTGCGCGGGGGGTGACGTCAGGAGCGCAGACTGTGCAACCACCCCACCGCCCAGAAGGACCGAAGGCTCCGTGCCCGTACCCGTACTCCTCGCCGGCCGCAGCGTGCGGCTTGAGCCCCTCGCCCCCCACCACACCGAGGCCTTGGCCATGGCCGGGGCCGAGGATCGTACGACTTACGCCTTCACTCCCGTACCGCACGGGTTGCAGGCGTCCCACGAGTACATCGACCGTGCCCTCGCCGATCAGGCGGCGGGTCGATCCCTCCCGTTCGCCGTGGTCAGAGCCACGGACGGGCGGGTCGTCGGTTCGACCCGGTTCCTGGAACTCGACTACTGGCAGGGGCCGCTCGTGTGGCCCGCGGTGCCCGGGGTCCCGTTCGGGGACCCGGCGACGGCGATCCCCGATGCCGCCGAGATCGGCAACACCTGGCTGTCGCCGGGCGCCCAGGGCACCGGCATCAACACCGAGGCGAAGCTGCTCATGCTCCGCCACGCCTTCGAGACCTGGGGCGTGCGCCGCGTCTCACTGCGCGCGGACGCCCGCAACGGGCGCTCGCGGGCCGCGATGGAACGCCTGGGCTTCACGTCCGAGGGGGTCCGACGGGCCCATTCGCGGGGACTCGACGGCGCGGTGCGCAGTACGGCCTTCTACTCGATCCTCGACGAGGAGTGGCCGACCGTGCGGTCGATCATCGAGCTGAGGGTGTCGGGCGCGACGTCCCGCAAGCGGCGCCGCAAGACGCTGATCCCGGCGTAACGGTCCTCCGTCCGGCGCGCCGTCTCCTGCCCGGGGCCCCGTGCCCTCGTGCCCGGTCCGCTCGTGCCCGGTCCCCTCTGCCGTCAGTCGAGGAAGGCCGGGGCGAGGGCCGAGGCCATGAGGCGGACCGGGGCCCCGGTGCCGTCGGCCGGCACGGTGTACAGGTCGGATCCGAAGTCCCCGGGCAGGGAGTAGACGACGGTCCGCCCGTCCCTCCACACCACCTGGTCGTCCACGCTGCGGTCCTCGGCGAGCGGGGTCTCCCGCATCGACGCGAGATCCAGGGCGTACAGCCGCCAGGGCGCGTCGGCCGACAGGCCGGGCACCCGCTTCTTGAACACCAGCCGGGTCCCGTCGGGCGACAGGGACGGGCACTCCACGTTCTCCCGGAGGGTGGTCACGGTCCGCTCGGCCGCGTCGCCGCGGACCAGGTGGGTCCGTCCGCCCGTCGCGAGCGTCGCGTAGAAGGTCCGTTCGTCGGCGGCGAAGGTGACGCCCCAGAAATTGACGTCGGCGTTGCGGTAGTCCTTCCCGTCCTTGCGGATGGCGAACTCCTCCAGCGAGGCGTCGAACCTGCCGGTGCGCAGGTCGAGCAGCGAGGTCCGGGTGGAGAAGTTCGTGCCGGCGTACGAGTCCCCGCCGACGAAGACCGTCCAGGCGGCGAGCCGGCCGCCGGGCGAGACCCGGGCGCGGGTGGGGATGCCCGCCAGCGGGCGGGCGGACACCTCGTGGAGACGGGCGTCGAGGACGACGGCCCGGTAGGCGTCCTGAACCCCGCCCTTGACGGCCTGGAGGCAGATTCCCGTGCCCGCCGCGGCGTGGAAGCGCAGGCAGCTCACGCCGGACGCGGTGCGGGGGCCGTCGGGGGCGGTGGCCGCGGCGGTGGCGAGCTCGTCGCGGTGCGGTCCCCAGGCCATGTTGCGGAAGACGATCCGCGCCCCGCCCTCGCCCCGGTCGAGCGACACCTCGCCGCGGCCGACCGGGGGGCCGCCCGCCTGGGTGCGGTTCTTCTCCTCGGCGCGCGAGGAGGCGCGTACGACGGCGAGCGCCCCCACGACGGTGAGGAGCGCGACGGCGCAGACGAGGATCAGGATCCGGCGTTGGAGGGTCATGAGGGCCTTTCGGGGGTGGGGGATCAGCTGTTCGCCGGCCGCAGGCGGACGCACCCGACGACGGTCGCGGCCAGCAGGGCGGCCGCGACGAGGAGCGCCGGGCGGGCGCCCCACACGGACCAGGCAGCGCCGAAGCCGAGCGAGGCGGCGAACCGGGCGAGGGCCTGCCCGGTCTGGACGAGGGCCAGCCCGCCGCCGCGGTGTTCCTCGGGGACCGCGCCGGCGGTGGCCGCCATCAGCACCCCGTCGGTCGCGGCGTAGAAGCCGCCGTGCAGCAGGAGGACCGCGTACGGCAGGGCGGGGTGTCCGCCGCCGGTCAGCAGGAGCCCGTACGCGGCGAGGAGGGCGAGGTGGCCGCCGAGGAAGACGCGCCACCGGCCGATCCGGTCGGCGAGTCGACCGAGCGGCAGCGCCAGCAGGAAGAAGGCCGCGGCGGTACCGAGCGGCAGCAGCGCGAACCAGCGGTCCGCGAGCCCGGTGGCCCGCTGGAGCAGCAGGAACACGAAGGCGTCGCTGACCGTGCACAGCCCCAGGAGCAGTGCGCAGAGGCCGATCCGGCGCAGGTCGCGGCGGCGCAGCAGGCCGAGGGCGGCGCGCAGCGAGACGGGTTCGGCGGCCGGGGCCGGGGTGGTGCGCCGGCCGGGGACGAAGAGCACCAGGACGAGCACGCCGAGCCCGGCCACGCAGGCGCTGACGGTGAACACGGCGTCGTAGCCCTCGGCCGCGCCGCGCAGGATGAGGAAGGCGAGGATCGGCCCGATCAACGCGCCGGCGGTGTCCATGGCCCGGTGGACGCCGAAGGCCCGACCGCGTTCCTCCGGCGTGGCGGACAGGGAGATGAGCGCGTCGCGCGGGGCGGTGCGCAGCCCCTTGCCGGTGCGGTCGAGCGCGAGCACGGCCCCGATGGCGGGCAGGGTGTGCGCGAGCAGCAACAGCGGTTTGCAGAGGGCGGAGAGCCCGTAGCCGATCCCGGCGAGGGCCTTGTGGCGGCCGAAGCGGTCGCCGAGGTGGCCGCCGGTGAGCCGGACCAGGGCGCCGACGCCGTTGTAGAGGCCGTCGAGCAGTCCGAAGCCGAGCGGGGAGAGGCCGAGTCCGGCGACGAGGTAGAGCGGCAGCACGGCCGTGACCATCTCGGAGGAGACGTCGGTGATCAGGCTGACCGTGCCGAGGGCGAGCACCGTGGGGGCGAGCGCGGCGCGCCGCCCCGGGCGGGTGCCCGGGGCGACGGCCGGCTCGGGGGGCACGGCGGGCGCGGGGGTTCCGCGACTGTCCGCGACGTACATGGTCAGGAAGCCCAGATCCCGGTGATGTCCTTGGCGCCGGCGGCGTTGCCCGCGTGGGTGGTCAAACCGGCCAGGCCCTCCAGGGTGCGCAGCACGTCGTAGTGGTTGTAGGTGGTGGCGGAGGTGCTGCCGGCGGTGACGGGTTGGCCGTAGAGCACGGTCGGGATCTTGTTCCCGGCGAGCCTGTTGTCCTCGTCGAAGGTGACGACGAGGAGGCTGTTGTGGGTCTTGGCCCAGTCCGCGTAGGCCTTGAGGTTGTTCTTGAGCCAGGTGTCGCCGGTGCCGACGGAGCAGTCGTGCATGTCGTTGCAGAGGTTGGGGACGACGAAGGACACCTTGGGCAGGGTGGTGAAGTCCGTCGGGAACTGGGTCATGGTCTTGGCGGTGCCGGTCGGCACGTTGGAGAACGCGAACCAGGGGTTGTGCTTGCGGGCGTACTTGCCGCTGCTGCAGGTGGTGGAGCCCTGGCCGGGGAGGGTCTCGTTGTAGCTGGCCCAGCTCTTGCCGGCGGCGATCAGTTCGGAGGCCAGGTTGGGCGCGGAGCTGAAGCCGGGGGTGTAGCAGCTGTCGCCGGTGACTCCCTGGTGCGAGCCCGAGAAGAGCTGGAGGTAGTTCGGCTGGCTGGGGTGGGTGATGCCGTAGGACTGGGTGAGGTTGGCCCCTCCGGTCTTGAGCGAGTTGAGGTAGGGGGCGCCGGAACTGCCGATCACCTGGTTGTAGGCGTGGTTCTCGAAGACGACGACGACCACGTGGTCGGGGGCGGGGAGGGCGGCGGCGTGCGCGGGCTGGGCGGCCGCGAGGCCCGCCCACAGGGCGGCGCCCGCGACGGTGGTACCGAAGGCGGAGGCCAGGGCGGTCTTGCGAGGGGGGCGTGAAAGGGACATGCCAAACACGAGACATACCTCCGGGCATACGAGGGGGCGGGCGGCGGCGCGGACGCACCATACCCAGGGGCATGTGCATGGGCCAGGGATCCCCGGCGAACAGAACGGGAACTCCGCGGACCTTCCTGAAGACGGGTCATGCGCGCCTCCACGGAAGGTCAAGAGAAGTAAAAATGCGGAACCTCGGAGCACTTTCGTTCATCATTCGAACGGAAGCAGTCAAATTTGCCCCGACGGGGCAGCACCAGCCGGAGAGCCACCGCACATGTCGTACGCACCCGACGGGCCGCACAACCAGCCGCCGTATCGGCCTGACGGGCAGCCGCCGCAGCAGCCCCGGCCGCCCCACGGACAGCAGCAGGGCGGTCGGCGGCAGCCGCAGTACGGACAGCCGTACGGGCAGCCGCCGTACGACGCACAGGGCCGGCCCCAGGGCGGGCAGGGCGGCGGCCAGGGCGGCCCGTACGGTCAACAGGGTGATCAGTACGGCGACCAGGGCGGCGCCCCGTACAACGGTCGGTACGACGCGCAGCAGCCGCCCTACGGCGGGCCCGATCCGCGGTACGGGCAGCAGCAGTCCTACGACGAACCCCCGTACGACGAACCGCCCCGGCGCAAGTCCAAGGTCAAGCGTTGGCTGATCGCGGGGACCACCGTCGTCGCGCTCGCGGGCGTCGCGGCGCTCGTGATGAGCCACTTCGAGATACCGCCCTTCACCGACAAGGGCAAGGACGTGTCCTTCGGAGGGGCCGCCCCCGACGGCAAGAACGAGGAAGCCGCCAAGCCGCCGGCGACCTCGAAGATGTCGATGCCCACGGGCCCCAAGGCGCAGTTCAAGAACTCGATGACGTTGGCCGACGGCACGCATGTGGCCGTCACCACGCTGGACGGCAAGAAGTCCGGATTCAAGGGCAAGGTGTGGGTCTGGGCTCCGAAGGAGTACAACGACCCCAAGTTCGCCAAGAGCGGCTTCCCCGTCATGATCGCCCTGCCCGGCGGCGCCGGCTACCCGACCAACTACTGGATGGGCACCGACCTCGGCCTGCAGAACAGCATCAGCAAGTGGTACGGCGAGGGCAAGGGCAAGCCCTTCATCCTCGCCATGCCGGTGCTGAACCCGGGCCCCGACGACAAGGGCATCTACTGGGACGGCTCGGACATCCCCGAGCAGCCCAAGATGGGCACCTGGCTCACCGATGACGTCCCGGACCTGATGCGGCAGAACTTCCGCACCGTCAAGTCGAGGGACGGCTGGGCCTACATGGGCTCCTCCACCGGCGGTTTCGCCAGCCTCAAGGCCGTGCTGAAGTACCCGGAGAAGTTCAAGGCGGCGATCTGCTCCGGCCCGGACATCGTCCCCGACTCCTCGCTGTGGAGGGGCCACGAGCAGGAGAAGGCGGAGAACAACCCGGAGCTGCTCGCCAAGCAGCTCATCGCCAAGAAGGGCCCCGACGTCTACCTCGCGTTCCAGGTCGGCGACAACGAGAACAACAAGAAGACCCTGCCGGACGTGAAGAAGTTCATCGCCACCTACGGCAAGGGGCCGATCCACACCAGCCTGCGGGTCATCCCCAACGGTCAGCACAACGCCAAGACGTACGTCCCGAACATGGGCGAGGGACCGATCCAGTTCATCAGCAAGGTGATGGAGGGACCGGTCGAGTAACGACCCTCCTACGGAGCGGCGCCCACGGCCCGCTCCGACGCCCGCTCCTCGCGCTCCGGCCCGCCGAACACCTTCGGCGGGCCGGCGCCGTCCCAGGGCGCCCAGCCCGGGTCCCCGGTGACGGCGAAGCGGACCCAGGCCGCGTGCATCTCGTCCGCGAGCGCCTGGGGCGCGTCGGGGCCGGCCAGCCAGGAGGACTCCGGCTTGTGGAGGGTGTCGAACACGAAGCCCAGCTCCAGGGCGTGACAGGCGCCGAGCCCGGGGATCCCGCTGGACCACCGAAACTCGTAGAGGTGGCTCGGGGCCGTCCGGCGGGAGCCGGCCAGGCGCCGCAGCGGGTCGCGCAGGAGCCGGTCCGTGAGCAGGTGTCCGGCGAGGTCGGCCGGCCCGGCGCCCGGGTGTTCCGCGCGCAGGGCCCGTACCGCGTCCCGGTCCTTGCCGGCCCGGACGCGCGCCAGCTCCACGGCGAGCGGGCCCATCCGCTCCAGTACCCGCATCGCGCCGGTGGGCGCCAGCCAGAGCCGGTGTTCCTCGGCGGTCCAGCCCAGCAGCAGCGGTACGCCCGGGTCGACCGCGTCGAGGGGGTCCGCGGGAAGCGTGTCCGGGTCGGTGACCAGACCGAAGGCGGGACCGCCGGTGACCGGGCCCGAACGGCGCGACACCGCCTCCTGGGCGGCGAGCAGGTCGGGCAGGGCGACATCGGCGAAGGCGCGCGCGGTGGCGGGGACCTTGAGCAGCGAGGCCATCCTGCGGACCATCGGGCGGACCCGGTCCCGGTGCATCGCCTCGGGTGCGCCGCTCTGCAGGACGGCCCGGGCGAACAGCCCCGCCGCCCGGGGCGCGGCGAGCAGGGCGCCGACGCTGATCGCCCCGGCGGACTCGCCGAACACCGTGACCCGATCGGGGTCCCCGCCGAACGCCGCGATGTTGTCCCGGACCCAGGTGAGCGCGGCGATCTGGTCGAGCAGGCCGCGGTTGGCGGGAGCGTCGGGGAAGAGCCCGTACCCGAGGACACCGAGCCGGTAGTTGACCGAGACGAGCACGACGCCGTCCCGGGCGAAGGCCGCCCCGTCGTAGACGGGCACCGCGGTGGACCCCCGGGTGAGGGCGCCGCCGTGGATCCACACCATGACCGGCAGTCGGGCCCCGGCCGCCGGCTCGGGTGTCCACACGTTGAGGTTCAGGCAGTCGTCGCCGGGGACGTCCGGGTCGGGAAGCAGGGCCGCGAACCGCTCCGGGTAGGGAACCTTCGGCGCGGTGGGCCCGTACGCGCCCGCGTCGCGAATGCCGTCCCAAGCGGCCGGGGGCTCGGGCGCCGCGAAGCGCAGGGCCGCGACCGGAGGAGCGGCGTAGGGGATGCCCCGGAAGACGGCGGTCCCGTCGGCCTCCACCCGGCCCTCGACCACACCGCTCCCGGTCGTGACCCGGGGCCGGGCGCCGCCCGCTGAGCTCATCGTGTCCTCCTGGGGGTCCGGGGCGCCGGTACCTGGATCCGGTCTCCGGGGCACCGTCGCACAGCCGCGCGACGAGTGACAAGGCGTGACCCGGCCGGCCGAGCGGGGATGTGCGCGGGGTGCGTCCGTGCGACGTTCCGCCACCGGGTGGGGGCGGTGACCGTGACCCCGCGGCGCTCCCCGCGTTGTATGCCATGTCAAATGCCACGGATTCCGTGGCGACCCCATCTCACGAGGAGATCTTGATGTCGCGTATCGCGAAGGCATTCGCCATCACCGCTGTCGCCGGTAGCAGCATCGCTGCCGGTGCGGGTCTGGCAGTCGCCGATGCCGGAGCGCACGGTGCGGCTGTCGGCTCCCCCGGTGTCCTGTCGGGCAACCTCGTCCAGGTTCCGGTGCACGTCCCCGTCAACGTCTGCGGCAACACCGTTAACGTGATCGGCCTGCTGAACCCGGCGTTCGGCAACACCTGCATCAACCAGTCGGACGGCGGCAGCCAGCACCACACCGAGGGCTACGGCGGCTGATCGCCTGCCCTGACGGCCGAGTGACGAAGGGCCCCCGCCGTGCGGCGGGGGCCCTTTCCCGTGGGGCCGATCGGATCATTCGTAGCGGTACAGGCCCTGGTGGCCGAGCATCTCGCGCGGGGTGACGTCCCACGGGGGCATCGGCTCGTCCAGGGAGATGACCCGGCCGCGTTGGAGGTCGCCCAGGGCCGGCGGGGCGGCGGGCAGGTAGCCGGACTTCGGGTGCTTCTGCTGCCAGCGGTCCCAGATGAGGTCGACGAAGGCGTGGTGGAGCCAGAACGCCGGGTCGTTGGGGGCCGTGCCGCCGGTCATGTGGCCGCCGATCCACTGGTGGACCTTGTTGTGGTTGCGCCAGCGTTCGCTCTTCGGCGCGGCCCAGCCCTCCAGTTTGTTGCGGAACCCGCCCGCGCTCGCCGTGGAGTCCCAGGGTGAGGTGTCGTAGGCGGGGTCGTCGATCGCCCATCGGAGTTCGGAGGCGGTGGGCAGGGCGATCGGGTTCTGCGGGCGCCCGAGGTTGCGGGTGAGGTAGCGGGCCTCGGTGATGCCGACGGTGACCGTCCAGTTCCCCTTGTCGTGGGCGAAGGGGCCGGTCATCACCTGCCGGTCGCCCTCGCGCCCGGTGCCGCCGAGGAAGTCGTCGGCCCAGAGCGAGGACACGGGGCTGGAGTCGGTGGTCCAGTCCCAGTAGGGGACGGACACACCCGGGTCGACGGCCCGCAACTGCCGCTCGAATTCCAGGAGGTAGCGCCGGTGCCAGGGGAAGAACGACGGGGACATGTGGCCGACGCGGAGCTTTCGTTCCCGGTCGGGCACGAAGTACTTGTCGTGGGTCCGCACGAACTGGTCGTAGGTGCCGTTGCGCTTGAGCTCCAGCACGGCCGCCGTGAACCGCTTCTTCTGGGCGCTGGTGAGGTTCTTCTGGTTCTGCCGGGTGTACAACGCGGGCTCCTGCCGTCAGCCGTGGTGGGGGGCGGCCATCGCCAGCTGGTTGGTGCCCAGTTCGTCGACGGCCGCGCGGGCCAGCTCCATGGGGGTCCCGTACGACTGGAAGTGGTTGACGCCGCTGAGGTAACTGCCGTCCGCGCGGCGCATGACGTGCAGGGGGCGCCCGTCGATGCGGACACCGGCGAGGTCCACGGCGATGTGCCGGCCCCGGTACGTCTCCTCGGCGAGCGGGGCCGGGGTCACCGTCTGACGGGGGCGCCTGGCACGCAGTACGGGGGCCAGGGCCGCGGCGGTACCGGCCAGCACGGCCGCGGTGAAGGCCGAACGCAGGAGCGCGCGCCGGGTCAGTGGTGCGGGCGGTACGGCGTGCATACGGTCTCCCTCGCTCGGTGGTCCCGCGGCTACGCGGACTAACGCGGCGCGAGGGGCGAGGTCACCCCTGGGGGTGCTTCAAGAAGAGGGTGGTGGGGCGGAGCCGGCCGCCCGCTACCAGCCGACCGTGCCGTCCACGGGTCCGTCGGCGCCGTCGCGGGAGATCCACAGCGCGAGGGAGCCGTCCTCGACGGCGGGCAGCGGCCCGTGCCACCAGGCGGCGGCGCCGGCGCGGTCGAGTCCGGTGAGGAAGCCGAGGGAGGATCCCCCGGCGACGACCGCGACGAGCAGATCGGCGAGGTCGTCGCGGTACGCGGCCAGGTCGGCGGGGGTGAGCGGGGTGATGGCGGCGGTCATGCCACGAGGATGGGGATCACGTCACGGGGTCGGGCCGGCGGCCGGCGTCCCCGGATGGGGGCCGGGGGCGGGAAGTTCCGCGAACTCCGCCACCAGGCCCCGGTGGTGGTGGCCCGCCGTACCGAGGGCCAGGGAGTCCGCCTTGGCCCGCTTGAGGTAGAGGTGCGCGGGGTGCTCCCAGGTCATGCCGATGCCGCCGTGGAGCTGTACGCACTCCTCGGCCGCCCGGACGGCGACGCCCGAACAGTACGCCTGGGCGACGGCGACGGCGAGTGGTGCGTCCGGGGCGCCCGTGGCGAGGGCGTCGGCGGCGGCGCGGGCCGCCGCGCGGGCGGAGGCCACGTCGAGCCAGAGGCGGGCGAGCCGGTGCTTGAGGGCCTGGAAGGATCCGATGGGACGGTTGAACTGGTGGCGGCCGCGGACATGCGCGACGGTCTCCGTGAGGCACCACTGCGCGAGCCCGAGTTGCTCGGAGGCCAACAGTCCGGCGCCGCTGAGCAGGGCGCCCGCGACGGCGGCCCGCGCGGTGGCGGGGTCGGCCAGCCGGGTGCCGGCGGCCCCGTCGAGGGTGACGGTGGCGAGCGGGCGCGTCAGGTCGAGCGGGACCAACGGGGTCAGGGCGACCTCGGAGGCGGGGACGGCGTACAGCCCGGTGTCGGCGAGGACGAGCAGCACGTCGGCGGCGGCCGCGTCGGCGACGGAGCCGACGGACCCGGTCAGGGTCCCCGCCCCGGTGTCACGCACCCCGGTGGGCAGGGGCGCCCCGGGGGCCAGGGTCAGCGGCACGGCGGGGACGCAGAGCCGCTCGCCGGAGGCGACCTGGCGCAGCAGGGCGGCCACGTCGGCCGAGGAGGGGTCGCAGCCGAGCAGGATCTCCGCGGTGAGGACGCCCGCCGTCAGGTAGGGGACGGGGGCGACCGCCCGGCCGAGTTCCTCCAGGACCACGGCCGCCTCGCGGTGGCTCGCTCCCTGGCCGCCGAGTTTCTCCGGCACCAGCAGTCCGGCCGCGCCGATCCCGACGGCGAGGGTCTGCCAGGTCCGCGGGTCGTGGGGGTGGTCCGTCTCGACGCGCGCGAGGATGCTCGCGGGGGCGCAGCGGTCGGCGAGCAGCGAGCGGACGGCGGACCTCAGCTCCTCCTCGGTCTCGGAGTAGAGCAGGTCGAAGGGGGCGCGCGGGCTGGTCATCGGGCCAGGTCCTTCCAGGGGAGGTCCTTGTCGTCCCGCGGTTCGGCGGGCAGGCCCAGGACGCGTTCGGCGACGATGTTGAGGAGGATTTCGCTGGTGCCGCCCTCGATGCTGTTGCCCTTGGCGCGCAGGTAGCGGTAGCCGGCGTCGCGGCCGGTGAAGTCGACGATCTCGGGCCGGCGCATGGTCCAGTCCTCGTACAACAGGCCTTCCTCGCCGAGGAGTTCCACCTCCAGGGCGCTGATCTCCTGGTTGAGGCGGGCGAAGGTGAGCTTCATGCCGCTGCCCTCGGGGCCGGGTTGGCCGGCGACGAGTTGTTGGCGCAGTCGCTCCCCGGTGAGGCGGGCCACCTCGGCTTCGACCCACAGTTCCAGGAGCCTCTGGTGGAGGTCGTGGGTGCGCAGGTCAGGGCGTTCGCGCCAGGTGGCGGCGACCGGGGCGATCATGCCGCCCTCGCGCGGGATCCGCATGCCACCAATGGAGACGCGTTCGTTCATCAGGGTGGTACGGGCGACGGCCCAGCCCTGGCCGACGGCTCCGAGGCGGTGCCGGTCGGGGATGCGGACGCCGGTCAGGAACACCTCGTTGAACTCGGCCTCGCCGGTGATCTGGCGCAAGGGGCGGACCTCGACGCCCGAAGCGTGCATGTCGCAGAGGAAGTAGGTGATGCCCTGGTGCTTGGGCAGGTCGGGGTCGGTGCGGGCGATCAGGATGGCCCAACGGGCGGTGTGGGCACTGGAGGTCCACACCTTCTGACCGTCGACCACCCAGGTGTCGGTGGCCTCGTCGAGGACCGCGCGGGTGCCGAGCGCGGCGAGGTCGGATCCGGCGCCGGGTTCGCTGAAGAGCTGGCACCAGACCTCCTCCCCCACCCACAGGGGGCGCAGGAAGCGGCGTTTCTGCTCCTCGGTGCCGTACGCGAGGATCGTGGGCGCGGCCATGCCGAGGCCGATGCCGATCCGGCGCGGGTCGTTGTCGGGGGCCCCGGCGGCTTCGAGCTCGCTGTCCACGAGGGCCTGGAGGGAGCGGGGGGCGCCGAGTCCTCCGAGGCCTTCGGGGTAGTGGACCCAGGCCAGTCCGGCGTCGAACCGGGCGCGCAGGAACTCGTCCCGGGGGGTGTCGGCGGGCGGGTGTGCGGCGAGGAACTCGGTTACGCGCAGGCGCAGTTCTTCGGCTTCGGTCATCGGGGGGCGTCTCCGTCCAGGGCGGGCAGCACGACGATGCGGCCGGTGGTGGCGCCGTCGGCGAGGCGCTGTACGGCGTCGGCGGCCGCGGCGAGCGGGACGCGTTCGCTGACCAGTGGCGCGATGGCGCCCTCGGCGGCGAGTCGGGTGAGTTCGTTGTGGCAGGCGAGGATGGAGGCGGGTTCCTTGATCGCGTACAGCCCCCAGTGCAGGCCGAGGACCGCGTAGTTCTTCACCAGGGCGTGGTTGAGGGCGGGGGTCGGGATGGTGCCGCTCGCGAAGCCGACGACGACGATCCGGCCCTCGAAGGCCACGCATTTGGTGGAGGCGGTGTAGGCGTCGCCGCCGACCGGGTCGTAGACGACGTCGGCGCCGCGTCCGCCGGTGAACTCCTTGACGCGGGAGACGAGGTCCTCGTCCGTGCGGTCGATCACGAGGTCGCAGCCGAGTTCCTCGGCGGTACGGACCTTCGCCTTGCCGCCGACCACGCCGATGACGGTGGCCCCGGCGGCCTTGCCGAGTTGTACGGCGGCGCTGCCGACGCCACCGGCGGCGGCGTGCACGAGCAGGGTCTCCCCCGCCCGAAGACGGGCCCGGCGGTGCAGGCCGAACCAGCCGGTCTGGTAGCCGATGTGCAGGGCGGCGGCCTCGGCGTCGTCGAGGGTGTCCGGGGCCGGCAGCAGGGCGCGGGCGGGCGCGGTGACGTACTCGGCGAAGCCGCCGTGGGGCAGGCTCGGGTTGGCGATGACGCGGCGCCCGTCCTCGGTCTCGCCGCAGATCTCCACGCCGGGGGTGAAGGGCAGGGGCGGTTTGATCTGGTACTGCCCGCGGACGAGCAGGGCGTCGGGGAAGTTGACGTTGGCGGCGAGCACCCTCAGGCGCACCTCGCCCTCGCCCGGAATCGGTTCGGGAACCTCTTCGAGGCGCATCGCCTCGCGGGGTTCGCCGGGGGTGTGTACTCGCCATGCCTGCATCCGGGGCCTCCAGCCGCCGTCGAGGAACCACGCTCCGCGGGCATACTAAGCGGTCGCTTGTCGATCTGTGAACCACTTCCGCCGGTCTCTCCCCGAGGGGCGGGTCCCGCGTCCTGGGCGTCCCGGGATCGGCACCCGCCGGGGCATCCTGCGGAACGACCCTCGGGGATAGCATCAACGAGCAGGTGCCACAGGGGAGATGACACCTGTCGCCGCCGTGTGCGCGGCGCCGCCACACCATCATCACCAGGGGGATTCCACCGATGAACGACGTGCGCATCAGACGGGGTACGGCGGCCGCAGTGGCGGCCGTGGTCGTGGCCGGCCTCGTGACGGCCGCCGGACCGGCCGTCGCGGCCGCCCCGTGCACCCCGAGGATCCAGGTGCTGGGCGCGCTGACGCCCGACACCCACTCCCCGGACTCCGTACAGACGCAGGGAGTGCTGGACTTCGGCGCGGGGAACCTCAGCGTCGGGGTGTCCGGCGGCAAGCCCGTGTACTGGACGGGAACCACCCTCCACAAGGTCCCGGTCACCGACCCGAACGCCACCGGGCGGGTCCTCGCGGTCAACCGGCACGGCCTGATGGTGGGCGTCCTGCACGGGGCGGCGGGCACTTCGCTGTTCTCGTACCGGAAGGGCGCCGCGGCGGTCACCACGCTGCCCGGCGGCTACGGGTCCGACCTGGAGGCCGATGTCAACGACGCCGGGTACATCGTCTCGCGGGGCACGTCGGGCGGCGCCGTCTGGAAGGACGGCCTGAAGGTGCGCGACCTTCCCGTGCCGGCGGACGCGGGCCCGGGCACGCGCATCGAGATGGTCACCGGCATCAACGGCCGCGGGGACGTGCTCGGCCTGGCGGAGCAGGACTACGAGGTGCCCGAGACCGGCGAGCACCTCCAGGGCAGTCACCCCGTGCTGTGGCCGGGCGACGGCGGCCCGGCGCGCACCCTGGCGCCCGGCGGCGGCGGCACGAGCCACGTCCAGGACATCGACGATAGCGGTCGGATCGTCGGCTACGACTGGCTGGGGCCCTGGCACGAGTACAGGCCGTTCGTCTGGACACCCCCGCACACCGACCCCGGCTCCTCCCCCGGTGTGCTGAGCACGCACCCGTACGGCACCTTCGAGGCGATCAGTGCGACGACGAACGTGAGCGTCGGCACGGCCAAGTTCCACCCGGAGTCGATGACCCTCCAGGACCAGGCGCAGTGGTGGCCCGGCTCCGGACCGGTCCTCGCGCTGCCCCGGCTCGCCGCCGACCGGCCGAGCAGGGCCGACGCGGTCACCGACGACGACCGGGTCGGCGGAGCGGCCGTGAACGCCAAGGGCGGGCTCAAGCCGGTGATCTGGACCTGTGCGAGCAGGCAGGCCTACGCCCCGCAGCCGTAGACCTTGTCGTGGGCCCGCCCCGGGCCTGGTGATCTGCGCGTCCACACGCTATCGATGGGCGCATGGAGAACCCTCTGCGCGGTCTGCCCGCGCCGCCGCCGCTCGGCGCCGCCGCCCTGCCCCCCGGGACCTACGCGGGCCGGGTGGTCCTGGTGACGGGCGGCGGCACCGGGCTGGGCAAGGCCATCGCCGCCGAGTTCGCCCGGCTCGGCGCGGACGTGGTGATCGCCGGCCGGCACGCCGCGCGACTCGACGCGGCGTGCGCGGAGTTGGCGGCCGTCGCGGGCGCGGGCCGGGTGGCGGCCGCCGTCTGTGACATCCGGGACCCGGAGCGGGTCTCGGACGTCTTCGACGCGGCCGAGGCGGCCTTCGGCCCGCCGGACGTGCTGGTCAACAACGCGGCCGCCAACTTCCCCTGCCCGGCGGAGGACTTGTCGCCGAACGCGTGGCGCGCGGTGGTCGACATCACCCTGACCGGCACCTGGTTCATGACCCGCGAGTTCGGGCGCCGCCATCTCGCGGCGGGCACCCCCGGTTCGATCGTGAACATCGGCGCCTCGTACGCCTGGACCGGGGGCCCCGGCTTCGCCCACAGCGCCGCCGCCAAGGCGGGCGTGAAGAACCTCGTGGAGACGCTCGCCGTCGAGTGGGGCCCGTACGGCATCCAGATCAACGGCCTGGTCCCCGGGCTGTTCCCGCACGCGGACATGAGCGAGGACGTCCGGGGCGGCCTGGACCGGGGTGCCCCGGACGCCAAGGACGGCCGGCAACCCGCGCTGCGGGTCGGCGCGCCGCGCGAGCTGGGCTGGGCGGCGACCTTCCTGGCCTCGCCGTACGCCCGCTTCGTCACCGGGCACACGCTGGTGGTCGACGGTGCGAACTGGCAGCGACGCTCGCTGGTGAACCCGGAAGTGGTACCGGTCCGTGCCCAGTTGGGGCGCGGGCCGTTCGCTCCGTGAGCCGGTCAGCCTCCCGTGAAGTGCGGCGGGCGGCGGGCGGCTTTGGCGGCGTACCCCTCCCGGGCGTCCTGCGAGGTGAGGGTGAGCGCGGCCGTCATCGCGACGCCGTCGAGGGCGGCCGGGAGGGCGGCGTCCGCGTAGGCGTCGATCCCGCGTTTGATGCCCTGGACGGCGAGCGGCGCGTTGGCGGCGATCTCGGCCGCCAGCGCCCGGGCGACCGTGTCCACCTCATCCCGGGGGACGACCTGTTGGACCAGGTTGAGGCGTTCCGCCGTGCGGGCGTCGATGCGGCGCCCGGTCAGGGCCAGGTACTTCGCCCAGCCCGCGCCGGCCTCGCGGGCGATGCGCAGGTCCCCGCCGGCGTCCACCGCCACGCCCAGCCGGGCTTCCGGCAGGGCGAAGACGGCGTCCTCGGCCGCCACCCGCACGTCGGCCATCAGCGCGAGCTCGAAGCCGAAGCCGAGACAGTAGCCCTGGACGGCGGCCACGACGGGTTGCGGGAGGCGGGCGAGGACCGCGAAGCGCTCGTGCACCCAGCGGATGCCCTCGTGGTAGTTCCGGGTCCGCTCGGCGGGGGTGCGTCCGGTGATCGCGCCACCGGGGGCCGTGACGTCGATGCCGGCGCAGAAGGCGCGCCCCTCGGCCCGCAGCAGGACCACGCGCGCCGTGGGGTCGAAGCGGATCCGGTCGGCCAGCAGGCCCAGTTGGCGGGTGGATTCCCAGCTCCAGCCGTTGAGCTGGTCCGGCCGGCAGAGGGTGAGGAACGCGATCCCGTCCTCGACTTCGAGGCGGACCCGCTCCTCCCCCTCCGCGATCTCCGTGGTGATGGTGTCGATCACCCGACCCCCCTCGTCGCTGACGGATCGTCAGTTTAGGGGGGTGCGATCAACGCGGGAAGAGCTCGAACGTGATCGCCGGGCGGCCCCCGAAGCGTGCCGAGGCCTGCTGGGCGTTACCGGTGAGGAAGGTCCGCACGTACTCCTGCGGGTCCTGGTCGGTGAGTACCTCGATGTAGGCCTTGTGCTCCAGCAGGGACGCGATGGACCGCTCCAGACCGGCTGTGGCGTCCACGGCGTGCGTCGGCGTGGTGGAACCGGCCACCGCGACCCAGCGCACCCCGTTCCAGGGCGCCAGGCCCTGCTCGGAGATCAGCTCGGGGAAGATCCACCGGTTGCCCGCGTCGCCGGCCGCGTCCAGGACGGCGCGGCCCACGGCCTTGTGGTCGGGGGTGTTCCAGAAGCCGCCCCCGTCCGCGCCGCCCCATGTGTCCCGGTGGTTGAGGGTGACGATCAGCTCGGGCCGGTGCCTGCGGATGGCCGCCGCGATGTCCCGGCGCAGTTCGAGGCCGTACTCGACGGTCCCGTCGCGGTGGTCGAGGAACTCCACGGCGGACACCCCGACCACGGCCGCGCTCGCGCGCTGCTCCGCCTCGCGCAGGGGTGCGCACACCTCGGGTGCGAGGGTGTCGATGCCCGCCTCGCCGCGCGTGGCCAGCACGTAGACGACCTCCCGGCCGCCGTCTGTCCATTCCGCGATCGCGGCGGCGCAGCCGTACTCAAGGTCGTCGGGGTGGGCGACCACCGCGAGAGCGCGCTGCCAATCGGCGGGCATCGGCTGCAACGGGGCGGGCTGTGGCTGTTGTCCGGTCATACGTCGCACCCTAGAGGCCCCGTCGTCGAAGTGGGGCCGGTCAGGGCCGTGGCGTCGAGGTCTCGCCCGGGCGGTGCCCAGAGGACGGTCCCCCGAGTCTGCGCACCGCCCACCGGGGGGCGGGGCGGTACGGCAGGCGGGGCCCGTCCGCGCCCCGCCGCCCCGCCTTCCGAACCGCCGCGCCTCGATCACCGGGGTTGGTCGCCGGGATCGGGGCGCGGGAGGCGGATCGGGAGATTGAGCGGGATCAGAACTCGACCACCGACCGCAGCACCTCACCGCGCTCCATGCGGCCGAAGGCCTCCTCGACCCCGTCGAGCGCGATGGTCTCGGAGACGAAGGCGTCGAGGTCCAACCGGCCCTGGAGGTAGAGGTCGACGAGCAGCGGGAAGTCGCGTTCGGGCAGACAGTCCCCGTACCAGGAGGACTTGAGGGCGCCGCCGCGTCCGAACACGTCGATGAGCGGGAGTTCCAGCTTCATGTCCGGGGTGGGCACGCCGACCAGGACGACCGTCCCGGCCAGGTCGCGCGCGTAGAAGGCCTGTCGGTACGTCTCGGGGCGGCCGACGGCCTCGATGACCACGTCCGCTCCGTTGCCGTCGGTCAGTGCCTGGATGGCCTTGACCACGTCGTCGGTACGTCCGTTGACGGTGTGGGTGGCGCCCAGGCCCCGCGCCCACTCCAGCTTCCGGTCGTCCAGGTCCACGGCGATGATCTTCGACGCGCCGGCCAACCGGGCTCCCGCGACGGCCGCGTTGCCCACGCCGCCGCAGCCGATGACCGCGACGGAGTCCCCCCGTCCGACGTTGCCCGTGTTCAGGGCCGCCCCGAGGCCGGCCATCACGCCGCAGCCCAGCAGGCCGGCGGCGGCGGGCGAGGCGGCCGGGTCCACCTTCGTGCACTGGCCGGCTGCCACCAGCGTCTTCTCCGCGAACGCGCCGATGCCCAGGGCCGGGGAGAGCGGCGTGCCGTCCTCCAGGGTCATGGGCTGGGTGGCGTTGTGCGTGGCGAAGCAGTACCAGGGGCGGCCGCGCTTGCAGGCCCGACATGTTCCGCACACCGCGCGCCAGTTGAGGACGACGAAGTCGCCGGGCGCGACGGACGTCACGTCCGGTCCGACCGATTCGACGATCCCCGCCGCCTCGTGGCCGAGGAGGAAGGGGAACTCGTCGTTGATGCCGCCCTCGCGGTAGTGCAGGTCGGTGTGGCAGACCCCGCAGGCCTGGACCTTGACCAGGGCCTCACCGGGGCCCGGGTCGGGCACGAGGATCGTCGTCGTCTCCACCGGTGCGCCCTTGCTCCGGGCGATGACCCCTCGTACGCGATGTGTCACGTCGTACCCCACTCTGATCGGATCCGTCTGGATCATCGAACGTACACGGACGGCACGCGGCGCGGGAGCCGTGTCACCCTTCGGCGCGCGAACTGGCCGGTTCCGTGGACCGACCAGTTCCGGTGGGACGGCGGCCCGCAGCGCCGCGGCGAACGCGGGATGGCCAGCCGCGACCAGGGCGAGGACGGTGGGCTCGGTGGTCAGCCCGGGCTTCTCGGGGCGTGGGGACGAAGTCGTACTCGGGGACCAGCGCGACGTCCGGGTCGCCGGCGCGCGGCGCGGGCGCTGGGCCGCGCGCCTGCCCGGCTGTCGGCGGCGGTCTTCGCGGAGCCGAACCGGCCGTGGTCCCGCGCACGCGCCCCGGGTCGCGACCCCGACACCGGTCGACCGGAATGCGCGCCGGAAAGGAACCATGATGGGCGATTCGCAACCAACGGGCGGGTCGCCCGAATCAGGTAGACAGAGGGGCGACTTGCCCTGTTTTCCGCCTGCGGCCGCGCACCCGTGATGTGAGTCACGCGGGACCCTTCAACATCAATTCCACGCAAGAGCCGGATTCCCTTTCCCTGGAAAGGGAATCGACATTCTCCGCTTCCCATTCCCAAGGTCATTAACCGGGCCGAATGCGGGATGTCGATCACCCGACGCAATTCCAGGCTTGTTCGGCGCCCACAGGCTGTCTTACGGTCACCTCGTTCCCGGTGGCCCAGCGTTCATTCCCCTCACCGCCAGGGACGCTCCCCGCACCCCCACGTGAGGAATTCCGCCATGCCCGCAAAGGGAAAGCACCGCCGACCGAAGCAGCACTCGATCGTCCGCAAGCTGGCCGTCGCCGGCACGGGCGGCGCCGCCCTGGCCCTCCCGCTGATCGGCGCGGGCACCGCCGGCGCGGCCGAGAGCATCGCTCCCACCACGTATTCCGTGGTCGCGGGCGACACGCTGTCCACGATCGCGGCCAAGCACGCGCTGACCGGTGGATGGGCGCAGCTCTACGAGGCGAACCGCGGGGTCGTCGGCGCCGACCCGGCGGTCATCCGGCCCGGGCTCAAGCTGTCCCTCGGCGCGGCGGCGAAGACCGCGGCGGCGGCGAGACCGGCGACCGCGTACACGAACAACCTGGACGGCTGGATACGCGAGTCGCTGGACGTGATGGCCCAACACGGCATTCCCGGAAGCTACGAGGGAATTCACCGCAATGTGATGCGGGAGTCCTCGGGCAATCCGCTGGCGATCAACAACTGGGACTCCAACGCCGCCGCGGGCATTCCCTCCAAGGGTCTGCTCCAGGTCATCGACCCGACCTTCCGCGCGTACCACGTGCCGGGCACGTCCGAGGACTCCTACGACCCGGTCGCGAACATCACCGCCGCCTGCAACTACGCGGCCGCCCGCTACGGTTCGATCGACAACGTCAACGGGCCCTACTGAGCCGCTCTCCCGCGCCGGGGCCCGTTCCGGGCCGCGGCCGTCACAGCCGGCTCGCGGTCGTCGGGGCCGGCTCCGGGGACCATCCGCCTTACCACCGCGTCCGGTTGAGGTCGGCACGGACTCCCCGGCCGGCGGGTCGTCAGCTGCGGACCACCTTCTTGATCTTGCCGTCGACGCCCGCCAGGACGTATCCGCCTTGGCCGTACGGGTCGCTGATGTAGGGGCGGACGGCCGGGGTGTCGTCCGACCACACGTCGAGGATGAGGTACCGCTGACTGGGCACGGCGACGCCGAGGCGTTCCCTGGACTCGTCCAGGAGGCTCGGCAGCGCGTCCCACTTGACCGCGGACATGTCCATCGGCCGGGCGTTGGCGGCCATGGTCCCGCCCGGGGCGAGGCGCCGGGCGACGCCGTCGCGGTACTGCCAGTTGTCGTACGTCTTCGCGCCGGGCGCGGTGGGTACGTCGGCCAGCATGTACTCCGGGTAGACCACCAGCCTCACGAACGTGGTGGTGCCGGTGCCCTGCTTCAGGGCCTCCAGGCCGGCGCGGGCGCCGTCGGGGGTGAGCAGGTCGCCGCGGTTGGCGACGGCCGGGCGGGAGTCGGTCCGCCCGGCGGGGGTGGAGGCGGACGGTGTGCCGGTGGAGGGCGTCGCGCCGGCCGGGCTCGCGCCGGCCGAGGGGTCGGCGGAGCGGGAGGCCGCCGGGCCTCCCTTCGCGTCGTCGCGGGCGCCGTCGTCGCCATCGGCCAGCAGCCGTACGGCCAGGGTGGCGCCGCCCGCGAGGAGCACGGCGACCAGTGCGGCGAGCAGTACGGGCCGGCGGCGCGGGGTCCGGGCGGCCGGCACGGGGGCGGTCATCGCGTAGGGATTGCCGCCCGGCGGGCCGAAGGGCGCAGTGGGCGGGTTCACGGCCGTGGGAGGCGGCCCGTAGGGCCCGAATCCGGGCGACGGTACGGAGGCGGGGACGGGTGCCGGTGCGGGCGGTGTGCCCTGGAGAGCACTGCTCGCGTTCCGGAGCAGTTGCCCCAGTTGCTCGGCGTCGGGCCTCGCGGCGGGATCCCGTACCAACAGCCGTTCCAGTACGGGCCCCAGCGGCCCGGAACGCGTCGGCGCCGGAATCGAATCCTCCAGCGTGGCGACCATCGTGGCCATGGTCGTGGCGCGGCGCAGCGGGTGGACGCCTTCGGCGGCGACGTACAGCGTCATGCCGAGGGACCACAGGTCGGAGGCGGCCAACCCCTCGGAACCGCGCAGCCGTTCGGGTGCGATGTACTCGGGCGAGCCGATCAGCGCGCCCGTCGAGGTGAGCGCGGTCGATCCGTGCACAGCGGCGATGCCGAAGTCGGTGAGCACGGCCGAGCCCTCCGGCCGCAGCAGGACGTTGGCCGGTTTCACGTCACGGTGGAGCACCCCTTCGGCGTGCGCGGCCCGCAGCGCCGACAGCACGTCGAGTCCGATCCGCAGCACGTCGGCGACGGGCATCGGCCCCGACTCCAGCCGGTCGTGCAGCGAACCGCCCTTGACCAGTTCCATCACGATCCACGGATGCCCCTCGCCGCCCGGCGCGGGCTCCACGATGTGGTGGATCGTCACCACGTTCGGGTGCGTGAGCCGGGCGAGTGCCCGGGCCTCGCGCACCGCCCGTTCCCGCAACTGGACGACGAGCCCGGGCTGCGCGGCCGCGGTCGCCGGGTCCGGCGGGCGCACCTCTTTCAGTGCGACGTCGCGGTGCAACGCGATGTCGCGGGCGCGCCACACCGTGCCCATGCCTCCGGCGCCCAGGGGGCCGATCAGTTCGAAGCGGCCGTCGACCGGCTGTCTGCCGGCCTCACTCGTGTCCATGGGCGGTCATCGTAGGCGGCGCGGGCGTCAGCAGCCCCGCCGGTCCACCGTCAGCACGCCCTGCACGGTCGTGAGCGTACGGTCGTGGCACCCGCCGGGCGCCTGCGATCCGTACAGCCGGTGGCGCGCCGTGGTGGTGGCCACCGCGTGGCGCTCCTCGCGCGGGACGTTCGCCGTGTAGCTCGCGTCACCCGTGTACCGGTCGTCGAGCCGCGAACGGTCGATCTCGCGGCCGCCGCGCAGGACGACGGTGTCGGCGCGGTCGCCGAGCGAGAGGACGGTGCGCAGCCGGTCCCCGGCGCCCAGGGTGGTCCGGCCGTCCATCGTGTACGCGCGATCCGTGCGGGTGGTCGTCGCACCGTGGGTCACGCTCTCCCGGTCGGTCCACTCGGCGGTGAGCGCGTCGAGGCTCTCCCCCTCGGTCCAGCGGTGCGTGGAGGTGTGCCGGACCGTGCGGGTGACGGTGGTGGCGACCCGGCCGCGGGAGGTGTCGAGGTATCCCGCGACGGTCAGGCCGTGGCCGCCGTCGGTGTCCAGCCGGTGTTCGGCGCCGGGGGTCCAGCGGGAGGAGCCCGTCGGTGCGACCTCCTCGTGCCGGGTGAGGGCGCCGGTGACGACGGCCCGTCCCGCGTCCTGCCAGAGCAGGAGGTTGGTGGGGGTGCTCCAGCCGCTCTGCCCGGCCGGGACGCCGGCCACGGACACCTCGACGCGGTGCGGGCGGCCGTCGTTGAGGAGCGCCGCGTAGGGGGTCAGGTCGTAGCGGATGGGCTGCACGTCGAAGGCGCGGGGGCCGGGGATCACGTACCAGAGGAAGGGGTTGGACCAGCCGCCGGTCCAGACGGTCGGGAAGGGGGCGGCGAGGCCGGCGAGCTGTCCGTCGACGAGGACGCGGACCTCGCGGTGGGGGCCGTCGGTCGCCTTGCAGGAGTAGGGGGCGGCGTCCGGGACGGTCAGGTACCAGTACTCCTCGCAGCCGCCGCCCGAGCCGGTCGCGTACACCTCCGCCAGCAGACGCTCGGTGTTGCGGGGGGTGATGACGGTGGGGGTGGTGAGGGGGAGGACGCGGTCCGGGGTGTCGGCGGCGGGACGGGTGCGACCGTCGGAGGCGTAGAAGGTGAGGGTGACGTCGACGTCGATGACGCCGGTGTAGGTGTCGTTGACGACGTTGCCTATCAGCATCTCGACCGGCTGCGGCCGGCTGAGGGTGTCCCGGTAGTGGGTGACGTCCTTCTCCACGGACCAGGTGATGCCGTCGGGCGAGGGCTCGGGAGTGGAGGTGCGCAGGATCTCCACTCCGCCGACGGCGAGGTTGCCCAGGCGGTCGTACTGGCGGCCCTTGACCTTGCCGTCGAGGCGGAGCACCACCTTGGCCCAGTCGCCGCGGCCGCAGCCGCTCGGGGGCGCGTAGTCACCCCGGTAGGGGGTGAAGTCGACGAACCGGGCCCGCGCCAGGGTCACCCGGCAGGACCGGGTCGACGGCCGGGCGATGGGCGGGCCGGGTGTGAGCGGGTCGTGCCAGTCGGTCCCGAACTCGGCGGGCGGCTCGCCTCCGGCGGGTACGGCCGCGGAGGCGGGTACCGTCGTGGGGCCGGGCGGGGCCGCGGCCGCTGTTGTTCCGGCGCCGGCCAGGGTGGCCGCGGCGAGCGCGAACGCGCCGAGCAGGCCCGTGATCCTGTGTCGTCTCATGGGCCCGAAGTGAAGCCCGGCCCGGCCGGGCGCCGCCAGGGCCGCCGGTCCGACGGTGGCCGGTTCTCGCCCCTGCCGAGCCGGAGACGAAGACCGCCCCGGGCGGGTGAAGACCGCCCCGGCCGGGTGGGGTCGGGCCTCGTAGGGGCCGGCGGGAGGAGGACCACGCCGTCGTCGGCGTAGGCGGCGTGCGGGCGGGGGTCAGCGGCGGGAGTGCCCGAAGAGGATCCGGTAGGCGACGAGCAGGACGAACGAGCCCGCGATGGCGGAGCCCCAGGTGGCCGCGTCGAAGAACTCGGTCTGGATCGGCCGGTCCAGGAACCTCGCGGAGAGCCAGCCGCCGGTGAAGGCGCCCGCGATGCCGATGAGGGTGGTGATGATGAGGCCGCCGGGGTCCCGTCCGGGCAGCAGCAGTTTGGCGATGCCTCCGGCGAGCAGCCCCAGGATGATCCAGCCGACGATGCCCATGGTCGTTCACTCCGCTCCGGTCGCGCGATATCGCGTTCGTACGCGTTCTCACGAGGGAGGACGCGCCGCCGGCCGAAACGGTTCTCCGCGGGTCAGCCGCGCCGTACCCGGGCCGCGTACGCGAGGGTGACGACGGCCGCGGCGGCGCCCAGCGTCATGAGGCCGCCGCGGGAGCGGTAGGAGAGGACGGAGAAGGTCGAGCACGCGGAGAGCGCCGAGCCGGTGCTGAGCCAGGATCCCGACGAACCCAGCGACAGGGCCGAGCCGATCGACACGGCCGAGAGCGCCGAGCCGATCGAGGCGACCGACAGCACACTGCCGACGGAGCCGATGGAGAGCACCGAGTCCACCGAACCGATGGACAGCACCGAGTCCTTGGACCACAGGGAGAGGAACGACCGCTCGATCATGGCGGTCATGCTGCCACATGGTGGGTCGGCAGGGCGGTGGGCACGGAAGCCTGTTCACCCGGCGTCGTCCTGGTGAGCAACAGCACCCCGCGGCCGGCCGCGAAGGCGCCGGCCACGGCGAGGACGATGCCCGTGGCCCCGCCCTGGAGCCGCTCGCCGAGCAGGACCATGCCGATCGCGGCGGCCGCGAGCGGGTTGGCGAGGTTGACCACGGCCAGCGGCGCACCGAGCCCGCCCCGGTAGGCCCGCTGTGACAGCAGCATCCCGCCGACGGCGAACACCACGACGAGCAGGGCCACCGCGATCACCCGGACGCTGAGCAGTGATCCCCCGCGACCGCCCGCGACGGTGACGGTCTGGGTCAGGGCCGAGGCCGCGGCGGAGGCCAGTCCGGACGCCGTCGCGTGCCGCAGCCCCGAGCGCACGTCGCCGCGGACCGTCAGCAGCATGATCACGGCGGCGGTGGCGCCCGACACGGCCAAGGCCTCGGCCAGGGTGAGGGTGTCGTCGGGGGCGGGGCCGGAGGCCGGGAGCAGCAGCAGGCCGAGTCCCGCGACGGTGGCGAGGGTGCCCCGCCACTCGGTGGCCGCCACCCGCCGGCCGGCGCCGCGCGCCCCCAGCGGCACGGCGGCGACGAGGGTGAGGGCGCCGAGCGGCTGGACGAGGGTCAGCGGCCCGTACCGCAGCGCGGCGGCGTGCAGCAGGGCGGCGGCGGCGTTGAGTCCGGCCGACCACCACCAGGCACCGTTGCCGAGGAGCGCGCCGGCGCTGCGGGCGACGGCCGCGCGGGCGAGGCGTTCCTGGGCGACGGCGGCGGCCGCGTAGGTCACGGCGGAGGCCAGGCAGAGCGCGACGGCGAGGGCGGTGGCGTTCATCGCCCGGCCCTGGCGGTCGCGGGGACGTGCACGGCCGGGTCCCCGTACGCGTCGGCGCGGACGGGTACGTCCGGGCCGGAGCCGGCCGGTGCTGCCGCCGCGGGGTGCGGGACGGGGTGCGGGACGGGGTGCGGGACCGACCGGCCCGTCGACGCCGGTTCCTGCGCCGGTTCCTGCGCCGGTGCCTGCGTCGGTGTCGCGCGTGGCCCGGCCACCGGTCGGGGGACGACCAGCAGCGCGGCTCCCAGCAGCACGGTGGCGACGATGGCGTCGAGCCAGTAGTGATTGGCCGTCCCGACGACCACGAGCAGGGTCACCAGGGGGTGCAGCAGCCACAGGACCCGCCACCGCGACCGGGTGGCGGCGATCATCCCGAGGGCCAGCATCAACGCCCAGCCGAAGTGCAGCGAGGGCATGGCGGCGAACTGGTTGGCCATGGTGTCGGCGGCGGGCGCGGCCCGGTAGACGGTGGGCCCGTACACCTGCCCGGTGTCCACGAGGTGCGCGGCGTCGAGCATCCGCGGCGGCGCCAGCGGGAAGCCCAGGTGGATCGCGAGGGCGGCCCCGGTGAGCACGGCGAGCACCCGGCGGGTCCACAGGTAGTGGCCGGGGCGGCGGAGGTAGAGCCAGATCAGGAAGAGCACGGTCGCCGGGAAGTGCACGGCGGCGTAGTAGGTGTTCGCGACGTGTATCAGGGCGTCGCCGTGCAGGAGCAGCCGCTGTATCGCGCCCTCGCCGGGCAGGTGCAGGACGCGTTCGGCGTCCCAGATCCACGTGGCGTTGCGGAAGGCCTCTTCGGTGCGGCCCGTCGAGAGCGTACGGCCCGCCTTGTAGACGGCGAAGAGGCCCGCGACGAGCAGCAGCTCGCGTACGAGTCGCCGTCGTGCGGCCTTCGAACCTGCCGGTGGTGGGTCCGCGGGTGTGGTGTGGGAGGTCATCCCCCGGTCTCGCTTCCTGTCCTCGGCGCACGGCTGGTTCGGGGCTCGTCCGGTCAGGGCCTCGCCGTACATCGACACGCCAGTGTATCGATACATTGGCGTATCGATACGCCGGTGTACCGATACGCTTGCGTAGCCGTACACTCGAACCACGCCGGACGGCACAGCGGGCCGCCTGGGCCCGCAGCACGCCGCCGAGGAGGGCCGCATCCCATGACGTCGACCCCGCCGACCACCGCGCGCCGGTCCAAGATCAGCCCGGAGCGGGTGCAGGAGTTCTACGACGCCGTCCTGGATCAGCTGCGCGAGCACGGGTACGAGGCGCTGACCATGGAGGGCGTCGCCGCACGCGCCTGCTGCGGCAAGTCCACGCTCTACCGGCAGTGGAAGACCAAGCCGCGGCTGGTCGCCGCCGCCCTGCGCGCGAACCGGCAGGGCACTTTGGCGGCCGTGGACACCGGCACCCTCGCGGGCGACCTGCGCGAGGCGGCCCGGCTCGCGGCCGGCACCTCCGGCCGGGACACCAGGCTCTCCCAGGCACTCGGCCACGCCGTGCTCGGTGACGAGGAACTCCAGGCCGCCCTGCGCGAGGCGTTGGTGGAGCCCGAGCTCGCGGCGTTCGACGCCATGGTGGAGCGGGCGGTGGCGCGGGGCGAGGTCGCCGCGCACCATCCGGCGGTCGAGTTCCTGCCGGCGCAGCTGATGGGCGTCCTGCGGATCCGGCCGGTGCTGGAGGGGCGGTACGCCGACGCGGACTATCTGGTGCGGTTCGTCGACGCGGCCCTGCTGCCCGCGCTCGGCCTCACCCCCGCCGACGCGGCGACCGCACCCGGCACCACCCCCTGAGACAGGTGGGCCGCCGTTCCCGATGACCGGACGGCGACCCGCCCGCGCTGCCACGTGGGGACGGCGGCAGCGCGCCGGCCGGACCGGGCGGCGCCCACTCGCACGACGAGTGGGCGCCGCCCGATCTGAGCGGCCGACTCACGTCAGGTCTCAGGACCGGGCGGCGCCCATGAGTCGGGTGAACTCCTGTGGTTCGGTGTCGAATCCGACCGGCTCCGCGTCCAGCGACCAGCCGCCCGAGGCGTCCCGGACGAACTCCGCGACCGTGGCCGCGGTGGCCCGGGCGACACTCTCGAAGTCGGTCTCGGCGAGGTCGGTGTAGCCCTCGCGGATCCGCAGTCCGGTACCGGCCACGGAGGCGAAGGTCTTCGTGCGGGCGCCCTCGGGGCCGGGGTCCTGGATCACCACCCCCACCACCACCCGGACCAACTCGGTCGACATCCGGTCCAGTTCGATGGTCATCACCTCGTCGAAGCCGAAGCCCTGCCCGGTGTCGCTGTCCCGGTCGAGGGTGACGGTGCCGTCGGGCGCGCGACTGCCGAAGTGCACGAGGTAGACGGGATCGCCGTGCGGGGCCGCCGCCGCGTACACCGCGGCCAGTATGTCGAGGTCGTGCGCGGGCGTGCCGGCCGGGCTGGGGTCCCACCGCAACCCGATCTGCACCTTGGCCAGGCTCTTGCGAATTCCGCTCATCGAACTCCCCCTCCGCGCACCGGTATGGCCCGGCCATGCTGTCACGCGTCCGCGATCACCGCGTCGACGACCGCACGTTCCAGGCCAGTCGGGCCTCGCGGCGGTTTGCCCGGGCGGCCGGGGCGGGCGGCCCGCCCCGGCCGCCCGCACGGGTCCGCTACCAGTCCCCGTCCTGTACGGGCTTGCCCGGGCGGGGTGCGTTGCCCAGCGGATGGGTCTGGGACGGGGTCGGGGGGACCCACGGGGTGTGGTCGTCGCCGATCCAGTCGCCGACCGGCTTGACCGCGCCGAGGGTGTCGGTCGCGGGCAGGTCGGTACCGCTCTCGTCGTAGTAGTCGAACCACGGCAGCCCGGCCCTGGTGTAGGCGGCCCGGTCGACCGGCGAGGGCGGGGCGGGCTCGCCCGTGATGCGCCGCCACTCGGGCGGGGTCACCAGGTGGACGAAGACGCGCGCGGCCGGCTCCTCGGCCCAGTCCGACAGGGGCCGCGTGTCCTCGTACACCTCCTGACGCATGGAACCGCCCACCCCGAGGCCCATCGCGGGAGCCGACCGCGCCGGGGCGGCGGCGCGGGCGGCCATGGGCGCGCCCCCCGGGGCCGCCGGTGCGCCGGGCGCGCCCCCGTACCCTCCGAACGCGGCCGGCATCGGGGCCGACGGCGGCATCGGCGGCGGGGTCAGCCGGGCCCGCTCCTCCTCGCGCCAACGCCGCAGCGGTTCGGGGCCGAGCGGGAACGCCTGGAGCTGCACGCCTCCCGTGGTCTCCTCGCCGGTGACCTGTCCCTCCACCGTGGCCCCGAGGCCGAGCGGAACGGCGACGAACTGACGCACCGTCCCCTTGCCCGAGTTGATCCCGTCCAGCCACGGTTGACGCGGGAGCACCACGTAGTTCTGCGGGCGTCGGGCGATCCGCCCCGTCCACCGCTCGCCCGAGACGGCGCAGACCTTGCCCACGCCGACCTGGAGCGCCGCGGGCTCCCGCGTCCCCGCGAAGCTCAGCCACATCGCCTCGCGCAGGTGGACCGGCAGCATCACCCCGCCCTTGGCGAGCCACTCGGCCGGCACCGTGTCCGGGTGGTCCTCGACCCGTCGCAACGGGAACTCCCCCAGGCCCGGTGGGAGCGCGTGCGTACCCGACTCCGGGAGGCGCAGCGTGCGGATGAACCTGACCTGCGCGCCGTCGCCGAGCTGCAGCGCGTTCCCGTTGATCCGTACCGAACCGTTCGCCACGCCGATCCCCCTTGTCCGGCTACGCCCCGGATCGACCGGTAAATCTTCGGCCGAACCGGATTGTTACCCTCAAGTTTTCCTCAGATGTAGTGACGGTGTGCCCGTCACCTTCCTAGCTTCCTCCTACACGTGCGCGACGACCCTGCGGTTCCGCGCGTGCCCGGACCCTCACCGGATCCGCTCCCCGCGCCACCCCGTACCGACCCGGTACTCCGCACGACACCGTTCGCCCCCGTTCCCGCGTGATCCGCGTTCCCGAGGAAAGAGTGCAGCATGAAGGTTCCCAAGGCCGGTGCGGTCGCCGCAGTGATCGCCCTCGCCGTCACCGCCTCCGGGTGTGGCGGTGACGACCCCAAGGAGCCCATCGGCATCGGGATCAAGTTCGACCAGCCCGGGATCGGGATGCGCGAGCCCGACGGAACCTTCACCGGTTTCGACGTCGACGTCGCCACGTACATCGCGAAGGAACTCGGCTACAAGCCGAGCGAGATCGAGTTCAAGCAGGTCTTCAGCTCCGACCGGGAACTGCTGATCCAGTACAACGAGGTCCAGTTCGTCGCCGCGAGCTACTCGATCAGCGACAAGCGCAAGGAGAAGGTCGACTTCGCCGGCCCGTACTTCATCGCGCACCAGGACCTGATGGTCCGGGCCGACGACAACAGCATCACCAAGGCCGAGGACCTCAACTCCAAGAAGCTCTGCTCGGTCACCGGCTCGACCTCCGCCGAGAACATCAAGAAGAACCTCGCCCCGAAGGCGAGCCTGCTGGAGCTCGGCAGCTACTCGGAGTGCGTCGTGGCCCTTCAGGCACGCGAGGCCGACGCGATGACCACCGACAACTCCATCCTGGCCGGCTACGCGGCCCGGAAGGAGTACACGGGCAAGTTCAAGCTGATCGGGTTGAACCTCAGCAACGAGAACTACGGCATCGGCATCAAGAAGGGCAACGCGGACCTCCAGCGCAAGATCAACAGCGCGCTGACGAAGATGGTCTCGGACGGCTCCTGGGACGCGGCCGTGAAGAAGAACTTCGGCCCGGCGAACTACAAGAACGAGCCCGCTCCGCGGGTCACCTCGGGCAACTGACGAGCGTCGGCTCCGGGGCGGGACCCCGGAGCCGGCGGCGTCGATCACACGCGGCCGTTCACCGCCGGCCCCTCCCCCGCGGCCCGCTGGGGGTCGGCGCTCCCGCGCGTCAGAGCACCGGGGCCTTGCCGCGCAGCACGGTCAGGAACTCCCTCATCCAGGCCGAGTGGTCCGGCCAGGCGCGGGCCGACACCAGGGTCCCGTCCACCACCGCCTCGGAGTCCTCGAACCGCGCGCCCGCGGCCTTCATGTCGAGCTCCAGGGCCGGGTAGGCGGTGACCCGACGGCCCTCCAGCGTCCCGGCCGCCGCGGTGATCAGCGGGCCGTGGCAGATCTGCGCGATCGGCTTGTCGGCCTCGGCGAAGGCGGCCAGGATCCGTCGCACCTCGGGGTCGTTGCGCAGGTACTCGGGCGCCCTCCCGCCCGGGACGACGACGGCCTCGTAGTCCTCCGTCACCACGTCGGCGAAGGCGATGTCGGCGGGCCAGGTGTAGCCGGGCTTCTCGGTGTAGGTGTCGAACCCGTCCTCGAAGTCGTGCACCACGAACCGGAGTTTCTTGACCGTCGGGGCGGCGATGTGGACCTCGTACCCTTCCTCGCGCAGGCGCTGGTAGGGATAGAGGACCTCCAGCGACTCCGCCGCGTCGCCGGTGACGATGAGGATCTTCGTTGGCATGGGCTGCTCCCGGTAGGGGATTTCGCACGATTCGGGCCCTCGCTACCGTGCCCTTGCCCCGCTGCCGACAAACACAGGATCCGCACGCCGGACACATGCTTTTTACCTGTTGGGCGCATGACAATGTCAGCCTCGCTCTGCCACCTGACACCCCGCCAACCGCCTTGGCGGGGACGGTGCGTGATGGAGAGGCATCCCCCACGTCATGAGATTCTCCCGTTTCGCCCCCTGTGCGGCCGGCCTCGCGGCCGCCTCGCTGGTCCTCATACCCGCCACCGCCTCGGCGGGCTCGCAGCGGACGGCGGCGGCTCCCCACGCCGCCGCGGCCGCCCCGGCCGGCGCCGCCGCGGACCACACCCAATCCACCCAGTACACCCAGTACGCCGACTACGCCGACTACGCCGACTACTACAGCGCGGCCCAGGGCAAGACCGGCGCCGCGCTGAAGTCCGCGCTCCACGGCATCATCAAGACCCAGACCAAGGTGTCGTACGACGGGGTGTGGAACGCCCTGAAGGTCACCGACCAGGACCCCGCCAACCCGAACAACGTCATCCTGGTGTACTCGGGCCGCTCGCAGTCCAAGACCTCCAACGGGGGCGGGGCCAACGACTGGAACCGCGAGCACGTCTGGGCCAAGAGCCACGGCGACTTCGGCACCGCGACCGGTCCCGGCACGGACCTGCACCACCTGCGCCCCGAGGACGTGACGGTCAACAGCACCCGGGGCAACAAGGACTTCGACAAGGGCGGCAGCCCGGTCTCCGAGGCCTCCGGCAGCTTCACCGACTCCGACTCCTTCGAGCCGCGCGACGCGGTCAAGGGCGATGTGGCCCGGATGCTGCTCTACATGGCCGTGCGCTACGACGGCGAGGACGGCTTCGCGAACCTCGAACTCAACGACAAGGTCAACAACGGCTCCGCCCCGGCGATGGGCAGGATCAGCGTGCTCAAGCAGTGGAGTCTGCAGGACCCGCCGGACGCCTTCGAGCAGCGCCGCAACCAAGTCATCTTCGACACGTACCAGCACAACCGGAACCCGTTCATCGACCACCCGGAGTGGGTCGCCTCCATCTGGTGACCGAGCCCGGGCAACCATGACGTCCTCCGGGGGTTGACGCGCGTCAGGCCGGGTATTCGCAGGCCACAGGCTGCGTTCCGCGCCCGACGGCGGCAGCCGACGGAGGTACGTCGTCATGGGTGGAGCCGGACTTTCCGATCACGAACAGCGCGCACTCTCGGAGATCGAGGCGCAACTCAAGGGTGACCGCTCGCTGAACCGCCGACTGCGTTCCGCGAGCCGGCGGCAACGGATCGTGGCGGCCTGCGGCCTGGGCGCGCTGACCGTGGCGCTCCTCGTCGCGGCCGCCATCACCGTGGCGCAGCCGCTGATCTGGTCGTTCGCGGCCTCCTGGATACTCACCGTGTGCATGTCGCTGCCGCTGATCGGCCAATGGGCCCGACGGCGGTGGCAACTGCGCGACCGTACGCCCCGCCGGGAGCCCCAGGACCCGCAGAGCCGTTCGGGGCCGGTTCACTGACCGGTCGGGGGCGGTTTCACTGGTTGCCGGACGCCATCCACTTCTCCGGGTGGTCCAGGGGCGCGAAGCCGACCTTCGCGTAGACCGCGTGCGCGTCGGCCGTGGCCAGCAGCACGCGCCGCAGGCCGTACGGCTCCAGGTGGTCCCTGACCGCTGCGGCCAGGGCCGTGCCCAGGCCCCTGCCCCGGGCGTCCGGGGCGATGTAGACGTCGCACAGCCAGCCGAAGGTGGCTCGGTCGGTGACCACGCGGGCATAGCCGAGCTGGGCGTTCGAGGCGGTGTCGTACAGACCGAAGTTGAGCGAGCCCGCGATGGCCGCGTCCTGCTTCTCGCGGCTGCGCCCCAGGGCCCAGTAGGAGTCCTCGGACAGCCAGCGGTGGATCAGCGCGGCGTCGAGTCGGGCCGGGTCGGTGGATATCTCGAAGCCGTTCGCCATCGCGTGGTCCTTGGTCCGCGGCTTGTCGTTGAGGTCGCTCAGGTCACTCACGTCGTTCAGGTCGCTCATGGTCCGATCCAATCAACGTGGACCGGTGTTGGCCAACGGTTTCAGCGCAGCCCGTCGGCGAGCGAGCGGAAGGCGGCCCAGTCGAGGCTCGGGGTCCTGGAGTCCCAGAGCTTCTGCGACACGGCCGCCAGCGGGAGCCGGATGCCCTCGGCCACCTGCGCCTGGGTCTGGGAGCCGGCGAGGTCGGCCCACACGGCGAGCCGGCCGCCGAGGATCTGGTCGTCGTACGAGGCGGGGACCGGTGTCGTGCCGCGCAGGACCAGCGGGGTCCACTGCTCGTAGATCCGCCGGCCGGTGGGATAGACGAAGTCGTTCGGCTCGCCCAGGACGTAGTACAGGTACTCGTCGTTGAGGTTGACGACCTTGCGGCCCTCGCGGAGGTGGTCCAGCGGGGGCCGGGCGCCGAGCTCTTTGCCCGTCCAGTACTCGACCTGGAGGTCCTTGGCGGCCGGGACCACTCCCCCGGCGAAGAAGCCGTCGTTCCAGGCCTTGAGCGTCTTCCCCGAGGGGCGTACGACGGCGGCCCGGTCGTTGAGCCAGCCCGCGGCCAGGTCCTGCACCCGCGCGGACGGCCCGTACCGCTGCCGGGCGGCGGCCGCGAGCTGCGGGAAGGAGGCCTGCGGGTCCTTGACCACGAGGGCCTGGTACTCGTCGGCGCCCAGGTGCCAGGCGCCGCCGGGGAAGAGGGGGATGTACTCGCGCAGGAGCTCGTCCACGAGCTTCGCCGACGCCGGATTCGATATGTCCACGGCGCCTTTGACCGGGCGACCGCGCACGTCGCGCAGTTGGAGGTCCGGGTGGGCGCGCAGCACCGCGCCCAGGTGTCCGGGCGAGTCGATCTCGGGGACGACGGTGATGTGCAGGCGGGCGGCGAGCGCGGTGATCCGGCGTACGTCCGCCTTCGTGAGGTGCGGGGTGGAGACGATCTCCGGGTGGGAGGTGGACTCGATCCGGAAGGCCTGGTCGTCGGAGAAGTGCAGACCGAGCTGGTTGAGCTTGAGGTCGCCCATCTCGCGCAGCCGGTCCTCGATCCAGTCGGGGGTGAAGTTCTTGCGCGCGATGTCGAGGTTGAGTCCGCGCTGCGGCTTGGCGGGGGCGTCGCGCACCGTGCCCTCGGGAGCCTTGCCGGCCGTGCGTATCTCCTGTTTGAGCGTCCGGGTGCCGTAGAAGACACCGGCCTCGTCGGGTCCCGTGATGCGGACCCGGCCATCTCCGACGGTGAGGGTGTACGACTCGGGCGTTCCGGAGTTCTTCGCGCCCAGCGCGAGTTCCACGTCGCCGGGGCGCGCGTCCTCGGTCTGCGCGAAACCCATCTTCAGCTCGCCCGCGAGCAGCCGGCCCTCGTCGGACAGGGCCGCCGCGTCGGCGGGCGGTACGACGACCCGGGCGGCCGGCGCGGGCTTCCAGCCGGGGCCGCGGGCCGGCGCGTGCTCCCGTACGGCGGGGACCGTGCGGGGCGCCGTGGACAGCGGGTACGTCGGCGTGGGGGTCTGCTCGGGGGCGGGCGGCGCGGACGGGGGCGGGGCGACCGGGGTCGTGCCGGTGACCGCGGGGGTCTCGGCGCCGCGGGCACTGCCCGAGCCGGCCGAGCAGCCGGGCAGGACCAGGGCGACCACGGCGGCGACCGTTGCCGTCGCGATGGCCTGACCTCTCGTGTGCTTCGTCGATTGCCGCATCAGTGGATTGCCGCGTCGTGCGCTTGCCGGGTCATGCGCTCGTGTCCCCCGTACCCAACCTGGCACGGGGGACGCGGGCTCGCGACCCGGGAGGGGTCAGACCAGCGCGGCGAGGGTCTCCAGCGCGGCGGTGGCGAAGCCGTGGTCCTGCTCGGGGGCGCCGCCGCCGACGCCGATGGCGCCGATGAGCCGGCCGTCGCGGTGGACCGGCAGGCCTCCCGCGATGAACAGCAGCGGCCGGTCCAACGCGGTCGGCAGGGTGTGGAAGGGGGCGCCGGGCTGGACGGCCCCGACGAGGTCGGCGGTCGGGGCGTTCAGTTGGAGGGCGGTGTACGCCTTGCGGGTGCTGGTCTCGCCGGAGATCAGGACGGCCCGGTCGTCGCGGCGGAAGGCCAGCAGGTGGCCGCCCGCGTCGAGGACGGTGACGCTGACGGTGACCCCGGCCTCCTCGGCCGCGGCGCGGGCGGCGCCGAGCAGCAGTTCGGCGTCCTCGGTGGTCAGGGGGGCGACGGCGGTGCGGGTGGCGGTGGTGGTGCCGGACATGAGGGTGCTCCTGGGGTATCGAAATCAGGTCTGTCGGGGGGAGGGGGCGCGGTCAGTGATGTGCGGGAACGGGCGCCTCGGGGGTCGCGGCGGCGACGACGCGGCTGCCGGCCGCGCGGGTGGTCGTACGCCGCTCCAGCGCGCCGGAGACGAGGGCGAGGACGAGTGCGGAGCCGGCCAGGGCGGCGCCCACCCAGTTCGGGGCGGTCCAGCCGAGTCCGGCGGCGAGAACGAGGCCGCCGAGCCAGGCGGCGAGGGCGTTGCCGAGGTTGAAGGCGCCGATGTTGACGGCGGAGGCCAGGGTGGGGGCGCCTGCGGCCTGGTCGAGGACCCGCTTTTGCAGCGGGGGCACGGTGGCGAAGCCGAGGGCGCCGATCAAGGCGATGGTGACGGCGGCTGCGAACCTGTTGTGCGCGGTGACGGTGAACACGGCCAGGACCACGGCCAGCGCGCCCAGGGACACGTACAGCATCGGCATGAGGGCCCGGTCGGCGAACTTTCCGCCGATGAGGTTGCCCGCGACCATGCCGAGGCCGAAGAGGACGAGCAGCCAGGTCACGGAGGTGTCGGCGAATCCGGCGACGTTGGTCATCATCGGGGTGATGTAGGTGATGGCGGCGAAGACCCCGCCGAAGCCGAGCACGGTCATCGCCATCGCCAGGAGCACCTGGACGTTGCGGAAGGCGGCCAGCTCGTGGCGGATCCGGACGCCCTCGGGGCGGGGCAGTTCGGGGACCAGTTTGGCGATGCCGAGCAGGCCGAGCACGCCGAGGCCGGCGACGATCAGGAAGGTGACGCGCCAGCCGAGGGTCTGGCCGACGAGGGTGCCGAGCGGTACGCCGATCACGTTGGCGACGGTGAGGCCGGTGAACATCATGGCGATCGCGCCGGCCTTCTTCTCCGGGGCGACGAGGCCGGCGGCGACCACGGAGCCGATGCCGAAGAAGGCGCCGTGGGCGAGGGAGGCGACGACGCGGCCGGTGAGCATGACGCCGAAGCTCGGGGCGAGGGCGGAGACGACGTTGCCGACGACGAACAGGCCCATGAGCCACATCAGCATGCGCTTGCGGGGGATGCGGGTGCCGAGGATGGTCATCAGCGGGGCGCCGAGGACGACACCGAGCGCGTAGCCGGTGACCAGGAAGCCCGCGGTGGGGATCGAGACGCCGTAGTCGCCGGCGACCTCGGGGAGCAGGCCCATGATCACGAATTCGGTGGTGCCGATCCCGAAGGCGCCGATGGCCAGTGCCAGGAGTGCGAGAGGCATGAGGGGGTGCCCTTCAGGGGGGGGTTGCCTGTACTGCCGCTTCACTTGCTGTCGCGGCTTACGTGCGTCTACATTAATTGCAGACGCGGGATATTTGCAAGCGCGGGCTATTGCGGCTGTGGCCTATCCTGGACGCACACGCTTCGAAGGAGGAGCCCGCATGACCGCCACGGACAGCGCACTCACCGCCCTCTCCCAGGGCTGGTGCGCCCTCTCCCTCCTCCACGGCCGGATCGAGGCCCACATCGAGCGGGCCCTCCAGGCGGGTCACGAACTGAGCGTGCGGGAGTACTCGCTGCTGGACGTGCTCAGTCGCCAGCACAGCGGCCCGGGCGGACACCTGCGGATGCACCAGGTCGCCGACTCGGTGGTGCTCAGCCAGAGCGCGACGACCCGGCTGGTCAGTCGGCTGGAGGACCGCGGGCTGCTCAACCGCTACATCTGCGACACCGACCGCCGGGGCATCTACACCGATGTGAGCGAGGCCGGCCTGAGCCTGCTGACCGCGGCCCGACCGACGAACGACATCGCCCTGCGCGAGGCCCTCGACGAGGCCGCGCGCAACCCCGAACTCGCCCCGCTGGTCGCGGCGGTGGAGAACATCCGCACGGTCTCCGCGTGACGCCGGGCAACTGAACGACGAGACCCGGGAGAGACGGCATGGGCCGTCTCTCCCGGGTCTCGTCGTTCAAGGCCGCGGTTCCGGGCGCCGCGGCGCCGGCGAGGTCCTCAAGCGGCCGGCCGGCCAACCCCGTCGGGGCCGGCCGAGCGTGAGGGGGCGGACGTGGGAGGGGCGGACGGGGACGGGGTGTGCGGGGGCGCCGAGGCCGACCGGGACGGGGGCACCGCGGAGCCTGTCGGGCCGCTCGGTGTCGCCCTGGGAGCTCCCGACCGGGTCGCCCCGGGGGACGGGGGCCGCGAGACCGAGGGCTGCTCGGTGCGTCCCGTCGGCCCGGGCGTCCGGGGCGGGGCCTGGCTGGGCGACGGCTGCGACCGGGACGGCGACGGGGACGGGGACGGGGTGAACTCGGGCGGCGCCGCCGGCGGGACCGGGCGGGGCGGAGCCGCGTCCGGGGCGAGCAGGGCGTAGGCGGTCACCGCGGCGGCAGCGGCCACCAGGCCGGCGCCGGACCAGGACAGCCGGCGCAGCCACACCGCGGTCGGCGCGAGCCGTCGCAGGTGGGGGCCCGGGGGTTCGGCGGGGCGGAGGGCGACGACGGTCACCTCGTCGGCCCGCGCGGCCAGGGCCTGCCGCAGCCGCCGCTCGACCCGGCGTTCGTCGGCGTCGTGCGTCATACCCGTCCCTCCAGAATCCGTTCCAGCGCGTCCAGGGCGCGGCTCGCGTTCGATTTCACTGCGCCCCGGCTGATCCCGAGGGTGGTGGCGATCTCCGCCTCGCTGAGGTCCGCCCAGTAGCGCAGGACCAGGACCTGCCGTCGGCGCGGGGTCAGCCGTCCGAGTGCGGCCAGTACCTCGCGGTGCGCCTCGTCGAGGACCACGGCGGTCTCGGCGGACGGCATGTCGGCGGTCACGGGAGGGATCCAGGCGCGGGCGGTGCGCCGGCGGCGCAGCACGGAGCGGGAGGTGTTCACGACGGCGGTGCGCAGGTAACCGAGGGCGTTGTCCACCTCCTTGATCTCCTCCCCGTGCCGCCGGTAGAGAGCGGTGAACGCGTCCTGCACCACGTCCTCGGCGGTGGCCAGGTCGTCGACGAGGAGCACCGCGAGACGGACCATGCGCAGCCGGTGCGCGTGGTACAGCTCGCTGACGGTGGGCGGGGGCGGGGCGTCGCCGTACCCGGTGGTCTCCCTGGCGTCGGGGTACGCGTACCCGCGCTCGGCCGCCGCGGGGACGGGCCGGTCGCGGCGGAGCAACAACGCCCACAGGCCCCGCCACGCCCGGCCGAAGCCGGGCGTGAGGGGGCCGACGGTTGGTGCGAGGTGGTGCACGAGGGTCCTTAGTTGGCGGCGCGGCGCCGCACGGCGTACAGGGCGCCGCCCCCGGCGGCCATGAGGCCGACGGCCCCGGCGCCCAGGGCCATGGTGGTCGAAGAGGAGCCAGTATGCGCGAGTTCGGCCCCGGCGGGCGAGGTCGAGGGCCTCGGGGCGGCCGGGGCGGCGCTCGGCGTCGCGGTGGGCGCGGTCCCGCCCGGGCTGGTCGGGCGGGAGCTCGGCTCGGCGCTCGACGGAGCGGAGGGCATGACCGAGGGCGACGTGGCACCCGGGACGGCCGGCGTCGCGCTCGGGGGCGTGCTGGGCCGGGCGGTGGGTCGGGCGCCGGCCCCGGCGGTGGGCGACGCGGACGGTACCGCGCTGACGGAGGGCGCCGGGGCGGCGGTCGACCCGCCCTGCGCGGCGAAGGCCGGGCCGCCCAGGGCGACGGCAACCCCGGCGGCGACCGCGGTGACGGTCGCCGCCCGGCGGGCGGACAGGGTGACGCGCTTGAGGTTCTTCACGGTGGTACTCCACGGTCGTGCGGTCGGGACGAGGACGTGGAACCACGCCCTTCACCCCCGCACGACGCGCGACCGTCCCGGAGGTTGCCGCCGTTTCCGAAAAACTTTTCCGCGTGTCCCCGAGGTGTTCTCCGACCGCCGGTGCCGGGGCCCGCCGTCAGGCTCCCCCGGGCGGTCCCGGAGGCCACGGAACGTCGGCCAGGAGCGGCAGCAACACCCCCTCCTCGTGGTCGAGGTGCGCGTTCAGCGCGTCCGACATCCGCCGCAGCTCGCCGCGGAACCGCTCCGGTTCGGCGACGGCGAGTCCGCCCAACAGGGCGGCCAACGAGCCCTGGAGACGTGCGACCGTACGGTGCTCCTCGCGGAGCCGGTCGAACACGTCGGACAGGTCGGGGTGGTGGGCGGCCATCCCCGGGAACAGGTGCGCGTCCTCGGTGGTGTGGTGGAACTCCAGGGACTGGCAGAAAGCCAGGCACCGCTGTCGGATCTGGAGCCCGAGCGACGGGGGCGGCGGACCCCCGGGGCCCGGGTGCGCGGCCCGTGCGGCGAAATGGGCCTCGACCTCGGCGCCGACGTGCCGGAGTTGGGCCCGCAGCCAGGTGTGCGTCTCCAGCAGTTTGTCCGCCAGGGTCGCGATCTCGCGGGGTGCCTCCCAGCCGTCGGGGTCGGCCCGCCGCAGTTCCACGACCGGCAGGATCCGGGTGGTGCGGGCCTGGTAGTCGGCGTATCCGGGGGACACGTCCGCCAGGTGCGCGAACAGCTCGGTGCGCCGGGGCTCTTCGGCGGGGACGGCGAGGGCCTCGAAGCTCTCGGTCCCGAGCTCCACGCGGACCACGGGACGGGCGAGCAGGTTGTGGTACCAGTCGGGGTGGCGCGGACCGCCCAGGTCGGAGGCGACGAGCAGCAGGGCGTCCTCGTGGCGGACGTATCCGAGCGGGGTGGTCCGCTCGGTCCCGGTCCGGGCGCCGGTGGTGGTCAACAGCAGCAGGTCCGCCCCTTCGAAGGGGCCGCCTACCTTGCCCTGGTGGGCGCGGAACTCCTCGATGACGGATCGGTTGAACGGTGTGGGCATGCGGATGTGTGTCTCCGGAACGTGGTGGAGGCGCGGCGGCGGCGCGGGAGGAACGTGTCCGGTGCGCGGCGCGTGCGGCGTGAGGGGGGGGTGGCGGGAGGCCACGTGGAGCGGATCGCGAGACGTGACGCGGGAAGCGACGACCGCCTCGGGCTGCTCGGCGTCAGTCGCGGAGCGCGGAGTGCGAACTCATGGAGTGTCCCCTGAGTGAAGGGTGTTCGCCCGACTGCCGGCCGGCCCACTGCTCTTGGCCGGCGTCACGCGACACCGGTCCCCATTACACGCACGCGGCGCGGGTCTGTCAACGCCGGAGATCGTCGCCGGAGATCGCCGCCGGGGACCGGGGAGACGGGGCGCCCGGGCCGGCCGAGCACGGGCCGGCCGCTCCGTGAGGGGCGTACGGGCTTGAGGCGTCCGGCCCGGTGGATCACAATCCGCAGATGTCGACGACCCCGTACGGCGATGCCCCGCACCACGGTCCCCCGTACGGCAGTTGGATGCGTTACCTCTCGCCGACCGCCAATCACCGCCGGCTGGGCCTCGTCTGCCTCGGCGTGGGGGTGCAGGAGGGGGCGCTGCCCGTCGTGGGCCCGCGGGTGCTGGACCACCACGTGGCGGTGGTGGTCAGTCGCGGCCGGGGCTGGTTCGGCCATGGGGGCCGGCCGCCGCAGCCGGTGACCGCGCCGGCCCTGCTGTGGTTGATTCCGGGGGTCGAGCACCACTACGGCCCCGATCCGGGGGACGGCGGCTGGGACGAGTGCTTCGTGGACTTCGCCGGTCGCGGCGTGCAGGTGTACACGGACCTGGGCTACGTCACCCCCGACCGGCCGATCGTGCCGCTGAGCGGCACGGCCGGGGTGCGGCACGTGGTCGACGGGATCGCCCGGGCGGCCCGGCAGGGCGGCCCGTTGCTGGAGGTGGAGGCCGCCGCCGGGGTGCACGCCCTGCTGGTGGCCCTGCGCCACGCCCGGGCCGAGGTGTCGCGGCACGGGGACGCGGTGATGGACACGCCGGCCCGGGACGCCCTGTTGCCGATCTCGGTGGCGCAGCACGCGGCGCGGCTCGGGATCACGCTGCCGGAGCTGCGCGGGGCGGTGCGGCGAGGCACCGGCGCTTCCTCGCGGAAGACCGCACGGCTCCGGAGCCCTGCGGTCCGCTCACTGTCCTGACAGCTTGCGGACCCGGGCGGGACAGGCCATGGACAAAGCGGAGCCCCGTCCTGGACTTACGTGCGCCGCCGGTTCAGCCGGCGGGCACCAGGACGACGGCCGTGCCGTACGCGCACACCTCGGTGCCGACGTCGGCGGCCTCCGTCACGTCGAACCTCATCATCAGGACGGCGTTGCCGCCTCGCGCCTTCGCCTGTTCGATGAGCCGCTCCATGGCCTGGTTGCGGGTCTCCACCAGCGTCTTGGTCAGCCCCTTCAGCTCGCCCCCGATCATGGACTTCAGGCCCGCGCCGATCTGACTGCCCAGGTGACGGGAGCGCACGGTGAGGCCGAAGACCTCGCCGATGACCCGCTCCACCCGGTAGCCGGGCACGTCGTTGGTCGTCACCACCATGACACCGGTCTGTTCCGCGCCGGGGCCGCCACCGTAGTCTTCGATTCCCATGCGTCCCACTCTGGATCCGCGAACGGCGCCGCGCATCCCGGCGACCGGCCTGCGCCGCGTGGAGGGGTTGCGGGGGCGTTGGCGCGGCGGGCCCGGCGGGCACAGCGCCGGGGCCGGGGCGTCGCACTGGGCATGGGGCATTGGGCATTTCGGGCGAAACGGCGGTGCGCCGCCGGGGCCCGGGGGCGCCGGATCGTCATAGTCGTCCGTGGCAACCGCCAGGTTGCCGCCCGGCCCGCCCGTCGCGGTCGGGCGGATGTCTTTGCAGAGGAGCCGGCTCATGCTGAAGCCCACCAGGACCATCCTCGCTCTCGCCACCGGAGGCCTGGTGCTCGGCCTGGTCGGCGCGGGCACCGCCATCGCCGACGAGGGCCCGATGGACGACGTGTCGGGACACGAGAAGGTCGTTCTCGACGGTGACGACGACTACGACGACGGTGACTACGAAGAGGGTGACTACGACCGGCCGCGCCACGTCTGGGGCAAGGTCGTCTCGCGCGGCCCGCTGAAGGTCCGCAGCAAGCCGAGCACCCGCGCGTACGTCCTGGGCAAGGTCCAGCCGCACCAGAAGCTCGCCCTGGAGTGCAAGACCCGCGGCGAGCGGGTCGACGGCAACAACATCTGGTTCCTGCTGGCCGACCGGGACCGTGACAACGACAACGACGGCAGGGACGACGGCATGAACGAGGACGAGGACCGCACCAAGCGGATGAACCACAAGGACCGCAAGGACCGTTGGGTCTCCGCCCGTTACGTCGACAACCTCTCCCCCGTGAAGTGGTGCCGCAACTGATCCGCGGCGTCCACGTCCTGACGGCCGAGGGTCCGGCCCCCGCTCACGGGGGCCGGACCCTCGGCCGTCGTACGGGCGGTCCCGCTCAGTCCCCCGGACGCACGCTGCGCGGTCCCGCGCAGCGCGCGCCGTACGCCTCGACGCGCGAGCGCAGTTCCCGGTCGGCCGTGACCACGACGCACTCGCGCCCCGCGTGCGCCGCGACGAGTTCCACGATCCGGTCGTCGCCGCTCCCGGGCGCGCGGTCCACGCGTACGCCGGGCACGGACTCGACGCCCCGGGCGGCGCCTTCGACGACCAGGATGATCTCCTCGTCGGCGTCCCGCTCCGCGAGCCGGTCCCGCAGCCGCTCGGCGGCGCCCCGGCGGTCGCGCCACCAGCCGTCCGGGACGGACCCGACGACGTTCGCGCCGTCGACGATCAACACGATTCCGGTTCCGGTCACGATGGCGGCCCTCCGCTGGTGCTGTGACCTGAAAGGTTCACAGCACTAGAAATCGCCGTAGTTGACCTGCCAGGTGGGCAGGCCCATCCGGCGCCAGACCGCGACCACCCGATCCCGGTCGTCGAGCGAGAGGCGTACCGCGTAGCGGTGGCGCACGTGCGCGTCGAACAGCTCGGCCTTCACGACGTCGTCGCGGCGGACGTCGCCGGCCGCGCGCATCCACAGCTCGTCGTACGGCACCTGGTGTCGTCGCAGCCAGGACTCCGTCTGCGGGCGGTGTTCCTCGCCGCGTCCGGACAACAGCACGATGACGTCTCCGTCGGCCCGGCGGAAGGCGTCGAGCGCGCCCCGCACGGACTCGTTGAGCCGGTCGAGTTCGCAGCGCGTGAAGTCGTACGGTCCCCGATCGCCGATCAGGGCGAGCGTCCCGTCTATGTCGCACATGACCGCGGAGGGCAGCGCCGGGTCGGCCACGTACGGCTCGACGGCGGGCTGGTCGTTCAGCCACTCGGCGGTGAGCTTCCAGCCGCCCTTGCGGGACTTCGCGTGCTTGTCGGCCAGGATCCGGATGATCTCCTCGCCGACCTGTCGTTCGCGCGCGGCGTCCCGGCGCAGGCACTCCTCCAGCGGCACGTCGGTGAAGTCGTGCACGACGAAGGTGGCACGGCCCCCGACGGCCGCCTTGAGCCGCTTGGGGATGTGCGGGGTGAGGTGGGTGTTGTCCACGACCACGTCGAAGCCCCCCTCGACCGCCGCGAGCAGTGCCGCGTCCTGGATCTCCAGGACCGTCTGTTCGTGCTTGTACGAGTGGCCGCGCCCGTGGTCGTGTCCGTCGAGCATGCCTCGGAGGTCGTCGAGGTTGACGCGCCGCATCCGGCCTCCGGATTCCGCCTGGAGGGCTCGCGCGGCCGTGGTCTTGCCGGAGGCGGGCAGACCCGTCATGACGTGGACCACCGGCAGGCGGCGCACGGGCGGCGCGTCGGCCTCCGGGGGTTCGACCGCCGCCGCCACGCCGGGCTCGCGGGCCGGCGTCGCGACGGCCGACGAGGGGGCGACGGGGTGCGCTGCGGCCGCGGTGGCCGGGGTGACCGGCCTGCGCGCCGTGGTCGATCCGGCCTGCGCGGGCACGGTCCTCGCGCCGTCGCCGGGCCGGGGCGCGTTCTCCTCGTCCGTCAGGAAGGGGACGGAGAGCTCCGGTCGCAGCGAACGCCAGGTGACCAGTTCGGTCGACTTGCCGTCGAGCCGCAGGAACATGGTGGCGCGCAGGATGCCGGCGGGCAGCTGCTTCGCGGCGCGCGCGAAGGCCCCCCGGTCGGCGGCCAGGTGGGCGAGGCCGGCGAAGGCCTCGTCGATGGTGCGCTCGCGCTCCGCGGCGGCCGCCTCCAGCCGGTCGATGACCTTGCGGACCCAGGCGTCGAACTCGTCGGGGACCTGGGCCAACAGCGCGTCGAGCGGCTTCCCGCCCCAGGACCGGAGGTCCGCGACGGTGCACTGCAGGCCCTGGGCCAGCTCCTTCGCGGGCAGGCCGGCGAAGCGCTGGACGCCGTGGCCGCGCCAGATGTCGCGCTCGTTGACGCCGGTGAGCACCCTGTGCAGGCGCACGTACTCGGCGATCTTGGCCTTGGCCCGGACGCCCGACGCGAAGCGCAGTACGTACCCCTCGGCGTCGGTGCCGGTGGACGTGCCACCTCCGAGCAGGGTGTTGGCCTCGGTCAGCGCGACGAGTTCGGCGAGGGGCATGGCGGGCCACGCCTTGACCACGGCGCCGACGGCCTCCCAGTGCGCGGCGGCCTCGGCGAGGGGCACCTCGGCGCCGTCCGCGCCGAACGCGGCGAGGAGCACGAGGTCGCGGCGCTCGCCGTAGTCGACGACGATCCGGTTCTGCGGGTACAGGATCTCGGCGAGGTAGGTCACGCCCGGTACGAGCGTCGAGGTGTCCAGGCCGTCGAGCCGGCGCTGCGCCCAGGTCGCCTGGGCGCTGATGAAGGAACCCTTGGACGCGACCCGCCAGCGGTCGGCGTAGTGGAAGACCACGGCGAGGCTGCCGTCGACCTTGTCGTAGACCTCGAACGGCTCGTCGGGCAGCGCGGGGGCGTACGGTTGGCCGGACTCGTGCTCGCCGACGTTGAAGAACTTCGGCAGCGGCAGGGCGACGATCCGCCCGGTGGCCTCGTCGGCGACGAGACCGCGGCAACGCCTGGTGACCTGGTTCCAGACCTGCTCGTACTGCGCGGTGCGCGTGTACGTGTAGATGGACAGCGGCAGTTCGGGGTGCGACTTGCGGGTCACGTACCCGGCGTCGATGGCCGCCGCGAGATCCTGGGCGGGCAGCAGTGCGTGAAGAGTCAGGTGGTCCTGGCTCATGGGGTTCCTCCCGGTTCGAGATGCCGCATTCTCTCGTGCGGGAGACGTGCGCCGATAGTCAATTATGGCCGGGCACCCGGGCTGATCAGGGATTCCTCGGTGGTGCGCGGGTTCCGCGCGCTAGCGCGAGACGCAGAGCTCGTTCCCCTGCGGGTCGAGGAGGGTGGTCCAGACGCTCGGTCCCTGGCGGCCTTCGTGGAGGCGCTTGGCGCCCTTGGCGACGAGACGCTCGACCACGGCCTCGTGGTCGGGACCGGTGCGCAGGTCCAAGTGGACGCGGTTCTTGACCGTCTTGGCCTCGGGTACGAGCTGGAAGAGGATCCGGGGCGCGACCTCCAGCCCGTCCGGGTGCCGGATGCCCGCCCCGGCCTTCCAGACGAGGACGCCGCGGTGGGTGGTGGTGTCGTCGTCGGTCGCCTGTCCGGCCTCGATCATGCTGCGGATGAACGCCTCGTCGCTCGGCTCCACTTCCCATCCGAGGGCGTCGGCCCACCAGTCGGCGAGCGGGTGCGGGTCGGTCGAGTCGACGGTCACCTGGAACGTGTAGGCCATGCAGGGACCCTACTGAGCGGCGCCCCGGCTCGCCACAGGAACGCGGTCCGCGTCGTTTCGGCTTCGACGCGACGGCGATCGGTACCGTTTCCGGCACGTGTTCGGGCTTCGTCCGCCGGACGCCATCGGCCACTGCGCCTCATGGGGGCACCGGATGGGATCCGACCACGCGGGGAACGACCGGGGCGGGATCCTGCGGGCCTTCGCCGACCGCCTGTTCCCGCCGGCGGGGGACGGTGGCCGCGCGTCGGCCGGGCCGCACGGGGTGGTGCCGCCGCTGCTGGTGGTGCTGACCTTCGTGAGCGGTCTGGTGGACGCCGTGAGCTACCTCGGTCTGGACCACGTGTTCGTCGCCAACATGACGGGGAACGTGGCGCTGCTCGGTTTCGCCCTGGCCGGGGACCGGGAGCTGTCCGGTGCGGCGTCGGTCCTTGCCCTCGCCGCGTTCCTGCTGGGGGCGTGGGCCGCCGGACGGTTGCGCCGGTCCGGGGCCGGGGGTGGCAAAGGGCTGTTCGGGCCGCTGGTGGCGGCACAGGCGGTGCTGGTGGCGGGGGCGCTCGCCGTGTCGGTGACGGCCGGCGGGCAGCTGCTCCTGGTCGGGCTGCTCGCGCTCGGCATGGGCCTGCAGAACGCCGTCGTCCACCGGCTCGCCGTCCCGGACCTCACCACCACCGTGGTCACCCGCACCCTGACCGGGCTGGCGGTCGACCCCTGGGGACCCGCGTCGGTACGGCGGGTGGTCTCGGTGCTGGCGTTGCTCTGCGGGGCACTGTGCGGCGGGCTGCTGACGCTGCACCACGGCTCGCGCTGGGCGCTGCTGGCGGCGCTCGTGCTGCTGGCGTGGGTGGCCGCGCTGGGTCTGCGCGGCGCGGGACCCGCTCCGGAGCCCGCCGGCCCGTAGCCCCACGACCCCGTGGCCCCGTGGCCCCGGATACCGGTCGTCGCCCGGGGCCCGGACGTGGTCCTCAGCGTGCGCGGGCGGTACGCCGGTCCAGGGCGAACGCCACACAGGTCAGCGCGCAGGCGGCCACGGCGACCCACAGCAGGACCTCCCCCAGCGGTCGCAGCCAGGCCACGCCCGTCGGGTCGGCGGCCGACAGGCAGGCGGTGGCCGTCATGCCGAGGGGGAAGACCGTGGACCAGCGCCGGATGTCGTAACGGGGCCGCGGGCGGCGCAGCTCCGCGGTGAGCAGGACGACGTACCAGGCCAGCGAGAGGCCGAGGGCCACGAGGGTGGCCGTGCGCAGCCCGGTGTGCGCCGCACCGGTCCACAGCGGCGCGGCGGTGAGCTTGGCGCCCGCGAGGGCGGTGATGGACAGCGCCCCGCCCGCCACCCAGTGGTCCCCGGCCCCGCCGGTCACCTCGTGGAGGTCGAAGCGGTACAGGGCCAGGGCGTACAGCAGCACCCCCAGGCAGAAGCAGCCGAGGCCCGCCCGACCGAGCCAGTCCAGGTGGAGGGTGACGCACAGCGTCGCCGCGAGGACGGCCAGTCCCTGGGTGGCGACGCAGACGAGGAAGACCGCTCCCGGCATCCGCCGCCTCCCGTGCCGCAGCACGTGGTACAGCAGCAGGGGCCAGAGCGCCGCGGCGAGGGTGAGCAGGGCGGCGGCCACGTCTTGGCGGCCGGACTGCGCGAGCCGGGTACCGAGCACGGTGGTGGCGGCGACGGCCGTCAGGGCGGACGGGGTGGAGGACTCGGACCGGAAACGGCCTCGATCGGCGACCAGGCGGAGGGCGAAGTCGGCGGCCAGGACGAACCACAGCGCCCCGGCGACGGCGAGCGCGGCCAGCGACAGGACGTCGTGGCCGATCAGTTCCAGTCCGATGGAGAGGATCCCGGCGGCCATGACGGCGGAGCCGGCGGCGGGCGGGAGTCCGGTCCACCAGCGGTCTCCGCGCACGAGGCGCCCGGGAAGGAGGCTCACCCCTCCAGCGGACACCCGCCGGCGGCGGCCCGCCAGCCCGGTCCCCCCGTTCGCCCGCCCGCGGGAGGCGGCGCCGGCGCGTCCCGGTCCGGGGAATGCGGCGGAGTCCCGTACCCGGGGGCGGGCGGGCTGCCAGTCTGGGGGGACCACAACCTTGGGGGCCGGCCATGGAACGTGAGGAACGGCAGCGGGCACAGCACACGGGGCACGAGGTCCGACCTCCCGCGTCGGCGGGTGGACACGGGGGGTCGTACGGACCGCCCTCGCGGCGGCGGGCGATCCGCACGCCGACGTTCGCCCCGCACGACGAGGAGCGGCAGCGGCAGGAGTTCCTCACCGGGACGGTGCCGGCGGCGGGCGCCTGCGTGATCCTTCCGGTGGGCGGCGCGGCGGACGCGGACACGCTGCCCTCGTTGTTCGTGATCACCGTCCACGAAGACGAGCGGACCTACGGGCCGGCGCCGGAGCTGCGCGAGGCGTTCGCGCTCCTCGACGCGCGGGGGGCGGTGGAGACGAGCAGGGGGCTGGAGGTCGGTTGCGCGTGGTCCGGCTTCGGCGGGGTACGGCCCGTGGTGAAGCTGCGGCTGGACTTCCGGATCCCGCGGGCGGCCCCGACCAGGTCGTCGGTGTCGATCGTGGTGCCGGCGGATCCGTACGCCGAGGTCTGGCACCACGTCCTCGACGGCGGCCTGCTCGGCATCAGCACGAAGGCGCGGCTGGACCGGGTCACGGGCCTGCCCCGTTCCTCGTTCGCCGCCGGGTTGGAGGCCTGTCTGTTGCTCGGGACGGGGTACTCGCCGGTGCTGGAGCGGCTGATCACCACGTACGAGTGGCCGCGCGCCTGAGCCGGTCGGGTGGCCGGAGCGGGGCCCGGCGGTCGGCGGGGCCCGGGGTCACATGACGCCGCGGGTACGGAACTGCACGCTGACGCGGGGGCCGACGGCGCGGGTCGACTTGGGCACCGCGTGCTCCATGGTCCGCTGGCAGGAGCCGCCCATGACCACCAGGTCACCGTGCCCCAGTGGCAGCCGCAGCAGGGTCGGGCCGCCGTCGCGCGGGCGGAACGCCAGGTCGCGCGGGTCTCCCACGGAGACGATGGCGACCATGGTGTCCTCGGTGGCGGAACGGCCGCTCCGATCGCCGTGCCAGGCGACGCTGTCCCTGCCGTCGCGGTAGAGGCACAGCCCGGCCGTCACGAACGGTTCGCCCAGTTCGGCGGCGTAGTGGCCGGTCAGCGCGGTGCGGGCGTCGGTGAGCGCGGGGTGCGGGAGAGCGTCGTCGGCCTGGTAGAAGGCGAGCAGGCGGGGTACGTCCACGTCCCGCTCGTACATCCGGCGCCGCTCCGCCCGCCAGGGGACGTCGGCGGCCAGTCGCTCGAACAGCGCGTCGGAGCCGGACAGCCAGCCGGGCAGGTGATCGACCCAGGCGCCTGCGCCCAGTTCCGTGCGGCGCAGTCCCGCGAGCGGGCCGAGCCGGATGTCGTCGGCCTGGTCGAAGAGGGAGCCCTGGAGCGCGTGCATGGTTCCCAGCGTACCCCCACAACCGAACACCTGCTCGATTATCCACGCGCGGCGGACCCTCCCGGCGGCGCGGTCCGGCGAGGTGGGGGTGCCGGACGGGCCCCGGCACGGCGACAGGGCCCGGACCGCGCGTCGCGGTCCGGGCCCTGCCCCGTGCGGCGCCGCCCTGCGGCGGCGGTGTCTCAGCTCTGTGCGGTGTCGTCACCCGTCTGCCCGGCGCCCTCGGCCGCGCCGGCCTTCTCGCGCATCTTGCGCACCAGATCCGCCTTCTGGTCGGCCGCCCCCTGGCGGTCGCGGTTGCGGTGCGGACCGTTGTTCTGCCGTTCGGCGCGGGACAGCCTCTTGCGCTGGCCGCCGCCCTGGCCCACGGGGTTGTTGATGTTCTTGCTCACGGTCACGGGTTCTCCCGGTAATGATGTGAAGTGGTCTACGGATTCCGCGAGCACACTGACGGCGAGAGATCATCTCTCGCGCCCCGCGGTGACGGACGCCCTTCAGCGCCCTCGTGGCTTGCCGCGCTTGCCGCCACCCTTGCCCGGGTTGCCGCCCTTGCCGCCCTTGGGGGCGCCGGCGCCTCCCCGCGGGTTCTTGCCGCCGGTGGGCTTGCGTCCCGTCCCGCCGGGCGCCGGACGCTTGCCCTTCGGCTGCGCGGGCGCGGGCGCGGGAGCGGCCAGGGAGCGCCCGCGGGAACTGTTCACGGTACGCCCGCGGACGATGCCGATGAACTCCTCCACCAGGTCGGTGGTCTCCTCCTCGGGCCAGGACAGCGCCACGCGCGACTCGGGGGCGCCCGTCAGCGGCCGGTAGGTGAGGTCCTTGCGGTGGTACAGGCGGGCGAGGGACTGCGGTACGGCCAGCACGCCGATGCCCGCGGCCACCAGCTCGATGGCGTCCTCCGTCGTGGCGGGACGCTCGATCGCGGGCCGCCCCGGCAGGGCCTCCCAGTCGAGGGTGTCGTCGAGGGGGTGCAGCACGATCTCGTCGGCCAGGTCCGCGGTGGACACCTCCTCGACCGCCGCCACCAGGTGGTCCTTGGGGATCACGACGACCGTGGTCTCGGTGTACAGCGGGATGGCGCTGAGGTCGGTGCGGTCGATCGGCAGCCGCACGAATCCGGCGTCCGCCTCGCCGGCGCGCAGGGCGTCGGGGGCGTCGGCGGGGGCGACCGCGACGAGGGTCAGCGGGATGCCGGGCAGCCGTTCGTTCCAGATCCGCACCCACTTGGTGGGTGTCACCCCCGGAACGTAGGCGAGCCGGAACGAGGGAGGTACTTCCGAGCCTGTCACCGGGCCAGGTTACCGGCCGTGGTCAGAGGTGGTGCACACGCTCGATACTCTTGACTCCATGACGTCGCACAAGACCGCCCAGACCATGAAGCCCGCGACCGCGGCGAAGAAGCTGGGTGTGTACCTCGAAGCCACCCCCGCCGAGTTCCAGGAGGGTGTCGTTTCGCGCAGCGAGTTGGGTGCCCTGCAGAGCGATCCGCCCGAGTGGCTCCAGGAGCTGCGCCGCAACGGCCCGCACCCCCGGCCGGTGGTCGCGGCCAAGCTGGGCGTCTCCATCGCCGGTCTGGCGCGGGGCGGGGTCACCGAGCCCCTCACCACCGAGCAGATCGAGGCGCTGAAGAACGAGGCCCCCGAGTGGCTGGAGAAGGAGCGCGCCACGCAGGCCGAGGTCCGCAAGGAAACGGTCCGCATCAAGGAGAAGAACGCGCAGAAGCAGGCGCAGCAGGAGCAGCAGGAGGGCTGAGCCCCACCACGCCGCACCGCCGCGAAACAGCCCCGGACCCGAGTCCGGGGCTGTTTCGCGTCTCCGGGGCAGGCGTCGCTCTGGGCCAATCGCCGCAGTGCGTTGGACGCGCCCCCGGGTGAGGCCTTCCCATGGGAGGGACGGCCGACGGAGGCACGGAACGGGAGGCGCGGTGGACGAGGACCGGTATGAGCTGGTGTTCCGGAGCGACGGCGACGGGGAGCGGGGGCAGGACAAGGTCCTCGTCTCGCGCACCTCGCAGGCGGGACCGGGCGGTCATCCCGTGTACGCCGACGAGACCGGGATCATCCGCGCGGAGATCAGCGACCAGGGTGAGGTCAGGATGCTGGCCTCGGGCGGTCAGCAGGACCCCACGTACCCCGTGGTGGCCCGCCGACCGTGAAGCGGCGGGGTACACCGCGCCGGCGGGTCAGGCGCGGTGTTCGGGGCCGCCGGTGTAGTAGGCGCCGACCTGGCGGTGGTACTCCGCGTCGGTGAGGTGTCTGGCGCTGACGAACTCGGGCGCGTCCTTGATCTGCGCCTTGGTGCGGTCCACGTGGATCGTCCGGTCCTCCTGGTCGATCCGCGTGATCGTGCCGGCGGGCAGCAGGACCTCCTTGCCGAAGATCCAGTGGCCGGTGTCGACGACGATGTAGGACGCGCCCACCGCGTCGGAGTGCTTGTCGACCTTGCCGATGTGGCCGTCGGCGGCCTCGACCTTGTACCCCGTGAGGTCGAGGTCCCGCAGCCGTCCCGACGTCTCGCGGTATCCCCATACGTCGCCGGACATGGAATCCACTCCTCCGCTGTCGGTTTCGGTCCTTCGGCCTGGCTCCTGCCCGGTCCCGCGTGAATCAAGCGGCGGGCGACGGGGGCGGGCGCGCCGGGCTCAGCGGGGGCGGGTGCGGGCGATGAGCAGGGCGACGTCGTCGCGGTCGTCGGGGTGGCGCAGGGCGCCCAGGAGCACGTCGCAGGTCTCTTCGAGGGTGCGCCCCGGGTGGGCGAGGAGGTCCGTGAGGGCCCGCAGGCGCACGTCGATGTCCTCGTCGCGGGTTTCGACCAGCCCGTCGGTGTAGAGGACCAGTTCGTCGCCGACGCCCAGTTCGAACGTGGTGGCCTCGAAGGTCACGCCGCCGACGCCCAGCGGCGCCCCGGTGGGCAGGTCGAGCAGTTCGGGTTCCCGGCCGGGGCGGACCAGTACGGGCGGCAGGTGGCCCGCGGTCGCGATCCGGCACCGGTCGGCGTGCGGGTCGTAGACGGCGAAGACGCAGGTGGCCATGGTGTGTCCGAGGCCGGTCGTGGTGTGGTCGAGCCTGGTCAGCACGGCGGCGGGATCGAGATCCAGCTCGGCGAGCGTCCGGGCCGCGGTGCGCAGTTGCCCCATGGTCGCGGCCGCGTTGATTCCGCTGCCCATCACGTCCCCGACCACGAGCGCCGTCTTGTCGTCGGGCAACGGGATGACGTCGAACCAGTCTCCGCCGACCTCGCCGACGGCCGCCGCGGGCTGGTACCGGTAGGCGATCTCCAGGCCCGGGGTCACGGTGGGTTCCTGGGGCAGCAGGTGGCGCTGGAGGGTGAGGGCGGCCCGGCGCTGGCGCTGGTACCAGCGGGCGTTGTCGATGCACACGGCGGCCCGCGCGGCCAGCTCGCCGGCGAGCAGGACGTCGTCGTGGTCGAAGGCCATCGGGTTGCTCGTCCGCTGGAGGCCGAGGACGCCGATGACCTCCCCGCGGGCGGTCAGGGGCACCGCGAGATAGGAGTGGAGTCCGGCCTCGACGAGCAGGGTCGCGGCCTCGGGGTTCCGGGCGATCCCGGCCATCTCCCGATCGGTGACCCGGCGCACGAGGATGGGCCGGCCGGTGAGCACGCACCGGGTGACCAGGCGGGTGGCGTCGTAGCGGGCGAGTTCGCCGACCGGGTCGACGGCCAGGGTGGCCGGGCCGGGACGGGCCGCGGTGACGGCGAGGGCGCGGAACTGCACGGTGTCGGCGCCCGGGTCCTCGGGCGGGTTGTCGCTCCAGAGGATGCTGTCGAGGACGTCGACCGTGGCGAGGTCGGCGAGCTCCGGGACGGCGATGTCTCCCAGTTCGCGGGCGGTCACGTCGAGGTCGAGGGTGGTGCCGATGCGTACGGACGCGTCGGCGATCAGGGCGAGCCGTTGCCGGGCCAGGGCGACGGCGCGGGAGGTCCGGTGCTGTTCGGTGACGTCCACGACGGAGGCGGCGACCCCGATCGCCCGTCCCACCGAGTCGCCCAGTCGGTAGAGCGAGATGGACCAGGCGCGCTCGTCGTCGGGGTCGGCGGGGGTGTGGCCGGTGGTGAGCCGGTTCAGTTGCGGGACGCCGTCGGCGAGGACCTCGCGCATGGCCGCCTCCAGGGGGCCCGAGTCCAGGAGCGGGAGGGCCTCGTGGAGGTACCGGCCGAGGTGTGCTTCGGCCGGCATCCCGTTGATGCGGGCGAGGGCCGGGTTGACCAGGACGTAGCGCAGGTCCGTGTCCATGACCGCCAGTCCTATCGGGGACTGCTCGACCAGCCCCAGGGACAGGGCCAGACTGCGCTCGACGCGCCGCAGCACGGTCCGGTCGGAGGCGATGCCCAGGGCGTAGGTCTTGCCCCGGGCGTCCTCCAACCGCATGTTGCGGAACTCCGCCAACCGGGTGCTGCCGTCCTTGTGCGACACCGGGAACACACCGGCCCAGGGCCCGCCACCCGCCATCACCGCGGCGAACAGGGCCACCACGTGGTCGCGCTGATCCTCGCCGACGAGCAGCTGCGCGGCGAAGCGGCCCAGGGCCTCCTGGGCGGTGTAGCCGAACAGTTCCTCGGCCTGCGGGCTCCACAGCGCGATCCGCCCGAGGTCGTCGAGCAGGACCGCCGCGACACCCAGGTCGTCCAGGAGCCCGCCCGGTTCCGCGAAGAACTCGCCGCCGGGCGCGTCGGAGCCGGGGGGAACGGCATCGGAGCCGGGGGGAACGGCATCAGCACTGCTCATGCCGGCCGCTCCTTCCCATCACGCCCGGAGGCCAGTGGTTCTGCCCGCTCCCTTCCCGCGCACGCGTGCCGGGTGGGTTCCATCCTCCCTCCACCGCGCGGAACCGGCAGCCGCAAGTCCGCCGATCCGGTGGCCGCTCGTCCGACGGACCGCCGGAGCCGGGGGCGCGGTGGCGCCGGCGTAGGGTCGGGAGGTCCCGTACGTCGCCGCTCGCCCCCGGGGAACCCGCCATGCCGCACCACGGTCCGCAGTCCGTCGACCGGGCGCTGGCCCTCCTCGACGCGGTGGCCGACGCGGACGGGCCGGTCAGCGCCAAGGCGCTGGCCCGGCGGACGGGCTGCTCCCTGTCGACCGTCTATCACCTGCTGGCCCCGCTCACGGAGCGCGGCCACCTCGTGCGGACGGCGCGCGGGTACGCGCTGGGGCCGCTCATCCCCCGGCTGCACCGCAGCTTCCTGCGGCACCTGGACCCGGCGCCGGGCGTCACCGACGTGCTGGCGCGGCTGCGCCGGGCCACGGGCGCCGAGGCGTACTACACCGCGTACCGCGGCGGGCTGATCACGGTGGTCGACACGACGGCTCCCGTGGCGGACACCGCGAACCCCTTCGCGCCCGGGCGGGAGACCCGTGCGCACGCCACCGCGCACGGCAAGGCGCTGCTCGCCGAGATCCCCCGGCCGCTGCTCCGGCGCTACCTGTCGGAGCACGGCATGGCGCGCCTGACCCCGGCCACCATCACCAGCGCGCAGTCGCTGGAGGCGGAGCTGTCCCGGGTGCGCGGGCAGGGTTACGCCGTCTCGGTGGGAGAGGCCGACCTGGCCTACACCTGCGTGGCCGTCGCGCTGCCGGCGGAGCGGCCGCGGGGTGACGACGCGGTGCACGCGCTGTCGGTGTCGCTGCCGACCCGGGAGTACCGCCGGCGCCCCGACGAGGTCCGGGGCGCGCTCGCCCGTGCGGCGGGCCTGCTCTGAGGTCGCCTGTCGGGAACCCGGCCGGTCTCGCCCTTGGGCCTCGGTCGTCTCGCATGCTCCGGGGGCCCTCGGGGCGCCGCTTTCCGCCGGGTTTCCGACAGGCTCGGAAAGCGGACCGGTCCGGCGTGCGGCGGCGGGAATCGGGTGTCAGGCTGGTGCGCATGATCTTCATAGCCGTCAGGTTCGACGTCCGTCCGGAACACGGCGACAACTGGCTCACGCTCGTCGACGACTTCACCCGGGCCACCCGCGCGGAGCCGGGCAACCTGTTCTACGACTGGTCGCGCAGCGTCGACGACCCGAACAAGTACACCCTGCTGGAGGCCTTCGCCGACGCCGAGGCGGGCGCCGCGCACGTGGCGTCGGAGCACTTCAAGGCCGGGATGGAGACGCTGGCCGGCGCCATCGCCTCGACCCCGGAGATCATCAACGTCGAGGTGCCCGGCCGGGGCTGGAGCGCCATGGCCGAACTCTCCCCGCGTCCCTGAGGACCCGCCGGGGGGGGCGCCCGGTCCCGCCCGGTCCCGCCCGGCGGTGCGAGCGCGACCGCCGCGCGGAGCGCGGGGGCCTACGCCAAGTCGAGGAGCTGTTCGTAAAAGCCTCCGAAGCCGCCCGGCTCGTGCACCAGGTGGACCTCCAGGATCCAGTGGCAGCGCCATCCGGCCCGGTCGGTGCGGCGCATCGGGTGGTCGTTGTCCGGGGTGACGTACGACTCCACCTTGGCGCCGTCGATCAGCTCGTGCGGGAACTCCCCCACCAGGTGTCCCGCGTGCCAGCCGCCGAGTGTCCAGCCGGCCTCGGCCGCCGACCGCTCCACCTCCGCGTACAACTGCTTGCCGGTGATGTGGGGATCCGCGCGGAAGGCCCGCCGGCCCTCCGCGAACACCCGGGCGAGGTCGTCGCGGAGGCGGTGCTTGGTCGGGTCGTCGCCGAAGACGAAGGTACGGCCGAAGTCGGCCTCGTACTCCTCGAAGATCGGGCCGAAGTCCGCGAAGGCGATGTCGTCCTCCCCGATGATCCGGTCGGGCGGGTTCTCCCGGTAGGGAAACATCGTGTGCGGGCCGGAGCGGACGATCCGCTTGTGCCAGTGCTTGGTGGTGCCGAACATCTCGTTGGCCAGGTCCCGGATGCCGTCGCTGACCTCCCGTTCGCCCGCGCCGGGCACGACCAGGCCCCGCGCCTCGACCTCCGCGAACAGGGCCACCGCCTTGCGTTGCGCCTCCACCAGGCCCAGTGCCCGCAGTTGCTCGTCCATCCGGTCAGGTACCTCCATGGTGCTGTTCCTCTTCCGTTTCCCGAATCCGAATCGGGACCGCCCGCACACTCCCACAACGACCCGGAGCCTCGGCCATCATCCCGGTGGAGGCACACCGGTGCGCCCGCGTGTCGAGATGTGGAACCGGGGGGCCCGCGGGTCCGGTCCGGTCCGGCTCAGCTCTCGGTCGTCAGCCCACCCGGCATCGGATCGAAGTACTCGCTCGCCGACATCTCGGTGCCGTCCTCGGTCCGGACCCGCCGCACCGCCAGCCCCCGTCCCGGCGCGGACCCGCCGTCCGAACCGGCCACGATCACCGGGCCGTCGGAGGTCGAGCGCACCACGCGGCCGGGCGCGCCGTCGTACCGGTCCGGTGTGACGGCGGCGGACAGGATCTCCAGGCGGCGCCCGCCGTGGTGGGTGTACGCGGCCGTGGAGGAACGGGACCGGGACCGGACGAGATCGCCGATCTCCTCGGCGGACCGGTTCCAGTCGATGCGCAGGGCCTCGACGGGTCGGACGCCGGCCGGATGCGGCCCGGCCGGGGGCCCCGCCGGGCCCCCGGCCTCCTCGTGGACGGTGTGGGACGCGGTGGTGTCGAAGTGCCGGTGAACGCGGCGCAGCAGGGCGCCGAGTTGGGCGCGTTCGGAGGCGCTGAGGGGTTCAAGGAACTCCTCGTCGGCGGATGCTATGTCCGCGTTGAGCCGGCTCAGTGCGGTGCGGCCCTCCTCCGTGAGGCCCACGACGACCCGGCGGCGGTCCTCGGTGTCGCGGGTGCAGTCGACGTGGCCGGCGCGGCTCAGGTCGTTCACGATCTTGACGAGGTCGCTCGCGTTCATGTCGAGGCGTGTCGCGAGGGTGCCCTTGGACTGCGGGCCGAGGTCGGACAGCAGCGCCAGCACGGTCAGGTGCCACAGCCGCAGGCCGTGTTCGGTGAGTTTGGCCGTCAGTCTGCGCCGGGCGGTCTTGCCGATCGCGTAGACGAGGTAGGCGTTCAGGTCGAGGACGCTGGGCGGTGTCGCGCTCTTGGGCTCCGGCACCGCGGCCGATCCGCCGCGGTGGCCGGGGTCGCCGGCGGCGGGCCGCGGGTCCGGCTCCGACGCCGGTCCGTCCCGCGTGGGCCCCGGTGCGGCGGCCCCCGGAGTCGACCGGGTACCGCCGGCCGGGTCCGCGTTGGTGAGGGCGCCGAGCACCCGCGCCCAGTCGGCTTGCGTGTTCCCCACCCCGATGATGACGAACGGGGGCCCGGCGGGGCCCCCGTTCGCAGCGGTGGCCGTGTGTCGCTCCATCAGCTTCCCCTCATTCCCCGTTCGTTCGTTGCCGCGTGCGCCGCCACCGCAATGACGTCGCCGCCGCACGGATCCGATGACCGCGCGGCGGCGAGGGTCGGGCCGGCGTCCCGACGTCACGGCGGGGGCGCGGGCCGGTCGATCGGTGGCGACTTCGGCGTGCGGCGGCCCGTCAGGGCCTGTTGATCAGGTATCCACCCATGGGGGTGCGGTACTCCGTCGCGGGCGGTTCCCGGCCGTCCCGCGTGCCGACCCGGGTGACGGCCGGCCCGTGGTTGACCCAGTCGCCCTCGCCCTCGCGGTGGAAGCTCCGGCCCAGTGGATCCGGCCCAGTGGATACCGATCAGTAAAGCAAGGCTTACCTAACCATACAACGCCCGCACATCCTGGGCGCGTTGGACCGAAAAATCGCCCGGAAGGCATCTGTCGTCCCATCGACAGGGGTGGGGGGCCAGGTAGCTTTACCTAAGTTCTCGGACAGTCGCACTCGGCACGCCTCGCTTCCGCGCTCCCCCTCGCACCGGCAAGCGGCCACCCCCGATGGGAGTGACATGTCACAGGCTCTTCCCGACGATGCGCCATTGATCCACGATCTGATGGGTATCGGTTTCGGACCGTCCAATGTGGCCATGGCCATCGCACTGAGCGAGCACAACGCGGGCGTCGGCCGGGAAGGGGCGGTCATGGCCCACTTATTCGAGCGGCAGCCCCGTTTCGGCCGGCACCGCGGCGTGCTGATCGACGACGCCACCACGCAGGTCTCCTTCCTCAAGGACCTGGTGATGCTGCGCAATCCGACGAGCGAGTTCAGCTTCCTGTGCCACGAGGTCATCGCCGTGCGCCCCGTCGTGGTCGACGGCGTGGTGCGGTACGTGGACGTCGCCGCGCGCTCCGGTGCGCGACCGGTGGTCCACCGCGCCCGCAACCTCCTGATCGGCACCGGGCTGCGACCGCGGATTCCCGAGGGCGTCGAGCGCACGGACCGCGTCTGGCACACCTGCGATCTGCGACGACCTCTACCGGCAGCAGTACCGGGAGAAGGACCTGGGCACCGAGCGGTTGCGCTTCCTGAAGGTCTCCCGTCTCACCGACGTGGTCGAAACCCCGCACAAGGTCCTCACCACGGTCGAATCGCTGGTGACCGGGGAACGGACCCGGCTGGACGCCGACGTGCTGGTCTACGCCACCGGCTACCGCTCGGCCGACGCGCTCGGTCTCCTCGGCGAGGTGGGCCGATACTGCCGACTGGACGAGCGGGGCCGGGTCAGGGTCGAGCGGGACTACCGCCCGACGACCGCTCCCGAACTGCGCTGCGGCATCTACCTCCAGGGCGGCACCGAGCACACCCACGGCATCACCTCCTCCCTGCTGTCGAACACGGCGGTCCGGGTCGCAGACATCCTGCGGTCCATCGTGGACCGCGCCCCGGAGCACGCCGGCGGCGGACTTCGCCACGCCGGCGAGGAGATCGGCTCCGCGCTGTAGAAGCGCCGTCGACGTGGTGTCGACACGGTGACAGGGCCCGCCACCCCCTGACTGGAAGCGGTGGCCGCACTCCCCGAGGACCGATGCCCATGCTCAGTACGCGGCTGACCAACGCACACGTCGTCACCATGGACCCGGCGCACCCCGTCGCCCACGACATCGGGATCTGGCGCGGGCGGATCGTCGGCCTCGACGAGGCGGTGACGGGGCTGCCCGCCCGTGAGGTGGTCGACCTCCAGGGCGCCACCGTGCTGCCGGGGTTCGTCGACAGCCACGTCCACCTGGCCTGGGCCGGCCTGAAGGCGGCCACGCCGAGCGTGGCCCCGTGCCGGCGGGTCGAGGACGTGTTGGCGGTGGTGGCGCGGGCCGTCGCGGACAAACCCCCTGGGGCCTGGGTGGACATCGCCGGATACGACCAACGGGCCCTCGGAAGGCACCTCACGGCCCTCGAACTGGACAAGGTCAGTGCCGGGCGCAAGGTGTTCATGCTGCACGACTCCGGACACGGCTGCGTGGTCGACAGCGCGGTGCTGGACCTGCTGCCGGCCTCGGCCGCCGCGGGCGGGGGCTTCCTCGCCGAGGGCGCCATGACCGCCGCCCGGAGGCTTCGACTGCCCTACTCCCAGGCAGAGTTGGCGGACGCCATCGAGCGGGCGGGCCGGGAGTGCCTGCGCGAGGGCATCACCTCCTGCGCGGAGGCCGGGATCGGCGGCGGACTCCTCGGCCACAGCCCCGTCGAGGCCGGCGCCTACCAGTGGCTGCGCGACCGGGGCCGGCTTCCGCTGCGGGTCCAGTTGATGGCGGCCGGGGACACCCTGCGCCCCGTCGCGGCCCACGCGGACGACGGCTTCCCGCGCGCCCTCGACCTCGGGCTGCGGACCGGGTTCGGGGACGACTGGCTGTCCGTCGGCGCGCTCAAGATCTACACCGACGGCGGCATGATGGCCCGTACGGCCGCGCTGACCAGTCCGTACGTCGGCACGGACGGCGCCGGCGAACTCCAGGACTCCCCCGAGGCGATCACGGACCTGATCGTGGACGGACACCTCGCCGGATGGCAGCTCGCGGTGCACGCCATCGGCGACCGCGCCGCCGACCTCGCCCTGGACGCGCTGGAGCGGGCCCAGCGCCTGCGCCCCCGAGCGGACGCACGACACCGGATCGAGCACGCCGGGCTGATCCGCCCGGACCAGTTGCCGCGGTTCGCGGCCCTGGGTCTCAGCGCGGTGGTCCAGCCGAACTTCCTGCGGTACTTCGGGGACGACTACGCGGCCGTCATGGGGCCGGAGCGGGCCCCGTGGATGTACCGGGGGCGCGGATTCCTCGACCACGGAGTCGCCCTGGTGGGCAGCTCCGACCGGCCGGTGACGGACGGTTCCCCGTTGCGGGCCGTCCAGTTCATGGTCGAGCGGGCCTCGCTGTCGGGGCGGGCGATCGGCCCGCTGGAGGCGATCACCGTCGAGGAGGCCCTGTACGCGTACACCGTCGGCGGCGCCCACGCCTGTCGCCGGGAGGACCGCGCGGGCAGTCTGGCCCCGGGGAAGCTCGCCGACCTGGTGGTGCTCGCCGACGATCCCACACGGGTGGAGCCCTCGCGCATCGGCGGCATCGAGGTCATCGACACGTACGTGGACGGCGTGTCCACCGCGGGCCGGGGCTGACCGCGCACCACTGCCGGACCGGCTCGACCCGACCGCCGTGCGGCGTCGCACTCACGCGCGCCCCGCCGCCCCGTGAGGGACGCGGTCCGGAGTCGGTACCGGTCGGCGGTTCAGCGCCAGTTGGCCTCGATCCAGGACTGGCAGTCGACGCGCGAGGCCTCGCCGTGGACGACCAGCCAGCCGTCGGGAACGTCGATGCCGTCCGGCCAGAGCGAATGTTCACCACCGGCGTTGCGCAGCACCCGGAAGAGACGGTCCGGATCGTCGAACGGATTGGTCATGACGACCCCCTTTCAGTCGAGCAGATGGAAGAATATACCGATACATGTATGTTCAAACATGTACTTCCGGCATCGGAAATCAGTCGATGAGGCGGCGGGTCATGCCGCGCAATGCCAGGAACCAACTGAGGGCGGTGAATCCGATCAGAACGAGCGCGTGGGTGACGTCGACCATTCCCAGCGTCCCGAACGCCGAGTGACGTACCAATTCCATACAGTGGTAGATCGGATTCACGGTTGCGATGCCTTGGATCCAACCGGGCAGCCCGTCCAGCGGGAAGAACACCCCGGCCGCCATGACCATCGGTGTCAGGACGCCCGAGACCACCAGCCGCAGCCAGTCGATCGCGGGCACCAGGCAGGAGACCCACATGCCGCACAGGGCGAAGCCGAACCCGGAGAAGAGCGCGATGAAGGGCACCAGCAGCAGTCCGGGGGTGGCCGGCAGGCCCGCGGCCAGGGTGATCAGCAGCGGGGCGGAGCTGTATATCGACGATTTCACGGCGATCCAGGAGGCCTCGGCCGTGATCAGTTCCCAGACGTCGACCGGCCGGCTGAGCATGTCGTCGTAGAGCTTCTGGTAGCACCGGCGGTTGAAGGTCTCGAACATCCCGGCGAACGCCGAGGCGAAGAGGACCGACGTGACCACCATGCCGGTGCCGATGAACTGGATGTAGGGTCGCCCCTCCGCCGTGCTGATCAACCGACTGAACCCGAGCCCGAATCCCGCCATGTACACCAGCGGCTCCACCAGTGAACCGAAGGTCACGGCCGGCCAGTAGCGGCGGAAGAGCAGGAGTTCCCGCAACCAGACGGCCCGCAGGGTGGGCCAGAGCACCGGGGTCGCCTCGCTCGGGTCCTGCGGACCGCGTACCCGCGTCCGCGCGGGGCGTGCGGGAGCTGCCCTCGTCATGGGAAGGGTCCTTTCTGGAACGGCGGAGCCGTCGCGGGGCGGTGCGAATCAGTTGAAGAGCGCCCCGGTCAGAACGACGAAGACGTCCTCCAGCGTGGTGGGGCGCAGGACGTCGGGCGCGCCCAGGAGTTCGTGCGTCGAAGCGGTCATGGTCTCGGCGCGCAGCACGGAGACGGAGAGTCCGGTACGTCGGCTGGGCAGGCCCGCCTCGGTCGCGACCCGCTCCACGCGCGCGCGTCGCGCCGCCTCGCCCCGGTACTCGGCGGCCTGCGTCCCGGCGTGCGCGCGCAGCAGCTCCGCGGGGGCGCCCTGGGCGATCAGCCTGCCGCCGAACACCACGGCCACACGGTCGGCGAGGCGTTCGGCCTCCTCGATGTAGTGGGTGGACATCACCACGGTGGTGCCGCCCGCCCGCAGTTCCTCGATCACGTCCCAGAGGTCCTGGCGGATCTGCGGATCGAGGCCGACGGTGGGTTCGTCGAGCAGCAGCAGGCGCGGGGACAGCAGGGTCCCCCGGGCCAGGAGCAGTCGTCTGCGCATGCCGCCGGAGAGGGCGTCGACGCGGTGACCGGCCCGGTCGGTCAGGCGTGCGTCGGCCAGCGCCCGGTCCACCCGGGCGCGGCATTCGCGCGCGGGCACGGCCCCGAGCCGGGCGAAGACGTCGAGGTTCTGTCGGACCGACAGCTCGGAGTCCAGGTTGTCGTGCTGCGGGACGACGCCGATCAGGGATCGGACGCGACGGGACTGTTCGGGCAGTCTGTGTCCGAAGACCTCGACGGTGCCGCTGTCCGCCCTGCTCTGCCCGGTGAGCATCCGCATGGTGGTGGACTTGCCCGCGCCGTTGGGACCGAGCAGGCCGAGGAACATCCCGGCCGGCACCTCCAGGTCCAATCCGTCGACGGCCGTGGCCGATCCGTAGTTCTTGACCGCGCCGCTCATGCGGACAGCGGGGACGTTCACCCTGGGATCCCCCTCGTAGCCGGTGACATCGCGGGGCAACTGGTCATGGCCGTCCTGCGGCTGCCCATCCAAACACCATGGGACCGACCCCGGCAAGATCTATCAACGATTGCCCGGTGCTGTTACGTTGCTTCGGTGAACGAACCCGCCTGGTGGTTCGCCAAGTGCCGGGGGACACGAATGAGAACGCGCATGCCTGCGCTGTCGGCGGTCGCGCTGCTCGCTCTGATCGCGGCCTTCTGCGGATTCGCGGTGCAGTCAACTTCCCTACCGGTAGGCAAAGATGAGTCACCGACTTCCTTTTCCGCCGGGCGGGCGAAAGAACACATCGAACACATCGCGACCGCGCCCCATCCGTCCGGATCGGCGGCCGCGGACCGGGTGCGCTCGTACGTGGAGAATGAGTTGCGGAAACTTGGCCTGAATCCATCGGTGCAGGAGGCGACCGAGGTGCTGCCCGGTTCCGCCGCCTCGCACTTGGCGGGGCGGGTCCACAACATCACGGCGACCGTTCCCGGGCGGTCCTCGACCGGAAGGGTCCTGCTCGTCGCCCACACCGACTCGACCTCGTCCGGTCCCGGCGCCTCCGACGACGGTCTCGGCGTGGGTGCGGTGTTGGAGATCGCCCGGATCCTGAGGTCCGGGGAGCGACCGCGCAACGACGTCGTCCTGCTCTTCACCGACGCGGAGGAGATCGGGCAGCTCGGCGCGAGGGCGTACGTGCGCAACACGCCGGCCCTCGACCCGCGACGGGACGTCGTGATCAACCTCGATGCCCGCGGCACCACCGGGCCGGCCGTCATGTTCCAGACCGGTGACCGCAGCTCGGGCGTCGTCGGCGCTTTGGGTGACCGTCCGCCGGTCGCCACGTCCCTCGCGGACGAGGTCTACCGACTGCTCCCCAACGAAACCGACTTCACCCACTTCCGCGACGCCGGCCTGACCGGGCTGAACTTCGCCGTGATCGGCGGCAGTTCCCGCTACCACTCCACCGAGGACGACATCGAGCACGTCGACTCGGGCAGTCTCCAGGACCTCGGCTCCACCGTGCTCTCCGCCACCCGGGACCTCGCGGGCGCGGACCTGGAGCGGGTCGCCGGCGCCTCGGACTCGACGTGGTTCAACGTGGGTCCGGTGCTGGTGCGTTACCCTGCCGGCGCCGTCCTGCCCCTGGCGGGAGCGGCCCTCCTCGCCGCCGTCGCGGGCGCCTGGTACGCGCGCCGGCGGCGGGCGCTGCGGGTGCGGAAGGCGACGCTGGCCGCCGCCGCGTTCCCGCTGGTCCTGGTGGCGGCGGGGGCGGTCGGCTGGGCCTCCTGGCAGCTGCTCCTGCTGGTCAAGCCCGCCTACGCCCGCTTCACCCACGGCGATCCGTACCGGCCCGAACTCATCGTCGCGGGCCTGGTGTTGCTCGTGATCGGGGTCGCTTGGTGCTGGTCGCGGTGGACCCGCACCCGTACGACACCGGTGGAGTCCCTGGCGGCCGTGCTGGCCTGGCTGGTGGCCCTCGCCCTGGCCACCGCCCTGGTGCTGCCCGGGGCGTCTTACCTGTTCACCTGGACCGCGCTCGCGGGCGCGGGCGCGCTGGCCCTGACCCCGCGGCTCGCCGAGGACTCGCCCTGGCGGCCCGCGGTCCTCGCCCTGCCCGGGTTCCCGGCGGCGGTCCTGATCGTCCCGCTGGTCGTCCTGCTGTTCCCCGCGGTGCAACTCGCGGCGGCGGCGATTCCCTTGCTCTTCGTGGTGCTGGTCGCGGCGTTGTCGCTGCTGCCGGCGGCCCACCTCGCCGGTCGGCCGCGCACCGGGCTCGCCATCGGTCTCGCCCTGGCCGTGTCGGGGGTCTCGCTGGTGGGCGTCGGCGCGGTGGTCGACGGCACGGACCGCGGTCATCCCCTGCCCGTGAGCCTGATGTACGTCCGGGACCTGGACCGCTCCCGCGCCCACTGGGTGTCGGAGAACGCCGACCCGGACTCCTGGGTGGCCCACTACACCGACGGCGAACGCACGTCGGACCTGGAGAACAGCATCCCGGCCCTGCCGGCGCCGCCCGGCGGCCATCTCGTCGGCGACGCGCCGGCCGTGACCGTCGCGGAGCCGGTGGTGCGCGCGGTCGCCGACGAACGCGTGTCGGGCGGGCGCCGGCTGACCCTGGCCGTCTCCGCCGAGCGGGGCCGCTCCGTACTGACCGCCCTCTACGTGGACACCACCTCCACCGAGGTCGTCAAGGCGAGCCTGGCCGGAGCCCCGGGCGGTTCGGGCGAGTTGCCGGGCGGAGAGAACCGCGGGTACACCGCGACCCCCTGGAAGTGGGGCTTCGTCCACGCCGCTCCGCCGGCGGAGGGGTTCACGCTCACCCTGACCGTGCGCGGCGACGCTCCGGTACGGCTGCTCGCCATGACCGAGGAGGCGGGGCTGCCCGCCGCCGCCCTGGACCGACCCCTCCCCGGCGACCGGGCGTACTTCGCCGACGAGGCGGGTCTGTCCCTCGCGAGCCGCACCTACACGTTCTGACCACGGATCGTGTCCGTCCGGCGGGCACGACGCATCGACAGCTTGGAGATTCCGGATGGCAGCGAACGAGCCCGCCGAGCAGGGACCCGACCGGGGCACGGTGCGTCTGCGCGGCGCCACGGCCGCAGACGCGCAGGCCGTCACGGGGGTCTTCCTGGCGTCGCGCGCCGCCGCGATGCCCTACCTCCCCCGGGTGCACAGCGACGAGGACACCCTCGCCTGGATCACGCACGTGGTCCTGCCCGACAGCACGGTGTGGGTGGCCGAGGACGAGCGGGGCGAACTGCTGGGCTTCGCCTCGCTCGACGGGAGCGAGCTCGATCACCTCTACCTGAGGCCCGACGCGCTGCGGCGCGGCATCGGCTCGCGGCTGCTGGAGCTGGTCCGCGGGGCGAGCCCCGAACAGCTCACGCTGCACGTGTTCCAGCGCAACACCGGCGCCCGCGCCTTCTACGAGCACCACGGTTTCGTCGCCGTGGACTTCAACGACGGCAGCCGCAACGAGGAGAAGGAGCCGGACGCGACGTACCGCTGGACCGCCGGGGACTGACCACCCCCCGGCATTTGACGGCTGGTTGTCGCGATTCGGACCACAGGTCCACACGGGGAAGAAGGAAGACACGTGCAGGGTGAAGCCGACCGGTCGACGGAGATTCCGCTGTCGTACGCACAGTTGGCCCTCTGGTTCAACGACCGACTGCAGGACGGCGACGCGTCGTACCACATGCCGGTGGCCATGCGGCTCACCGGAATCGTCGACGTCGACGCCCTCCGGGCGGCGTTGGACGACGTGATCGCACGCCATGCCGCACTGCGCACGGTCTTCCCCGAGCGGGACGGGACCCCGTACCAGCGCGTGCTGGATCCGGCGGACGTCGCCACGCCGCTCACCGTGGCGGCGGCGACCGAGGAGGAGCTGCCGGAGTTGATCGCCGCCGCCTGCCGGGTCCTGTTCGACCTGACGGCGGACCCGCTGCTGCGCCTGCACGTCTTCGTGCTCGGACCCCGGGAGCACGTGGTGCTGATGGTCCAGCACCACATCGCCGGTGACGGCTGGTCCATGGCTCCGCTGGCCCGGGACCTGAGCGCCGCCTATCTGGCCCGGACCCAGGGCAGGGAGCCCATCTGGGCACCTCTGCAGGCGAGTTACGCCGAGTACGCGCTGGAGCAGCGCGAGTCGCTCGGCGATCTGGAGGACCCCGACAGCGGGATCAGTGGTCGGCTCGGCTACTGGAGCAAGGCCCTGGACGGCATACCCGACTGCCTCGAACTGCCCACCGATCACCCGCGGCCGGCGGTCAAGACCTTCGAGGGCGACTACTTCCCCTGGGAGTTCTCCGCCGAACTGCACCGTGGGCTGACCGCGCTGACCCGCGCCTGTCGGGTGAGCCTGTTCATGGTGGTCCAGGCCGCGCTCGCGACCGTACTGACCCGTTCCGGCTCCGGGACGGACATCCCGATCGCGAGCCCCACCGCCGGGCGGATGGACGAGCGTTACGACGACGTCGTCGGGTACTTCGTGAACCCGCTCGTGCTGCGCGTGGACACCTCGGGCGATCCGACCTTCCGGGAGCTGCTCAAGCGGGTCCGGCGGGTCGACCTCCAGGGCTTCTCGCACCAGGAGATGCCCATCGAACGGTTGATCACCGCGCTCAACCCGCGGCGTTCACTGGGCTGGCATCCGCTGTTCCAGGTGATGCTCGCCTTCCAGAACCTGCCCAAGGCCGAACTCACCTTCCCCGGGGTGGAGATCGAGTTCGTGGAGGCGGACCCGGGCGGCGCCCGCTTCGACCTGTCGTTCAACGTCATGGAACGGCGCGACGACGACGGGGGGCCGGGCGGGCTGACCTGTTTCGTCGAGTACAGCAGCGACCTCTTCGATCTGGCCGGCGCCGAGGCGTTGATGAGCCGGCTCACCCTGCTGCTGGAGGCGGTCGTCGCCGACCCCGACCGGCGGATCGGCTCCATCGACCTGTTGACCCCCGAGGACCGGGCCGTTCTGACCGCCGCCCGCAACGGTCCCGCGCTGCCCTCGGGTGCGGGGGCGCCCTCGGACATCACGTTCCACCGCGCCTTCGAGGAACGCGCGGCGGCCGACCCCGACCGGATCGCCGTGGTCGCCGGCGCGACCCGGCTGAGCTTCGGCGAGGTCAACGCGCGGGCGAACCGGCTGGCCCGGGAGCTCGTGCGGCGCGGAGCCGGACCCGAGCGGTACGTGATGCTCATGGCGTCCCGGGACGCCGACCTGCTCGTGAGCCTCCTCGCCATCCTGAAGTCCGGGGCCGCCTACGTGCCCGTCGCCGTGGACACGCCGCGGGAACGGCTCGCCGGGCTCCTCGACACCGTCCGACCCGTGTGCGTGATCGTGTCCGGGGCCGGCGCCGAAACGCCGTTCGAGCATCCGGCGGCCTGCGTGATCGGCGACCCCGGGGTGGTGGCGGCGGTCGCCTCCCACCCGTCGCACGACCTGACGGACGCCGACCGCACCGGACCCACGGGCCCCGGCGACGCCGCGTACGTCATCCACACCTCGGGCTCGACCGGCGCCCCCAAGGGCGTCGTCGTCGAGCACCGGTCCCTGACCAACCTGATGCGCCACCACCGGGCCCGTCTGGTGCGCCCCGTGACCGAGGCCGGCCAGGACGTCGCCCTGGTGGCCTCCCAGACCTTCGACACCTCGTGGGACCCACTGTTCTGGATGCTGGAGGGGCACCGGCTGCACCTGCTCTCCGACGACGTCCGGCTCGACCCGCGGGCGCTGGTGGCGTACGTGCGGCGTGAGCGGGTGGTCTTCCTCGACCTCACCCCCACCTACCTGGCGCCGCTGATCGCCGCCGGGCTGCTGGACGAGGGGGCGCACCGGCCCGAGGTGCTGATGCTCGGCGGCGAGGCCGTGGGGCCCGACCTGTGGACCCGGCTGGCCGCCGTTCCGGACCTGGCCGCGCACAACTACTACGGGCCGACGGAGACCACCGTCGACGCGCTGGCCTGCGCGCTGGGCGACAGCGTCACCCCGGTCATCGGCCGGCCCATCGACGGCGTGCGCGCCTACGTGCTGGACGGGTCGCTGCGGCCGGCCCCCGTCGGGGTCCGCGGCGAGTTGTACCTCGCCGGGGTCCAGGTGGCCCGCGGCTACCTCGGCCGGCCCGCGCTCACCGCGGAACGGTTCGTGGCCGACCCGTACGGTCCGCCCGGTTCGCGGATGTACCGCACCGGGGACCTGGCGCGGTTGCGCCGCGACGGTCAGGTGGAGTACCTCGGTCGCGCGGACGAGCAGGTGAAGGTCCGCGGCTTCCGGATCGAGCCGGGCGAGATCGAGGCGGTCCTGGAGCAGTACCCGGGCGTCGTCCAGGCCGCCGTCGTGGTCCGGGGCGATTCCCCCGACGACCGGTTCCTGGCCGGCTACCTCGCGCTCGCGCCGGGCTCCGCCCCCGACCCGGCGGAGCTGCGCGCGCACCTCGCGCGGCGGCTGCCCGAGTACATGATTCCCGCGGCCTACTCCCATCTCGACGCGCTGCCGCTCACCAGCAGTGGCAAGCTGGACCGTTCGGCGCTGCCCGAACCGGACGTACGGGTCACCGAGGGCCCGGGCCGTGCGCCCGAGGGCCCCGAGGAGACCGCCCTGTGCGCGCTGTTCGCCGAGGTGCTGCGGGTACCCGAGGTCGGTCCCGACCAGGACTTCTTCACCCTGGGCGGCCACTCGCTGCTCGCGATGCGGCTGATCAGTCGCGTCCGCGCGGCGACCGGCGCGGACCTCACGGTCCGGTCCGTGTTCGAGGCCCGCACCCCCGCCGGGCTGGCCCGGCTCGTGCGGGCCGACGGGGCGGCGGGCGACCGGCGCCGCCGTCCCGCCCTGCTGCCGGCCGAGCGCCCCGACCGGATCCCCCTGTCGTACGCCCAGCGCCGGCTCTGGTTCCTCCAGCGCCTGGACCGGGAGAGCCCGGCCTACCACATCCCGCTGCCCCTGCGGCTCGACGGGCCGATCGACATCGGGGCCCTGGCCGCCGCCCTCGGCGACGTCGTCGAGCGGCACGAGGCGTTGCGCACGGTCTTCCCCGACGACGGCGGTGCGCCCCGGCAACTGGTCCTCGACCCGCGGCGGCTGCCGGCGCTGCTCGACGTGTTGCCGCTGGACCCGCAGGACGCCGACGGTCCCGCGCTGGACGCGGCGCTGGCGGCCGCCGCCTCGGAGCCCTTCGACCTGGCCCGGCGACCGCCCCTCCGGGCGCGGGTGTTCAGGATCGCTCCCGAGCGGCACGTACTGCTGTTGACGATCCATCACATCGCCTGCGACGCCTGGTCCCTGGGCCCCCTCGCCCGCGATCTGGGTTCCGCGTACCGGGCTCGGCTGGCCGGGCGGGAGCCCGAGCGCGGCGCGCCGGCGGTGCAGTACGCCGACTACACCCTCTGGCAGCACGCCCTGCTCGGCGACGACCGGGAGCCCGGTTCGCTGGCCGCCGAACAGTGGGCCCACTGGAGCGAGGCCCTGCGGGGGCTGCCGGAGGAGATCGCGCTGCCCGTGGACCGGCGTCGCACCGCCGCGACGGGACACGCGGGCGGGGTCGTCCCCCTGCGGGTCGACGCCTCGGTGCACCGCGCCCTGGTCGAGCTCGCGGGCGGCGAGGGCGCGAGTCTGTTCATGGCCGTCCAGGCGGGCCTCGCGGCCCTGTTGACCCGTCTGGGGGCCGGTACCGACATTCCGCTGGGCACGCCGGTGGCCGGGCGCCTCGACGAGGGCCTGGGTGAGCTCGTCGGATTCTTCGTCAACACCCTGGTCCTTCGGACCGACACGGAGGGCAACCCGACGTTCCGGGAGTTGCTGCGGCGCGTCAGGGAGACCGACCTCGCCGCGTACGCGCACCAGGACCTGCCCTTCGAACGGCTGGTGGACCTCGTCAACCCGGCGCGCTCTCCCGGCCGTCACCCGCTCTTCCAGGTCGCCCTGGTGATGAACCAGGCGGTGGAGACGTCCCTCGACATTCCCGGCGTCACGACGCGGGGCATCCAAGTGGGCCTGGCGCCGGCCAAGTTCGACCTGACGTTCACGCTGGGCGCGGAGCCGGTGACGGACGGCGCGGCGGGAGCCCTGGTCGGTTCCGTCGAGTACCGGGCCGACCTCTTCGACGAGTCCACCGCCGCCTCTCTCGCCGACCGGCTCGCGCGGTTGCTCACCGCCGTCGCCCGCGATCCGGATCTTCCGCTGAGCCGGGTCGGGCTGCTCTCCGACGACGAGCGGACCCGGATCCTGGAGGAGTGGAACGACACCCGGCGGGACCTGCCGCCGACCACCCTCGCCCACGCGGTCGCCGAGCAGATCGCCCGGACGCCCGAGGCCACCGCCGTGGTCTTCGAGGGCGCCGCGGTGAGCTACGCCGAACTGGACACCCGCGTGGACGCGCTCGCCCGGCGCCTGACGGGCGCCGGGGTCGGCCCCGGGAGCCGGGTCGCGGTCGCGTTGCCCCGCTCGGTCGAACTGGTCGCCGCGCTGTGCGCCGTCCACCGGGCGGGCGGCGCGCACGTGCCGCTCGATCCGGACTACCCGGCGGAGCGGCTGGCGTTCATGCTCGCCGACGCCCGCCCGGCCGCGCTCGTCGCGACGGAGCGGACCGCCGGCGCCCTGACGGTGCCCGAGGGCCTCACCGTGGTGGACCCGTGGGTCGGGGCGACGGACGAACCGGTCGGCGACGGATCCCCCCGCCGCGAACCGACCGGACCCTCCCCCGCCGATCCCGCGTACGTGATCTACACCTCCGGCTCCACCGGGCGCCCCAAGGGGGTCGTCGTCCCGCACGAGGGCGTCGCCAACCGGCTGCGCTGGGGTCAGGCCGAGTACCGACTGACCTCCTCGGACCGGGTGTTGCAGAAGACCCCGTCCAGCTTCGACGTGTCGGTGTGGGAGTTCTTCTGGCCGCTGACCACGGGCGCCACGCTGGTGGTCGCCAAGCCCGAGGGGCACCGTGACCCTTCCTACCTGGCCCGGCTGATCCGCGAGGAGCGGATCACCGTGGCGCAGTTCGTGCCCTCCATGCTCGACGCCTTCCTCCAGGACCCCGACGCCGGTCGCTGCCGGTCGCTGCGCCTGGTCGTCGCCAGTGGCGAGGCGCTGGGCTCCGCGACCGCCCGCCGGTTCCGGGAGGTGTTGCCCGACGTGCAGCTGGTGGACCTGTACGGCCCGACCGAGGCGTCCATCGAGGTGACCGCGTGGGCCTGCGGCCCGGACGACGATCCGACCAGGCCGGTGCCGATCGGACGGCCGGTGTGGAACACCCGCGTCTACGTCCTGGACGCCGAACTCCAACCGGTGCCGCCCGGGGTCACGGGCGACCTCTACCTGGCGGGCGTCCAACTGGCCCGCGGCTACCTGGACCGGCCGGCGTTGACCGCCGAGCGCTTCGTCGCGGACCCCCACGGGGCCCCCGGCACCCGGATGTACCGCACCGGCGACCTCGCCCGGCTGCGGGCCGACGGTGTCATCGAGTACCTGGGCCGGGTCGACGGACAGGTCAAGGTCCGGGGCTTCCGCATCGAGTTGGGGGAGATCGAGGCCGTGCTCCGCGAGCACCCGGCGGTCGGCTCCTGCGCCGTGGTCGTACGCGAGGACCCGCGCGCCGCGTCCCGCATCGTCGCCTACCTGGTGCCCGCCGCCGGCGGCGCGGCGCCCGGGGCGGAGGAGTTGCGCGCGCACCTGCGGGGCCGGCTGCCCGAGCACATGGTGGCGACGGCATACGTGGCGCTCGACGCGATCCCGGTGACGGCCAACGGCAAGCTGGACCGGGCGGCGCTGCCCGATCCGGCGGCGGCCGTCGGGGACTCGGCCGCCCAGGAGCCGCGGACACCCCTGGAGAAGACCCTCACCACGCTCTTCGCGGATCTGCTGGACGTGCCCGTGGTCCGGCCGGAAGACGACTTCTTCCTGTTGGGCGGTCACTCGCTGCTGATGGTCCGGCTGGCCGAGGGGATCCGGGCGGAGCTGGGCGTGGACCTGCCGATCCGGGCCCTGTTCGACTGCCCCACCCCCCGGTTGATCGCCGAGAGGCTGTCGGGGACGACCGGCGTCGCCTCCGGCCCGGCGCCCACCGCGTCCGCGATCGACCCGGGGACGGCGCCGGCCGGCCCGCCGCCGGCCGATCCGCAGGTGGCGCTCCCCGCGTGGGAGCCGCTGCTGGCACTGCGGGCGCAGGGATCGCGGCCCCCGCTGTTCTGCGTGCACCCGGTGGTCGGCGACGGGTTCGGGTACGCGGGGCTGCTGCGCGCTCTCGGTCCCGAGCAGCCCGTGTACGCGTTGCAGGGCATCGGCCCGGCGGGCGGGCGGGAACGTCCGGCCGACATGGGCGCGCTCGCGGCGGAGTACGCGCGGCGCATCCGCGAGGTGCGGCCGCACGGCCCGTACCGGCTCCTGGGGTGGTCGTTCGGCGGGGTGCTCGCGCACGAGATCGCGGTACAGCTGAAGGAGAGCGGCGAGACGGTCGACCTGGTCGCGCTGATGGACAGTACGGCCCCCACGGCGGCCGACGTCCGGCAGGGAACGGTCACCGAGGGCGAGGTCCTGCTCCGGCTCCTCGACGCGGTGCGCGCCCCCCGGGAGCGCATGGAGGCGGCGGCCGACGGGAGCTGGACACCGGACGCGGAGGAGCTGCTGCGGCTGCTGGCGCCCGCGTTGGGCGCGTCGGCGCCGCGCGACGCGGCCCAGTTGGCGGTGATGCTGGACACGTGCCGCTACCACGGCGAGCTGATGGCCCGCTGGTTCCCGCGGGTGCTCGACGGCGGTCTGTTGACCTTCACCGCCACCGCCGAGTTCGCGTACGACGGTCCCGGGGCGGGAGCGGGGCGGCCCGTGTCCGGTCCGCAGAGTTGGGTGAACCACGTCGTGGGACGCATCGAGGACCATCCGATCGACGCCCGGCACCTGGAGTTGGCCGATCCCGGACCGATCGACGAGATCGGGCGGGTGCTCGCCGCCGCGCTGGAGCGGCGGGCGGACCGATGAGCGCGACGTCGGGCGGGGCGTTCCTCGCGGGGCACGCGCCGTGCGCGGCGGTCCGCGAGGGCCGCCGCGTCGCGGGCCGGCCGTCCGGGCCCCTCGGACGGGCCCGGACGGCCGGTGGCCGGAATGCGACCGGTGGCCGACGGTCAGCCCTGGCCGGGTGCCCCCTCGTCGACCGCCTCGGCGGCCAGTTCGGCCATCACCTCGGCGCGGTGCGTGTGCAGGAAGAAGTGGTCCCCGGGGAGGATCCGCTGACGGAAGCGCGCGGCCGTCGTCGAACGCCAGCCACTGATCCACTCCGGGCCGGCCAGCTTGTCCTGCGCCCCGCCCAGCGCGACGACCGGGCAGGGCAGAACGGTGGGGCGCACCCGCGCCGTGTAGTCGGCGAGCAGCGTCAGATCGGCGCGGATCACCGGCAGCAGCAGGTCCACCAGGTCCTGATGTTCCAGCACCTCGGCCGGTGTGCCGCCGAGTTCGACGATTCCCTTCATCAGCCGGTCGTCGGTCAGGTCGTGGAGCGTCGCCACGGCCGGCGCGCCCGGGGGCCTGCCGCCGGAGACGATCACGGACACCGGCATGGGCAGTTCCTCGGCGGCGAGCCGGCGGGCCGTCTCGTAGGCGATCTGCGAACCCATGCTGTGGCCGAAGAGCATGAACCGCTCGTCCGCCGGCCGGTGGGCGAGGACGTCGAGGAGTCCTTCGACCACCCGTTCCATGGAGCGCAACGGCTCTTCGGCGAGTCGGGTGCCGCGGCCGGGAAGTTCCACCGGAACGAACCTCAGGCCCGGCTGGTGTCGACCACGCGCCCAGGGCAGGTAGGAGCCGGCCGAGCCTCCCGCGTGCGGCAGGCAGTAGACCCGGACCGGCCCGGCGGCGGCGTCCGGCTCTGGCGCGGAATCCCATGGCGTCCATCGGCTCCGCTCGGACCTGGGGGCGTTCAGATGGCCGATCACGGCGCACCGTCCTTCATGTTCGGGGTGATGTCAACAGGCTTGGCAGCCCGCCTTGCGAGCTTATTGCCGGATGGGTGGGCGGGCCAGTGAGTGCGTTCTCACAATGCACGAAGAAGATGCCTGATGGTCTTGCGGAAGGACGGTGTCACCCTGGTAGCGTGCGGGTCGGGGAATAAGGTTTCGTGAACTTTCATTCATGAACCACGCTCATCTTGCGAAACAGCTTGACCTGCCGTTTTGTCGACCGGGCAGGTGTGAACGGGGACTATCGAAGTGTGTGGAATCGCGGGTATATTTTGCCTGGATCGGGCGAAAGCGGCCAGCGGGCAAATCGTTGGCGACATGGCCGCGTGCCTGACCCACCGCGGTCCGGATGATTCCGGATTTCATGTCCGTGACGGAATTGCTCTCGGCTTTCGCAGGCTGGCGCTGAACGACCTCGAACGGGGGAATCAGCCACATTCATCGGAGGACGGGAGAATCGTTTCCGTCTGCAATGGCGAAATCTACAATCACCGCGCTCTGCGCTCTTCGCTGCACGCCCGCGGGCACCGCTTCCGCTCCGAGTGCGACACCGAGGTCCTGGTCCACCTGTACCGCGAGTACGGGGACGACCTGACCGCGCACCTCGACGGGCAGTTCGCCTTCGCGCTCCACGACGCGGACGCCGGACGGCTGTTGTTGGCGCGCGACCACGCCGGCATCGTGCCGCTCTTCTACACGGTCGTGGACGGCCTTCTCGTCTTCGGCTCGGAAATCAAGGCGATTCTGCGCCATCCCGCCGTGCGTCCCGAGGTGGATCTGCGCGGCCTGGACCAGGTCATGACCCTGCCCGGCCTGGTGAGCCCGCGGACGATGTTCGAGGGCGTCCACGCCCTGCGCCCCGGTGAGCGGCTCGTCGCCGATTCCTCCGGCGTGACCGTGGAGCGCTACTGGGACCTGGACTTCCCGCAGGCCGCCGATCTGGAGCCCGTCCCGACCGACGCCCTCGACCGGCGACTGGACGACTGCGCCCGGAACCTGGAAGCGCTCCTGACGGAGTCCGTCGGAACCCGGCTCGCGGCCGACGTCCCGGTCGGGCTGTACCTGAGCGGCGGCCTGGACTCCAGCCTCATCGGCGCCTTCGCGGCCGCCGCGCGGCCCGGGCACCGGTGGCCGAGCTACTCCGCGGTCTTCCCCGACCACGACTTCGACGAGAGCCCCCACCAGCGGCTCGTCGCCGCCCGCCTGGGCACCGATCACCACGAGGTGCCGATCCGACACACGGACCTGGCCCGGCGGTTCACCGACATGGTCCGGCACAGCGAGACACCGGTCCGCGAGTCGTACAACGTCAGTTCCATGCTGCTCTCGGCGGCCGTGCGGGACGACGGCACCGTCGCCGTCCTGACCGGCGAGGGCGCCGACGAACTCTTCGGCGGCTACCCCGGATACCGCTTCGACGCGGCGGGTCTGGGCGGCAGTCGCCTCAGCGGCCTGGACGCCGAGTTGGAGCGGGAGATCCGACATCGGATGTGGGGACTCGACATCGGGTACGAGCAGGACCAGCTGCCCGCCCACGAGTTCCGCCGTGACCTGTACGCCGACGATCTCGCCGACGCCTTCGACGGCTTCTCCGTCACGACGCAACGCCTGGTCGAGCCGGAAAAGTTGAGAGGGCGCCACCCCCTGCACCAGCGGTCGTACCTGGACTTCCACCTGCGGCTCGCCGATCACCTGCTGGGCGACCACGGTGACCGGATGTCCCTCGCGAACAGCGTGGAGCTGCGCTTCCCGTTCCTGGGTCGCGCCGTGGTCGACCAGGCCACCGCGCTGCCTCCCGAGTTGCTGGTCGCCCGCGGTCGGGAGAAGGCCGTACTGCGCCGGGTGGCCGAGGGACGCGTTCCCGACGAGGTCCTGGCGCGCCCCAAGTTCGGCTTCCGCGGCCAGACCAGCAGCCACCTGCTCGGCGGCGAGGCCGACTGGTTCGAGGAGCTGCTGTCGCCGGCGGTCGTCCGCAAGCAGGGGTACTTCAACCCGGACACGGTCGCCGCGCTCGTACGCCGACAGCGCGACCAGGGCGGTCAGGTCCACGCGCACCTCGACACCGACTACCTGATGCTCATCGCGACGTTCGCGCTTTTCGTCGAGGAGTTCGATCTGCCGTGTCTCGGATGACCCGCTCCACCTCCGACGACGAGGGTGGCTGTCCGCCCTCCCCCGCTGCGAACGGCCCCGCCCACCCCCTCGTCGGCGTGGTCGGCGGCATGGGGCCGCTGGCCTCCACGGAACTGCTGCGGACCGTCTACCGGTCCTGCGCCGGGCAGGCCGAACAGGACACGCCCCGCATCCTGCTCTGGTCGGACCCGGCGGTGGTCGACCGCACCGAGGCGATCGGTCGGGGTGAACTGGGAACGCTGCTGCGCTCCGTGGAGACGGCGGTGCGCGCACTGGTCTCCGCCGGGGCCGAGCGCGTGGTCATCGCCTGTGTGACCGCCCATCACGTACTGGACCACCTGCCGCCCGAACTGGCCAAGCGGTGCATCTCGTTGGTCGAGGTCATCCACGAGGAACTGGCCCGCACGGACCAGCCGCACCTGCTGCTCTGCACCCGAGGGACCGCCCAGGCGGGCATCCTCACCTCCGGCCCGCGCGCGGCCGAGTCGGCGCACCGACTGGTGCTGCTGGATCCGGCCGACCAGGAGGCCCTCCACCGGGAGGTGTACCGGATCAAGCGCGGCGACGACCCGGCCGCGTCGGTGGACTTCCTGCGCGCCACCCTGTCGCGCTACGGCGTGCACGCGTACGTCGCGGCGTGCACCGAACTCCACCTGGTCACCCGGGCGATCGAGGAGTCGGGTCGAGCGGACGAATTCCCTGCCATCGACCCCCTGTCGGTCGTGGCGCGACGGATCACGAACGGAGAGCTGTGAGCCACACGAAGATCCTGGACCGCTGGGCCGGACAGGTGGAGGACGACGGCCGGGCCCCGGCGGTCACCACCCCCGACCGCGTCTGGAGCCGTCGGGAGCTCGCCGAGTTCGCGACCGGTCTGCGGGCCGCCCTCGCGGACGGCGACGAGCCGGCGCGCCGCGGGCCGGTGCTGGTGGCCTGCGCCGACCCCGTGGCCGTGATGGCGACCATCCTTGCCTGCGCCGCCGCCGGCAGGGCGTTCGCCCCCGTGGACGTGCGCCAGCCGGCCGCCCGCTGGACGGCGATCCTGGAGGACCTGGATCCGGACCACGTCGTGTGCGACGCCGCCGGGCGCGCCGCGCTCGAAGGCTGCGGCACGGGCGACGCCGTGCGGATCGACGCCGAGGAGGTCCGCGTCGGGGCGCGGTCCGCGGCGGCGTGGCGCGCCGAGGACTGGCGCGCCCTCGACGTCCCCGACGGTGGGTACGTCTACTTCACCTCGGGCACCACCGGGCGCCCCAAGGGCATCCGGGGCAGCCTGGCCGCCGTCGCCCACTTCCTGGACTGGGAGGCCGAGGAGCTGCGGATCGGCCCCGGCACCCGCATCTCCCTGCTCACCTCGCCCGGCTTCGACGCGTTCCTGCGCGACGCGCTGCTCCCGCTGTGCGCGGGCGGGAGCGTCGAGGTGGCCGGATCCGGCGGGGTGCCGGTCGGATCCGCGCTCGCCGCGTGGTTGGAGGAGCGCGGCGTGGAGGTGTTGCACTGCGTGCCGACGGTATTTCGCACGCTGCGATCCGCCGGGCTCACCGCGGGTTCCCTGCCCGGGCTGCGGGCCGTGCTGCTGGCCGGGGAGCCGGTGCGGGCCGCGGACGTCGCCTGGTGGCGCGGGCTGTTCGGCGACGCCAAGGAACTCGTCAACCTGTACGGGCCGTCCGAGACCACCATGACCAAGGTGTTCCACCGGCTGACCGCCGAGGACGCCGTCGCCGAGACCGTACCGGTGGGCCGTCCCATGCCCGGCGTGGAGGTCCGAGTCCTGCTCGGCGGGAAGCCCGTCACGGGCGCCATCGGCGAGGTGGAACTGCGTACCCCCTTCCCGCTCGGCGGGTACCTCGACGGTTCCGCCGGCGGGTTCCGCGAGGGCGACCGCTTCCGCACCGGCGACCTGGGTCGGCTGCGCGAGGACGGCGTCCTGGAGGTGCTCGGCCGGCGTGACCAGCAGGTGAAGGTCAACGGCGTGCGCATCGAACTCGGCGAGATCGAGGACGTGCTCCGGCGCCACCCGCGGGTGCGGGACGCCTGCGCGGCCGCCGTGGAGGAGCCGGGTGCCGAGGCCGTGCTCTGCGCGTACGTCGTCGCCGACGGGGTGACGGACGAGGAACTGCGGGCCCACACCGCCGCCGGTCTGGCCCCCGGAAGCCGGCCCTCCGTGTACATACGACTCACCTCGGTGCCGCGCACCCTCAACGGCAAGACCGACCGCCGGGCCCTGCCGCTGCCTTCCGCCGCCTACGCCGCGGACGCCGGGCAGGCTCCCCTGGACGGGCTGGAGAGCGAGATCGCGGCCGTCTGGAGCGAGTTGCTGCACCTGCCCGGGATCGGTCGTCACGACGACTTCACCCTCCTCGGAGGCGATTCGCTGGCCATCGCCCGGCTGCTGGACCGACTGCGCAGCCGCTTCGCCGTGGACGTCCCCGTCGGCGCGTTCGTGAGGCGACCCACCGTCGCCGGGCTCGCCGCCGTGATCACCACCGCCCGCGACGGACACTCCGACACGGCGAGGAGCACCCGATGAGCCCCGTCGCGCCCCTGCCCTCGCGCCCGGACCGGCGCACGGCGCCGCTCTCGTACGCCCAGCGGGCCATCTGGCGGGCCGAACAGGTGCTGCCGGGTACCGCCCTGCACAACGAGACGGCGGCGTTCCGGCTGACCGGGCCGGTGGACGCCGACGCGCTGGAACGCGCCCTCGCCGAACTCGCCGCCCGCCACGAGGTGATGCGCTGCGCCGTCGTCGCCGACGAGGACGGCGAGCCGGTACAGCGCTTCGAGGACCTCGCGCGTCCGACCGTGCGGCGCGTGGACCTGACCGGGCACCCGCGCGGTGACCGCGAGCGGCGTCTGGTCGAACTCGTCGCCCACGCGGCAGCCGTCCCGTTCGACCTGTCCGGGCGTCCGCCGTTGATGCGCACGCACCTCTTCCGGTTGGCCGAGCGGGAGCACCTGTTGCTGTTCACCGCCCACCACATCGTGGTGGACGCCTGGGCGTTCGGGGTCTTCCTGGAGGAACTGGCGGCCCGGTACGTGGTGGAGACGGGCGGCCAGGACGCCTCTCGGGACTCCCTTGACAATGAACTCGCCCGGCCCGCCGTCGACTTCGGCGACTACGCGACCTGGCAGCGCACGGACCCGGACGCGGGTCGCGGCCTGGACCACTGGCGCGAGCGGCTCGGCAGCGATCCCGAGCCGGTGCGGCTGCCGTCGGACGGGCGGCGCGTCGCCGCCGACGCCGAGGCACCGGCCGCCGCGCGGGTGGCGGGCGCGCTGCACGGGTTCACCGTCCCCGCGGAACTGGTCGCACGGCTCTCGGCTCTCGGCCGCGCCGAACTCACCAGCGTCTCGGCCGTCGTGCTCACGGCGTACTGCGTCGTCCTCCAGCGGTACGCGGGGCAGGACGACCTCGTCGTCGGCATGCCGGTGGCCACCCGCAACCGTCCCGCGCTCGGCGCCATGATCGGCCCACTGCTCAACGTGATGGCGCACCGGGTGGACCTGAGCGGGACGCCCACCTTCCGGGAGGCGTTGCACCGCACCCGGCAGGCGCTCAAGGCGGACCTCAGGCACCGCGACACCCCCTTCGACCTGGTGGTCGAGGATCTCGGCCCCGGGTCCGGCCAGGGTCGTACACCGCTGTTCCAGTTGATGTACGCCTTCCACAGCGGCCCCACCACGACGCTGCGGCTGCCGGGTGTGGAGACCACTCCGGCGCCCTCGCACAGCGGCACCGCCAAGTACGACCTGTCGTTGTTCCTGCGGCCCCGGCCGTCGGGCGACCTGGACGCCTCGCTGGAGTTCCGCACGGCACTGCTCGCCCCGGAGACCGTCGCCGGCTTCGCCGACGCGCTGTCGTGCCTGCTGGCCGCCGCCGCGGACGACCCGGGCCGGCCCATCGCCGAGCTGCCGCTCATGACGCCGCGGGAGACCCGCAGGATTGTGCGGGACTTCGACACCAGCGACCCGGCGGCGCCTGCCTGGGGCGCCGTCCCCGGGGCGCTGCGCGTCCTCGCCCTGCGCGACGGGGACGCCCCCGCCGTCGGCTCCGCCGACGGGATCCTCACCCGGGCCGACGTGGCCGGCGCGGCCGACCGGGTCGCCGCCGCGCTCGCCGGCCGGTGTGGGGTGCGGCCGGGCGACCGGGTGGCCCTGCGGGTCCGGCGCGGCGCCGAACTCATACCGCTCGTCGTGGGGTTGTGGCGGGCCGGCGCCGTGCTGGTGCCGCTCGACGCGGCGATGCCGGACGAGCGCGCGGCGCACGTGCTGAAGGACAGCGGCGCGCGGCTGTTGGTCACCGACGAACCGCTCGGCGCGGCGCTTTCGGGCGCCGCGGGCGAGGGGACGCCCCGTCTCGACCCGCGGGAGCTGCTGGACGGCCCCGCGCCCGCCGCCGGCGAGGTGCCGTTCCCCGACGGTCCGGCGCCCGAGGCCCTCGCCTACCTGATGTACACCTCCGGTTCCACCGGGACGCCCAAGGGCGTCGCGGTGCCGCACGGCTGCGTGGCGAACCTCCTGCACAGCGTCGTGCGGGAGCCGGGCATCGAGGAGAGTGACGTGCTCGTCGCCGTCACCTCGCTCACCTTCGACATCAGCGTCCTGGAACTGTTCGCCCCGCTGGTCGCCGGCGCCCGGGTGGTGATCGCGCCGCGTGAGACGGTCCGCGACGCCGAGGCCCTGGGCACGCTGTTGGAGAAGTCCGGTGCCACGCTGATGCAGGCCACGCCGTCGCTGTGGCGGGGCCTGTTGGACGGTGGCTGGCCGGGGCTGCGCGGCCTTCGGGCGCTCAGCGGCGGCGAGGCCCTCGACGAGACCCTGGCCGGGCGGCTCCTGGAGCGCTGCTCCCAGGTGTGGAACCTGTACGGGCCCACCGAGACGACGATCTGGTCCACCGTCGGGCGCGTCCTGCCCGGCGAGCCGGTGACCGTGGGCCGTCCGGTCGCCCGCACCGTCTGCCACGTCCTGGACGGAGCCGGTCGCACCGTGCCGGTCGGCGCCGTCGGCGAACTGGTCATCGGCGGCGCGGGCGTGACGGCCGGCTACTGGAACCGGCCGGAGCTGACCGCGACCGTCTTCGTGCCGGACCCGGTCACCGCGACCGGCGGCACCGTCTATCGCACCGGCGACCTGGCCCGGTACCTGCCGGACGGCCGCCTGGTCGTACTGGGCCGGGTGGACCAGCAGGTCAAGATCCTCGGTCATCGCGTCGAACTCGGCGAGATCGAGGCCCTGTTGGGCGCCCACGCGGACGTACGGCAGGTCGCTGTGGTCATCGACCGCACGGGGGCCTCGGGCCCGCGCCTGGTCGCGTTCGTGGTTCCGGCGGGCGCCGGCGGGGTGTCCACCGAGTCCTTGCGCGGACAGCTGCGCGAGCGACTGCCCGCGGCCGCCGTCCCGGCCGTTTTCGAGGAGGTCGCCGAACTCCCGTTGAACACCAGCGGCAAGATCGACCGGCCCGCGCTGACCCGCTCGGCGCGCACCCTGCGGTCCGGCCCGGGGCGTACCGCCCCGGTCACCGCCGTCGAACGCGCCGTCGTGCGGCACTGGGCCGCGGTGCTGGGGCTCGCCCCGGACGCGGTCGGCACCGGCGACGACTTCCTCGCGGCGGGCGGCAACTCGATCGCGGCCGGACGGCTGATCGGCCTGGTGCGCGCGGAGTTCGGTCGGGCCCCGTCGCTGGCCGCCTTCTACGCGGACCCGACCCCGGCCACCCTGGCCCGCTCGGCCGTCGCCGCGCCCACCGGACGGGACGCCGATCCGGTGCCCGCCGCCCTCGCCGCCGCCGCCGGGCTCGGACCCGCCGATCCGGTGCCCCTCACGGACCAGCAGCGGCAGCTGTGGCTGGCCCAACGGCTCGCGCCCGACTCGGCGGCCTACAACCTGGCGGGCGCGGTCCGTCTGGACGGCGACGTCGACGCCGCCGCCCTGGCGGCCGCTTTGCGCGATCTGGTGACCCGCCATCAAGTGCTCGCGGCGCGCGTCGGATGGGAGGACGAGGGCCCCGTCCTGGTCCGGCTGCCCGCCGAGTCGGTGGCGCTCGCCGTCGTCGACCTGCCGGGCTCCCCCGGCGCCGACGCCGAGGACGTGTGGGAGGCGATCGCCGCCGCGGAGGCGGCCCGCCCCTTCGACCTGGCGGTGGGACCGCTGCTGCGCGTCACCCTGGTACGGGGCGGCGGGCGCACGGAACTGCTCTGCACCGCCCACCACATCGCGGTCGACGGCTGGTCCGTGTCCGTCGCCGTCCGCGAACTCGGCGCGCTGTACGGCGTGCACGCCGCCGGGGCCGTGCGACTGCCGCGGCCGAGCGCCGAGTTCATCGGCCACGCCGGCGCGGCCGCCGCACCCGAGGGCCGCGCCGTGCGCGCCGGACACCTGGCGTACTGGCGGGAACGCCTCGCCGGCCACTCCGGGGTGCTCGCCCTGCCCACCGATCCGCAGGCCCGCGCCGACGTCCCCGGGGCCGGGCGCACCGTGCCGGTGGTCCTGTCCCCCGAGGTCACCGCGCGGCTGCGCCGGACGGCCACCCGGCTCCGGGTCACGCCGTTCACCGTGTTGCTCACCGTGTTCGGCCATCTCCTGGGCCGTTACGCGGCGACCGACGACGTCGTCGTCGCCGTGCCGGTCGCCAACCGCGAGGCGCCCGGGCTGGAGGGTCTGGTCGGCAACCTGGTGAACACCCTGCCGGTGCGGCTGGACCTCTCCGGTGCGGCCGGCTTCGCCGAACTCGCCTCCCGCACCGGTCGCCTCCTCGCCGCGGACCTCGACCGGCCGCTGGTCCCCTTCGACCGGCTCGTCGCCGAACTGGGCCTGGCGGGTGACCCGGGCCGGCCGGCGCTCGCCCAGGCCTCGCTGGTGTTGCAGGACGCGGCGCCCGACCTGGTCCGACTGGCCGACGTCGCCGGTGCGCTGCGGCCGGTGCGCACCGCGACCGCGAAGTACGACCTGACGCTCGCCCTGGACGAGCACGCCGACCGGATGGACGGGGTGCTGGAGTACGCCGTCTCCCGCTTCGGCGACGACTCGGCGGTCCGGTTCGTCCGTCGGCTGGAGACCCTGCTGCACGCGGCGCTCGACGACCCCGACGCGAACCCGGACGACGTCGACCTGGGGCACGGGGAGACGCCGTCGCCGCGGCCCGCGGCCGAGCCCGGGGCCTACCGCGCCGCCCACCGCGTACCGGTCCACGAACTGTTCCGGGCCCGGGCGGCCGAGCGCCCCGACGCGCCGGCCTTGCGGTACGCCGGGGTGGAGGTCGGCTACGCGGAGCTGGACCGGTGGAGTGACGACATCGCGGTCCGGCTGCTGGCGCGCGGCGCGGGCCCCGGGCGTTTCGTGTCGGTGCTGTTGCCCACCGGGCCGGCGCAGACCGCGGCCGTCCTCGGCGTGGCAAAGACCGGCGCGGCGTTCGCGGTCCTCGACGGCGTCGGTCCCGAGCTGCGGCTGCGGGCCGTGCTCGCCGACGCGGACCCGGTCGTCCTGCTGGCCGCCGATTCGTCCCTGGCGGCGTATCCCGCGCTGTGGGACCGGGAGGCGGCGCGGTTCGGCGACGTCCCGGTGGAGCGGTGCGACACGCGCGCCCCGGCCGGCGACCTCACCGCGGGCCCCCGGCCGCAGGCACCGGCGACGACCGGTGAGGACGCGCTGTGCCTGGTGTACACGTCCGGTTCCACCGGTACGCCCAAGGGGATCGTGCTGCCGCACGCGACGCTCGCCCAGTTCGCCGACTGGCAGGGGTCCCGCTTCTCGGTGCGGCCCGGGAGCCGTGTCGCGCAGTGGGCGCCGTTCACCTACGACGCCGCCTACACGGAGGTGTTCGCGGCCCTGTGCCACGGTGCGACGCTCTGTGTGCCGCCCGACGGCACCCGCCACGATCCGGTCGCACTGGCCGGCTGGCTGCGCGCCGAACGGATCACCCAGATCCAGACGGTGCCCGGTTTCCTCACCGTGCTCACCGAGGCGTTGGACCGTACCGGTGAGGGGCTGCCGGACCTGGAGCACCTGCTGCTCGCGGGTGAGGCCCTGCCCCCGTCCCTGGCCGCGGCCTGGGCGGACCGGCCCGACCGGCCGGCCCTGCACAACCTGTACGGGCCGACCGAGTGCGTGCTCGCCACGCACCGGGAACTCGCGCCCGGCGAGGGGTTCCCCCACTCGGTGCCGATCGGCGTGCCGATCCCGGGTCGGGAGGCCCTGGTCCTGGACCACCGGGGCCGGCCCTGCCCGGTCGGTGTCGTGGGCGAGATCCACCTGCGCAGCGACCTGTTGGCCGGCTCGTACCGCAACAGGCCCGAGGAGAGCGCCAAGGCGTACGTCCCCGACCCGTGGCGGCCCGGCGGGACGCTGTACCGCACCGGAGACCTGGGCCGCTTCCTGCCGGACGGCGAGCTCGCCTTCACCGGCCGCACGGGCAGCCTCGTGAAGATCCGCGGCAATCGCGTGGAACTGGAGGAGATCGAGGCGCTGTTGGAGTCGCATCCGGCCGTGCGGGAGGCCGCCGCGGCGCTCCACGACCGGGCGGGCACGCCCCGCCTGGTCGGGTACGCCGTCGCGGCCGACGGGGTGAGCGGCGCCGATCTGCGGGCGCACCTCGCCGACCGGTTGCCGGCCGCCGTGGTCCCGGAGACCGTGGTGCTGCTGGACGCGCTGCCCCGGACCCGCACCAACAAGCGCGACCGTGCCCGGCTCCCGGTACCGGCGGCGGCGGCGGTCCGCGCCGGCGAGCCGCCGCTGGCGGGCGCCGAGCAGGTGGTCGCCGACGCCTGGCGGCGGGTGCTCGGCGGTGACTCCTTCGGGCGGCACACCAACTTCTTCGAGGCGGGCGGCGATTCGCTGCTCGCCGCCCGCCTCCAACTGGAACTGGGCGAGAGGCTCGGCCGGGAGGTCCGCCTGGTCGACGTGTTCGCCCGCCCCACCGTCGCCGGGTTCGTCGCCGGACTGGGCGAGGGTGCCGGCACCGCCGCGGCCGCCGGATCCGACGAGGCCGCCTCGCGCGGAGCGCGGCGCCGCGCCGCGCTGCGGTCCCGCCGCAGGTGACGGCGGTACCCGACGGACAAGTGGCACACGTACCCCACAGAGCAGAAACAGAGCGGAAGACGAGAGAGGTTGACATGGACGTCGCTGACGTGATGGCGGAGCTGCGCAACGCGGTCGGTTCCCGGGGGCTGGAACGCGTCGAGGAGTGCCTGCGCATCCTCGTGGGCGAGCGGGCGCCGGAGTACCTGCACGAGGACCAGGAGCCGACCCGGCTGTTCTTCCCCGGCATCAGCGCCCTGCCGTGGCACGACGCCGCGGCGCAGCCCTGGACGGCCGGGATGGAGGCCGCGTACGACGGCATCAAGGAGGAGTTCCTGGCGCTCCGTGCGGAGCAGGCCCGGTTCGCCCCGTACGAGGACATGTACACGAAGGAGCTCGGCTGGCAGGGCTGGGACACCTACCAGCTCTACCGCAACGGCACCTGGCGGGACGAGGTCCTCGAACGCTGCCCCTCGACCGTCAAGGCCGTGGAGTCGACCCCTCACGGGCCGCGCGACGGCATGTTCACCATCCTCAACCCGGGCGTCCACATCACGCCGCACACGGGCGGGGTGAACCTGCTGCTCACCGCCCACCTCCCGTTGATCGTCCCGGACGGCTGTGTCATCACGGTCGGCGACGACGAACGGGGCTGGGAGGAGGGCAAGGTCATCCTCTTCGACGACAGCTTCATCCACGAGGCGGAGAACCGCGGCACGCGGCAGCGCGCGGTCCTGCTCTGGGACGTGTGGCACCCGGAACTCACCGAGGACGAGGTACGGGCGCTGGAGTTCCTCATGCCCCGGTTCCAGAGCTATCTGATGGCGGTCTGACACCGGCCGATCCCGACCGTCCCACCGAAGTCACGCACCGGCGCGGCGCCGCACCCACCCCCTGACGGAGAACACCTTGAACGCACAGCAGCTTCTGCCGGAACCCGATGACCGGGCCGACGTGGAAGGCCGGATCGCCGTCGTCGGCATGGCGGGCCGGTTCCCGAGAGCCGATTCCGTCGACGCGCTCTGGGAGCTGCTCGCGGCGGGTACCGAGGCGGTCAGTCGCTTCTCCCCCGAGGAACTGCGCGCCGGCGGCGTGGCCGAGTCCGAGTACGCCCACCCCCGGTACGTGCCGGCGAAGGGGGTCCTCGACGACGTCGCCGGCTTCGACTCCGCGCTGTTCGGCTACGGCGCCCTGGAGGCCTCGGTCATCGACCCCCAGCAGCGGATCTTCCTGGAGACCGCCTGTGCCGCGCTGGAGGACGCCGGGTGCGACCCCGACCGGGCCGCCGGGCCGATCGGGGTGTACGCCGGTTCGCTGCTGAGCACCTACCTGATCCACAACCTGCTGCCCCGCACCGATCTGCGGGAGAAGCTGGGCGTGCCGTTGCTGTTCCAGGGCAACCAGCCCGACCAGTTGGCCGCCAGGGCCGCGTACAAGCTCAATCTGCGCGGCCCGGCCGTCAGCGTGCAGAGCGCGTGCTCCACCTCACTGGTCGCGGTGCACCTCGCCGTGCAGAGCCTGCTCTCCCAGGAGTGCGACATGGCGCTCGCGGGCGGCGTGACGGTCACGGTGCCGCACCGCTCCGGCTACCTGCCGGTGGAGGGCGGCATCGAGTCGGCCGACGGCCACTGCAAGCCGTACGGCGCGAACGCGGCCGGCACGGTCTTCGGCAACGGCGCGGGCGTCGTCGTGCTCAAGCGGCTGGCCGACGCGCTGGCGGACGGGGACCGCGTGCACGCGGTGATCCTCGGTTCGGCCGTCAACAACGACGGCGCCGACAAGGCCGGTTACACGGCGCCGAGCGTGAGCGGCCAGAGCGCCGTGATCCGCGAGGCGCTGTCCGTGGCGGACGTGGCCCCGCGCAGCATCGGGTACGTCGAGGGCCACGGCACGGCCACGCCCATCGGGGACCCCATCGAGGTCGAGGCGCTCACCGCCGCCTACCGGGCGGCCGACACCCGGCCGGACGCCGCGCCCGGGGCCTGGTGCGGACTCGGCTCGGTGAAGTCGAACCTGGGCCACCTGGACACCGCGGCCGGGATCACCGGCTTCATCAAGGCCGTACAGGCGCTGCGCCACGGCCGGATCCCGGCGAGCCTGCACGTCGATGCCGCGGAGCCCGGGGCCGGGCTGTCCGGCAGTCCGTTCTTCGTGCCCACCGCGCTCACCGACTGGCCGGTCACCGACGGTCCGCGGCGGGCCGCCGTCAGCGCCTTCGGCATCGGCGGCACCAACGCCCACGTCATCCTGGAGCAGGCGCCCGCGGCGCCCGTGAGCGAGGCCGCCCCGACGGGTGGCGCCCCGGCCGGGGCGCGGGCCGAGGTGCCGGTCGCGCTGCCGCTGTCGGCACGCACTTCCACCGCGCTCGACAGCGTCGCCGCCCGGCTCGCCGACCACCTCGCCGCCCACCCCGAACTCGCCCTCGCCGACGTCGCGCGCACCCTGCGCGGCGGCCGGCGGCGGCTCGCCCACCGCCGGGTCGTGCTCGCCCGCGACACCGCCGGGGCCGTCGCGGCCCTGCGCGGCGGTGACCGCCGCGAGGGCGTGGGCGCCCGCACCGAGCGCGGCGACGCACCCGTGGCCTTCCTGCTGCCGGGACAGGCCGCCCTGGTACCGGGCACCGCCGCAGGCCTGCACCGCGCGCACCCGGTGTTCCGCGAGGCGCTCGACGAGTGCGCCCGGATCCTGCGCCCGCACCTCGGATCGGACCTGACGGAGCTGCTGCGCGACGGTGACCCGGAGCAGCTGCGCCGCACCGCCGTCGTGCAGCCCGCCGTGGTCGCCCTCGGGTACGCCCTGTCCCGGCTGTGGGCGCACTGGGGCATCCGCCCGACCGCGCTGCTCGGCCACAGCCTCGGCGAGTTCACCGCCGCGCTGCTCTCGGGGGTCGTCGAACTGCCGGACGCGCTGGCGCTGGCCGCGACCCGGGGCCGGTTGATGGAGGAGATGCCGCCGGGCGCCATGCTCGCGGTGCCCTTGGGCGAGGCGGACGCGGCGGAGATCGCCGCCGCGCACGGCCTGGACCTCGCCGCCGTCAACGGCCCGGCCGCCACCGTCCTGTCCGGGGAGCGGGACGCGGTCGAGCGGGCCGCCGCCGCGCTCGCCGAGCGGGATGTCCGCGCGCTGCGGCTGCCCGTCGACCGGGCGTTCCACGGCGCCCCGTGCGGGCCGGCCGCCGCCCGGTTCGCCGAGGAGCTGGCCGCCGTACCGTTGCACGCCCCCGGCATCCCCTTCCTCTCCGGGGTCACCGGCGACTGGATCACCGCGGAGCAGGCCTGCGACCCGGCCTACTGGGCCCGGCAGATGCTCTCCCCCGTGCGCTTCCACGACGGCCTCGGCCGGCTCCTCGCCCTGGACGAGGACCTGGTGCTGGTGGAGAACGGCCCCGGCGGCGTGCTCACCGACCTGGTCCGTTCCGCGGGCGCGGACACCGCCGAGGACGGTGCCATGGCGGGCCGGACCCGTACCCCCCGTCTCGCGCCGGCGCCGCTGCCCTCGCGCGGTCGCCGCTCGGCCGACGACGAGCCGGCGAGCGCGGTCCTGTCCCTCGGCGGACTGTGGGCCCACGGCGCCCCCGTCGTGTGGGAGCCCGCCGGCGCCGACGCGAGGCTCGTGGGCCTGCCCGGTTACCCCTTCGAGCGGTTGCCGCACTGGATCGAGCCCGGCCCGACCGCTGCGGCGGCGGACACCCCGGCCCCTACCCCGGCTTCGGCCTCGGCTCCGTCGGAGTCGTCGGAGGCCGACGCGGTCCACGCCCGCGTCGTCTGGCGACCGCTCGGTCCCGGGGTCGAGGTACCGGCCGACCCGTTCGCGCGCCGCCAGACCTGGCTGGTCCTGTCCGACGCGGAGGGCGCCACACAGCCGTTGATCGACCTGATCACGGCGCGGGGGCAGATCGTCACCGTCGTGCGGCCCGGCCCCGAGTACCGTCGGGTGCGCCGCGGCGTGTACGAGATCGACCCCGGCGACCCGAGCCAGTACGCGAAGCTGCTGGCCGACCTGCGCGGGCTGGTCCGCACCCCCACCGCGATCGTCCACGGCTGGGGCCTGGCGCCCGCCGCCGACGACGGGACGCAGGGGTACTTCGGCCTCGTCCGGCTGGCCCGCGCCATGACCGAGGCGAGCGTCGTCAACGACGTGCGCCTCGGGGTGCTCACGGCCGGCGCGTTCCGCGTCCTCGACGGCGAACGCCCCGACCCCGCGGCGGCCCTGCTCAGCGGTCCGGTGCAGGTCCTGCCCGAGGAGTACGCCAACCTCCGGTGCGCCCAGGTCGACCTCGCCCCGGGCGCCCGGCTCGACCCCGAGTCCGCCCTCGACGTGCTCCGTGCCGTCGTCGCCGCCCCGGCCCGCCTGCTCGCCCTGCGCGGCACCGACCTGTTCACCCGTGCCGTCGAGACGACACGGCCCGCCGTCCCGACGCCGTCCGCCGGGACCGCGCCCGGCGCGGTCTGGGTCGTCACCGGCGGTTTCGGGGGCATCGGTCGCACGCTGGCCGGCCATCTGGCCCGTACCGCCGGGGCGCGGATCGCCCTGCTGGGTCGTCACCCGGTCGCCGGCGACGACGAGGGGCCGGCCGCCGAGTTCGTCAGGGACCTGCGGGCGGGGGGCACCGAGGTGCTCTGTCTGCGGGCGGACGTCGCCGACGCGCGCTCCCTCGCCGAGGCCCTGGACCGCGTACGCGAGACCTTCGGCGGCATCGACGGCGTCCTGCACGCGGCCGGCGTTCCCGGCGGCGGTTCCGTCGAACTGCGCGACGACGACGAGGTCCGCGCGGTGTTCGCCGCGAAGACCACGGGCGTCCGCAACCTGCTCGCCGCCCTGCGGCCCGGCGAGGCGGACACGCTGCTGCTCTGCTCCTCGCTGGCCACCCTCGTCCCCACCTACGGGCAGGCCGACTACGCGGCGGCCAACGCCTACCTCGCGGCGGCCGGCGAAGCCGAGGAAGCGCGCGGCGAACGGCGCGTCATCACGGTGAACTGGGACATGTGGGCCTCGGTCGGCATGGCGAGCGACGCCGAGGTCCCGGCCGACCTGCGCGCCCTTCAGGAGCGCATGCTCGCCGGAGCCCTCACCCCCGCACAGGGGGCACGGGCGTTCGCCGCGCTGCTCGAAGGCCCCGGTGGCCAGGGCGTCGTGGCCCGCGCGGGCGCGGAGGTCACGGCCGACGGGACGCTGCGGCTGACCGCCGAGCCCGCCGGCGTCCGCCCCTCGACCACCCTGCTGCCGCGCCCGGAGCTGGCCACCGCCTACACCGCGCCGGGCACGCCGACCGAGGAACGCCTCGCCGAGATCTACGGCGAGATGCTGGGCATCGACCGGGTCGGCATCCACGACGACTTCCTGGACCTCGGCGGTCATTCGCTGCTCGCCGCGCAGGTCGTGGCCCGGCTGCGCGCCGAGTTCGGGGTGGACGTTCCCGCCCGGGCGTTCTTCGAGGGCGGCCGTGTGGCCGATCTCGCCGTGGACATCGAAGACCGTATTCTCGCCGACCTGGAGAACCAGTGACCGACTCAGCAGGCCGCCCCCCGGTAGACGCCGGACGCGCGGAGCGCCTGGCCCGGCTCACTCCGGAACAGCGCGCCAGGTTCGAGGCACGTACCCGCGGGAACACCGCCGCGCAGAGCGCGCCGGTCGCCGCCCCGCAGACGCCGCGGCGGGCCGCGGACGTTCCCGCGCCGCTCTCCCTCGGCCAGGAACGACTGTGGTTCCTGGATCAACTCACCCCGGGGCTCGGGGTGTTCAACGAGTACGTGGCCCTGCGGCTGACGGGTCCGCTGGATCTGGAGGCGCTGGACGCGGCCCTGAACGGCCTGGTGGGCCGCCACGAGGCGCTGCGTACCGTCGTCGACACCTCGGGCGACCGGCCGCTGCAGCGCGTCCTGGACCCGGCGCCGGACTCGGGGCCGGGGTCGGAACCGGTGCTCACGGTGGTGGAGATCGACCCCGACGCGGCCGGCGGAACGGACGCCGCCGAGCGGGAGGCGGCCGAGCGGGAGGCCCGCCGGCCCTTCGACCTGGAGGGCGAGCGGCTCTTCCGGGCCCTGCTGATCCGCTCCGCCCCCGACCGCGCCCTGCTGGTCGTGGTCAACCACCACATGGTGGGGGACGCCTGGTCGCGCGCCGTCCTGGTGGAGGAGCTGTGCGCGGGCTACCGGGCGTTCCGCGACGCCCGGTCCGGCGGCGCCGGCGGCCCGGGGGGCGGCCCCGAACCGCTGCCCGTCCAGTACGGCGACTGGGCCGCGCGCCAGCGCGCCGAGCTCACCGACGAGGCGCTGGCGCGATCGCTCGGGTACTGGCGCGAGCGGCTCGCCGACGCTCCGCCGCTGCTCGCCCTGGCCGCCGACCGGCCCCGGCCGGCCACGCCGACGCACCGCGGCGGTCGGGTGCACCTCACCTTGGACCGCGAGCTGTCCGAGGGCATCGAGGAGGCCGCCCGACAGGCTCGGGCCACTCCCTTCATGGTGACGCTCGCCGCCTGGCAGGCGGTGCTGATGCGCCACTCCGGGCAGCACGACGTGGTCGTCGGCGTGCCGACGGCCGGTCGTGACCGTCCGGAACTGGGCGCCATGGTGGGCATGTTCATCAACACGCTGGTGATGCGCACCGACCTGTCCGGCGACCCCACGTTCGGTGAGCTGGTCGGCCGGGCGCGGGAGACGGCGCTGGGCGCCCTCGCCCATGCCGAGGTGCCCTTCGAGCGTCTGGTCCGCGATCTCAGCCCGGACCGCGATCTCAGTCACGCGCCGCTCTACCAGGTGCAGTTCGGCTACCGGAACGTGCCCGCACCCGCGATCTCGCTGCCCGGGATCGACGTCGAACTCTTCGACCTGGACAACGGACTGTGCCGCACCGACCTCAGTCTCGAACTCGCCCGCACGGGTGACGTCACCTCCGGTGTCTGCGAGTTCAGCGCGGACCTGTTCGACGCGGACACGGTGCGGTCCTACACCGACGCCCTGGAACGCGTCCTGCGGCGCGGGACGGCCGATCCCTCGCTGCGGCTGTCCGAGCTGCTGGCGCTCACTCCCGCCGAGGAGGCGCTGTCCGCGCTCGCCGGCGACGGCGGACCGCTGCCCGCCGACGCCGAGGACGTGCTCGTGTCCTTCGCGCGCGCCGTACGCGAGCGCCCGGACGCGCCGGCGCTGCTGTCGGGGGCGGACCCCGACGGGCCGACGCTCACCTACGCGGCGCTCGACGCGCGCGTCGAGGAGATCCGGGCCGTGCTGTCGGCCGCGGGCGTCTGCCCCGGGGACCGGGTCGGGGTCTGTCTGCGGCGCGGCGCCGATCTCGTCGCCGCGCTGTTCGCCGTGCTGCGGGCGGGGGCCGCGTACCTGCCGCTCGACCCGGGCTATCCGGCGGAGCGGATCCGCTTCGTCCTGGACGACGCCTCCCCCTCGGCCGTGCTCGTGCACGCCGGGACCCGGGACGCCGTGCCGTCCGGGGCGCCGCTGCTCGACCTGGACGCGACCGACCCGGGGGCGGAGCCGTTCGCGCCCGTCGCCGGCGGGGCGCACGATCCCGAGGCTCCCGCGTACGTCATCCACACGTCGGGCTCCACCGGCAGGCCCAAGGGCGTGGTGGTGCTCCGGCGCAACCTCACGGCGTTCCTCGCGGCGATGGACCGGATCGTCACGGGCCGGGACGACGCGCGGGAAGCGGCCGGGGAGGACACGGAGCCGATCACCTGGCTCGCCGTCACCAGCGTCTCCTTCGACATCTCCGTGCTGGAACTGCTGTGGACGATCAGCCGCGGTCACCGGGTGGTCCTGAGCCCCGACGCGGGCGAGGCCGCGCCCGTCCCGCGTCGGACCACGGGGCCCGTGTCGACCACGGACGGGCCCGCACCCGCCGCGGTACCGGAGTTCAGCCTCTTCTACTTCTCCAGCGACTCCGAGGCGCACCCCCCGGGGCCGGCCCAGTACCGGCTCCTCATGGAGGGCGCCCGGTTCGCCGACACCCACGGTTTCAGCTCCGTGTGGCTGCCCGAACGGCATTTCCACGCGTTCGGCGGGTCCTATCCGGCGCCGTCCGTGCTGGCCGCCGCCGTGGCGCAGAGCACCGAGCGGATCGGGATCCGGGCCGGCAGCGTGGTGCTGCCGCTGCACCATCCCGTCCGGGTCGCCGAGGAGTGGTCGGTCGTCGACAACCTCTCCGCCGGCCGGGTCGGGCTGTCCTTCGCCTCCGGCTGGCACGTGGACGACTTCGTCCTCGCCAAGGACGCGTACGACGACCGGCAGCAGCTCATGGTCGAGGGCATCGACGAGGTGCGGCGGCTGTGGCGCGGCGACCGGGTCGCCTTCGAGGGACCCTCGGGCCGCAGCGTGGACGTGGCGGTCATGCCGCGGCCGGTCCAGCCCGAGCTGCCCTTCTGGCTCACCTCGTCCGGCAACCCCGAGACCTGCCGCAAGGCCGGGGAGATCGGCGCGCGGCTGCTCACGCACCTTCTGGGCCAGAGCGTCGAGGAGCTGACCGAGCGGATCGCGATCTACCGCGAGGCGTGGCGGAGCGCCGGTCACGCGGGTGAGCCGCACGTCACGCTGATGCTGCACACGTTCATCGGCGACGACGCCGAGGACGTCAGGGCCCATGCCCGGCAGCCCTTCCGCGACTACCTGCGGTCCTCGGTCGGACTGATCGAGAAGATGGCGGCCACGCTCGGCGTCGACGTCCGCGCCGACGACTTCAGCGCCGACGACCAGGAGGCGCTGCTCGACCACGCGGCGGCCCGCTACCTCACGGACGGCTCCTTCATCGGAACCGTCGAGGACCGGTTGCCCCTCCTGGGGCGGCTCGCGGGCGCGGGCGTCGACGAGGTCGCCTGCCTCGTCGACTTCGGTGTCGACCCCGACGCGGCGCTGCGCGCCCTGACCGGTCTCGCCGCGCTGCGCGAGGCGGCGCCCGACCGGTCCGACGCGCCGGCCCCCACGACGCTCTCCGGGGGCCCGGGCGTCGAGGAGGTCCCGCTCACCGCGCTGATCCGCGCCCACGGAGTGACCCACCTCCAGTGCACCCCGTCGCTGGCGCGCGTCCTGCTGGACGAGCCGGACGCCGGGGCGCTCGGCGGGCTGCGCCGGCTCCTCCTCGGCGGGGAGCCCCTGGACGCGGACCTCGCGCGCCGGCTGCACGAGCACCTCACCGGCACGTTGCTGAACATGTACGGGCCGACCGAGACCACCGTGTGGTCCACGAGCGACACCGTCGACCCGGCGCGGGGCGCCGTCACCATCGGCCGTCCCGTCGCCGGGACGACCGTACGGGTCCTGGACGAACACGGCCGCCGTACGCCCGTCGGCGTCCCCGGGGAGCTGTACATCGGCGGCGCGGGCGTGACGGCGGGCTACCTCGGGCGTCCGGAACTCACGGCCGAGCGCTTCGTGCCGGACCCGGCCGGGGCGTCCCGGACCGATGGCACGGGGGCGGACGCCGCCCGCATGTACCGCACGGGCGACATCGTCCGGGTGCGGCCCGACGGCCGGTTGGAGTACCTGGCCCGCAACGACGACCAGCTCAAGATCCGCGGTTTCCGGATCGAGGCCGGGGAGGTCGAGGCGGCGCTGGGCGCCGTGCCCGGCGTCCGCCAGAGCGTGGTGACCGCGTACGGCCTCGGCACCGCCCGCGCGTCCCTCGTCGGGTACGTGGTGCCCGACGCCCCGGACTCGCCTCCGGCGGCCGCCGACATGCGTGCGGCGCTGGCCGCCCGGCTGCCCGGCTTCCTCGTGCCCTCGCGGTTCGTCGTGCTGGACGCGCTGCCGTTGACGAGCAACGGCAAGGTGGACCGGGGCGCGCTGCCCGCGCCGGACACGGACCGCGCCCTCGGCGGCGCGTACGTCGCGCCCTCCACTCCCACCGAGGAGCGGATCGCGGCCATCTGGCAGGAGGCCCTCGGGATCGAACGGGTCGGCGTCCACGACGACTTCTTCGAGCTGGGCGGGCACTCGTTGCTCGCCACCCAGGTCGTCGCGGGCATCAGGCGCGCGTTCTCGACCCGGCTCGCGCTGCGCGCCCTCTTCGAGGCGCCGACCGTCGCGGCGCTGGCCCGCGGCGTGGACGCGCCGGCCGACGGGGCGACCGGCCCCGCCGACGACGCGGAGCGGGCGCAGCTGCCCGCGGCGCTGCTGCCCGACCCGGCGACCCGCCACGAACCGTTCCCCCTCACCGAGGTGCAGCGCGCCTATTGGATCGGCCGCAGCGGCGCCGTCGGCGGGGACGTGTCCTGCCACCTGTTCGTCGAACTCGACGTCGACGACGTGGACCTGGACCGTCTCGAGGGCGCCTGGCGGTCCCTGGTCCGGCGCCACGACGCCCTGCGTCTGGTCGTCGACGCGGACGGCACCCAGCGGATCCTTCCCGAGGTGCCCGACTACCGCATCGAGCGCGCCGACCTGCGTGCGCTGCCGGTCGCCGAGCGCGAGGCACGGTTGGAGGCGATCCGCGACACGATGTCCCACCAGGTGCTGCCCGCCGAGACCTGGCCGCTGTTCCAGATCCGGGCGAGCCACACCGACGGGGGCGCGGCCCGACTGCACTTCAGCATCGACACGCTCATCGCGGACGGCGGGAGCGTACAGATCCTGCTGCGTGAGCTGCTCGCCGTCTATCGGGGCGAACTCGAACCGCGGGCCATGGAGTTGTCCTTCCGCGACTACGTCATGGCAGAACAGGCCCGGCGTTCGGGGCCCGGCCACGAGCGAGACCTCGCCTACTGGCGCGAGCGGCTGGACACCCTGCCGCCGGCGCCGCCGCTGCCGCTCGTCCGCCAGCTCGGGGAGCTGGCCGAGACCCGTTTCCGGCGGCGCGAGGCGCACCTCCCGGCGGACCTGTGGTCGCGGCTGAAGGCGCGCGCCGCCGCGGCCCGGATCACCCCGTCGGCGCTGGCCCTGGCCGCATACGCCACCGTGCTCGGCACCTGGTCGTCCAGCGACCGTTTCACCCTCAACCTGACCCTCTTCAACCGGGTCGGCGACCATCCCGAACTGGGCTCGCTGGTCGGTGACTTCACCGCGCTGAGCCTGCTGGAGGTGGACCGCGCGACCAGCGGCCCCTTCGAGGAGCGGGCCCGCGCCCTCCAGGAGCGGCTCTGGGAGGACCTGGACCACCAGCTCGTCAGCGGCGTGCGCGTGGCCGGCGAACTGGCCCGTCGGCGCGGGGTGGCCGCCGCGGCCATGCCCGTCGTGTTCACCAGCGAACTCGGCGCGGCCGACGCCGGCGGTACCCCGCCGGCGGGACTCGGCGCCCGGGTCGCGCACACCATCACCCAGACCCCGCAGGTCTGGCTCGACCACCAGATCAGCGAGGACGAGGGCAGGCTGCGGCTCACCTGGGACGCCGTGGAGGCGCTGTTCGCGCCGGGCACGCTGGACGACATGTTCGGCGCGTACACGGGGCTGCTGACCGCCCTCGCGACCGACGCCGACGCCTGGGGCGACCCGCACCGCGAGGTGCTCCCCGACGAGCAGGCCGCCCGGTACCGGCAGCTCAACGCCACCGAGGGGCCGCTCCCGGACGGCCTGCTGCACGAGCCGTTCCTCGACCGGGCCCGCCGCTCGCCCGGTCGTACCGCCGTGATCGCCGCGAACGGCACCCTGAGCTACGGCGAGTTGGAGGAGGCCTCCCGGGCCGTCGCCCACGCCCTTCGGAAGGCGGGGGTCCTCCCCGGCGACCTGGTCGGCGTCATCGCGGACCGGGGTTGGGAGCAGGTCGCCTCGGCGATCGGCGTGCTCCGGGTCGGCGCCGCCTACCTCCCGCTGGACGACGCTCTGCCGGCGGCCCGTATAGCCGGTTCGCTGCGGCACGCGGGGGCCGCGGCCCTGCTCGTGCCCCCGGCCGCGTCCGTCCACGAGCGCGTCCCGGACGGCGTCGCCGTCGTCCGCTTCGAGGAGGCCCTCGCCCGCGCGGGCTCCGACGCGGCGTTCGAACCGGTGGCGACGGATCCCGGCGACCTCGCGTACGTGATCTACACCTCCGGTTCGACGGGGGACCCCAAGGGTGTGATGACCGATCATCGGGGCGCCCTGAACACCGTCGTCGACATCAACGAGCGCTTCGGGGTGACCTCCGAGGACCGGGTGTTCGGGCTGTCCTCGCTCGGCTTCGACCTGTCCGTGTACGACCTCTTCGGCACGTTCGCCGCCGGCGCCGCCCTGGTGCTGGCGGGACCCGGCGAGGAACGCGACCCGGTGCGCTGGAACCGGCTCGTCGGCGAACACGGCGTCACCGTCTGGAACTCGGTGCCCGCGCTGATGGAGATGCTGCTCGCCCACACCGCGGGCAACGACGCGGCCACCGCGGAGAGCCTGCGCCTGGTCATGCTCAGCGGGGACTGGATCCCCGTGGGCATGCCCGACCAGGTCCGGGAGGTCGCGCCGAAGGCGCGGGTCGTCAGCCTGGGCGGCGCCACCGAGGCGTCGATCTGGTCGGTGCTGCACCCGATCGGCGCCGTCGACCCGGATCGGTCGAGCATCCCGTACGGCCGGCCGATGCTCAACCAGTCGATGTACGTCCTGGACGACGCGTTCCGGCTGCGTCCCACCGGCCTGCCCGGCGCCCTGTACATCGGCGGCGTCGGCCTGGCCGTGGGGTACCGCAACGCGCCGGAGCTGACCGCGCGGGCGTTCCCCACGCACCCCGCGACCGGCGAGCGGCTCTACCGGACCGGCGACCTGGCCCGCCTGCTGCCCGACGGGGAGCTGGAGTTCCTCGGACGGGAGGACTCGCAGGTGAAGGTGCGCGGCATGCGCATCGAACTGGGCGAGATCGAGGCCGCCCTGGTGCGCACCGACGGGGTGCGCGAGGCCGCGGCGCTGGTCGAGGGCGAGGGCACGGCCGCCCGCCTCACGGCCTACGTGGTCCGCGAGGCGGCGCGCACGGTGGCCGAGCCGGCGCCGCGTCCGTCGGACGCGGCGGCGGTGGCCGGTGCGCAGTCGGGCTCCCCGGCGGTCTTCGGCGCCGAGCAGGCCCGCCTGCTGGAACGGCGGTTGAGCCAGCCGGGCCGTCGCGCCGACCTCGCGGGCCGCGAGATCCTCCCGTTCGTCCTGCCCGCCGACACCCTCGCCCTTCGGGCGTCGGCAGCCGGCCGGGGCGCGGCCACGTCCTTCGGCGCCGGCCCCGTGCCCGCCGCCGACGTGTACGCGCTGTTGACGGCGCTCGCCCGGCAGGACGACGACGGTGTGCCCCGGTACGCCTTCGGCTCGGCGGGCGGGCTGTATCCCGTACAGACCTACCTCGCGGTGGCGCCGGGCGGCGTCGCCGGGATCCCGGCGGGCGTCTACTACCTCGACCCCGCGGGCCCGGCCCTGGTCTCGCTGGAGACCGGTCCGGACGCCGGTCGGGCGCTGGACCCGGCGTTGTTCTCCGAGGCCAACCGGGCGCTCGTGGCGGGCGCCGGGTTCGGGATCTTCCTCGTCGCCCGCGACCGCGCGGTGACGCCCGTGTACGGCGGGCTGTCCGACAGGTTCTGCCTGTTGGAGGCCGGCGCGATGGCGCAACTGCTGCGCCAGCGGGCCGCCGACTGCCGGATCGGGCTCTGTCCGATCGGTGACGTGCACGCGGAGCCGCTGCGCGCGCCGTTGCGGTTGGAGGAGGACCAGAGCGTGCTGCACACCCTGGTCGGCGGCCTGCCCTCGGGCGTCCCGGCCTCCGCGCCGGCGGACGACTCGCACGACTGGGCGGCGGCGGTGCGCGCCGAACTGGCCGCGCGGCTGCCGGAGTACATGGTGCCTCGACATGTCCGGGTGATCGACGCGCTGCCGCTGTCGGCGAACGGGAAGGTGGACCGCAAGGCGCTGGCCGCGCGGGCCGCCGCGCCCGTGGCGGCACCGCCGGAAGCGACCGCGCCGGCCACGCCGGCCACGGCCGCCGTGGTCACGGCCGCGGCGGCCCCGGCCCCCGTGGAGCCGGCCGTGCTGGTGGCGCGTCCCACGGGCAGCACCGTCGACCGGCTCGTCGCCCTGTGGCAGGAGGTCCTGGAGGGGCAGGAGTTGGGCATCGACACGAACTTCTTCGAGTCGGGAGCCACGTCCATCCACCTGGTCCGCGTCCAGCGCCGGGTCACCGAGGAGTTCGGCCGGGAGGTGTCGGTGGTCGAGATGTTCGACCGGCCGACGATCCGCCACCTGGCCGACCTGCTCGACCGGCCGGAGGCCGACCCGGCGCCGGTGCGTCCGGGGACGCCCCCGACCGACCGGGAGGACGCCCCCGCCGCCGAACCGCCCACCATCGCCCCCGGCACCCCCGCCGACGAGTCGGTCACCGACCGCAGGCAGCACCACGAGAGGCGCCGCGCCGCCCGCCGGCGAGGCGGCCCCGGCACCTCGCCGGCCAACTGAGACCGACCGGCACCTCGCCGGTCGGTCCGATCCGCGGCCGAGAACGCCCGAAGGAGAAGACACCGCATGACCATTCAGGACACCAGGGAACCGGGATCCGCCGATTCGGCGGACCTGCCGGACGCGATCGCCGTCATCGGCCTCGCCTGCCGGTTCCCCGGCGCGCGCGACGCCGACGCCTTCTGGGCGAACCTCGTGGACGGCCGGGAGAGCGTCGCCTTCCGTACGCCCGGGGAACTCGCCGCCCTCGGGGTCCCGGCCGAGCGCCTGGCCGATCCCCGGTTCGTGCCGGCGGGCGGTGTCCTGGACGGCATCGACGAGTTCGATGCCGAGTACTTCGGGATCCCGCCCCGCGAGGCGGCGTTGATGGACCCGCAGCACCGGCTGTTCCTCCAGTGCGCGGTGACCGCGCTGGAGGACGCCGGTCAGCGGGCCGAGGGGTTCGACGGTTCGATCGGCGTGTACGCGTCGGCGGGCTTCAACTCCTACCTCACGCATCACCTGTTGCCCCATGCCGGGGAGCTGGGCGACCGCGCGGACGTCCAGTGGCTCGCCTCAGGCGACAAGGACTACCTGGCCACCCAGACCTCGTACCGGCTCGGGCTCACCGGTCCGAGCATGAGCGTGCAGACCGCGTGCTCCTCCGCGCTGGTCGCCGTGCACCTGGCGAGCGAGGCGCTGCTCAGCGGCGAGTGCGACGTGGCCCTGGCCGGCGCGGTGTCGGCGGGGGTGGCGCAGGGGCACGGCTACCTGCACTCGGAGGGCGGCATCCTGTCGGCCGACGGCCACTGCAGGCCCTTCGACGAGTCCGCCACCGGCACCGTGTTCGGCAGCGGCGTGGGCGCGGTCGTCCTCAAGCGGCTCGCCGACGCGGTGGCCGACGGTGACACGGTGCGGGCGCTGCTGTTGGGCTCCGCCGTGAACAACGACGGTTCCCGCAAGGTCGGGTTCACCGCGCCCGGCATGGACGGTCAGGTCCGGGTGATCTCGGCCGCGCAGGCCGTCGCCGGGGTCACGCCCGCCGAGGTCTCCTACGTGGAGGCGCACGGCACCGCCACCGCGCTCGGGGACCGCATCGAACTGGCCGCCCTGGCACGGGCCTTCGGATCCGCGCCGGACGCGGAGCGGGTGCTGGGCGCGGTCAAGTCGAACGTCGGGCACCTGGACACCTGCGCCGGCATGGCCGGGTTGATCAAGACCGTGCTCTGTCTGCAACACCGTACGCTCGTCCCCACCGCGCACTTCGAGCGGCCGAGCGAGGGCCTGGCCGAGACCGGGTTCCGCGTCCTGACGGCGCCCGAGGGCTGGTCCCGTCCCGACGGCGAACGCGTCGCGGGCGTCAGCTCCTTCGGGATCGGCGGCACCAACGCGCACGTGATCCTCCAGGACCCGCCGCCACTGCCGCGCCCCGCCCGGCCCGCGCCGCGGGCCACCGGGTGGGAGGTGCTCCCGCTGTCCGCGCGCACGCCCGAGGCGCTGGAGCGGGCCGCCGCCCGGCTGGACGGCGCGCTCGCCGCGCCCGGCGCGCCGGACCTGTCCGACGCCGCGCACACCCTCCAGACCGGGCGCACCGCCCACGCCTGGCGCGGTGCGGTCCTGGCGCCGCGCCACGGCGCCGCCGGACCGATCGCCGCGGTCCGGCCCGTCCGGGCCGCCGAACGCGAGCCGGACGTCGTCCTGCTGTACCCCGGCCAGGGCGCCGGGGCGCCCGGCCTGGCCGCCGAGCCGTACGAGGCGGAACCCGTGTTCCGCGAGGCCCTGGACCGCGCCCTGGACGCGTTGGAGCCCTGGACCGGGGCGACGCCCCGGGCGCTGCTGCTGGACCCCTCGCACCCGGACCTGTTCGACCGCACCGAGGTGGCGCAACCGGCGCTCTTCGCCGTCGAGTACGCGCTGACCGCGTGGTGGACGGCCGTGGGGATCCGCCCCGTCGCGCTGGTCGGGCACAGCGTCGGCGAGTTCGCCGCCGCGTGCGCCGCCGGGGTGTTCACCCTCCGGGACGCGGCGCGACTGGTCGCCGAGCGCGGGCGGCTGATGAGCGGCATGCCCCCGGGCGCGATGCTCGCGGTGCCGCTGCCCGAGCGCGAGACGCGGGCGCACCTGGACCGACTCGGCCGGGAACTCGACCCCGCGGACGCCCCGTTGCCGGAGATCGCCGCCGTCAACGCGCCGGACCGCTGCGTGGTGGCGGGCGATCCGGCGGCCGTGGACCGCTTCGCCGCGCTGCTGGCCGACCAGGGGGTGACGGGCCGTGTGCTCGGCGTCGGGCACGCCTTCCACAGCCGGCACGCCGACCCGCTGCTGGACGAGTTCACGAAACTGGTGGCCTCGGTGCCCGCGCAGGCGCCCGCCGTCACCGTGGTGTCGACCCTGACCGGGCGCGCCCTGACGGCGCGGGAGGCCCGGTCGCCCGCGTACTGGGTGCGGCAGATGCGGCGCACCGTACGGTTCGCGGACGCGCTCGCCGCCCTGCCGGAGGGGGCCGTACTCCTCGAAGCGGGCCCCGGGCAGGCCCTGTCGGGGTTCGCCCGACGGACCGCGGGTGCGGAGCGGCTCGTCCTGCCGTCCCTGTACGCCGCGGACTCCGGCGCGCGTGGCCCCGACGGTCCCCCGGCCCGGCTGGCCGCCCTCGCCGGGTTGTGGGAGCGGGGCGTGGCCGTCGACTGGTCCGCCCTCGGGGAGCGGGCGGGACGGCGGCGTGTACCGCTGCCCGGCTACCCGTTCGAACCGGCCCGCCACTGGTTCACGCCGACGGGCGGCCCTCGGGGCGACCGGCCCCGTCCCGAGGCGTCGGCACCCGCCGTCACCGCGTCCACCGGCGCCCCGGCCGCCTCCGCGTCCGCCGGTTCCGTGGACGAGTGGTTCCGTGTGCCGTCCTGGTCCCAGACCGCGCCGCCCGCCACCGACCCGCACACCGCCCCCGGCACGGTCCTGCTCCTCGCCGACGAGACCGGGTTGGCCGGGCGGATCGCCGCGCGGCTCGTGCGGGAGGGCTCCGAGGTCCACACCGTACGGGCCCTCGCCCGCACTCCCGACGGCGCTGCCGACGACACCGCGAGCGGGCGGGCGCCCGGGCGCGTGGTCGACCCCGAGGACCCCCGGGCCTTCTCGACGCTGGTCGATGAGCTGGCCGCACAGGGCCACGCGATCGACACGGTCGTCTCCTGTTGGGCGCTCGACGCCCTCGACGCGGAGCGGGCCGACCCCGCCGAGGTGGAACGGGGCGCCCTCCTCGCCCTCACCGTGCCCGCCGAGCTGGCGCAGGCCCTGAGCGCCGCCTTCCCCGGCCGTCCGGTACGGATGCTGCTGGTCAGCGACGGGGCCCACGGCGTGCACGGCCGCTCTCCCCGCACCCCGCAGGCCGCCACCGCCATGGGAGCCGTACGCGCGCTGCCCGGCGAACTGCCCGGGTTCACCCTGGGCGCCCTCGATCTCGACTGCGCGCCCCACGACGCCCCGGCGCTGGAACGCGCCGCCGACGCGGCCCTGGTCGAGCTGCGGGCGGCGGGGCCGGCGGCGCCGCTGATCGCCGTTCGGGGGCGGGCTCGGCTCGTGCCCGGCTGGGACCGGCCCGCGCTGCTCGCCGGGAACGAGGCGTCGGTCTCGCCCACCTCGGCTCTCCCGGGCGGCGGTTGGCTGATCACCGGGGGTCTCGGCGGCATCGGCCTGGCCGTCGCCGGGCGCCTCGCCCGGGACGGCGGCCGCACGCTGCTGCTGGTCGGCCGACGCCCGGTGCCGGACGGCCCGGGCTGGACCACGATCAGGCCCGCGGGCGCCGCCGCCGCCCCCGACTGCCCGCCGGAGCAGGCCAGGGCCCTGGCCGAACTGACCGCGCACGGGGCGGCCGTCTGCCTCGTGCAGTGCGACGTCACCGATGCCGGGGAACTGGAGTCCGCCCTCGGCCGGATCCGCGCCGCACACGGCGCGATCGCCGGGATCGTGCACGCCGCCGGCCTGCCGGGCGGCGGCACCATGGCCCTGCGGACCCGGCGGGACGTGGCCGCGGTACTGGCCCCCAAGGTGCGCGGGACCCTCCTGCTGCACCGCCTGACGGCCGAGGACCGGCCGGCCGTCGTGCTGTGTTCCTCGGTCCTGGCCGTCACCGACGCCGCCGGGCAGGCCGACTACAGCGGTGCCAACGCCTTCCTGGACAGCTACGCGCACACCGACGACACCCTCGTGTCCATCGGCTGGGACCGCTGGTCCGAGACCGGGATGGCACTGCGCCACGCCCTCGGGAGCACCCCGGACGACGCCGGTGACCCGCTGGACCACCCGCTGTTCGAGGCCCGCCACACCGGCGGGGACGGTTGGACCGCGCTGAGGCTGCGCACCGGCCCGGACACCGACTGGCTGTCCGCCGAGCACCGGCTGTCGGGTGAGCCCGTGCTGCCCGGTACGGCGCTCCTCGACCTCGCCGTCGCGGCGCACCGTCTGGTGGCGGGTCCGGGGCCGGTGGAGCTGGACGCCGTGTTCACCCTGCCGCTGTGGCTGCCGGAGGGCCGGCCGACGGTGGTGACCGTACGGCTGCGTCCCGCCGCGGGCGGGGGGCACGACTGGGAGGTGTGCTCGTCCGCGTCCGCCCGTCCGCACGGCCAGGGCCGGATCGCCCCGTACGAGGGCCCCGCCCCCGAGTGGACGGCCCCCGACGGGACGATCACCGACGGGACGGCCCTCGACGGAGGCGCGCCGACCGGCGCGGTGCGGCGCCCGGTCGCCCCGGCCGGGGGCGACGGCGCCACCGGCGCCGTGGGGCTGACCACGGGCCCGCGGTGGGACTGCCTCGACGGGATCCACCGGGGTGACGCGCAGGCCCTGCTGACGATGCGCCTGCCCGAGGCGTTCCACGGCGACCTCTCCGCGCATCCGCTGCACCCGGCGTTGCTGGACGTGGCGACGGGCGCCGCGGCGGGCCTGTCGGGTCGCCACCTGCCGGTCGCCTACCGGCGCGTGATCGTCCATCGGGACCTCGGCGACGCGCTGCGCGCCCACGTGGTCATGCGGTCCGGGGACCCGGCCGGCGACGACACCCTGGTCGCGGACGTGTTCCTCACCGCCCCGGACGGCTCCCCGCTGACGTCGGTGGAGGGCTTCGTGCTGCGCGCGGTCACCGCGCCCGCCGGCGTGGACCGCCCGGGTGCGCCCGGCCGGCCCGGCGACACCGGCGACACCGGCGGCATCGCGACCGGGCGGGGTCTGCTCGCCCTCGAACGGATCCTCGCCAACCGTCACCTGCCGCACGTGCTGGTGAGCCCGCGCGCCGGCCTCGCGCACCCGCTGCCCGGCGCCGGCGCCGAATCGGCGGCCGGCGCGGTGGTCGCCCGCCCGGACTCCCCGGACTCCCCCGAGGACACCGCGCGCCCCGTGGACCCGGACGACATCGGGCAGCGGATCGCCGACGTGTGGTCCCGGATGCTGGGCGTGCCCCGGATCGGCGCCGACGACAGCGTCTTCGAGCTGGGCGCGGACTCCCTGACCATCGTGCAGATCACCGCCGAACTCCAGCGCATCGGCCTGGCCGTGGCGCCGAGCGACCTGTTCGCCCACCCGACCGCGGGCGGCCTCGCCGCCCACCTCCGCGACGCGGCCGACGCCGCCTCCGGGGGACCCGCGGCGCCCGGGACCCCGGGGTCCGGACCACCGGCCCCCGTCGCCGAGGCACCGCCCCGCGCGGACACCGGCGCCTTCCCGGACGCCGATCTCAGCACCGAGGACCTGGCACAGGTCATGAACCTGTTCGGGTTCGGAGAGGACAAGAAATGAACGACATCGAGGACATCTACCCGCTCTCGCCTGCCCAGGAGGGCATGCTCTTCCACAGCACGACCTCTCCGGAGCACGGCCTCTACGTGGAGCTCACCACCTTCCGCGTCAGCGGGGACCTCGACGTCCAGGGCCTCACCGCTGCCTGGCGGGCCGCCGCCGCCCGCCATCCCGTCCTGCGCACCGCGTTCGTCCACGAGCGGATCAGCGCACCGCGCCAGGTGGTCCTGCCCACCGCGGAGGTGCCCGTCGACTTCCGTGACCTGTCGCACCTCGACGGGGCCGCCCGCGACACGGAGATCGCCGGCGAGCTGGACCGCAGGCGCCGCGAGCCCTTCGACCTGACCCGCCCGCCGCTGATGCGGCTGCTCGTCCTGCGCCTCCCGGACGAGCACCTCCTCGTGTGGACCTACCACCACCTGCTGCTCGACGGCTGGTCGGCGGCCCTGCTGATGGCCGAGGTCACCGCGACGCTCGGCGGCGCGGACCCGGGTCGCCCGGCGCCCCCGCCGTTTCGCGAGTACATCGCCTGGCTGCGCGGTCAGGACGCGGACCGGGACCGGGAGTTCTGGACCGGGCACCTCGCCGGCTACCGGGAGCCCGCCACCCTCACGCTCCCCGGAACCCGTCCCGGGGCCCGCCCGTCCGGCGACTACCGCAGGGTCTCCACGACCCTGCCGGCCGCGACCACCGACCGGCTGCGGGCGCTCGCGGCGTCCCGCTCCACCACGCTCGGCAGCGTGGTCGAGGCCGCGTGGGCCGGGACCCTGGCCCGGTACAGCGGCAAGCAGGACGTGGTCTTCGGTGTCACCGTCTCCGGTCGCCCGGCCGGTCTGGACCGGGCCGCCGAGATGATCGGCATGTTCATCAACACCGTCGCGACCCGCGCCCGGATCGAGCCGGACCTGCCCGCGGACGCCTGGCTGTCGCGGTACGCGCAGGCCCGGCACCCCATCCTGGAGCACCAGCACACCCCGCTGACCGAGGTGCAGCGGTGGGCCGGACTGCAACCGGGCGTCGCGCTCTTCGACTCCGTGGTCGTGTTCGAGAACTACCCGGACGAGTCGCGGGCCGTGCTCTCCGGCGGCGCGGTCATCACCGACGTCCGCTACGAGACCCGCACGAACTACGCGGTGACCCTCGTCGTGCGGACCGGGCGGGACACCCACCTCCAGGCGGTCGTGGACTCCGCCCGCTTCGACGAGGGCGAGGCCGAGGCGCTGCTCGCCCACGTCGCGACGGTCCTCACCCGGTTCGCCGACCGGCCGCAGGCGCCCGTACGCGAACTCCTCGCCGTCCCCGAGCCGGTGCGCGCGCTCCAGCTCGACCGCTGGAACGGCGCCGAGGTCGACCGGACCCCGCCGCGCGCGCTCCTGGCCGACCTGATCGGCGCGGCCGTCCGCGACCGCCCCGACCACCCGGCCGTGGTCGCCGGATCGACCACGTACGACTACCGCGCACTCGACGCGCGGGCCACGGCGCTGGCCCTGCGGCTGGTCGCCCTCGGGGTGCGCGGCGGCGACCGGGTGGCGGTCTGCCTCGGTCGGGGCGCCGACCTGGTCACCGCGCTGCTCGCCGTCGCGCGGGCGGGCGCCGCCTTCGTGCCGCTCGATCCGTCGCACCCGGCGGACCGGATCGCGTACGTGCTGCAGGACGCGGCCCCCGCGCTGGTCCTCACCGACGGCACGCCGCTGCCGGGCCCGGAGTCCTGGGCCGGCACGGTGCTCGACCTGTCCCGGGAGACGCTCGCGCCGGACGCCGGCGAGGACGGCACCCGGCCCGACCCGGCGGTCCTGCCCGAAGCGGACCCGGACGGGCTCGCCTACCTCATCTACACCTCGGGTTCCACCGGCAACCCCAAGGGCGTGGCGGTCGGCCACCGGGCGCTCGCGAACCTCGTGGACGCTCTGGCGTTCCGCCACCCCGGGCTCACGGCCGAGGACCGGTTCCTGGCCCTCACCACGCTGACCTTCGACACCTCGCTGGCCGAGCTGCTCGTACCGCTGGCCGTCGGGGCGACCGTGCACGTCGGACACCGTTCGCTGGGGCTGAGCGGCACCGAGCTGGACCGGTACGTCGAGCAGCACGGCATCACGGCCCTCCAGGCGACCCCGTCCCGGTACCGGGCGCTGCTCGACTCCGGTTGGCAGGGCGTGGACCGGCCCCGGCTCTACAGCTGCGGCGAGGCGTTCCCGCCGGACCTGACGGCCCCGTTGACGGAGCGCGGGTCGAGCGTGTGGAACATGTACGGGCCCACCGAGACCACCGTCTACTCCAGCGTGGAGGAGATCCGCAAGGACACCGTGCGGGTCACGGTGGGGCGTCCCCTCTCCAACACCGTGCTGCGCGTGCTCGACCCGGCCGACGCCCTGCTGCCGATCGGTTGCGTGGGCGAGCTGTGCATCGGTGGCGACGGGGTCGCCGAGGGCTACTGGAACCTTCCCGAACTCACCGCGGAGCGCTTCGTCGGCGACCCGTTCACCGGTGGGCGCACCCGGATGTTCCGCACCGGCGACCACGCCCGTGTGCTGCCCGACGGCCGGGTGGAGGTCCTCGGCCGGATCGACCGCCAGCTGAAGCTGCGCGGGTACCGCATCGAGCCGAGCGAGATCGAGGCGGTGCTCCTGGACCTGGCCGCGGTGGCGGGCGCCGCGGTGGCCGTGCGGGACGGTCGGCTGGTCGCGTGGACCGTGCCGACGGAGCGCGCCGCCGTGCTCGAACCCGCCTGGTTGGCGAGTGAGTTGCGACGCAGGCTGCCGTCGTACATGATTCCGGAAACCTTCGTGGGGCTGGCCGAACTGCCGCTGACTCCGGCGGGCAAGACGGATCTCCTCGCGTTGCGGGCGCCGCTGCCCGCGCCGGAGGGGGCGACGGACGCCCCCGCGCCGGAGGTCGTCGGCGCCGCGGAGGCACAGGGGCGGGAGGAACTGGTCGCGAAGCTGTTCCGGGACGTGCTCTCCCTGCCCGAGGTCGGGCTCGACGACGACTTCTTCGAACTCGGCGGCGACTCGCTGCGGGCGATGCGCCTGGCTTCCAAGCTCCAGGCCGAACTGGGCGCCGAGTTGGACATCGAGCTGTTCTTCGACGCCTCCACGGTCCGCGAACTCACGGCGGCGCTCGCCGAGGCCCTCCCGGAATCCGACTGACGACACCGCAGGGCCCGCCGCGGGCGGCGGAGCGGACACACACCACACACCGATGGGAACACGCGTGATGGCCACCCTTCTCGAACCGGCCGAAGACCGGCTCGACACCCTGCTGTTGAGACGGTGGGACGGCGCCCCCGAGCGGGTCGCCGTCATCGACGGCGACCGGGAGATCACCGCGGGCGCGCTCCGGGACCGTTGCCTGCGGGTCGCCTCGCTGCTGCGGCGGCGGGGGGCGCGTCCCGGCGACCGGGTGGCGGTCTACCTGGAGCGCTCCGCGGAGTTCGTGGTGGGCGTGAGCGGTGTGGTCATCTCCGGCGCCGCCCAGGTCGCGTTCGACACCGACGATCCGGTGGAGCGCACCCTCGACATGCTGGCCGACTGCCGGCCCCGGCTGCTGATCACCACCTCGGCCCTTCGGTCCCGGTTCCCCGCCGGGCTCGACGTCGAGGTGGTGACGGTCGAGGAGTGCGCGGCCGAGGAGCCGGTCGGCGCGTTCGAGCCCGCCGCCGACCTGGCCGAGCGGCCCGCGGTGGCCATCTACACCTCGGGCTCCACCGGCCGCCCCAAGGCCTCCCTCATCCCGCACCGGGCGATCGCCAGTCGCCTGAGGGCGCTCCAGCGCGCCCACGGGCTGGGCGAGGACGACCGGATGCTGCACCACACCGCGTGCAGCTTCGACATGTTCCTCATCGAGGTGTACTGGCCGCTGATCACCGGTGCCACGATGGTGATCGCGGCGCCGGGCCGCCAACGCGACGCCGACTACCTCGCGCGGACGCTCCGCGAGGCGCACGTCACCACCTTCTACTGCGTGGTCTCCCTGCTCGACCTGTTCCTGTCGGCCCGCGGCCCGGAGGAACGCTTCGACGGACTGCGCCGGGTCCTCACCGGCGGGGAGCCGCTCGGCCCCGGGCTGGTGCGCCGCTTCCACGCCCGGTCCACCGCGCCGCTCACCAACCTGTACGGCCCGAGCGAGTGCACGATCTACTGCACGGCGTGGGTTTTGCCGCGGGACACGGAACTGGAGACCGTGTACATCGGGCCGGCCATCGAGGACACCACGCTGCGGATCCTCGACGAGGACGGCCGTCCGGTGGCCGACGGGGAGCCGGGCGAGTTGTACATAGGCGGCGCCGGTCTCGCCCTGGGCTACCTCGACCGACCCGAGCTGACGGCCGAGCGGTTCGTCCCGGACCACCTCGGCGATCCGGGCGACATCCTCTACCGTTCCGGGGACCTCGTGCGGAGCCATCCGGTGGGAGGGCTGGAGTTCCTCGGCCGGGTGGACCTCCAGGTGAAGGTGCGGGGCTACCGCATCGAGCTCGGTGAGATCGAGTCCGCGGCCTTGCGCGTGCCCGGCGTCCGCCAGGCGGCCGTGGTCGCGAGCGGGTCCGGCGGCGAGGCACGCCTGGTCGGCTTCCTGGTGACCGAGCCGGGCGCCGACCCGGAGGGCACCGCCGCGGCCGTCCGCGAGGCACTGCGCCGCGCGCTTCCCGGGTACATGGTCCCGGCCGCCCTCACCGGGCTGGCGGAGCTGCCGCTGACCGCCAACGGCAAGCTCGACCGTGCCCTGTTGACGCGCCGGGCGCTCACGGCGCTGCCGGCCACCACCGCGTTGGAGACGCCCGCCGCCGAGGCGGGCGAGGTGGAGAAACTCGTCGCCGACGTCTGGTGCGAGGCCCTCGCCCTGCCGGCGATCGGCCTGCACGACGACTTCTTCGAGGTCGGCGGGGACTCCTTCAAGGTGATCCGCGCGACCCGGAAGCTGGAGAAACTGCTCGGTTTCGAGGTGCCGATGCACCTGGTGTTCGACGAACCCACCGTCGCGGGGTTCAGTGCCGCCCTCGCCGAGCGGCGGGAGGACGAACAGTGAGACCCCGGACCCCGATCCGCTCGTTCGACGACCTCCGTCTCGACGCGCCCGACGTGTCCTCCCCCGTCGTCACCCTCTTCAGCGGCGGGCTCGACAGCACGTACCTGTTGCTGCGGCTGGTCCGGGCGGGCGTACGGGACGTGCACGCGCTCAGCGTCGATCTCGGCGAGGACGAGAGCAGCGCGTGCAAGCAGGCGATCGCCGACCAACTCGGCGTCCGGCTGCACCTGGTGGATGCCCGCGAGAGGTTCGCGCAGGAGTACGTCCGCCCCGCGATCGCCGCGCACGCCGTGTACCTCGACACCCACCCGATCAGCAGCTCGCTGAGCCGGCCGCTGATCGCCGAGATCGCCGTGGACACGGCGCGCCGACTCGGTGCCGAAACGGTCCTGCACACCGCGAACCGCTCGCAGAACACCCTGCGCCGACTCAACGGGGCCCTGGACCTGCTCGGGTTCGCCGGGCGCCACGGCAGCCCGTACGACCTGACCCCCGTCGACCGGGACCGCAAGATGCACGAGCTGAAGGAGGCCGGGCTCGACCAGTTGAACGAGCGGCTGGTCAGCGGCGACTCCAACCTGTGGTGTCGGGAGTTCGAGTCGGGAATCCTCGACGACCCCGAGGACCACGCCGTACCGGAGGAGCTGTACCGGTGGAGCGTGCCGCGGCCCGGGACGGGCCCGGAGGAGATCGAGATCGGTTTCGACCGGGGCCGGCCCGTCTCGGTGGACGGTCGCCCCCTGCCGTTGACGGACCTCGTCGAGACGCTCAACCGGCGGGTCGGGGCGCACGGCATCGGCCGGTACTCCGGGCTGGAGCACCTGGCCGCGGGACAGAAGGTCCTGGAGGTCAGGGAGATGCCGGCGGCGACCCTGCTGCTGCGCTCCCACCGTCACCTGGAGACGGCGACGCTGCCCGCGGAGACCATCCGGGAGAAGATGCACCAGGAGCAGATCTGGGTGCGCGAGGCCGTGGAGGGCCGCTGGTTCGACGGCCTGCGGCGCGCGAGCCAGGCCTTCGTCGACGTCTGCTCGCAGGGCGTCACCGGCACGGTCCGCTGGCGGCTCGGGGCGGGAACGGCCGTGACGCGGTCCATCGTCGCCGACGGGCCGCTCTACCTCCGGGACCGCGAGGCGTGGGAGCACGCCTCCGTCGCCGCCGAGCGGAGCTCGTTCGGCCCGGACCGCGCACCGGACCCCGAAAGGGCGTACCGCGCATGAGGCCCGCCCACGGCCCCGGGGGCGCGGCGCGGGCCGGGGACCCGCCCGTGTTGGCCGTCCTGTACGGGCGCGGCGCGGCCACCCCGCTGGGGCTCCTGGACACCGCGCGGGGGCGCTGCGCGGTGGTGTTCCTCGGCGATCTGGGCGACCCGCTGGTCGCCGCGGATCTGGCCCCGGTGTCGAGGACCACCCGGGTGGTGGACACCCGTGGGCTGACGGAGGCACAACTGTGCGCGCTCGTCGCCGGGTTGGCGCCCGACGGGGTGGTGACGTTCAGCGATTCGCTGCTCCGGGCGACCGCGGTCGCGGCGAAGGCGTGCGGCCTGCCGTTCCACGAACCCGACACCGCGGACGTGTTGGTGGACAAGTTCCGCCAGCGCCGGGCCCTGGCGTCGGCCGGGGTCCAGAGCACCGCGTGCCGACTGATCCGCTCCGCCGGGGACCTCGCCCCGGCGCTGGCGGCCACCGGGCTGCCCGCGGTCATCAAGCCGCGGGCGGGGTGCAGCAGCACGGACACCTGCCGGGTGGACAGTGCGGAGGAACTCGCGGCGCGGTACGCGGAGTTCACCGACGGGGTGGCGCGGCCCCGCGCGTACGTGCTGGAGGAGTACCTGGTCGGCGACCCCTCGGCGGTGGGGGACTTCTGGGGCGACTACGTCTCGGTCGAGTCGGTGACCAGGGACGGCGACACCAGGACGGTGGGCGTCACGGGCAAGCTGCCGCTCGCCTTCCCCTTCCGGGAGACCGGGCTGTTCGTCCCGGCCGAACTCCCCGCGGACCTCGTCGAGCAGGTGGTCCGGTTGGAGCGGCGGGCGTTGCGGGCGCTCGGCGTCCGTGAGGGGGTGACCCACACGGAGATCAAGTTCACCCCCGGGGGTCCCCGGGTGATCGAGGTCAACGGCCGCATCGGCGGCGGCATCTCGGACATCCTCAAGCGCTCGTCGGGAGTCGACCTGCTGGGCCACGCCGTCGATGCGGCGCTCGGCGCCTTCGACCCGCCCGAACCGGTGCTCGGGCTCGACGGGTCCGACCGCAGGGTCGCCTTCCAGTACCTCGTCTCCCCGCCGTCGGACGCCTGCGTCCCCGGCGGGGACGAGCTCCTCGACGACCTCTACGACATCCCCGGCGTCGATCTGGTGGACGTCGGGATCACCCCGGGGTGGCGGGCGGACTGGCGGGCGGGGACGGAGTGGATCCTGGGTACCGTCTACGGCTCGGCGCCCGGGTTCGCCGAGCTCCGGGTCACCCTCAAGGCCGTCCAGGACCGCATGGCCTCCTTCTGGTCCGAGGTCGAGGTGTGACACCGGGCCGCCCGGCGGGTGGCCCGGTGGGCGGGCGTCAGGCCTCTTCCCCCGGGCGGCCCGCCCAGTCCAGGCACAGCACCGTGGCGTCGTCGGTGGACTCGACGCCGGCGCCCCGGTGGCCCGCGAGGTGTTCCAGGATCGCCCCCGGTACCTGGGAGGGCGGCAGGAGACGGGTGCTGGTGATGGCCCGGGCGAGGGCGCGCAGGCTGTAGGCCTCGCCGGCCGGCGAGGCCACGTCGTAGACCCCGTCGCTCGCGAGCAGGAGCCGGTCCCCCGGTTCGACCCGGAAGTCCTGGCAGGTGTAGACCGTGTCCTCGAACATCCCGAGGGGCAGCTGGGCGTCCAGTTCGACGGCGTCGACGTTCCCGTCGCGCAACCGCCAGATCCTCGGCGACCCCGCGTCGACGATCTCGACGCGTCCGGTGTCCAGGTGGAAGTCGAGCAGCAGCATCGCCAGATGGCGCTCCCCCCGGTACTGCCCGTAGACCGCCTGATCCGCGAGGCAGGCCTGGTCGACCAGGTTGAGCCCGGCGCGGCGGGCGTTGCGCACGGCGTTGACGGCCAGGTTGGTCAGCAGCGCGGCGTCGATCCCCTCGCCCATGCCGTTGTTGACGGCGAGGGACAGGCGGTCGGCCGAGGTCGACCAGTCGAAGCAGTCGCCGTAGATGGCGTAGGCGGGCTCCAGCTGCGCGCCGAGGCTGTACTCGGGGCGGGCGCAGGAGCGGCCCGGGAGCAGCTGCCACTGCATCTCGGCGGCGAGGGTCAGCCGTTCCGTGCGCCGCGCCTGACGGAAGAGGTCGGTGTCCCGTTCGGCCACGAGGAGCTCGTGGCCGAGCGCGTCGGCCACCTGCCCAAGGTCGTCCCTGACCTCGGACGTACCGGCGCCCTCGGGCAACGTGACGCTCAGCACTCCGAGCCGATCGCCGCGCACGCTCACCGGCAGGTGGACGGTGACCCGCTCGCCGCCGGCCACGAGGTACGGCTCCTGCGCGCCGAAGGCCCGGCCCGGCGCCGTGGAGTACACCGACACCGGCTCGGCGTCGTGCGGCGGCGTGGTCAGGGGCCGCAGGCGGGTCATGGCGTAGTCGGCCAGCAGCAGCTCGACGGACAGCGCTCCGTGGCGTGCGACCAGCAGGGCGCGGACCTCGTCGAGCAGCTCGTGGGGTGCCGCGGCGCGCAGGATGCGCTCCACCGAATCACTTGGGGGCACGGGGTGCGGCCTGCCTCTCCTGGTCGTGGGTGTGGACGCGGTGTGAGCATCCGGTAGAGGAGTCTCACACGCGTCGCGGGCCCGGGCGTACCGGTGCGCCGCGAACCCCGCCCCGGGCGCCTGGTTCCGGGGCCGGACGGGCGTGGCCCGCCGATCTTCCACCGTGTCGGTCGGGACCGGGCGGAAGCGACATCCGGGGCGCGGCGGTGGCAGAGTGGGCCCCATGCCCCCTCTCGACGGTCGACCCGGCACGGAAGCGCACCCTTCCGTGACGACCGTCGCGGTCGCGGAGCTCCTCGAGGTGCTGCTGGCGCGCGGCCAGGACGCGGCGACACCCGCGATATCCCCCTCACAGCTGCGCGCGCTGCTCGTCGTGGAGCGGACGGAGGGCATCAACCTGCGCACCCTGGGCGCGATGCTCGGCTCCCGACCGCCGTCGGTGACGCGGCTATGCGACCGGATGGAGGCCATGGGGTTGCTGACCCGCTCGCGCAGCCGGACCAGCGGGCGCGAGGTCGAGTTGCACCCGACCCGACAGGGCAGGCTCCTGCTGGACGAGTACCGGGCGATCCGACTGCGGGAGTTGTCCGCCGTGCTCGACCTGATGGAACCGGCGGCGATCGAGGCGCTGATCGTGGGCCTGACGGGGTTGCGGCAGGCGGCGGCGGACCTCTTCGCCGCGGGGGCCCGGGCGCCGGGCGCCGGGGCGACGCCGGCCCCGCACGGGGCCGCGGCTCGGGAGCCGACCGCACGGGGGGCGGGTACCGAACCGTCGCGGGCCACCCGGCTGTCCGACACGGCCTGACGTCCTCGACGGGCGGCCGGCGGATCCGGGCGACTGGTCAGACCCGGATGATTGACCAGTTAAAATATTGCCCGATGGCAAATGATCGCTCTAGTCTCGCTTCGGACGCACCAGGCGCCCGTCGGGCCTGCGCGCTGTGTGGCGAGAGGGGAAACGCAACGCCATGGGGAGCGCTCTCGGCCTGGGGTCCTCGCACCCTGCAGACAATACGCAACCGCTGTCACGCGCAGTGGTGAGCCCGCCTCGGCAGGCCACGTCGATCGAGGAGGACCGCTCCCGCGCGCTGTGGAGCGGTCTGCCCCCGCGTGTCCTGCTCATCGAGGACGACGAGGGTGACGCCCTCCTCGTCGAGGAGCTGGTCGCGGACAGCGGGGTCGACGTCCGGCTCGGCCGCGCGGGTTCCCTGGCGGAGGCACTGCCCCGGCTGAAGGGCGAGGCGCCGCAGTGCGTCCTGCTGGACCTGCACCTGCCCGACGCCCACGGGCTCGACGCCCTGAACAAGGTGCTGGCCAACGCCGCCGAAGCGGCCGTGGTCGTCCTCACCGGTCTCTCCGAGGAGCAGGCCGGTCTCGCCGCCGTCGCGGCGGGGGCGCAGGACTACCTGGTCAAGGGCCGCCTGGAGGCAGACGTCTTCATGCGCGCCATCCGCTACGCGATCCAGCGCAAGCACACGGAACTCGCGGCGGCCTCCCTCCAGGCGAGCAGGCTGCGCGCGGAGGAGAACGCCCGACTGGAACGCGGCCTGCTGCCGACTCCGCTCCTGCTGGACCACACCGTCTCGGTCTGTGCCCGCTACCGGCCCGGGCGGGCCCAGGCGCTCCTCGGCGGTGACTTCTACGACGTCGTCCAGACTCCGGACGGGGCGACGCACGCCGTCGTCGGTGACGTCTCGGGCCACGGCCCGGACGAGGCGGCCCTCGGCGTGTGCCTGCGCGTGGCGTGGCGGGCGTTCGTCATGGCCGGCGCCCGCGGTCAGGACCTCCTCGAACTGTTGGAGAAGATCCTGGTCGCCGAGCGTTCCGGGCCCGAGATCTTCGCCACGCTCATCGCGCTCACCCGGCCGCCGGGCTCGCCGCACATCAGCGTGCAGCGCGCCGGCCACCCCGGTTTCCTGGTCCGCTCCTCGGCGGGAGTGCGACTGGAGGAGGTGCCCGGCGGTCCCGCGCTGGGCATCGTGCCCGACTGGGACACCCGCTGGCCCGTCGTCGAGGTCGCCGTCGAGAACGCGGGGGCCGTGATGCTCTTCACCGACGGGCTGATCGAGGGGCGGATCGGCTCCGGCTCGGACCGCCTCGACGAGGACGGGCTGCTCGACATCGCCCGCAAGCACAACGATCTGCCCGCGGACGCCTTCGTCGACACCCTCATCCACACCGCCCAGAGCCTGGCCGCGGACAGCGGGGGCCTGGCCGACGACGTCGCCGTACTCCACCTCGAATGGAACACCTCCTCGTGAGTACCCCGGACCGGACAGACACCCCGACACCGCCCCGTACCGGCCGTACGGGGTTGAGCCTGCGCGCGTGGTTCATGGCCGTGCTGGCCCTGCTCGGCGTGATGGTCGTCGCCACCGCCGTGGTCGGCGCCGCCCTGCTGTCGAACACGACGGCGGCCGGCGATCGGCTCGTCGACCGGATCGCGCCGGCCCAGCGGGAGGCCCTGCGGCTGGAGTCCGCCCTGCTGGACCAGGAGACCGGAGTGCGCGGCTACCTGCTGACGCGCGACCCCGGGCTGCTGGAGCCGTACGAGCGCGGTCTGGAGAACGAGCGCGCTTCGTCCCGGAGACTGGCGACGCTGCTCGACGACGAGGGCGCGGCCCTGGCCGACCTGACGGCCGTCGAGGAGGCCGCGCGTACCTGGCAGGACTCCTTCGCCTCGCCCACCCTCGCGGCGGGGAAGGCCGGGACGAGCGGGCCTTCGGTCCAACTGGGCAAGAACCGCTTCGACGAGGTCCGCGCGCGGATCAAGACCCAGCAGATTCGGCTCGACAGCGTGCAGTCCGACGCCCGCACCACCTTCGCGCAGGCCCGCTCCGAACGCGACCACGTCCTGCTGGCGATCGTCGCGGCCTTCCTGCTGACCGGCCTCTGCCTCGCCGTGCTCCTGCAGGTGAGCGTCGTTCGGCCGCTGAGCGAGGTCCGGGCCGCGTCCCGGCGGGTGGCCGGCGGCGCGTTCGACGAGGAGATCCCCGAGCGGGGGCCCTCCGACCTGCGTTCGCTCGCCCGCGCGGTGGAGGCCATGCGCCGCCGCACGGTCGCCGAGCTGACGGCGTCCCGCCGCAACGCGGAGGAGCTGAAGCGGACCGCCGCGGACCTCGACGCCCAGGCCGTGGAGCTGCGCCGCTCCAACGCCGAGCTGGAACAGTTCGCGTACGTCGCCTCACACGACCTCCAGGAGCCGCTGCGCAAGGTCGCCTCGTTCTGCCAGCTCCTGGAGAAGCGGTACGGGGACCGGCTCGACGAGCGGGGCACCCAGTACATCGGCTTCGCCGTGGACGGCGCCAAGCGCATGCAGGTCCTGATCAACGACCTGCTCACGTTCTCCCGGGTGGGCCGGGTCCAGGACGCGCGGGAGACCGTCGCCCTGGACGGCACCGTCGATCGGGCCCTGCGCAACCTGGCCGCCGCCGTCGAGGAGAGCGGGGCCGAGATCGTGCGGCCGACGAGCCTGCCCCCGGTGTCGGGCGACCCCACCCTGCTCACCATGCTCTGGCAGAATCTCGTCGCCAACGCGGTGAAGTTCCGCTCCCCCGACCGCCCCCCGCGCGTCGAGATAGCCCTGCGCGGCGACGAGGAGGGATCCGAGGCCGAACCCGGCTTCCACACCTTCACCGTGACGGACAACGGCATCGGGATCCCGGCCGAGTTCGCGGACAAGGTGTTCGTCATCTTCCAGCGCCTGCACGGCCGGGAAACCTACGGCGGCACGGGGATCGGCCTGTCGCTCTGCAAGAAGATCGTCGAGCACGCGGGCGGTCGCATCTGGATCGACACCGCCCACACCGACGGGACGCGGATGGTCTTCACCCTGCCCGTACTCGGCCACGGCGGGTCCGCGGTCGACTCAGCGGCCGATTCCGATTCAGGCGCCGATTCCGGCTCCGCGAACGCGCACGCGACCGTGCCCGCGCCCGTGACCGTGCCCGCGCCCGTGACCGCACCGACCACCGAAGGAAGTACCGCATGAGCACCCCTGACCCCAGGTCGCAGACCCAGCCGGCGGAAGTCCTGCTCGTCGAGGACGACGCGGGTGACGAGCTCATGACCCGTGAGGCCTTCGAGGACAACAAGATCGGCAACACGCTGCACGTCGTCCGGGACGGTCTGGAGGCGCTGGACTTCCTGTACCGCAGGGGCGAGCACACGAACGCCCCGCGCCCCGACCTGATCCTCCTCGACCTCAACCTTCCCAAGTACGACGGTCGGCAGGTCCTCGAACAGATCAAGAGCGACCCCGAGTTGAGCCACATCCCGGTGGTCGTCCTCACCACGTCGGCGGCCGAGGAGGACATCCTGCGCAGCTACAAGCTGCACGCCAACGCCTACGTGACCAAGCCGGTGGACCTCGACCAGTTCATCCGGGCCATCCAACAGATCGACGACTTCTTCGTCACCGTGGTGAAACTGCCGCGGTCCGTCTGATTCGACCGGTACAACCGATGCGACGGGTACGACCCGTGCGACCACCGGTGCGGTCGGATCAACCGACATCGGAGAGAGAGAAAGGTGGAGCACATGGACGCTCACTCGTTCCCGGGTGGCGATGACGCGCGGTGTCACGTCGCGACGCGTTCCGAGGGCGACGTCCGCGTCGTCGTGATGGCGGGCGAGTTCGACATGGACAACGTGGACGAGCTGCGCAGCGCCCTGGACCCCGAGGCCGCCGGCGTGACCCGCTACGTCCTGGACGTCGCGGGGGTCACCTTCGCGGACTCGACGACGCTCAGCGTCATGCTCCAGCCCGCCCTGAACCGTCCTGTGATCCTGGCCGGGGTGGTGCCGCCCCGGCTGGGCCGGCTGCTCGACATCACGGGCGCCTCCCAGGTCTTCGCCGCGGCCCCCACGCTGGCCGAGGCCATGGTCATGACCGTCCCGTCCCAGCGTCGTCGACCGTGATCGGCGGGCCGTGGAGGGCACTGGTGTTTGCCCCTGCGATTGCCGGCGCGGGTACAGGGCAGTCGAGTAGCGTCCGCGCCTGACGGGACCGATGAGGAGGTGAACGTGCGATACGACATGAACGGACCGGAGCAGCCCGTTCCGCACACCGCCATGGAGGCCAGGGACCGGGTGCGGTTCCTGCTGGGATCCGCGGGTCTCGCCGGTGTCGGCCCGGACGGGGACGACGTCCTGACCGACGCGCTCCTGGTGACCTCGGAACTGGCGACGAACGCCATCCGGCACGGCGGTGGCATCACCGGCTTCAGTGCCTCGGTGTCGGAGAACGGCCTGCGGCTGAGCATCACCGACCCCAGCGGTGACCGTCCCGTCACCCTGCCCCGCCAGGCCGGGGCGTTCCTCGCCGGGGGCTTCGGCTGGCCCCTGATCCAGCGCCTGTCGCACAGCGTGACCGTCACCCTCCTTCCCGCGGGCGGCAAGCGCATCACGGTGCTGGTGCCGCTGGCCGCGCGCCCCGCGGCGACCGATCGCAACGGGAACCTGGACGCGGTCCTCGGCCTGGGCGACGCCGGCCTCGCTCTCGACCTGGGCCTCGACCGGATGTCGCGGCGGAGTGACGCCGCGTCGTAATCGGTCGTCGGGCGCTCCGCCACGGTCACCACCGGGCTCGGACGGGCGCCTGCATCCGCATGCTGAGATGCGACGCCGCGGGCCGGGATACTCGTGGCAGACTCCCCGCCATGCCGCACCAGTTGATTATCGGCGCCCGCGTGCGGGCCCGGGACTGACCGAGCGATTCGCCCTCGGTCCCACCGCCCCACGCAGACCTCTCGCATCCGCGAGGGGTCTTTCTTGTTTCCGCCCCCGCCCACCACCCCTCCCACCGCCTCTCCGACTCCCACCGCCGACCCCGGCAACGGACCCCGACCGCCTCCCGCGACCGGCGGTCGCCTTCGGCCCGTTCCGCCTCCCAGGACAGGAGCCCGCCCCCATGACCCTCGCCGACACCCTCCCCGCCCTCGACATCGCCGCACACCGGTCCGACTCCCCCGCCGAGGTGGCCGCGCCGCGGGACTCGGAGAGGGACTCGTACGCCCTGACCGTCACGCTCCGGGACGGCGGCCACGCCCTCTCCCGCATCGTGACCGTGCTGAACAGCCTGTGCGTCACGGAGCTGACCTTCCGGACGCCCGACGGAGCTCCCGCGCTCTGCGAGATCGTCGTTCCGGCCGCGGACGCGCCCCGCGCCCGGGCCAGGCTGCTGCGCTGCGTCCACGTGCTGGACGTCACCGCGCGGCGCGTACGGCGCTGAGGCCCCGCCGGGCGAACCGGACACGCCGAAGACCTCCCCGGGGGCCCTGGGTAGGGTGGCGCGACAGCACATCGTGAACAGGATCAAGGAGCAGACGTGAGCGAGCCGGCGTCCATCGCCCTTCAACAGGAGATCGCCCGGGAACTGGAGGTCGCCGAGACGTTCGACGCCGAGCGGGAGATCGAACGCCGTGTGGCCTTCCTCGCGGAGCGGCTGACCTCCACGGGCTTGCGCTGCCTCGTGCTCGGCATCAGCGGCGGCGTGGACTCCACCACCGCCGGTCGGCTGTGCCAGCTCGCCGTCGAGCGGGCCCGGGCGGCCGGGCACGAGGCGCGGTTCCACGCGATGCGGCTGCCCTACGGGGTGCAGGCCGACGAGCACGACGCCCGGCTCGCGCTCTCCTTCATCCGGGCCGACCACGTGCTGACCGTGGACGTCAAGCCCGCGAGCGATGCCGCCCTGGAGGCCTCGCTGGCCGCCGGTGTGAACTTCCGCGACGCCCGGCACCAGGACTTCGTGCACGGCAACATCAAGGCCCGGCAGCGCATGATCGCCCAGTACGCGGTGGCCGGCGCGCACGACGGCCTGGTCGTCGGCACCGACCACGCGGCGGAGGCGGTGTCGGGGTTCTTCACCAAGTTCGGTGACGGCGCCGCGGACCTGGTCCCGCTGACCGGGCTGACCAAGCGCCGGGTACGCGCCGTCGCGGACGCCCTGGGCGCGCCCGCCGAGCTGGTGTGGAAGATCCCGACGGCCGATCTGGAGACCCTCGACCCGGGCAAGACCGACGAGGACGCCCTCGGTGTCACCTACGACGACATCGACGACTTCCTGGAGGGCAAGCCGGTGGACGAGTCGACCTTCGCCACCATCGTCGGCCGCTACCGGCTGACCGATCACAAGCGCCGACTGCCCGTGGCTCCCTGATCCTCCGGCGACGCGGGGCGGGGTCGGCACGGGGCGGGGCGGGTACGGGTTCGTGAGGACGCGCCGGGCGCGGTGGGCCCGATGGGCGCCCGGTTCATCCGGCCGGCGGAACAGCGGATGCCGTCCGCCCCACGCCGGTGCAGGCTGTGCGCAAGGACCCCATCACCGCACAGACGAGGACCGCGCCATGTCCCACAGTCGGCGTATCGGCGTCATCACCGGGGCCGCAGCACTGTTGCTGGCCGCCACCGCCTGCTCGGGCCTGGGCCGGAGCACCGTCGGCATGCTCACCTTCCGCGGCCACGAGTCGCCGGTGGAGTTGAGCTACTCGAACACCCCGGTCAAGGGATGCCACAAGATCGCCATCCCCAGGGGCGCCACCCACGTGGAGAACAACACCCTCGTCGATGTCGTCCTGTACCGGACGCCGAACTGCGAGAAGACCGACCGGGCCGACGGGATCTACGTCGCGACCACCCTGTCGAACGTGACGGCTCCCGACACCCTCCCCTGGCGCAGTTTCAGCGTCATCCACTGATCCGAACGGCCCGAACGGCCCGCCCCGGCCCGCCCGCGCACCACCGCGCCGGCGGGCCGGACCCGTGCTGCGGGGCCCGTGCTGCGGGTCCCCCGGGGGTCGGGCAGGGCACCGCTCAGAGGCCGAACTGTTCCCGACGTCCCTCGGGAACCAGGTCCGTGTACTCCGGGTGCTTGCCGATCCACCCCCGGATGAAGGGGCAGTACGGCAGGACGTCCAGCTTGCGGGCCCGGACGTCGTCGAGGGCGCCGCGGGCGAGCAGCCCGCCGAGGCCCTGACCGGCGAAGCGGGGCTCGGTCTCGGTGTGGATGAAGGCGATCTCGCCCTCCGAGAGGAAGTACTCGGCGAAGCCGGCCGTCTCGGTCCCGTCCGCTCCGGCGAGGATCTCGTACCGGGACTTCTCGGGGCGGTCCACCACTCGTGGTTCCATGCTTCCTCCTGCGCGGTGATCATGCGGTTGTCCCGACTGATGATCCACTGTCCGCGCGACGGGCCGACCTCCGCCTGCGGATGGAGCGTGACGGGCGGGGCCGCGGCCAGGGCGCCGGCGGTCTGCGGCTCGAACGGGTCGCCGGCTACACCGGGGCCGGCAGGGTCAGTTCGAAGCGGCAGCCGCCGGGCACGTTGTGGACGTCGGCTTGACCCGCGTGGGCCTCGACGATGCCCCGGACGATCGCGAGGCCCAGGCCCGCCCCCGACGGAGGAGTGCGGGCCGGGGCGCCGCGCCAACCGGTGTCGAAGACGCGCGGGAGGTCCTCCTCGGGGATGCCGCCGCAGGCGTCGGTGACCGACACCACCACCGCGCCGGCCCGGCGCTCGGCGGCGATCGCGACCGTGCCGTCGGCGGGGGTGTGTCGGATGGCGTTCACGAGCAGGTTGGACAGGACCCGTGTCATCTCCTTGCCGTCGACCTCCACCGGCAGCCGGGCCACGCCCTCGCCGGCCAGGTGCACCCCGTGTTGGCGGGCCAGGGCGTCGGCACCCGCAAGCGCGTCGCCCACCAGGTCGTAGACGGACAGTCGGGTGGGGCTCAGGCTGAGGGCGCCGGCGTGGATGCGGGACAGCTCGAACAGGTCCGTGACCATCGAGTTGAGGCGTTCCACCTCGGCGCGCATCTGCCGGTGGTAGCGGGTCGGATCGGCCACGAGGTTGTCCTCCAGCGCCTCGGACATCGCGCGCAGGCCGGCGAGCGGAGTGCGCAGGTCGTGCGAGATCCAGGCCACGAGTTCGCGCCGCGAGGTCTCCAGGGCGCGTTCTCGTTCGCGGGAGGCCGCGAGGCGCGCGCCGGTCCGGTCCAGTTCGCGGCTCAGTGCGGTGAGTTCGGCGGGGGCGGGCACGGTGGGGGGCGTGAAGGTCCCCACGTCTCCGAACTCTCCGGCCGCGCGTACGAGTTCACGGCAGCGCAGCACCACCTGACGGCCCAACAGCAGGGCGGTGGCGAGAGACACGACGGCGGCCGTCGCGACGACGGTGGTCACCACGGCCAGGTCGTGGGAGGACAGGAACATCGCCCACGCCACCGCGAGCGTTCCGGCCAGCATGGCCGAGACGGCCACGGCCGCCACGACCGCGAGGGACACGGCGATGCTGCGGCTGCGCAGTATCCGCAGGGCCACTGCCCCGAGGAGCCCGGCGGCGCCCGCGCCGAGGAGTGCGTACAGGGCGATGAGCAGCAGGTCACGCATGGCCGTCCTCCCTCCCGACGATCGAGGCACCCGTGGCGGCGGAGGCGTCCGAGGCGCTCGCCGCGCCCCGGGCGGGGTCCGGGCCCGTCTCGAAGCGGTATCCGGCGCCCCACACGGTCCTGATCAGCTGCGGATTCGCCGGATCGTCCTCGATCTTGCCGCGCAGCCGGCGGACGTGGACGGTGACCGTGGACAGGTCGCCGAAGTCCCAGCCCCAGACCTCGCGCATCAGCCGCTCCCGGTCACAGACCTGCCCCTGGTGCCCCAGGAAATAGGCGAGCAGGTCGAACTCCCTGAGCGTGAGGGCGAGTTCGACGCCGCTCTTGGTGACCCGGCGGGCGGCCGGGTCCATGGCGAGACCGGCCGCGGCGCGCAGGGGTCCGGTGTTCGGGACGGCGGTCGCGGCCGCCCGGCGCAGGACCGACCGCACGCGCAGGACGAGCTCGCGCGGGCTGAAGGGCTTCGTGACGTAGTCGTCGGCGCCGACCTCCAGGCCCAGGATCCGGTCGTCCTCGTCTCCGCGAGCGGTGAGCATGACCACCGGGACGGGAGGGGACCCGTCCCGGTGGGCGCGCAGTCGGCGGCAGACTTCGAGCCCGTCCATGCCGGGGAGCATCAGGTCGAGGACGACCAGGTCGGGCCGGTGCTCCTGCGCGGCCCGCAGCGCGGTCGGGCCGTCGGCGGCCCGCACGACGCGGTATCCGGCCCTTTCCAGGTAGCCGGCCACCACTTCCGAGACGGTCGGGTCGTCGTCGACGACCAGGACGAGGCCGGGGGTCTCGGCGGGCGCGGGTTCCCGCTCGGTGTGCGGGCCCGTGTCCGGTTGCCGTTCGATGCTCGATGCCATGCCTCAAGGGTGACACCGCGGGCCGCGGCCGGGGCCCGCGGAGGTCCGAACGCGGCACGGCGTCCGCGTTTCGTAAGGTCTTGAATCGGCTTTTCCGGCTGTCCGGTTCCTACGGTGTGGAGGGTGACTGAATCTGCCTGTGCTCCGCCCCGCGCGGACCTCGTACTGCCGTGCCTCGACGAGGCGGCGGCGCTGCCCTGGGTGTTGGCCCGGGTGCCGGCCGGCTGGCGTGCCATCGTCGTGGACAACGGTTCCACCGACGGCTCCGCCGACATCGCCCGCGCCCTCGGCGCCACGGTCGTCCACGAGCCCCGACGCGGATTCGGGGCCGCCTGCCACGCCGGACTGTTGGCCGCGCGCGCCGACCTGGTCTGTTTCTGCGACTGCGACGGCTCCCTCGATCCCGGGCTGCTCGCCCCCATGGCGGCCCGGGTCGCCGCCGGCGAGACGGATCTGCTGCTCGGCCGGCGCCGGCCCCGGGGTCGCGGTGCGTGGCCGGTCCACGCCCGGGCCGGCAACCTCGCCCTCGCCCGAATGCTGCGCCGCCGCACCGGCCTGCGGCTGCACGACCTCGGTCCGATGCGGGTCGCGCGCCGCGAGGCCCTGCTGGACCTGGCCCTGACCGACCGGCGCAGCGGGTACCCGCTCCAGATGGTGGTACGGGCCGCCGACGCGGGGTGGCGGGTGGGCGAAACGGACGTCCCCTATCTGCCCCGCTCGGGGAAGTCCAAGGTCACCGGGACCTGGCGGGGCACCTGGCACGCCGTACGGGACATGCGCCGGGTGCTGGGCGAGACGCCCGGCACCCGTGACGCACCCAGTGAGGGGATCGCCGCGTGAGCACCCTCCTCGTCATCGCCAAAGCCCCCGTCGCCGGGCGGGTGAAGACCCGGCTGACTCCTCACTTCACCCCCGAGCAGGCCGCAGACCTGGCCCGCGCCGCGCTCCGCGACACCCTCGACGCCGTTCTCGCGGCCCCGGCCCGCCGACGGATCCTGGTCCTCGACGGGGAGCCGGGGCCCTGGCTGCCGGCCGGCATCGACGTACGCCGGCAGTGCGGGGGTCCCCTCGACGTCCGTCTCGCGGCGGCGTTCGCCCTGGCGGGCGGACCGGCCCTGCTCATCGGGATGGACACGCCTCAGGTCACCCCGGAGTTGCTGCGGCAGGGGCTCGACTTCACGGACGCGGACGCCTGGTTCGGGCCGGCGGACGACGGCGGTTTCTGGGCCCTGGGGCTCGCCGACCCGGACCCGGAGCTGTTGCGCGGCGTCCCGATGTCCGTACCGCACACCGGCGAGGTGCAGCGGCTGCGGCTGACGGACGCGGGACTGGCCGTGCGGGACCTGCCCGAGCTGTGTGACGTGGACACCCCGAGGGACGCGGCACGCGTCGCGGCCGCCGCGCCGACCACCCGGTTCGCGGCTCTGCACGCCGGCCTGTGCGCGGTGACGCGATGACCGTCCGGCTCCTGGAACCCACCCGCACCTGGCAGGCCGACCCGTACGCCGACGCGCTGCGCGCCGGCCAAGGCCCCCTGTTCCTGCGCCGCGGCGACGGTTGGTTGCTGCCCCTGGACGTCGAACGCTGGTGCGCGGAGCCGGACACCGCGGACGACACCGTCCTGGAGCGCTGCCGGGGTCCGGTCCTCGACGTCGGCTGCGGCCCGGGCCGGCTGGTCGCCGCGCTCGCCCGCCGGGGCCGCACGGCGCTCGGTGTGGACGTCACACCGGCCGCCGTGGAGCGCACCGTGCGGGCGGGCGGCAGCGCCCTGTGCCGCTCGGTGTTCGATCCGCTGCCGCGGGAGGGCGGCTGGGGCGCGGTGTTGCTCATCGACGGCAACATCGGGATCGGCGGCGACCCCGCCGCGCTGTTGCGTCGCGCGGCCGAACTCACGGCTCCCGACGGCGCCCTGTTCGTGGAGGTGGTCGGCGCCGACGTGGACGAACGCGTCGAGGTCCACGTCGACGACGGGCACGGCGGGCGGGGGGCGCCCTTCCGGTGGGCCAGGCTCGGTACCCGCGCCCTGTGCGCGGCGGCGGAGGGCGCGGGCTGGAACGCGGCCGGCTCCTGGCAGGCGGCGGGCCGGCACTTCGTGCACCTGGGTCGCTGACGGCACCCACCGGACGGCCGGGGCACACCGACGGCCGCACACCGATCGGCAGCACACCGGTCGGCGGCAGACGGGACGGCCGCACACCGGTCGGCCGCGCACGGGACGGCCGCACACCGATCGGCCGCACATCGGTCGGGCGCACACGGAACGGCGGCACACCGACGGTCGGCCGCCGGTCGGCCGCACACGGGGACAGCCGCCCCCGGCCGGAGCACTCATCCGGCCGGGGGCGGCGTCCGCCCCGCTCAGTGCCCCCGGCCCGCCCGGCGCAGGGCGGCGCGCGTGCCCGTGTACAGGACGGTGAGCGCGACGATCGCCGCCATCGTCAGCAGCCAGTTGCGCGGGTAATCCAGCGGCAGGACGGTCGTGTTGGCCACGCCGCCGGGGCGCAGCAGCGGGGGCAGGGCGATGGCGGTGAGGGAACCCGCGACGATGAGGGCGGTGCGCGCGGCGCCCCGCGGCCGGAGTCCGACCGCCGCGGTCAGGGCGGCGATCGCCATCACCAGCGGGGCGACGAACCCGTCGTGCACCACGACCGCTCCCGCGAGCCACAGGGCGATCCGCCAGGGTTCGGGCTGCCGGACCAGGAGCAGCCCGCCCCAGGCCGTCATGGCGAGACCGAGGGCTCCGAGCGCGTATCGGGACCTCATCACACGACCTCCAGTCGGCCGACCCACTTGGTCTGGAGGACGCCCGGCCGGTTGGGGGCGATGATCCGCGCCGGGTAGCCGTGGTCCAGGGACAGCACCTCACCGTTCATGCGCAGGGCGAGCAGGGTGAGGGGGTCCCGCGCGTACTGGCGCCCCATGTCCATCACCCGGTACGCGCCCGACGCCTCCAACGACACCACCCGGGCCCGCGAGCCGGGGTCGCCTCCCGCCCGCTCCAGCAGGTCGCGGACCCGTACCCCCGTCCAGCGGGCCGACGTGCTCCACCCCTCGACGCACGCGATGGGCAGCGTCACCTCGTGCTGCGGCAGTGCGTGGAGTTCCTCCAGGGTCAGGGCGAACGGGCGGGGTCCGTGCACGGTCAGGCGCCAGTCGGTCAGCGAGGCCTCGGTGACGCGCGCCGCCTCGGCCGTACGGTTCACCGGCAGTCCTCGCACTCCGTACGCCGGGCTGCGCGGGGCGAACAGCGTCAGCCGGTCGAGCGCGGTCACCGACTGCCCGGCGGTCGTCACCGTGACAGCGCCCACCGCGGCCGCCACCCCCGAGAGCAGGTGCCGCCGGTTCGGTCCGTCGGCTTCGGGCAGCGACAGCGTGCCGGGGGAACCGAGGGTGAAGTGGTCCCGGATCCGGGGCCATTGGACCGCGATGTGCAGCAACAGGGCGCCGATGACGACCCAGGCGACGGCGTGGTGGACCGGCACGAAGTTGAACGGCCACGGGTACCACTGGAAGGTGTTCAGCAGGCCGGTGAAGAGCTCGAACAGGGCGGCCGCGACGAGCACCGCCACCGACAGGCGCTCCAGCGCGTGCGGGACGGACCGTACGGGCGGCCATGCGAACAGCCGCGGGTAGACCACCCACAGTTTCGCGAACAGCAGCGGGATCGCGGCGATGCCGGAAGCCACGTGCAGGCCCTGGGTCAGCCGGTAGCCCCAGTACGGGCGGCTCGGCAGATGGTCCGCGAGCCATCCCGGGGGGTGTTGGAGGAAGTGGCTCAGGACGCCGGTCGCGAAGCAGGCGGCGAAGGCCAGGGCAAGCCAACGGCCGATCGCGGTGGCCGTGCGTGGGTCGTGGAGCCTCGCCTTGAAGGTGATCGGCGGGCCCGGGGGGAGAGTGAGACGCATGTCCCCATCACACCCCCGCCGCCGCGTGCCCGAGCGGGTTCGACACCTTACGAAACGCGGACGTCAGGGGCGTCGGGCACCGCCGGGCGGGCTCCTCCTGGAACGCTTGCGCCTTGTGAACCCGCGCACCGCCCTCGCCTCCGCCGCCCTGGCCGCCCTCGTCGCCGCCCTCGTCCTCACCGTGCGGTACGACGGTGTCTTCAGCGACCCGGTCGGCCTGTTCGCCGGGTACGCCGTCTGCTGGCTCCTGTTCGCCCTCGCCCTGGTGGCGCTGCGCCGCGTCCCGGCCCGCCACCTGCTGCCGCTGGTCCTCGCCGGGGCGGTCGCCGTGACGGTGACCGGGCTGGTCGCGCCGCCCCGTACGAGCACCGACTCGTACCGGTACGCCTGGGACGGCCGGGTGCAGTCCGCCGGGATCTCGCCGTACGACCACGCGCCCCAGGACGCGGAGCTCGCGCGGCTGCGCGATCCGTGGCTCTTCCCCGGCGGGGCGGCCTGCGGCGGACCGGACCTCGTCCCCCTGCCCCGCGCGGGCGGCGCGCCCCACTGCACCCGCATCAACCGGCCGGGCGTCCACACCATCTACCCGCCCGTCGCGGAGGGGTACTTCCTGGCCGTCGACCGGTTGTCGCCGCCGGGGGTCCGGCACAAGGCCTTCCAGGTCGGCGGCGCCCTGATCTCCCTCGCGGTGACCGGCGCCGTGCTGGCCATTCTGCGGCGCAGGGGCCGCGACCCGCGTCGGGCCGCGTACTGGGCCTGGTGCCCGGCCGTCCCCGTCGAAGCCGTCAACAACGCGCACGTCGACGTGCTGGGCACGCTGCTCGCGGTCGTCGGCCTCGGACTCGTCGCCTCCCGGGCGCCCGGCCGCCGGGCCGGCGGCGGGCTGCTGCTGGGCGCCGCCGTCGCCACCAAGTTGATGCCCGCGATCGTCCTGCCGGGCGCCCTGTCGGGCGTCCGGCGGATCCGGGACGCGGCCGTCGTGCTCCTGCCCGCCGCGGCCTTCACCGCCCTCGCCTACCTGCCGTACGCCCTCCTCTCGCACAGCTCCGTCTTCGGCTACCTCGACGGCTACGTGCGGGAGGAGGGCTACGACGACCCGGCGTCGGGGTCCCGCTATTCGCTGCTGCGTCTGGTCCTGCCGGACTCCTGGGCGTTCCCCGTGCTCCTCGTCGTCGTGGCCGGCGTGTGCGTCCACGTGATGTGGCGCGGGGACCCGCGGCGGCCCTGGAGCGGGGCGCTTTCGGTCGTCGGCTGGTCCTTCGTGCTCCTGACTCCCGGCTACTCCTGGTACGCCCTGCTGCTGATCGCCCTCGTGGCCCTGGATGGTCGTTGGGAGTGGCTCGGCGTGGCGCTCGCGGGCGCCGCCGTCTACGTGCCGGCCCCGGTGTTCGGCCACGGGGCAGCGCCGAGCAACGTCGCCTACGGGGCCGCGCTCGCCCTCGTCCTCGCCGTCACGCTGCTGCGGCGCCGCACTTCTGCGGCGCCGCGACAGGGTCTACCGTCACCTGTACGAGCAAGAGACGCGTCACCGGTACGAGGAACGGACGGTCGGCGCCGGCCCCGACCGAACCCGTGACGCCCGCCGGCCGCCAGTGGAACGACGTCGGGAGCATGTGTGGAGACGACCCTCGTGGTGGTCGCGATCGTGGTGGCCGCGCTGGTCGTCAAGACCGCCGTGGCCGAACTGGGCGAACCCGGCGCGGGCCGCGTCCAGTGGGCCTTCCTGCGTGATGCCCGGTCCCTCGCGGCGGGGGCCTGCACCGCTGTGATCCTCGGCCTCGTCGGCTGGATCCAGGCGGGTGGCGAGGGTGTCGTGTGGGGGGTCCTCGCCGGGATCCTGGTCGCCTTCGCCGTGGGCCGGGGCCGCCGCACCTGAGCCCGGTGCCGGGTCTCGCGGTCCGGTCGGCGATCCGTGTGCCCGCCCGGATCAGACCCGCTGGGCGCGGTGGAGGACGGTCCGCACGCCTCGGGAGCGCAGGGCCGCCCGGGCGGCGTTCGCGCCCGGCGCGCCGTGGACGCCGCCTCCGGGGTGGGCGGCCGCGGACGCGAGGTACAGGCCCCTCACGGGGGTCTCGGGCCGGCCGGTACCGGGGGTGGGCCGGAAGATGGCCTGTTGGTGCAGGGCCGTGGTGCCGTTGTTGATGGCGCCGTTGTGGAGGTTCTCGTCCATGGCCTGGAGGGTGGTGGGGGCCAGGATCCGGCGGGCGCGGACGAGCGCGCGGAACCCGGGTGCGAACCGTTCCACCTGCGCTTCGACGCGGTCGGCCATGGCTTCCTGTTCCCGGGTGTCCCAACGGCCGGTGATCCGGTCGGGGCCGGCGTCGGAGGTGATGTGCTGCGGGAGGTGGGTGTACGCCCAGGCCGATTCCGTGCCGGCGGGTGAGCGGCCGGGGTCGGCGGTGGTCATCTGGCCGAAGAGGGCGAACGGCTCGTCGGGGACCTGCCCCACGGCGAGCTGCGCGGCGAAGCGGGTCAGGCCGTCCACGCCGTCGGCCACGTGGACCGTGCCCGCGCCCGCCGCTCCCGGCGCCGCCCACGGCACCGGGCCCGACAACGCCCAGTCGACCTTGAAGGTCGAGAAGTCCCACTGGAATCGTTCCAGGTCCCGCAGGAGTCGGGCGGGGAGGTGTTCCTCGCCGACGAGGTCCCGGTACAGGGCCGGCGCCGAGGTGTCGGCCAGTACGGCCCGGCGTGCGGCGGTCGTCTCCCCGCCCGCGGTCCTCACCCCGACCGCCCTGCCGCCTCGAACGACGACGGAGGTGACCCGCTCCCCGCAGCGCAGCACGCCCCCGCCGCGGCGCAGTCGGCTCACGAGCGCCCCGGTCAGCGCGCCGGAGCCGCCGACGGGGACGGGGAAGCCGTGGCTCTGTCCGAGCATCGACATCAGCCAGCCGAAGCCGCCGCTGCCCGCGGCCTCGGGGGCCAGGTCGGCGTGCAGGGCGTTCCCGGCCAGCAGGAGCCGGCCGCCCTCCCCCGCGAACTCCTCCTCGCCCAGCCGGCGCACCGGCAGGGCCAGCTTCCGGGCCAGTCGCAGGCCGCCGGCGGCGCGGAGCCGGGCCGCCAGGCGCAGCCCTGCTCGGACCGGCGGGAAGGGCGTGAACAGGGCTTGGACCAGATCGGGCCCGATGCGGCTCCACACCTCGTACATGTCCTGCCAGGCGGCGCCGTCGGATGGTGCGAAGGCCTCCAGTCCTGCCGCGGTGTCCTCCACCCGGCGTTCGAGGACCGCGCACCTGCCGTCCAACAGCGGGTGCGCCAGCACGCGCGGGGCGTGGCTCCAGCGCAGGCCCTCGGCGGCGAGGTCGAGGTGCGCGAGTACGGGAGAGGCCGCGGCGAGCGGATAGAAGGCGCTGAACAGGTCGGAAACGTAGTCGGGGTGGACGCCGCGGTCGCTGCGCACGGCGCCGCCCGGTTCCGGCTGGGCCTCCAGGACCTCCACGCTCCAGCCGGCGTCCATCAGGAGGTTCGCGGCCACGAGCCCGTTGGGCCCGGCGCCGATCACCACCGCGTCAGGCACGGCCGGTCCTCGTCCGGTCCTGTTCCACGACGAGGTCCTTCTCCGCGGCGCGGCCCCGTTCCACGACCCTGGCCAGGCGGGCCAGCATCCCCCGGTGGCGGAGCTGGAGAAGCGCTTCGACAGCCGGGTTGTGGAGGGTTCCGCCCAGCCCGCGCAGGGGGTGCTCGTCGCAGATGACCAGGGTCTCCTCGCCCCACGGCCTGAGCTGGAGGAAGATCCTCGCCGTGCCCAGGGACTTGAACGAGGCTTCCAGTTCCAGTTCCCTGCCGGGTTCGACGTACCTGACCGTGGTGACGCCCTCCGTCGACCAGGGGCCGAGCCGGACGGTGTAGCCCAGTCGGGAGCCGACGTCGGGCCAGGTCTGGTCGAGGGGCTTGGAATCCGACGGTCCCACCACCCACTCCTCGTAGCGGTTCGGGTCGGCGAGTACCGCCCACACGGCGTGCGGGGGACGGTGGATCAGCTGGTTGCGGACGGCCATGGATGAAATCCCTCTGCCGGAGCGGACGGTGCGCTGCACCGTGTGACGCGTTCGTGCGTGGTGGCTGTTTCGTCTCGGGCCGGGCCTGCCGCCTGTCGCGGCGGGCGCGCGCGGTGCTCGCGCGTCGGTACTGCCGTCTCCACGGTGGACACGCGCGCCGGCGCCGGCGGCTCATGTCATCGTGCCACCGTTCGCGCGAGCGGTCGCGTCGTCACCGGCCCGCCGGGCGCGGGCGCGGATGACCACCAGTTCCTCCCACTCCTCGGCCTCGGCGGCCAGGCCCTGCCGCTCCAGCCAAGGACGTCGCGAGCGCAGGACGGGCCCCCAGGGCACGGAGGCCGTCGCCGTGACCTCGGCGGCCAGCCCCACGCCGGTCAGCCGGGCGAGGGTCTCCTCGGTACCGCACATGCCCGAATGGACCATGAGCAGGACGCCGCCGGGGCGCAGCAGGGCCGGGGCGCCCGCGCAGATCCGGTCGATGACCCGGCGCCCGTCGGGGCCTGCGTCCCAGGCCCGTTCCGGGCCGCGCGAGGGAAGCCGGTCGCCGGGAGCCGGTACGTACGGCGGGTTCGTGACGACCAGGTCGTAGCGGCGCCTCGCCGTGCGGGCCTCGAAGTCCCCGTGCAGGAGGCGCAGCGGGAGCCGGTGACGCCAGGCGTTCAGTCGGGCCGTGGTCACGGCGGCCCAGGAGACGTCGACCGCCGTGACCCGGGCCCCTCGGGCCGCGGCGTTCAGCGCCAGCATGCCGGTGCCCGTACCGATCTCCAGGACGTCCGTGCGGGGGCCGATGTCCTCGTGGGCCAGTGCCTCGGCGAGGAGCTCGGTATCCGCCTGCGGCTGGTAGACCCCCGACAGGGCCACCAAACCGGCGGGCAACGGGACCAAGGACAGAGCCGTACTGGGCACCGCGTACCTCCGGGTTCGAACGCGGCCCACGGAGTGGACCGCGGCAGTTTCGCGACACGGAGCGGCTTCCCTGTATGGGGCGCTCCACCCGCATCGCATCGATCTTCAGAGAATCCGACGGAATTTCGCCCGACCCGTCGTCTCGATGTCCCCCGCGAGGTCGACCTCGGGACCGCCGCTCAGCCCGGCCAGGTGCCCGTGAAACGCCGGGCGGCGACGGCGCCCGAGCGGTCGACCGCGGCTTTGACCACGGCGAAGATCGCGCCCTGGATGGCGGCGGCGATGAGGATCTGCCGCCAGGTCCGGTCCTCGTCCGTGGCGTTCGGGGTGTCCCCCTCCCCCTCGACGAGTTTCCAGATCTGCTTGAACACGACGCCCGCCATCATGCCGCCCGCGGCGCCGAGGGCCAGTCCGAACGGCTTGTACGCGAGGGTGGCCGCCTTCATCGCCGGTACCCCCGGCCGCGGCGGAAGGGCGGTGGGGCCGCCCCTCGGGCGGCGAACGGTGACCTCGGGTCGGCGCTCCCCGGTGTGGCGGTCGCGGTCCGCCCCGTCGTCGCACGGTTCCGGTCTCTTCGGGGGTCGTTCGTCATCGTGGACCTCTCCTTGGTCTCGACGGGTGGCGCTCGACGGCATTCATCGCATTTGTCGGATTCGTCGGAATTCTTCATGACGCGACTACCCGACGAACAATCGGCCACCCGCCGGGAGGGCGAGAGATTCTGCGCGGAATCGAGTCGACACGCCGGCGACCGGGGTGCCGCACGGACACGGGCCGGGTGGCGTCAGGCGGTGCGGGCCTCGCGGATCGGCGCGCCGGCGCGGTGGAGGCTCGCCAGGGTCTGCCGGTAGGACTCGATGAGGCTGGTCTCCAGGTAGCTGACGCCGAGCTCCTGGCAGTGGCCGCGCACGATCGCCTGGGCCCTGCGCAGGTGCGGGCTGGGCATGCTCGGGAAGAGGTGGTGCTCGATCTGGTAGTTCAGGCCGCCGAGAAGGATGTCGGTGAACAGGCCGCCCCGCACGTCGCGGGAGGTCAGCACCTGGCGGCGCAGGAAGTCGGGTCGGTCCGTCCCCCGCAGGGTCGGCATCCCCTTGTGGTTCGGGGCGAAGATGGAGCCGAGGTAGATGCCGAACAGGCACTGGTGGACGAGCAGGAACACGATCGCCTTGCCGGGCGGAAGCACCAGGAACAGGGCGCCGAGATAGGCCGCGATGTGCGCGAAGAGGAGGGCGCCCTCCCAGGCGCGGTTCTTCAGGGCCTTGTCGGCCAGCGACCGGATTCCGGATACGTGCAGGTTGAAGCCTTCGAGCGTGAGCAGGGGGAAGAACAGGAATGCCTGGGAACGGCCGAGAAGTCGCGGCAGTCCTTTCGCGGCGCGGGCCTGTTCCTGCGTGAAGACGAGAATGTCCGGGTCGAGATCGGGGTCGAGGTCCTCGTGGTTCGGATTGGCGTGGTGTCGGGTGTGCTTGGCCTGCCACCAGCCGTACCCCATGCCGATGCCGAGGTTTCCCGCGAGACGCCCGGACAGCTCGCCGGTCTTGCGGCGGCGGAAGACCTGCCGATGCGCGACGTCGTGGGCCAGCAGGGCGACCTGGCCGAACACGAACGCGAGGAAGGCGGCGGCGAGGAGTGTCCACCAGCTGTCGCCGATCAGCACGAACGCCACCCAGCCCGTGGCGTAGAGGCCGGTCACGGTGGCGATGCGGAGTGTGTAGTAGCCGGGGCGTCGGGCCATCAGCCCGGCGGCCTGGATCTTCCTGGAGAGCCGGGCGAAGTCGCTGCCGGCTTCCGTCGGTGCGGGCGGAGGGCGCACCGTCTGTCGCGCATTCATGATCAGAAGTCACTTTCCGTCGTCCGTCAGCGCCGAACACGGCGGGCCGGCGGCTCTGTCCACTGCGTCTACCCGTGTTCGTGGGATTGACGTGCGGATTCCGGCACGGGAACGGCGCCAGGGGGCAGGCCGCCTCGCGTCCGGGGTCAGCCGCCCTCGAAGTCGAGGGCACCGGCCAGCGCGGTTTCCCGTTCCGCCACGTCCGCGGCGCTCCCCGCGATCACCGCGTACCGCCAGGAGCGGCCGTCGGTCGGAGCGTCCGCGTAGAGGACGACGCCCTCGCCGCTCGCCGGGTCGAAGGCGAGACCGTGTTCGCGCAGCCGATCGAGGGCTCCTGCGAAGTCGAAGGGGCGCCGCGCCCGTCCCGTGGCCACCGACCAGGCCGGACGGGTGACGGGCGAGCCCTCCGTCAGGCGGGTGACCATGGCGTGGGGGGTGGTGGTGGCCGTACGGCGGATGTTGCTCTCGCTCGCGTACGCCACTCCGTCCGCGTTCACGAGCGCGTCGACTCCGAACGGTCCGGCGTAGCCGTGGTCCGCCAGATGGCGGCCCAGGGCCGTCCCCCACCTCTCCAGCTCGTCTGCCTGTCGCGCGCAGGACGGCGGCAGCGGGGAGAGGTACCCCGTGAAGGATCCGGCGGCGGTACGCATCGCACCGCTGAACAGCGCTCGCGTCCCGGAAGGGGTGGTTTCCAGTTGGATGCTCACCGACTCCGCCACGTCGAGGCACTCCTCGACCACCCACGTCCCCTCGGGGCCGCCGACGGTGTCCAGCTCCAGGGTGGCACCGCCCCGCAGGTCCTCGCGGCACACGAAGCGCAGCCCGTGCCCTCCCGCGGACCGGTCGGGTTTCACCACGACCCGTTCGTGGTCCTCCAGGAGCTCGCGGACCACGCCCTCCGTCTCGGCGCGCCGACACACCCGCCCCGCCGGCAGCCGCATCCCGAAGTGTTCGGCCGCCTCGCGGAAGCCGGCCTTCGTGTTGAGCAACATGGTCGTCTTCAGCGCGGCCGCGGCGGCGTCGACCGTCGGATAGGGGTGCACCGTGAGGCCGAGGTCCCGGGCGAACGCGATGGCCGACGCGTCGAGCGCCGTCGGGAGCAGCGCCGCGCCGCGGTCACCGGCGAGAGTCCGAACGTGCTCGGCCAGCCCGGCGTCGCGTACCGCCCGCGCCAGGGGGACGGCGCCGGACGGGGGCACCTCGACGACCGTGACCGTCTCCCGGGGCACCCCCGTCAGGTCGCACACGTACCGCAGGAACTCCCTGCCGAGGGGCACCGGAGTGACCAGTACGTCCCCGGGCCGCAGCAGCCACGCCTTGCGCGGCGCCTGCTGGGCCCACTGCGTGAGGACGGACCCCTCACCGAGGTCCACCGCCAGGTCCGAGAGGAAGTTCGCGAAAACGACGAACGGTCCCGTCTCACTCATGTCTCACTCACCGCTGCTCCTCTGTCGCCTGCTGCACGGCTACCCGCGGCCGGTTCACTGCTACCCCCGCCCGGCCGGTCCGAGACGCGCGGTCGCGTTCCGTCACCCTCGCGAGAACACGACCGGCGCGGCACGCACCCGGTCGAGGGGTGGCGCTCCCCGGGCCCACCGGGCGCGCAGAGGTTCACGGCGTCCACCGTGTCGGCCACTCGGCCATCTCCTCCGGAGACACGCGTGTGAATCCTCCTTCCCGCCTCGGCTTCGACCGGGCCGGAGCCGGGGTTACCGGTGATCGGGCACGTACCTGTAGCCCACGCGGCGCACCGTGGAGATGCGACCCCGGTGGGCGGGACCGAGCTTGCGGCGCAGCCGGGCGATGTGGACGTCGACGGTACGGCCGTCGCCGATGCGTCCGTAGCCCCAGATGCCCGAGATGAGCGCATCGCGCGTGTGCACCGTGTTCGGGTGGGTCGCCAGGTGGGTCAGCAGGGCGAACTCCATGTACGTCAGATCCAGTTCGCGCCCGTCGACCTCGACCAGCCGACGTGCCCGGTCGATCCGGAGGGCGCCGTCGAAGTGGACGGCTTCGGGGGCCGGCTCCGGCACGGGGGCCGACGGCCTCGCGGGTTCCAGGGGCCGGCCCTCCGGGCGTATGCCGTGCGATCTCATCAGCGCCGCCGGGTCGACGTCCGCGGGCAGGAACACGAGGTATCCGACGCGGCCGTCGCCGGTCCCCCGTACGGAGGTGCCGGGCGGGCGGTCGCCGACCAGGTGGAGTCGGGAGGCCGGGGAACGGTGGGCGGAGGGCGTGGGAAGTGCGGTGGTCATGATGAGCCCCTTCGGCTGCTCGGAGCGGGGTGCGGACAGCGGGTGTTCGGCCGCGGCCGGGCGTGCGGCGCGGCGGCCGGTTCGTGTGGGCCGGCGGCGCGCCGCATGCCGGGCTGCCCCCGGCGCCTTCGGCGCCTTCGGCGCGCGGAGAGTGAGGAGGGAACGCGCGCCGGCCGTCCGCGACGTGGGGAAGAGACGTACAGAGCGAGGACGTACGGCGAGAAGACGTCCAGCGCAGGGACGTCCAGCGCGAGGCCGTCCAGCGGGAGACGCGGCCGGGAGACCGGCACGCGTCAGGAGGGATGCCCTGGCGAGGAGGACCTAGAAGGGTCGGCAGACCGCGCCGGCGACACGACGGAAGTCGATGTGCCTGCGGCGTACGAGCAACGGCTGCGACGGGGGCATGGGCACATCGTGAGGTGCCCGGGGGGAGCGCGTCAATACTTTCCTACTGATCTGATAGGAAATACTCCGGCCGGGCGACCCGCCGCCATTTCCACCGCGCCGACGGCGTCTTCCATGCCGAGACCTGGCTGTCCATCATGCGGTCATCCCCTTGCCTGGAAGGCCACTTCGGGCGAGTATCCCTAGCAATCCGATGGGAAAGGTGGGGTTTTCGGTGCGGCTCGGTCGAACGGCCGGCGTCCCGCCCGCACCCCCGGCCCCGCGGGTTCCCCCGCCTCCGCGCCCGCCCCGCTCGGCCGACGCCACCCGACAACGCTCCCGGAGTAGCCGACATGACCACTGCCATCCCCCATGGCACCGCCGTCCGTCCAGCGCCACGCGGCGGCATCCGGGCCTGTCGGTGACGCCCGTGCCGACGACACCGGACACCATTGACCGCACGTCCGCCGCCGAGCGGCGCCGGGTACTCCTGCGTACCGTCCGCGACGTGGCGGACGACCTCGCCGCGGACGCCATCGCCCGCGACCGGGCGGGCAGGCCGCCGACCGACGAGGTGGCCCGGCTGCGCGAGGCCGGCCTCCTGGCGGCCCTCACGCCCCCCGCGCCGGACCGCGGAACGGACTGGCGCGCCGGGTGCGCCGTCATCCGCAGGATCGCCACGGCGGACAGCTCCATCGGCGAGGTGCTCGCCCGTCACTACGTCCACGCGTGGAGCGGGCGCTTCCACGCGAGTCGCCATCAGGCGGACGCCCTCGAAGAGGAGTCGGCGCGCGCGCAGTGGCTGTGGACCGGCGCGTTCCGCGCTCTCGCGCCCGACGATGCCGACGCCGACGGGCCGGACCTGACCCTGAGGCCGCGCGACAACGGCCACGTCCTGAACGGGTCCCGGTTCGTGGACACGGCGGTCGCCGTCGCCGACCAGATCGTGGTCGACGCCCGCTGCGCCGTGACCGGTGACGTCCTGACCGTGCTGATCCCGCCCGGCGCGCGGGGCGTGAGCATCGAGCCCGCCCACGACCGCCTCGGGCAGCGCGTCGTCGGCGCGGGCGAGGTGGTCCTCGATCGGGTCACCCTCGCGCCCGGGCAGGTGTTGGGCCGCCGGCCGGACGACGAGGAGTCGACCGCGCCCTTCACCGCGCTGGCCGAGCCGGCGCTCCGGCTCGCCCTGTGCCACGTCGGCCTGGGCATCGTCGAGGGCGCCCTCGGCGAGGCGCGCGACCTCAGCAGGGGCGGCCGCGCGCACCGGCTGCCCGGTACGGACCCGGACCTGTTCCTGACGTACGGGGAGCTGGCCTCCGCCGCCCAGACCGCCACGGCCGTGGTCGACCGGGCGACGGAGGTGATGGCGCAGGCCCTCGACACGGGCGCCCGGCTCGACGACGAGGAACTCGCCGGCGTCGCCGCCCTGGTCGCCACGGCCGAGACCGTGACGTCGAAGGCGGCCCTGCACATCACCGCGCGGGTGCTGGAACTCGCGGACGCCCCCGGCCTGGACCGCTTCTGGCGCAACGCGCGCGTCCTGACGGCCCACCACCCCGCCGCGCACCGCCTGCGCTCCATCGGGGAGCACTACCTCAACGGCTCCCACCGCGCGGTGGCGGCGACCTTCCACTGACCCCGGGCGCCCTCGGGACGCGTGTCCACCACGACCCGGCGTGGACACGCGTCCCGGCCGCCGGTCCACCCGCGACGGGAGTCGGCCGAAGGTGTGCGGGATAATGCCGGTATGCGGATCTCAGCCAGGGCGGACTACGCGGTACGTGCCGCACTGCAGCTCGCCGGGTCACAGGAGGACGGGCCACTGAAGGCCGAGGCGATCGCCGAAGCCCAGGACATCCCGCACAAGTTCCTCGAAGGCATCCTGAACGACATGCGCCGGGGCGGCCTGGTGCTCAGCCGGCGCGGCGGCAACGGCGGCTACCGCCTGGCCAAGCCGGCCGAGTCCATCAGCATCGCCGACGTCATCCGCGTCGTGGACGGACCGCTCGTCTCGGTGCGCGGGGTCCGCCCGCCGGACCTGTCCTACACCGGCCCCGCGGAGGCGCTCCTCCCCCTGTGGATCGCGTTGCGGGCCAATGTGCGCGAGATCCTCGACGGTGTGTCGCTCGCCGACGTCGCGTCGTCCCAACTGCCCGCCGACGTATCCGCGCTGGCCCGCACCCCTGAGGCCTGGACCAATCCCTGACCCCCGAACCACCTGCGCCTTCTCGCATCGCGAGATTTGAGCGTCCAGGATGTGGTCAACCTCTTGGGGCGGCTGTTGCCGTCTGCCACTATGCCTACCAACCAGGTGGGAAAACCAGGAAACAGGGGGGTGGCCGTGCGAACACCGCATCACGCACGCCGGATGCCGCCCTTGACCTCCCGTCGGCACATCGACCTGGTCCGTACGTCCAGCGCCATCTGTCAGCCCGCCTGACTCCTTCCTCGGCCCGCCCCCCGCGCGGATCGGAGCGCCTGCGGGCGCGCGGTCCCGCTCGCCGTCGCCCGGCGGGCCCCTCGGCCGGCCTCCCCACCCGCGCGCCTTCGCGCACCCGTGTGTGCGCTGCACGGGCTCCCCATCCGCTTCCGGGGCGTCCCGCACCTGACCGTCGCCCAGCCCCTGACCGCGCCCCCACGCCGGACGGGCGGGAGCGGGCGCGGCGCCGCGTGGGTCGCCGGCCCGTGTCACCCGCCTCCGTACCACCTCACTGAACGCCATCCCGTGAAAGGACACTTCCGTGTCTGCTGCAAGACCGCTCACCGCCCTGCGCGCCATCGCCGTCACCGCGACGCTTCCCCTGCTGCTCGCCTCCTGCGGTTACGGCTCCGATGCCGCAAAGGACAAGCCGGCCGACAAGGCCGCGCCCGCCGGCGCCGAGGGCAAGAAGCTCTCCGCGTCCGAGGTCCGCATCGGATACTTCCCGAACCTGACCCACGCCACCGCCCTGGTCGGCATCCAGGAAGGCCTCATCG
>NZ_JBIWLV010000006.1:239683-392228 GCF_044766345.1 Streptomyces sp. NPDC102278 | reverse complement strand
GAAGCCCGGTAACGGGTGGAGCTGACTGGTACTAATAGGCCGAGGGCTTGTCCTCAGTTGCTCGCGTCCACTGTGTTAGTTCTGAAGTAACGAACAGTTACTGGTTTCTAGAGCTAGAACATAACTATAAAGTGTGCTTGTTCGCTCGAAACCGATAGGGTTTCGGTGGTCATAGCGTTAGGGAAACGCCCGGTTACATTCCGAACCCGGAAGCTAAGCCTTTCAGCGCCGATGGTACTGCAGGGGGGACCCTGTGGGAGAGTAGGACGCCGCCGAACAATCTTTCAAAGGACCCTTGGTCCAGCGTTCAACGCTGGACCAAGGGTCCTTTTTGTTTTTCACCTCTTTACGCCGAAGCGCGGCCATGGGTTGGTTGCGCGAGAATGACTAGCGGTACCCCGACGACAGGAGTCACACCCATGTCCAACTCTCCCGACGATCGTCCGGAGCGCGAGCCTCGGCGCAACGACGGCGGTGACAGGGGCGGCTACCGCGGGGGCCGTGACGACCGTGGCGGTGACCGTGGTGGCTTCCGCCGCGACGACCGTGGTGGCCGTCCGACCGGCAGTGGCGGCGGTTTCCGCCGTGACGACCGCGGTGGGCGTCCCGCCGGCGCCGGCGACCGTCCCAGCGGTGGCGGCGGCGGTTTCCAGCGCCGTGATGACCGCGGTGGCGACCGTCCCAGCTACCCGCGCCGTGACGACGACCGTGGTGGTCGTCCCAGCAGCGGTGGCGGCGGCGGTTTCCAGCGTCGCGATGACCGTGGTGGCGACCGTCCGAGCTACCCGCGCCGTGACGACCGTGGCGACCGTCCCAGCGGCGGTGGCTTCCAGCGTCGTGACGACCGCGGTGGCGACCGTCCGAGCTACCCGCGTCGTGACGATGACCGTGGTGGTCGTCCCAGCAGCGGTGGCGGCGGTTTCCAGCGTCGCGATGACCGCGGTGGCGACCGCCCCAGCTACCCGCGTCGTGATGACGACCGCGGTGGTCGTCCCACCGGCGGTGGCGACCGTCCCAGCGGCGGTGGCTTCCAGCGTCGTGACGACCGTGGCGACCGTCCCAGCGGCGGTGGCTTCCAGCGTCGTGATGACCGCGGTGGCGACCGTCCGAGCTACCCGCGCCGTGACGATGACCGTGGTGGTCGTCCCAGCAGCGGTGGCGGCGGCGGTTTCCAGCGTCGCGATGATCGTGGTGGCGACCGTCCGAGCTACCCCCGTCGCGATGACGACCGCGGTGGCTTCCAGCGTCGCGACGACCGTGGCGGCGACCGTCCCAGCTACCCGCGTCGTGACGACCGGGGTGGGGACCGCCCCACCGGCGGTGGCTTCCGTGGTGGCGACCGGCCGAGCTACCCGCGTCGTGACGACGACCGCGGTGGTCGTCCCAGCGGTGGTGGCGGTGGCTTCCAGCGTCGCGATGACCGCGGTGGCGACCGCCCCAGCTACCCGCGCCGTGATGACGACCGCGGTGGTCGTCCCACCGGCGGTGGCGACCGTCCGAGCTACCCGCGTCGCGACGACCGTGGCGACCGCCCCAGTAGCGGTGGCTTCCAGCGTCGCGATGACCGTGGCAGCGACCGCGGCGGCGACCGTCCCAGCTACCCCCGTCGTGACGACCGGGGCGGGGACCGCCCCAGCTATCCGCGTCGCGATGACGACCGCGGCGGTTTCCAGCGTCGCGACGACCGTGGCGGCGACCGTCCCAGCTACCCGCGCCGTGACGACCGTGGCGACCGCCCCAGCGGCGGTGGCTTCCAGCGTCGTGACGACCGCGGTGGCGACCGCCCGAGCTACCCCCGCCGTGACGACGACCGCGGTGGTCGTCCCAGCGGTGGCGGCGGTGGCTTCCAGCGTCGCGATGACCGTGGTGGCGACCGTCCCAGCTACCCGCGCCGTGACGACCGCGGTGGCGATCGCGGTGGTTACCGCGGCGGTCGTGATGACCGTGGCGGCGACCGTGACTTCCGTGCGGACCGCGACCGGGACCCGGTCAAGCGGCTTCCGATCGACGACGACATCACCGGTCACGAGATCGACGCCGACGTGCGCCAGGAGCTCCTGAGCCTGCCCAAGGGTCTGGCGGAGGAAGTCTCCCGGAACCTCGTGATGGTGGCCCGACTGATCGACGAGGACCCCGAGCAGTCGTACGCGTACGCCCGCATCGCCCTGCGTCTGGCCTCCCGTGTCGCCGCCGTCCGCGAGGCCGCCGGCTTCGCCGCGTACGCGACGCAGAAGTACAGCGAGGCGCTCGCGGAGTTCCGTGCCGCCAAGCGCATGACCGGCTCCGTCGAGCTGTGGCCCGTCATGGCCGACTGCGAGCGCGGCCTCGGCCGTCCCGAGCGGGCGCTGGCCATGGCCGGCGAGCCCGAGGTGCAGAAGCTGGACAAGGCCGGCCAGGTCGAGATGCGTCTGGTCGCCGCCGGTGCCCGTCGGGACATGGGCGAGCTGGACGCCGCCATCGTGACCCTGCAGAGCCCGGAGCTGGCCTCCCACTCCGTGCAGCCGTGGACCGCGCGTCTGCGCTACGCCTACGCCGACGCGCTGCTGGCCGCCGGTCGTGAGGACGAGGCCCGCGAGTGGTTCGCCAAGACCATCGAGGCGGACAAGGACGGGGCGACGGACGCCTCGGACCGACTCGCCGAGCTGGACGGGGTCGAGTTCGTCGACGCCGCGGCGATGGACGACGAGGACCTCGACGACGAGGTCGAAGAGGACGACGACCAGGACGACGTCGAGGTGGCCGCCGCCGAGCGCGCGACCGACCAGGCCGAGTACTACGACGAGGACGACGACGAGTACGAGCCCGTCCCGGACTCCGAGCCCGACGTCGACGTCACCGACGAGATCGTCGTCATCGAGGACGATGAGCGCGACGAGGACGACGAGCGTGACGAGCGTGACGAGCGCGACGAGCGTGATGACCGCGACAAGGCCTGATTGGTCGTCGTCGGCGTCGAGCTGATGTGAAAGGGCGGTACCCCCGGTGGGGGTACCGCCCTTTCGCGTGTCCGGGCCGTCTGCCGGGGAACGTCAGACCAGGCTGCGCAGGACCAGGCCGGTGGCCGGCTTCGGGCCGAACGAGGTCGACTTGCGGGGCATGGTGACACCCTGGCGGGCCAGGTCCCGAACCACTTCCTCGCGTACGGGATGCAGCAGGACGGCGGTGCCCCCGTGGCGTTCGGCCATGGCGACGGTCGCGGCCGTGTCGTGGATGTACGTGATGTGCTCCGGCTCGTCGGGAACCTGCCAGAGGGTGTCGAGCAGGGCGGCGTGCAGCACGGTCGCGTCCAGCCGGCGCCAGGCCTCGGGCCGGTCGCGGCGGACGGTGCGCTCGATCAGGGCCGGATCGGGGTCGGTGACCAGATGGAACCTGCCGTCCCCGGTGAGCAGGAAGGCGTTGCCGCGTTCGGCGGCGTCGGTGAGCGCCTCCAGGGCAAGGGGAAGCGGGCCTTCCACGGCGCGCACGCGGAAGTGCCCCTCCACGGCGGCCAGGGCCTCGGCCGGCGGGAGCCGGCGCAGCATGCGGTGGATGGCGCGGACCTGGAGCGGATAGCGGGCGGTGTCCACGAGGAGGACCAGCCCGAAGTCCCAGGGGCTGGGGGAGCGGTGCTCCTCCTGGAGGCGCAGGTACGTCGCCCAGCGGTGGTGGCCGTCGGCGATCAGCGCCTGCCGGTGGCCGAGGTCCGTGGTGACGGCGTCCAGGTCGGCGGGCTCGGTGATGGCCCACAGCCGGTGCTGGAAGCCGTCCTCGGTGGTGGTGGAGAGCAGCGGCGTGCCGCGGACGGTCCGCTCGACGACCGCCGCCGCTCCCGCCGCGGGGTCGTCGCCGCGGTAGGTCAGGAGCAGGGGTTCGAGATTGGCGGAGGAGGCGCGCATCAGGCCGGCCCGGTCGGTGACCACGTGCGGCATGACGTCCTCGTGGGGCAGGACGATGCCGGCGTCGGGGGCGGACAGGGCCAGGGCGCCGATGATCCCGCGCTGGAGGAGCCCCGCCCTGCGCTGCTCGTACACGTACAGCGCGGGCGCGGCGTCCGCGCTGAGGACGCCTTCGGCGAGCCAGTCGCGCAGGGTTCGCGCGGCCTGCTCGTTGCGGGCGGCGGGCGTCTCGGCCTGCGGCAGGATCAGGCGGACGATGTTGTGGGGGTCGGCGGATTCGAGGTAGTCGACTCCGTCGGGGCGCACGACCACGTCGTACGGCGGTGAGGTGACGGCGGCGAGACTGCCCACACGCTCCGGGACGTAGCGCAGCCCGTGGAAGGGGGTCAGCCGCAGTCCGTGCTCCGCGTTGTCTGAAGTGGTCATTGGTGCATGGTAGGACGCGTCTCGCGATGCGGGATGATCGGGGGAGCGGCAGGCAGGCGCGGAACGCGGACAGCGCCGATCGAAGATCGTTCGCATGACGTTTCGGATGAGGAGCGGACACGATGAGCCGGCAGAGCAGGACCCGCCCCGCGGGCAGCGAGCGCAGTCTCCACCAGGCCTACGACACGGCCCTGTTGGACCTGGACGGGGTGGTCTACGCGGGCGGCCGGGCCATCGCGCACGCGGTGGAGTCGCTGGCCTCCGCGCGGGCCGACGGGATGCACCTGGCGTACGTGACGAACAACGCGCTGCGCACCCCGGACGCGGTCGCCGAGCACTTGGGCGAGTTGGGCATCCCGACCGAGGCGGACGAGGTGATCACCTCCGCGCAGGCGGTGGCCCGGCTGATCGCCGAGCAGGTGGAGCCCGGGTCGAAGGTCCTGGTGATCGGTGGGGAGGGGCTGCGGGTCGCGTTGGGCGAACGCGGGCTGGTGCCCGTGGACAGTGCCGACGAGGAGGGGCTGGTGGCGGTCGTCCAGGGCTACGGGGGGCCGGACCTGCGCTGGGAGCGGTTCGCCGAGGCCTCGTACGCGATCAATCGGGGAGTGCCCTGGTACGTGTCGAACACCGACCTGACGATTCCGAGCGCCCGCGGGATCGCGCCGGGGAACGGGGCGGCGGTGGAGGTCGTACGGATCGCCACGGGCGCGGAGCCCCAGGTGGCGGGCAAGCCGCTGCCCCCCATGCACCGGGAGACGGTGCTGCGGACGGGGGCGAAGCGGCCGCTGGTGGTCGGGGACCGGCTGGACACGGACATCGAGGGCGCCTTCAACGGGGAGGTGGACTCGCTGCTGGTGCTGACCGGGGTGACGGACGCCGCGCAGTTGCTGCGGGCCGAGCCGAAGTACCGGCCCACCTACGTGGACCGGGACCTGCGCGGGCTGCTGACCGGACAGCCGGAGGTCGAGGAGGCCGAGGGCGGGTTCCGGTGCGGCGGCTGGACGGCGCTCGTGTCGGGCGACGCCCTGGAACTGCGCGGGGAGGACGGCGATCGGCTCGACGCGATCGACGGGCTGCGGGCGCTGTGCGCGGCGGCCTGGACGCGCGCGGGGGACGGGACCTGCGAGCTCGACGCGGACAAGGCGCTGGCCAGGCTGGGGCTTTAGGGCGGTCGGTCCCGGCGTGGTCGGGCGGGGGACGGTCGGCCGACCCGAACAACTGGGAGGGTAGGCTAACCTAACCTGCGTGTTGGTCGAGAGTCCCCCCGAACAGAGCGCGGAGCCCGTCGCGGCCGCCCGCGTGCGCCACGGTGCTCGCGCCGCCGGTCTGCTGGTCGCCCTCGTGGTGCTGGCCGCGGTCGCGGTCGCGAGCATCGCCGTGGGCGCCAAGCCGATGCCCCTGGACCAGGTCTGGCACGGCCTGTTCCACTACGCGGGGACCGAGAACGACGTGGTGGTGCGGGACCTGCGGGTGCCGCGGACCCTGCTCGGCGTGCTGGTCGGTCTCGGCCTCGGCCTGTCCGGGGCGGTGATGCAGGCGCTGACCCGCAATCCGCTGGCCGAGCCCGGCATCCTCGGCGTCAACGCGGGCGCCGCGGCCGCCGTCGTGTCGGCGATCAGCTTCCTCGGTGCCTCCTCGCTGGGCGAGTTCGTCTGGTGGGCGTTCCTGGGCGCGGCGGTCGTCTCGGTCGTCGTGTACGTGCTCGGCGGCAGCCGCAGCGCGACGCCGGTGCGGCTCGCGCTCGCCGGTACGGCGGCCAGCGCGGCCCTGGTCGGCTACATCAACGCGGTCCAGTTGATGGACAGCAAGGCGCTGGACAAGCTGCGCTTCTGGACGGTGGGTTCGCTGGCCTCCGCCAACATGGACACCGTCCGGCAGGTCGCCCCCTTCCTGCTGATCGGCGCGGTGCTGGCGCTCTCGCTGGGCCGGCCGCTCAACGCGATGGCGATGGGCGACGACACCGCCCGGGCGCTGGGGGCCAACCTGACGCGGACCCGGATCGGCGCGATGCTCGCCATCACCCTGCTGTGCGGGGCGGCGACCGCAGCCTGCGGACCGATCGTCTTCATCGGGCTGATGATCCCCCACCTGGTGCGGATGATCACCGGCCCCGACATGCGCTGGGTGCTCGCGTACTCGGCGGTGCTGTCGCCCGTGCTGCTGCTCGGCGCCGACGTGGTCGGACGGGTCGTCACCCGGCCCGCCGAACTCCAGGTCGGCATCGTCACCGCGCTCATCGGCGGCCCCGTCTTCATCCACCTGGTTCGGCGCAAGAGGATGGCCCAGCTGTGACCGCGACCACGAAGACCGGGAAGCCGGTGGACGGCGGGAACCCCGCGCGGACCACGGAGCCGGCGAAGGGCGCCGGGTTCCGCTCGCGCGCCCTGCGCGGCCCCGCGGGCACCTCGCTGCGCACCGAACCCCGCGCGCTGCTCGCCGGACTGCTGCTGGGCGTCGTGGCGCTGCTGCTCGTCGTCCTGCTGATCGGCACCGGCGACTTCGACATCGCCCCGTGGGACGTCGTGCAGACGCTGCTGGGCAACGGCACCCCCGCCGACGACTTCATCGTCAACGAGCTGCGGCTGCCGCGCGTGCTCGTCGCGGTGCTCGTCGGCGCGGCCCTCGGAATGGCCGGGGCCGTCTTCCAGTCGGTGTCGCGCAACCCGCTCGGTTCCCCGGACCTGCTCGGGTTCGGGTACGGGTCGGCGGTCGGCGCGCTCACCGCGATCATCGTGTTCAAGGGCAACGCGACCGAGGTGGCGGTGGGCGCCGTCGTCGGCGGCGTGCTGGCCGGGATCGCCGTCTACCTGCTCGCGTACAAGAAGGGCATCCACGGGTACCGCCTGGTGCTCGTCGGCATCGGCGCCTCCGCGATGCTCGTCGCCCTCATCCAGTACCTGATCACCAAGGCGCAGTTGGTCGAGGCCACCCGCGCCATGGTCTGGCTGACCGGTTCGCTGGCCGGCCGGGACTGGGAGCAGGTGTGGCCGCTGCTGGTGACCTGCGCGGTGCTCTTCCCCGTGATCCTCGGGCAGGGCAGGGCCCTGCGGATGATGGAGATGGGGGACGACGCCGCGTACGCCGTCGGCGTACGGGTGGAGCGGACCCGGCTGCTGCTGATGCTCGCGGCGATCGTCTTGACCACCGCGGCCGCGGCGGCCGCCGGACCGATCACCTTCGTCGCGCTGGCCGCGCCCCAGTTGGCCCGCCGGCTCACCCGCTCGCCCGGCTCGAACCTGCTCACCGGCGCGCTGATGGGCGCCGTCCTGCTGCTGGTGTCCGACTGGGCCTCACAGCGGGCTTTCGGGGCCGACCAGTTGCCGGTGGGCGTGGTGACGGGTCTGGTTGGCGGTGTCTATCTGCTCTGGCTGCTCGTCACCGAGCGCAAGGCGGGACGTATATGAAGACCTTGAGGAGTAACCCGGTGCAGCGGCTGACCGCGCAGAACGTGACCCTCGGCTACGACCAGCGGATCATCGCCGAGAACCTGTCCGTGGAGATACCCGACAACTCCTTCACGGTGATCGTCGGCCCCAACGCCTGCGGCAAGTCCACGCTGCTGCGCGCGCTGTCGCGGATGCTCAAGCCGTCCGCCGGGCGGGTGCTGCTCGACGGCCACGCCATCGGGTCGATGCCGGCGAAGAAGGTGGCCAAGACCCTCGGCCTGCTCCCGCAGTCCTCGATCGCCCCGGACGGCATCACCGTCGGTGACCTGGTGGCCCGTGGCCGGTACCCGCACCAGGGGCTGCTGCGCCAGTGGTCGCCCGAGGACGAGCGGATCGTCATCGAGTCGATGGCCTCCACCGGGGTCGCGGAACTCGCGGACCGGGCCGTCGACGAGCTGTCGGGCGGCCAGCGCCAGCGGGTGTGGATCGCGATGGCGCTGGCCCAGCAGACCCCGCTGCTGCTCCTCGACGAACCGACGACCTACCTGGACATCCAGCACCAGTTGGACGTGCTCGACCTGTGCGCCGAACTGCACGAGAACCAGGGCCGGACCCTGGTGGCGGTGCTGCACGACCTCAACCACGCGGCCCGCTACGCCACGCACCTGATCGCGCTGCGCGGGGGCGTGGTGGTCGCCGAGGGGCCGCCGTCCGAGGTGGTCACGGCGGAACTGGTGGAGAAGGTGTTCGGGCTGCGCTGCCAGATCATCGACGACCCGCAGACGGGGACGCCGCTGGTGGTCCCGGCGGGCCGGGAGGCCCGTGCGAGGGTCTCCGTCTGAGGGAGCCGATCGCCCGCGCCGCCCGGGCCTGGTGCCTACAGCAGGCTCTTGAGGCGGAGCAGGTCGCGGAAACCGGCCTCCAGCCTGACCCGGCCGGAGGTCCAGGCCTTGGCGAACTTCAGCTCCCCGGCCACCAGGGCCAGCAGATCGTCGCCGGACATCGCCAACCGGATCTCGGCCTTGGTGCGGGGCGGGCCCGGCGCGACCGCGTCGACCCGGATCCGGCCGTCGTCGAGCCGGCCCGTGAAGGTCTGGTCGAGGTCGGTCATGTGGCAGCTCAAGGACCGGTCGAAGGCGGCCGCGCCGCGCACGTCGCCGTCGGCCCGCGCCAGGTTGTCCGAGAGTCGGTCGAGTGCTTCGCGGCACTCCTCAATCGTAGCCATGGTGATCACGACGGTACCGCAGAGCCGTACGTGGTCGCGGCGCGCTTCGGGGTAGCGTCGGGGCATGACCGACGAAGTGCCCGAGAGAGTCCCCGACGCCCCGCAGGAGTCCGCGCGGCCCGCCGGCGAGCCCGCCGGACCCGCGCCGCTGGGCGTCGTGCGGACCCCCACCGGGCACGCCGGGGTGGACGCGCTCCTGGAGCGGCTGGCGGACGCGGACCACCTCACGGCGGACGGGCACGTCGAGGTGTACGAGGATGTGCACAGGGGGCTGCGCGAGGCGCTGACCGCGCTGGACGCACCGCCCGTCCCCGGACCGTACGAAAACAGGAGCTGAACCGAACGTGGCAGGAGTGGCACGCCGCCGCCTGGACGCCGAACTGGTACGCCGCAGCATGGCCCGCTCGCGCGAGCACGCGGCCCAGCTGATCGCCGCGGGCCGGGTGACCGTCGGCGGCACCACCGCCACCAAGGCGGCCACCCAGGTCGAGACCAGCGCGGCCCTCGTCGTCCTCAAGGACGACAGCGACCCCGACTACGTCTCGCGGGGCGGCCACAAACTCGCGGGCGCGCTGGCCGCCTTCGGGCCGCGGGGTCTGCTCGTCGAGGGCCGGCGGGCGCTGGACGCGGGCGCGTCGACCGGCGGGTTCACCGACGTGCTGCTGCGGGCGGGCGTCGCGCACGTCGTCGCGGTGGACGTCGGCTACGGACAACTCGCCTGGTCGCTGCAGAGCGACGAGCGGGTCACGGTCAAGGACCGCACGAACGTCCGCGAACTGACCGTCGAGCTGATCGACGGGGTTCCGGTGGACCTGGTCGTCGGGGACCTGTCGTTCATCTCGATCGGCCTGGTGCTGCCGGCGCTCGTCCGGTGCTGCGCGCCGGACGCGGATCTGGTGCTGATGGTGAAGCCGCAGTTCGAGGTCGGCAAGGACCGCCTCGGCAGCGGAGGAGTCGTGCGCAGCCCCGAGCTGCGCGCGGAAGCCGTACGGGAAGTCGCGGCGCGGGCCTGGAAGCTGGGGCTGGGGGTGCTCGGGGTGACCGCGAGCCCGCTGCCCGGGCCGTCGGGCAACGTCGAGTACTTTCTGTGGCTGCGGGCGGGGGCACCGGCACTCGACCCGGGGGACGTCGACCGTGCAGTGGCGGAGGGGCCGCAGTGAGCGATTCAGCAGACACAGGCGCATACACAGGTTCAGCGGCGGGGGGAGAGGGGGAGCGTACGGTCTTCCTGCTCGCCCACACCGGACGGCCGGCGGCCATCCGCAGCGCCGAGTTGGTCGTCCAGGGGTTGTTGAAGTCCGGGCTGGGCGTACGGGTCCTGGTGGACGAGGCGGTGGACCTGCCGCTGCCGCCCGAGGTCGAGCTGGTCGCGGAGTGCACCCCGAGGGTGCTCGACGGGTGCGAGCTGCTGATCGTGCTGGGCGGGGACGGGACGCTGCTGCGCGGCGCCGAGTTCGCGCGCGGCTCGGGGGTGCCGATGCTGGGCGTCAACCTGGGCCGGGTCGGATTCCTCGCCGAAGCCGAGCGGGACGACCTCGACCAGGTCGTGGAACGGGTCGTGACGCGCGCGTACGAGGTCGAGGAACGGATGACCATCGACGTGGTCGTCCGCACCAACGGCGACGTCCTCCACCGGGACTGGGCGCTGAACGAGGCGGCCGTCCAGAAGGTGTCCCCGGAGCGGATGCTGGAGGTGGTCCTGGAGATCGACGGGCGTCCGGTGACCGGCTTCGGCTGCGACGGGATCGTGTGCGCGACGCCGACGGGCTCGACGGCGTACGCCTTCTCGGCGGGCGGGCCCGTGGTCTGGCCCGAGGTGGAGGCGCTCCTGATGGTGCCGATCAGCGCGCACGCGCTGTTCGCGAAGCCCCTGGTGACCTCGCCGGACTCCGTGCTGGCCGTGGAAGTGCAGCACGGGACCCCGCACGGGGTGCTGTGGTGTGACGGTCGGCGCACCCTGGAGCTGCCGGCCGGGGCCAGGGTCGAGGTCCGGCGGGGCACGGTGCCCGTGCGCCTCGCCCGGCTGCACCACGCCTCCTTCACCGACCGCCTCGTCGCCAAGTTCGCCCTGCCCGTGTCGGGGTGGCGCGGGGCCCCGCACGAAGCACACCAATAGCACGTGCGTTCGGAGAACTCGGCACGGGTGACGTCGCGTGGCACCCGTCAAACCTCGGTATGGTCGTCCCGTGCTTGAGGAGATGCGGATACGGTCGCTCGGGGTCATCGACGACGCGGTGGTCGAGCTGTCGCCCGGTTTCACCGCGGTGACCGGCGAGACCGGCGCGGGCAAGACGATGGTCGTCACGAGCCTCGGCCTGCTGCTCGGAGGCCGAGCCGACCCATCCCTGGTCCGGATCGGGGCCAAGGCAGCGGTGGTCGAGGGGCGCATCGTGCTGCGCCCCGGCGCCCCCGCCGCGCTCCGGGCCGAGGAGGCCGGGGCCGAGCTCGACGACGGCGCCCTGCTGATCAGCCGCACCGTGTCCGCCGAGGGGCGCTCGCGCGCCCACGTCGGCGGCCGCTCCGTGCCCGTGGGCCTGCTCGCCGAGCTCGCCGACGACCTCGTCGCCGTACACGGCCAGACCGACCAGCAGGGCCTGCTGCGGCCCGCCCGGCAGCGCCAGGCCCTCGACCGGTACGCCGGGGGCTCCGTGGCCGTCCCGCTGGAGAAGTACACCGGCGCCTACCGGCGCCTGCGGGCCGTCGCCGTCGAACTGGACACCCTCGTCACCCGGGCCCGGGAGCGGGCCCAGGAGGCGGACCTGCTGCGCTTCGGCCTCGACGAGATCGCGGCCGTGGAACCGCTGCCCGGCGAGGACGTCGAACTGTCGGCGGAGGCCGAGCGCCTCGGCCACGCGGAATCGCTCGCCTCCGCCGCGCAGGCCGCGCACGCGGCCCTCGCGGGCAACCCCGAGGACCCGGAGGGCATCGACGCGAACACCCTCGTTGCCGGCGCCCACCGCGCACTGGAGTCCGTACGGTCCCACGACCCGGCCCTCGGCGCGCTCGCCGAGCGGATCGGGGAGCTGGGCATCCTGCTGGCCGACGTGGCCGGGGAACTCGCCGGCTACGCCGACGACCTGGACGCCGATCCGCTGCGGCTGGCCGCGGTGGAGGAGCGCCGGGCCGCCCTGACCCAGCTCACCCGCAAGTATGGGGACTCCGTCGAGTCCGTGCTGGAGTGGGCCGAACAGGGCTCCGCGCGACTCCTGGAACTGGACGGGGACGACGAACGGATCGCGGAACTGACCGCGGAACGCGACGGCCTGCGGGTCGAACTCTCGCAACTGGCGCAGGCGTTGACCGACGCCCGGGTGGATTCCGCCGCCCGGTTCGCGTCCGCCGTCACCGAGGAACTCGCCTCGCTGGCGATGCCCCACGCGCGGGTCACCTTCGACATCCGTCAGGTCGAGGACCCCGAGGGGGTCGAGGTCGGCGGCCGGACCGTGGCCTACGGGCCCTCGGGCGCCGACGAGGTCGAACTGCTGCTGGCCCCGCACCCCGGCGCCCAGCCGCGCCCCATCGCCAAGGGGGCCTCGGGCGGCGAGCTGTCGCGGGTCATGCTCGCGGTGGAGGTCGTGTTCGCCGGATCCGACCCGGTGCCCACCTACCTCTTCGACGAGGTCGACGCGGGCGTCGGCGGCAAGGCGGCCGTCGAGGTCGGCCGGCGGCTCGCCAAGCTGGCCAGGTCGGCGCAGGTCGTCGTCGTCACGCACCTCCCGCAGGTGGCCGCCTTCGCCGACCGGCAACTGCTGGTCGAGAAGACCGTCGACGGATCGGTGACGCGCAGCGGCGTCACCGTCCTGGAGGGCGAGGACCGGATCCGCGAACTGTCGCGGATGCTGGCCGGCCAGGAGGACTCCGAGACCGCTCGCGCCCACGCTGAGGAACTGCTCGCGACGGCGCGCGCGGACGCGTAGGCCGTCCCTTCCCGATCTTGTCGCATGGGGCCCGGGACGTGTCGCGTCCCGGGCCCCGGGCACGTCCGGGCCGGGGATCTCGGCGTCGGGGTGGCGGCGGGTAGCCCGTGTGGGTGAGGCTGGGGGGTGTCTGGCGGTATCTCCCGCGGGATCCGCACCCGTATGGTCCCGGAACGCGCGTGCGGACTGGCATCCTGGGCGACGTCTCTGACTCCCTCACCCTGGAGCTTCGGCCCGTGAGCAGCTCCCCGGTTTCGGTCCCCCCTCCCGCCCAGCCCTACGGCCGGCCGCCGTTGCGCACCGTCCAGGTGCTCGGCGGCGCCGGCGCGGGCAGCAGCGCGCACGTCCGGTCCCTGGCCACCGGACTCGCCGCGCGCGGCGTACGCGTCACCGTGTGCGCCCCCGTCGCGGCGGAGGGCGAGTACGACTTCACCGGCGCCGGCGCCGAGTTCACACCCGACGCGGCGAGCGCCCTGCGCGCCGCCTGCGCCGGAGCCGACCTGGTGCACGCGCACGGGGTACGGGCCGGGCTGCGGGCCGCGCTGGCCCTGCGCGGCGGCCGCCACCGGGCCCCGCTCGTGGTGACCTGGCACGGCGGCGCCCCCGACGCACCCGGCGCGCTCGGGCGGATGGGTCGGCTGCTGGAACGCCGCGTCGCCCGGGCGGCCGCGGTGGTGCTGGGCGCCTCCTCGGACCAGGTGGACCGGGCGCGCTCGCGCGGGGCGCGCGACGCCCGGCTGGCGGCCGTGGTGGCGCCGCTGCCCGCGCTGCCCGAACCGGCCGCCGACCCGGGCAAGGTGCGGGCCGAACTGGGCGCGGTGGAGCGGCCGTTGCTGATGGCGGTCGGCGGTCTGGTCACCGGGCGCGGGTACGGCGTGCTGCTGGACGCGGCGCGGGCCTGGCGCGAGCTGGACCCCGTACCACTGCTGCTGATCGCGGGCGAGGGGCCGTTGCGGGCGGAACTGACCCGCCGGATCGAGGCGGAGGGACTGCCCGTACGCCTGCTGGGCCGGCGCCGGGACGCGGACCGGCTGCTCGCCGCGGCGGACGTGGCGGTCCTGCCGAGCCGTTGGGAGGGCCGCTCGCTGCTCGCCCAGGAGGCCCTGCGGTCCGGCGTGGCGCTGGTGGCCACGGACGTCGGGGGAGTCCCGGAGCTGGTCGGCGACGCGGCGGTGCTGGTGCCGTACGGGGACCCGGACGCGCTGGCGGCGGCGGTGTCGGGGCTGCTCGGCGATCCGGCCCGAAGGGCGGCGCTCGCCTCGGCGGGCCGCGCGCAGGCCGCGACGTGGCCGTCGGAGGACGACACGGTGGCCCAGGTGCTGTCGGTGTACGACGAGTTGATGGAGCGCGGACGGTAGGTCCGCCGGACGCCGCCTGTCGGCCGCCGCCCGCCGGCTCAGGACGCGGTGTGGCGCCGGGCGCGCAGGGCGAGGCTGAGGGAGAGCACCGTCTCCGGATCGTCCAGGTCCGTGCCCAGCAGCTCCGAGATCCGGGCCAGCCGGTTGTACAGCGTCTGACGGTTCAGGTGGAGCTCGCGGGCCGTCTCCGCCTTGCGGCCCGCGTGCGCCAGGTACGTCTCCAGCGTCGGGAGCAGCGAGGGACGCGAGGCCACGTCGTGCACCCGCAGCGGGCCGATCGCCCGGTCCACGAAGGCGGCGAGGTCGGGCTGTTCGCGCAGCCGCCACAGCAGCAGGTCGATGTCGAGACGCCGGGCGTCGTACCAGGGCCGCGGCGGCAGCCCGTGGGCCGCCGTCGCCGTCTCGGCGGCGTGGCGCAGCCCGGCCGAGGCCGCCGCCCAACTCCCGGAGACGCCCACGACCACCGCCGGCGGGGCACCCGCCCGATCGAGACCGGCCCGCTCCACGCCCGCGCGCAACGCGGCCGCGACCCGGTCGGCGACCGTCGTGCGCTCCGACTCCGCCCGCAGGGACACCAGCAGCGGCACCCGTCCCTCCACCGGGCGGACGCCCAACAGCACCGGGACGCCGACCGACGACAGTTCCTCCAGCACCGCCCGCGCGAGGACCGCCCAGTTCCCGGACGGGCCCGGATCCGTGGACAGCCGCATCACGACCGGCAGCAGCGGGCCCGCGCCCGGCTTGAAGCCCAGGACGCGCGCCTGCGCGGGGGCGTCCTCGGCGCAGATGCGGCCCTCCGCGAGATCCGTCAGGAAGTCGCCCCGGCCGCGCGCCGACAGCTCGTCCTCCTGACGGGCCTGCATCAACACCACCGCCAGCACGCCCGCCGTCCGCTCCGCCGCCATCCGGTGGACCGGCAGCAGCGGGGCCGAGACCCCGACGAGGATGACGCGCGCCCGGACCGAGCCCGTGCCGTGACCGCCCCCGGGAACGTCGACCACCACCGCGTTGGCGGACGGCTCGGCCTCGCGCTGGCCCCGAAGGCCCTCCCACACCTGGAGCGGGTCGGCGGCGGCCTCCCCGGCCACCGGCCCGGCCGCGTAGAGGAGCCGGCCGTCGGGGGTCTCCAGGAAGACCGGGTTCGCCGTGAAGTCGGCGAGGATGCTCAGCACCTGCGGGATCCCGCCGCCGCCCAGCAGGGCCTCGGTACAGCGCCGGTGGACCTCCTCGGCGCGCTGGAGCAGGGCGTAGTGGCCGTTGACGATCTCGGTGTGCACCTCCTCCGTCACGGTGACGAAGGGCACCTCGCGGTGGAGCTGTACCAGGGGGAGGCCGGCCGCCCGCGCCGTCTCGACGATCGTGGCCGGCAGGCGCGTGAAGCGCGGGCCCAGCTCGACGACCAGCGCGGCGATGCCCCGGTCCGCGAGGCGGCGCACGAAGGCACGCTGTTCGGCCGGCCGGGCGCCCAGGCCCAGCCCGGTGGTCAGGAGCAGCTCGCCGCCCTTGAGGAGGGAGGCGATGTTGGGGACCTCGCCGGCGTGGACCCAGCGCACGGTCCGCCCGAGCCGATCGGCGCAGGCCATCACCTCCGGCAGACCGCTGCGCAGTCCCGGCAGCTCCAGCGCCCGCTGAACAGTGATCCCGCCCTGGTTGTCCATGTCGCGGGACGCTACCAGGGCCTCAGGCCGGCTTGATGTTGTGGTTGAAGCGGAAGACGTTGTCCGGATCGAACCGCCGCTTCACCGAGGCCAGGCGCCGCAGATTGTCCTCGCCGAGGCCCGCCGCGACCCGCTCCTCGCCCTCGTCGCCGAGGAAGTTCAGGTACACCGCTCCGGTGCTCCACGGCCGCGCGTCGGCCCGCACGTCCCGCACCCACCGCCGGCACCGCTCGTCGTCGGCGGGGTCCTCCCAGACGGCGAACGGGTGCACCGCCCAGGCCGCGTCCCGGTACGGCACGGGGAAGTCCGCCGGCCCCCGCGCGATGGCCCCGCCCAGGGGGAACAGTATGTGCTGGGTGCCCGTCGGGACCGGCATGGACGCCGCGCGGGCGCAGTAGAGGTCGACCAGTTCGTCGGGCAGCCCCGTCAGGTACTCGGCGGACCAGTAGTTCCGCATCCCCGGCGGGTCGTCGATCATGCACTGCAGGTCCGCGTACGGGATCGCGGTGACGATCTCCACCTCGTGCGGCACGGCCAGCAGCGGCGCCAGGAGTACGCGCATGGCGTCCTCGGGACCGGCGTACGTCAGCAGCACCCCGCACAGCATCGTGCCGACCAGGTGCGGCGGCACGAACGGCTCCGGCGGCGCGGTGAGGTGGATCACGCCACCGCTCGCCTCGGGCGGCGCGGACTCGATGATCTCCCGGTACAGGCGGGTGACCTCGGGCCCCCGCTCGGGCGCGTACATGAGCATCGCGACCGACATCGCGGGCAGTTCGTGCAGCCGCAGGGTCAGCGAGGTGGCGACCCCGAAGTTGCCGCCCCCGCCGTGCAGGGCCCAGAACAGCTCCGGTTCGTCCTCGGCGGTCGTGCTGACGATCTCGCCGTCCGCGGTGACCACGTCCGCCCCGAGGAGGTTGTCGACGGCCAGGCCGAACTTCCGGTCCAGCCAGCCCGAGCCGCCGCCGAGCACGAACCCGCCGACCCCCGTGGTGGAGACACGGCCGCCGGTGGTGGCCAGATCGTGCGGCGCGCACGCCCGGTCGAGGTCGCTCATCAGGGCGCCGCCGGCCACCCGTACGGCCTTCGCCCCCGGATGCACCGTCACCTCGTTCATCCGGCGCAGGTCCACCACCAGCGCGCCGTCCCCCAGGGCCGTGCCGGCGACGCTGTGCCCGCCGCCGCGCACCGCGATCGGCAGGTCCAGCGAGCGGGCGAACCGCACGGCCGTGACCACGTCGGACTCGCTCTCGCACTGGGCGATCACGGCGGGACGTCGGTCGACCATGGCGTTGAAGACGGTCCGGGCGTCGTCGTAGCCCGGATCGTCGGGCGCGAGCACCGTACCGGAGAGGTCTTCGCGGAGCGCGGTCAGCGCCGCGCCCGCCTTGGAGAGCGGGGCCATGACAGCCCCCTTCCGAGAGGGGCACACAAGACCCCTCCAGGCTAGACGGACCCGGCCCCACCGGCGCGTTCACGGCGCCGGCGGGACGGTCCCGCGTCAGCCCCCGTACGCCCCGCTCGCCGTCAGGCGCAGCGCGGTGTCGATCAACGGGACGTGGCTGAAGGCCTGCGGGAAGTTGCCGACCTGACGCTGGAGCTTGGGGTCCCACTCCTCGGCGAGCAGCCCCAGGTCGTTGCGGAGCGACAGCAGCTTCTCGAAGAGCCGGCGGGCCTCGTCGACCCGGCCGATCATCGCGAGGTCGTCGGCCATCCAGAACGAGCAGGCGAGGAAGGCGCCCTCGTCGCCCTCCAGGCCGTCCACGCCGCATTCCTCGCCGGCCGTCGGGTAGCGCAGGATGAAGCCGTCGGGGGTCGACAGCTCGCGTTGGATCGCCTCGATGGTGCCGATGACCCGCTTGTCGTCCGGTGGAAGGAAGCCCATCTGTGGGATCAGCAGCAGCGACGCGTCCAGTTCCTTCGACCCGTACGACTGGGTGAAGGTGTTGCGGTCCTTGTCGTAGCCCTTCTCGCACACGTCCGCGTGGATCTCGTCCCGCAGTTCGCGCCACCGCTCCAGCGGGCCGTCCGCGTCACCGCTCTCGATCAGCTTGATCGTGCGGTCCACGGCCACCCACGCCATCACCTTCGAGTGCACGAAGTGGCGGCGCGGGCCGCGCACCTCCCAGATGCCCTCGTCCGGCTCGTTCCAGTGGGTCTCCAGGTAGCGGATGAGCTTCAGTTGGAGCAGCGAGGCGTAGTCGTTGCGGGCCAGGCCCGTCATGTGCCCCAGGTGCAGGGCCTCGGTGACCTCGCCGTACACGTCGAGCTGGAGCTGGTGGGCGGCGCCGTTGCCGACCCGCACCGGCTGGGAGTTCTCGTAGCCCGGCAGCCAGTCCAGTTCGGTCTCGCCCAGTTCCCGTTCGCCCGCGATCCCGTACATGATCTGCAGGTTCTCGGGGTCGCCGGCCACCGCGCGCAGCAGCCAGTCCCGCCAGGCGGAGGCCTCGTCGCGGTAGCCGGTGCGCAGCAGCGAGGACAGGGTGATGGCGGCGTCGCGCAGCCACGTGTACCGGTAGTCCCAGTTGCGGCTGCCGCCGATCTCCTCCGGCAGGGAGGTGGTCGGCGCGGCGACGATCCCGCCCGTGGGCCCGTACGTCAGGGCCTTGAGCGTGATCAGGGAGCGGACCACGGCTTCCCGGTACGGGCCGTGGTAGGTGCACTGGTCCACCCACTCGCGCCAGAAGTCGGTGGTGACCCCCAGCGCCTCCTCGGCGTCCGGCGCCTCGGGGGCGCCCCGGTGCGAGGCCTGCCAGCTGATGGCGAAGGCCACCCGGTCGCCGGGACCGACGGTGAAGTCGGAGTACGTCGTCAGGTCCTTGCCGTAGGTCTGCGCGTCGGTGTCCAGCCAGACCGAGTCCGGGCCGGAGACGGCCACCGTACGGCCGTCCACCTTGTGCACCCAGGGCACGATCCGTCCGTAGCTGAAGCGCATCCGCAGCGCCGAGCGCATCGGGACGCGCCCGCTGACGCCCTCCACGACGCGGATCAACTGCGGTGCGTGATCCTCGCGGGGAGGCATGAAGTCGATGACACGGACGGTCCCCCTCGGGGTGTCCCACTCGGATTCGAGCACCAGGGAGTCACCGCGATAGCGCCGGCGGTCGGCCCGCGGGGCCGGGGTGCCGGACGGGACCGCGGGGCCGACCCGCCAGAACCCGTGTTCCTCGGTGCCGAGAATGCTCGCGAAGACGGCATGGGAATCGAACCGTGGCAGGCACAACCAGTCCACGGCTCCGTCCCTGCAGACCAACGCAGCGGTCTGCATGTCCCCGATCAGTGCGTAATCCTCGATGCGCCCGGACACGTTGCATCTCCAGTCGAACGGCCACGTCCGCCCCTGAGGGCGCTTGCATTGCGCGGTTGCGCGGTCTCCGTGTGTGTAGGGATCCCCGCGTAGAGTCCATGATTCCGGAACCGGCGTGGTTACACCGTAGGCCGGACTGCTCGGCGGCGATGTGCAGCGATATTCGAGCAGGATATGACGGCACCCTAGTGATCTCCTTAAGTCTCGGGACAATGCGGCTCGCCCGAACGGGTGACCTGCGCAAATGCCGGAGCCACGGGTGTGGCGCACGTCGCACGGAACGCCCCGACCGCGTCGCCGGAGGCGGACCGGCCCGGGCGCTGATAGGCTGGTACCCCGTGGACCGGTGGTCTGCCTGTGCGAATCAGGAGCCCCGAAACCGCAGCTTCGGCGCCCCCTGAGACCCTTCCGGTTCGACGGTGGCCGGCGCCGGACGCACCTCACCTCGCGACCACGGGAGCCCCCTCTTGGCGACGCCGCCCGCTGCTTTTCGAAACAGCACAGCCATGACGACCAAGCACATCTTCGTCACCGGGGGTGTCGCTTCGTCCCTCGGCAAGGGCCTGACGGCCTCCAGCCTGGGTGCGCTGCTGAAGGCGCGCGGCCTGCGGGTCACGATGCAGAAGCTCGACCCCTACCTGAACGTCGACCCCGGCACGATGAACCCCTTCCAGCACGGTGAGGTGTTCGTCACCAACGACGGCGCCGAGACCGACCTGGACATCGGCCACTACGAGCGCTTCCTCGACGTCGATCTCGACGGCTCGGCGAACGTCACGACCGGCCAGGTCTACTCGCAGGTGATCGCCAAGGAGCGGCGCGGCGAGTACCTCGGTGACACCGTGCAGGTCATCCCGCACATCACCAACGAGATCAAGCACCGCATCCGCCGCATGGCGACCGCGGACGTCGACGTGGTCATCACCGAGGTCGGCGGCACCGTCGGCGACATCGAGTCGCTGCCGTTCCTGGAGACCGTCCGCCAGGTCCGTCACGAGGTCGGCCGCGACAACGTCTTCGTCGTGCACATCTCGCTGCTGCCCTACATCGGGCCCTCCGGCGAGCTGAAGACCAAGCCGACCCAGCACTCGGTCGCGGCCCTGCGCAACATCGGCATCCAGCCCGATGCGATCGTGCTGCGCGCCGACCGCGAGGTCCCGACCTCCATCAAGCGCAAGATCTCGCTGATGTGCGACGTCGACGAGGCCGCCGTGGTCGCCGCGATCGACGCCAAGTCGATCTACGACATTCCGAAGGTGCTGCACACCGAGGGCCTGGACGCCTACGTCGTCCGCAAGCTCGACCTGCCCTTCCGCGACGTCAACTGGACCGTCTGGGAGGACCTCCTGGACCGGGTCCACAACCCCGACCACGAGGTCAAGGTCGCGCTCGTCGGCAAGTACATCGACCTGCCCGACGCCTACCTCTCGGTGACCGAGGCGCTGCGCGCCGGCGGGTTCGCCAACAAGGCCCGCGTGCAGATCAAGTGGGTCGCCTCCGACGACTGCAAGACCCCGGCCGGCGCGGCCGCGGTACTCGGCGACGTGGACGCGATCTGCGTTCCCGGCGGCTTCGGGGACCGCGGTGTCAACGGCAAGGTCGGCGCGATCACCTACGCCCGCGAGAACCGGATCCCGCTGCTGGGCCTGTGTCTGGGCCTGCAGTGCGTGGTCATCGAGGCCGCGCGCAACCTGGCGGGCATCGAGGACGCCAACTCCACCGAGTTCGACGCCTCGACCGCGCACCCGGTCATCTCGACCATGGAGGAGCAGCTGGCCTTCGTCGAGGGCGCGGGCGACCTGGGCGGCACCATGCGCCTCGGCCTGTACCCGGCGAAGCTCGCCGAGGGCTCCATCGTCCGCGAGGTCTACGGCGACGAGGCCTACGTGGACGAGCGTCACCGCCACCGCTACGAGGTGAACAACGCCTACCGCGGCGAGCTGGAGAAGAAGGCCGGGCTGGTCTTCTCGGGCGTGTCCCCCGACAACAAGCTCGTCGAGTACGTGGAGTACCCGCGCGAGGTGCACCCCTACCTGGTCGCCACCCAGGCGCACCCGGAGCTCCGCTCCCGCCCGACCCGGCCGCACCCGCTGTTCGCGGGTCTGGTCAAGGCCGCGGTGGAGCGCCAGCAGTCGGCCAAGTGAGCCTGCCGGGCCCGAGGGCCTGACCGCATAACGTAGACAGCCGGGGTACGGAGATCCGTACCCCGGCTGTCGCGCGTTGTGGAGGACATTCGGCATGGGCATCGACATCGAGATCAAGGACAGCTCGGAATCCTGGGAGACGGTCTCGACCCGGCGGCCTTTCGAGGGCGCGAAGACGGCGGTGAACTCCGACGTGGTCCGGATGCCGGACGGCGCCACCGTCCGTCGGGACTACCAGGTGCACCCGGGGTCGGTGTGCGTACTGGCGCTGGACGAGGCCGGACAGGTGCTCGTGCTGCGGCAGTACCGGCACCCGGTGCGCCGCAAGCTGTGGGAGCTGCCGGCCGGGCTGCTCGACGTACCGGGGGAGAACCCGCTGCACGCGGCGCAGCGGGAGCTGTACGAAGAGGCGCACGTCAAGGCCGACGACTGGCGGGTGCTGGTGGACTTCTTCGCCTCGCCCGGCGGCTCGGACGAGGCGATCCGGGTGTTCCTGGCCCGGGACCTGGCGGAGGCGGAGGGCGCCCGCTTCGAGATGTCGGAGGAGGAGGCGGACATGCAGTTCGCCCGGGTCCCGCCGGCGGAGCTGGTACGCGGGGTGCTGGCCGGCGAGCTGACGAACCCCGGGCTGGTGGCGGGCGTGCTGGCCCTGAACGCGGCCCTCGCCGTCGAGGGCGGGCTGGACGTCCTGCGCCCGGCCGACGCGCCGTGGTCGGCGCGCCCCTACGAGGGGTAGCCGACCGGCGGCCGCCGCGCCGCCCCATCCGCGCCGCCGCCCCCGCGCCGCCCCGACCCGGGGCGGGGCGGCGGGGGGCCGATGGGGGGTCTGGTGTGACCATCGGCTGATCCGATCGGGCGATGTGCCCGCCGCGCTCCACACGGGTCGTCGCTCTGCGTGAACTACGCTCGGCAACCCTAAGGCAGGGAGAGGAGCGGATCCCGTGACGGATTTCGTCGGGCGGCGGCGTGAGCTCAAGGAGCTGCGCGAGGACATCGCACGGACCGGGCTCGACACCCTCTCGGGGCGCAAGGCGAAGGCGCCCCGCGCGAGGGTTCTGCTCGTCGCGGGTCGCCCCGGTTCGGGGCGCACGGCCCTGGCCGAGGCGTTCGTCCGCGAGGTGCGCGACGACTACCCCGACGGGGTCGTGAAGGTGAGGCTCACCACGCCCGGCGGGGAGACCGTCGCCACCGAACGGGCCGTCAGGACCCTGTTGGAGGGCCTCGGTCGCTCCACCCAGCCCGGGGCCGGCGAGGACGACCTCAGCTCCGAACTGCGCACGGCGCTGACCGGGCGGCGGGTCATCCTGCTCGTCGACGACGCCGCCGACCCGCACCAGGTCGACGCCCTGCTGCCGGACACCCCCGAGTGCCTGGTCGTGGTGACCGCCGAGGGGCCGCTGACCGGGATCCCGGACGTCCGCCCCTGCACCCTCGGAGGACTGGACACCCCCTCCGCCGTCCAGATGCTCGCGCACAGCATCGGGGACACCCGCATCACCGTGGACCCGCGCGCCGCCGAGACCCTCGCCGAGGAGTGCGGGGGCCAGCCCGCCGCGCTCGCCCTGGTCGGCGGATGGCTCGCCGCGCACCCGAAGGCCGCCGTGGCAGACGTGGCCAAGCAGCTCCACGACATGCCGCCCGGTACCAGCGGGCCGCTGGCCCGCTCCTTCCGGCTCGTCTACGAATCGCTGCCGCAGCCCGCCCAGCGCACCCTGAGGCTGCTTCCGCTCGCGCCCGCCGGGTTCATCGACTCGCACACGGCCTCCGCCCTGGCCGGCTGCTCCGTGGCCGCCGCGCAGTCCACCCTGGAGGACTTCGCCGGGCTGGGTCTCGTCCGGCACGCCTCCGACGGGCTGTTCCTGCTGCCGGGCTGCCTCGCGCCCCTGCTCCAGGCCCTGCTGGAGACCAAGGAGCGGCCGGCCGAGGTGCAGCTGGCCCGGGCCCGGATGCTGGAGCGGACCGTACGGCTGCTGACCTCCTGCCGGGCCATGGCCGAGGAGGACGAGGACCTCGTGCGGGAGCGGCTCGACGGACTGCCCCGCGCCCTCCGCTTCGCCGACCGGCGGGCCGCCGCCACCTGGCTGGACACCCGGCTGCCCGCCCTGTCCGCGTCGGCCGCCCTGGCGGTGGCGGACGGGGACCTGGACACCCTGGCCCGCCGGTTGGTCTCGGCCCTCGTACGGGCCCTCGCGGAGCACCGGGGGACCGAGGCGGCCGCCCCCGAGCTGTACGGGCTGCACCGTCTGGTCCTGGACGTCGCCGAGCGGCGCGACCTGTACCGGGAGCAGGCCGCCGCGCTGCTGAACCTCGCCGATCTGGACGCCGAGACCGGCCGCACCCACGAGGCGCTGGAGCGGTACCGGGCCGCCCTGGTCGCGGGAAAGGCGGCGAACGACCCGTACGCGACGGGCCGCGCGATGGAATCCGTAGGCGGCGCGTACCAGGAGCTGGCGGACTGGTACCGGGCCTCCGACTGGTTCGGTCGGGCCCTGACCCAGGCCCTCGCCCGGGGGGAGCGGGCGGACGAGGCCAGGCTGTACGGCCGGCTCGGCAACGTGCACACGTACGCGGGCCGGTACGGGGAGGCGCTGCGCAGTTGGCGGGCGGCCGCCGCCGGCTACCGGCGACTGGCCGATGTCCCGGGCCAGGCAAAGGCGTTGAGCGAGATGGCCCGGATCCAGGAGTACGCCGGACGACCCGAGGAGTCCCTGCACACCTGCCGTGAGGCGATCGAGTTGGCGCGCCGGGCCGGGGACCTGCGACTTCAGGCCGCGCTGCAGGTGCGGTTGGCCGACACGCTGGACAGGCTGGGCGACCCCGCGGCTGCCAGGCTGCACCGGTCCGCAGCCGACAGATTGCTGGGAGATGACCCCGCTGCCTGCGAAATCCGTAGTGATTCCGACTGAGATTATTTGTTTGCAAGGCTAGACAGCGACTCATCCTTCATTAGACTGGCTCCACCACGTCATCTCGTGGTGCATCCCGTTGCGCGTTCTTGTGAGCGGGTATGTATGGAAGTGACCCGAAAAATCCCCTGAGCCAAGGACCGTGATCGACGATGAAGGTCGGCATCCCCCGCGAGGTCAAGAACAACGAGTTCCGGGTCGCCATCACGCCCGCCGGCGTGCATGAGCTGGTCCGCAACGGCCACCAGGTCTTCGTCGAGCAGAACGCCGGTGTCGGCTCCTCGATCACGGACGCGGAGTACGTCTCCGCCGGCGCCGAGATCCTCGGCACCGCCGACGAGGTCTGGGCGACCGCGGACCTCCTGCTGAAGGTCAAGGAGCCGATCGCGGAGGAGTACCACCGCCTCCGCAAGGACCAGACCCTCTTCACCTACCTGCACCTGGCGGCCTCCCGCGAGTGCACGGACGCCCTCCTGGAGTCCGGCACCACCGCCATCGCGTACGAGACGGTCGAGCTCGCCAACCGCGCGCTCCCGCTGCTCGCCCCGATGTCCGAGGTCGCGGGCCGGCTGGCCCCGCAGGTCGGCGCCTACCACCTGATGCGCTCGGCCGGCGGCCGCGGCGTCCTGCCCGGCGGCGTCCCCGGCACCCACGCCGGCGAGTGCGTGGTCATCGGCGGCGGCGTCTCCGGCTGGAACGCGGCTCAGATCGCCATCGGCATGGGCTTCCACGTGACCCTGCTCGACAAGGACATCAACAAGCTCCGCGAGGCCGACAAGATCTTCGGTACGAAGATCAAGACGATCGTCTCCAACGCCTTCGAGCTGGAGAAGGCCGTCACCGAGGCCGACCTGGTCATCGGCGCGGTGCTGATCCCGGGTGCGAAGGCCCCGAAGCTGGTCACCAACGAGCTCGTCGCCAAGATGAAGCCCGGAAGTGTCCTTGTCGACATCGCGATCGACCAGGGCGGCTGCTTCGAGGACTCCCGCCCGACCACCCACGCCGAGCCGACCTTCCAGGTCCACAACTCGGTCTTCTACTGCGTCGCCAACATGCCGGGCGCGGTTCCGAACACCTCCACCTACGCCCTGACGAACGCGACCCTGCCGTACATCGTGCAGCTCGCGAACCTCGGCTGGGTCGAGGCGCTGCGCCGTGACGCGGCCCTCGGCCTGGGCCTCAACACCCATGACGGGCAGGTCGTTTACGGTCCCGTCGCCGACGCCCACGGTCTCCCGACGCTCCCGCTGAGCACGCTGCTCGGCTGAGCCGTCAACGACTGACGTCAATCTCACGTATCCGGCCGGACCTTGCTCGCGAGGTCCGGCCGGCCGCGTTTTCGGGGTGCGCGTCGAAGGCGCTCAACTCGCCTCGAACGTAACCCTTTAACCCTTTCGCACACCTGCGAAACTTCGCGGCGACAGCTCGTACGCCCTTGACAGAGTGGTGTTCGGTTGCCGACACAACGCGTCGGGTCCGGCGGATTGTGTTGCCGCTGGGTGGTGACACGCCATAGAGTCGCCAACCGTCGGCATGGTGCCACGCTGACCTATCGATAAGTGTCCTGGTCACGTCCGAGGAGGTAAGACGACTTGTGAATGAGTCGACATTTGCTCCTGGGGGTGGTCGAGCAGGAATGCCTGCGCGGGGCCAGGGCCCTGCCGGAATCGAACCTGTCGGCTCCGTCGCAGTCCGCACCTTCGCAAACCACCAGCACATGACGACGCCCCGAAACAGCATGGACGGCCTAGACGTGAACTCCAGGGCCGGCGACCTGAGCGGCGAAAAGCCCGTGGGTTTCGCCGACTACGAAAACGTGCCCGAAGGGCACTTCTACGACCCCGACGCGGAGTACGAGCCCGACCCCGAGTACGCGGCCACTCTCGCCCCCGACGCTGCCCGTCAGCGCCGTGAGCGGATCGGCCCGACCGGACGGCCGCTGCCGTACTTCCCGATCCCCGGTCCACTGACCGACCACGGTCCGGCGAAGATCATCGCGATGTGCAACCAGAAGGGCGGCGTGGGCAAGACCACGTCGACCATCAACCTGGGTGCCGCGCTCGCCGAGTACGGGCGCCGCGTGCTGCTCGTCGACTTCGACCCGCAGGGCGCGCTGTCCGTGGGTCTCGGCGTGAACCCGATGGAACTCGACCTGACGGTCTACAACCTGCTCATGGAGCGGGGCATGTCGGCCGACGAGGTGCTGCTGAAGACGGCGGTCCCCAACATGGACCTGCTGCCGAGCAACATCGACCTGTCCGCCGCCGAGGTGCAGTTGGTCAGTGAGGTCGCGCGCGAGTCCACGCTCCAGCGGGCCCTCAAGCCGCTGATGGCCGACTACGACTACATCGTGATCGACTGTCAGCCCTCGCTCGGCCTGCTGACCGTGAACGCCCTGACGGCGGCTCACAAGGTGATCGTCCCCCTGGAGTGCGAGTTCTTCGCGCTGCGCGGTGTGGCGTTGCTGACCGAGACCATCGAGAAGGTGCAGGAGCGGCTCAACCCGGAGCTGGAGCTCGACGGCATCCTCGCCACGATGTACGACTCCCGGACGGTGCACAGCCGTGAGGTGCTGGCGCGCGTCGTCGAGGCCTTCGACGACCACGTCTACCACACGGTCATCGGCCGGACGGTGCGCTTCCCGGAGACCACGGTCGCCGGCGAACCGATCACCACGTACGCCTCCAACTCCGTCGGCGCCGCCGCCTACCGCCAGCTGGCCAGGGAGGTGCTCGCCCGGTGTCCCGCCGAGTGAGTCTGCCCGGAGCCGACGAACTGTTCCGTACGACCGGGGGGATGGCGCTGCAGTCGTCCTCGCCGCGACGGGGCGTCGAGGAGTCCGCGGGCGGCTCGGCGCAGTCGGAACACTCGGCGAACGCGGCGGAGGGCACGGCGGAGGGGCGCGGCCGGGAAACCGGCGAGCCGGCGGTGGGCGCGCAGCGCCGGCCGCAGGAAGGTTCTGCCACCGCCGCCGCCGGGGCGTCCGCGCCCCGGCGCGGCAAGGGGCAGGGCCGGGGCGCCAACCGGCGGCCGAGCGGGCGCGAACGGCACGACGAGAAGATCACGGTCTACGTCTCCGCGGAGGAGCTCATGGACCTGGAGCACGCGCGACTGGTGCTGCGCGGGGAGCACGGCCTCGCCGTCGACCGCGGCCGCATCGTCCGCGAGGCGGTCGCCGTGGTCCTCGCGGACCTGGAGTCCCGGGGCGACGCGAGCATCCTCGTACGGAGACTGCGCGGGCGCTGACCGGCGCCTGACGCGAGGGCGAGGGCCGGCCCGCTAACGTCGCCTCGGCGGCACCGCAGTGCCGGCCCGTCCGTACCGCCCTCGCACCACCCTGGACCTCGATGCCCCCTCCCGCCGAACCCGATCGCCCCGCCCGCCGTCACCTGGGCCGCGGCCCGGGCGCCCCCGCCACGGGGGTACCGGGGAAGCGGGAGCCACAGGGCGGGGAGCCGGCCCCCGTACCGCCCGAGACGCCCACAGGGCCCCAGGAGGGCCCCGAGACCCCCTCCCGCGCCTCGGAGGCCCCCGAGGTGCCCCAGGAGCCCTCAGGGGCCACCGAGGGCGTTCAGGTCGCGCCCGGGACGCCCGACGTGGCGTCCGTCGGAGCGCCGGCCGAAACCTCAGCCGAGACATCCGTCGGAGCGTCGGCCGTGGCGCCGCCGGCCGACGCGGGCGACGGGCGTTTCACGCTGCGGCTGGCGAACTTCGAGGGCCCCTTCGACCTGCTGCTCCAGTTGATCTCCCGACACAAGCTCGATGTGACCGAGGTCGCGCTGTCCGAGGTCACCGACGAGTTCATGGCGCACATCCGTGCCATGGGACCCGACTGGGACCTGGACCAGACCACCGAGTTCCTCGTCGTGGCCGCCACCCTGCTCGACCTGAAGGCCGCCCGACTGCTGCCCGCCGCCGAGGTCGAGGACGAGGCCGACCTGGCGCTCCTGGAAGCCCGGGACCTGCTCTTCGCCCGGCTCCTGCAGTACCGGGCGTACAAGCGGATCGCGGAGATCCTCGACCACCGGGCGCAGGACGAGGGCCTGCGGTACCCGCGCACCGTCGGACTGGAACCGCACATCGCGCAACTGCTGCCCGACGTGGTGATCAGCATCGGCGCGGACGGCCTCGCCCGGCTCGCCGTGCGGGCCATGCGGCCCCGGGCGGCACCACAGGTCTACGTGGACCACATCCACGCCCCGCTCGTCAGCGTCCGGGAACAGGCCGCACTGGTCGTCACGCTGCTCAAGGCCCGCGGGGAGGCCACCTTCGCGGAGCTCACGGAGGACGCCCCGGACACCCTCACCGTCGTGGCGCGGTTCCTGGCCCTGTTGGAGCTCTACCGGGAGAAGGCCGTGATCCTCGACCAGGAGGAGGCCCTGCGGACGCTCACCGTGCGCTGGAGCGGCGGGGACGGCGACGGGATGCCGACGGTGACGGACGAGTTCGATCAGATCGTGGAGGCGAAGGAATGACCGAGCCGGCGGAGCTGGCCCTCAAGGGCGCCCTGGAGGCCGTCCTCATGGTCGTCGACGAACCCGCGACCGAGGAACACCTGGCCAAGGTGTTGGAACGGACCCCGCGCGAGGTCGCCGTCGCCCTGCGGGAACTGGCCGACGAGTACACCGCCCAGGGACGCGGTTTCGAGCTGCGCCCGGTCGCCGGCGGATGGCGGTTCTACAGCCGCGCGGCCTTCGCGACGGCGGTGGAGGCCTTCGTGCTGGACGGCCGGCAGGCCCGGCTCACCCAGGCGGCGTTGGAGACCCTGGCGGTCGTCGCGTACCGCCAGCCGGTGAGCCGATCAAGGGTTTCGGCGGTCCGCGGAGTCAACTGCGACGGGGTCATGCGGACCCTCCTGCAGCGGGGTCTGGTGGCCGAGGCGGGGACGGAACCCGAAACAGGTGCGATCCTGTACAGGACGACGAACTACTTTCTGGAGCGGATGGGCCTGCGTGGCCTGGACGAGCTCCCGGAGCTCGCGCCCTTCCTCCCCGAGGCGGACGCGATCGAAGCCGAGACGCAAGAGGGTGTTCCGTCGTTCGATCCGGACGCACCAGATGCACCGGACTACTTTGAAGACGACAAGACGACGGAACTTTGATGCGAAGCAGCGGCAACGGCAACGGTGGCGGCAACAGGAACAGCGGCGGCGGTGGTGGCGGCGGGCGTGGTAACGCCCGCGGCGGCTCCCCCTCCGGCGGCGGTGGCTACCGCGGTGGCGGCTCCGGCGGTGGCAGCGGCTCCGGCGGCGGCCGCGGCGGCTCCTCCGGCGGCAGCTCCTCCGGCGGCGGCTACCGGGGCGGCGGCTCCGGCTCCTCCTCCGGCGGCGGCTACCGGGGCGGCTCCTCCGGCGGTTCGTCCGGTGGCGGCGGTCACCGCGGCGGCGGCTCCGGTGGCGGCAGCGGCTCCGGCGGCGGTTACCGCGGTGGCGGCTCCGGCGCGGGCGCCCCGCGCGACCGTGACCGCGACCAGGCCCCCCAGCGTCCCCGCAACCCCCGCCCCGAGGAGCGTCGCTACGACGTGGGCCCCGAGGGTGAGCGCAACGGTCGCGGTGGCGCCAAGGCGGGCGGCGGCGGTGCCCGCGGCGCAGCCGACGGCAACCGCGGCGGAGCCCGCGGCGACGCGGCCCGCGGTGGCGCCAAGGGCGGCCCCCGTACCTCCCGGACCCCCGGCATCGGCGGAGCGGGCGGCCCGCGCAGCGGCCCCGGCAGCCGCAGCGGCCAGTCGCGCCCCCGCGAGCTGGACGCGCGGATCGAGGAGCGCGTGCGCGACCGGTACGCCGACAAGCCCGTGATCAAGACCCCGAAGACCTTCCCGGGCGCCGAGGAGGAGGGGGAGCGTCTGCAGAAGGTGCTCGCCCGCGCCGGCATGGGTTCGCGACGTGCGTGCGAGGAGCTCATCGAGCAGGCCCGCGTCGAGGTCAACGGCGAGATCGTGCTGGAGCAGGGCAAGCGCGTCCAGCCGAAGGACGAGATCAAGGTGGACGGTCTGACCGTCGCCACCCAGTCGTACCTCTTCTTCGCGCTGAACAAGCCGGCCGGTGTCGTCTCCACCATGGAGGACCCCGACGGTCGCCAGTGCCTCGGCGACTACGTCACCAACCGTGAGACCCGTCTCTTCCACGTCGGCCGGCTCGACACCGAGACCGAGGGCATCATCCTGCTCACCAACCACGGTGAGCTGGCCCACCGCCTCACGCACCCGAAGTACGGCGTGAAGAAGACCTACGTCGCGGCCATCACCGGCCCGCTGCCCCGCGAGATCGGCAAGCGCCTCAAGGACGGCATCGAGCTGGAGGACGGCTACGCCCGCGCCGACCACTTCCGCGTCATCGACCAGCTCGGCAAGAACTACCTGGTCGAGGTGACCCTCCACGAGGGCCGCAAGCACATCGTCCGCCGCATGATGGCGGAGGCCGGCTTCCCCGTCGAGAAGCTCGTCCGGACCTCCTTCGGCCCGATCGAGCTCGGCGACCAGAAGTCCGGCTGGCTGCGCCGCCTGACCAACACCGAGGTCGGCATGCTCATGCGCGAGGTCGGTCTGTAGGACCCTCGCGCGGGGTCACCTCACCGGTGACCCCGCGCGCCTCCCGCCCCGTCCGTCGGGGCGGGGAACCCGCGGTGCCCTCAGGGCGCCGCGGGTTTTTGCTTGCCCGCGCACCCGATCCTGTTTATAGTCAACCTGACTATTAAGGGAGGGCCTCCGTGGGCTGGCAGACGAGTTGGACCGAGATCCTCGGGGCGGCCACCGGCGCCCTGTGCGTCTGGCTGGTGGCGCGACAACACATCGCCAACTGGCCCATCGGGATCGCGAACAACGTCTTCTTCATCGTGCTGTTCGCCCAGGCCGGCCTCTACGCCGACGCCGGGCTGCAGATCGTCTTCATCGCCCTCGCCGCGTACGGGTGGTGGTCCTGGACCCACGGGGGTGGACCAGGAACCGCCGAGGCCCTGCCGGTGCGCCGGACCACGGGCACCGAATGGGCCGCCCTGGCCGCGGCGGGGGCGGTGGGGGTGCTCGCCCTCACCCTGCTGTTGGACGGCGTCACCGACTCCACCGTCCCCTTCTGGGACGCGCTGGCCACCGGGCTCTCGCTCATGGCCACCTACGGGCAGTGCCGCAAGCTCCTGGAGTCCTGGTGGCTGTGGATCGCCACCGACCTCGTCTCCGTCCCGCTGTACGTCCACAAGGGCCTGTACGTGACGGCCGTGCTGTACGTCGGCTTCCTGACGCTGTGCGTGACCGGGCTGATCGGCTGGCGCCGCGCCCTGTCCGCGACCGAGGCGACGGACGGGACCGACGGGACCGGCGGCTCCCGCGGACGGACCCCGGCGGTGACGGCATGAGGCGCCACCGCCACGGGCTGGTGCTCGGCAAGTTCTACCCGCCGCACGCCGGCCACCACCACCTGGTGCGCACCGCCCAGGACCAGTGCGAACGCCTGACCGTGCTGGTGTGCGCGGCCTCCGTCGAATCGGTGCCGCTCGCCGACCGGATCGCGTGGATGCGCGAGGCCCACCCCGGGGCCCACGTCGTCGGCGCGGTCGACGACATCCCGGTCGACCTGCACGACCCGGCGATCTGGGACGCGCACATGGCGATCTTCCGCGGCGCCGTTCCCGGCCGCGTCGACGCCGTCTTCACGTCGGAGGAGTACGGGGCGGAACTCGCGCGGCGCTTCGGCGCCCAGGAGGTCTGCGTGGACCCGGCCCGCACGCTCTTCCCGGTGTCGGGGACGGCCGTGCGCGCGGACCCGGCCGCCTGCTGGGAGTTCCTGGGCCCCGCCGTACGGGCCGCCCTGACCCGGCGCGTGGTCGTCCTCGGCGCCGAGTCCACGGGCACCACCACGCTCTCGCGCGACCTGGCGACCCACTACCGCCGGCGCGGCGGCGTCTGGGCCGAGACGGGCTGGGTCGCCGAGTACGGGCGCCGGTACAGCGAGGAGAAGCTTGCGGCGGCGCGGGCGACGGACCCGACGGCCTCCTGGTCCGAGGTGTCCTTCGCGTCGCGGGAGTTCCCGGTCATCGCGCGCCGCCAGGACGCCGAGGAGGAACGGGCGGCCCGGCTCGGCTCGCCGGTGCTGTTCTGCGACACGGACTCCTTCGCGACCGGCATCTGGCACGAGCGGTACATGGGCGGCCGCAACGCCGAGGTCGAGGAGATCGCCTCCCGCACGCGGCGGGACCTGTACCTGCTGACCGACGACGTCGGCGTGCCCTTCGAGGACGACGGGCTGCGCGACGGACCGCACCTCAGGCCGTGGATGACCGGACGCTTCCGGGAGGAACTCGCCGCCACCGGCAAGCGCTTCCTGCTCGTGGGCGGGGACCGGGAGGCGCGGCTGGTCGCGGCCGTGGCCGCGGTCGACGAACTACTGGCCGAGGGATGGCGGTTCACGGACCCGTTGCCCGAGAACGTACGGGTGGGGAACCGATGACCACCGCATACGACCCCCACGCCTTCGAGCCGTTCGCGGTGACCGTCGACCTCGCCGTCTTCACCGTCCGCGCCGGACAACTGCACGTGCTGCTGATCCGGCGCGGCCAGGAACCGTACGCCGGCGCCTGGGCCCTGCCCGGCGGTTTCGTCCTGCCCCGCGAGTCCGCCGAGAGCGCCGCACGCCGCGAACTGGCCGAGGAGAGCGGCCTGTCCGACGTCGTGGTCGCCGCCCTGCACCTGGAACAACTGCGGACCTACAGCGAACCGGACCGCGACCCCCGCATGCGGGTGGTCTCGGTGGCCTTCACCGCCCTGGTCCCGGACATGCCGGAGCCGGCCGCGGAGGGCGGCGGCGACGCCGACCGGGCCCGCTGGGTGCCCGTGGGCGAGGTCGCCGGGCCGGCCTTCGACCACGCCGTCATCCTCGACGACGCGCGCGAGCGGATCGGTTCGAAGCTGGAGTACAGCTGCCTGGCCACGGCCTTCTGCCCCCCCGAGTTCACCCTCGGCGAGCTCCAGGCCGTCTACGAGACCGTCTGGGACACCGCCCTGGACCGCCCCAACTTCCGCCGCAAGGTCCTCGCCACCCCCGGCTTCGTCGAGGCCGTCGCGGGCGCCGCCCGCCTCACCGGCGGCCGCGGCAAGCCGGCCGCGCTGTACCGCTCCGGGCCGGCGACGGCCCTGCACCCGCCCCTGCTCCGCCCCTCGGAAGGACAGCCACGATGACCGTGACGACGAAGAAGCGCGCGGCGACCGGGGCCCTGCTCGGCCTCGCCCTGGGCGACGCCCTCGGCTTCCCCACGGAGTTCAACGACGTCCCGACGATCCTCTCCAAGACCGGACCCTGGCGGCAGATGGCCCTGCCCCGCCCGGCGATCGTCACCGACGACACCCAGATGACGCTGGCGCTGGCCCGCGGCATGCGCACCGCGGGGGAGCGGGGTCGCACAGGACCCCTGCGGCTGACCCGCCCCGTCCGGGAGGAGTTCGTCGAGTGGTACCACTCGCCGGAGAACAACCGGGCGCCGGGCAACACCTGCCTGCGCGCCTGCGAGCTCCTGGACCACCCCGAGCGGGACTGGCGCGACGCCAGCCAGATCGGCTCCAAGGGCTGCGGCGCGAACATGCGGGTGGCCCCGGTGGGCCTGGTGCCCGGCTGGACCGAGGAGGAGCGGGCCGGCGCGGCCCAGCTCCAGTCCGCCCTGACGCACGGCCACCCGACGGCCCTCGCGGCCTCCGACCTGACGGCCCGGGCCGTGTACCTGCTCGCCCGGGGAACCGAGGTGACGGGCCTGGTCGGGCAGTTGCGCTCGTACGCCCTGGAGAACCGCACCCGCTACCACGAGCACTGGCTGGGCGACCTGTGGACGCGCAGCACCTCCGACGCCACGGAGCGGACCTTCATGGCGCGGGGCTGGGACGAATGCCTGGGCGTCCTGGACCGGGTCGCCGCCGCGCTGAAGTCGCCCTCCCCGGAGACCGACCCCTGCCTGACCACCGGTGACGGCTGGATCGCGGAGGAGGCCTTCGCCACGGCCCTGCACTGCTTCCTGCTCTTCCCCGACGAGCCACTGACCGTCCTGCGCCGGGCCGCCTGCACCAAGGGCGACTCCGACTCCATCGCCTGTCTGGCCGGCGCCTTCGCGGGGGCCCACCTCGGCGCGGACGTCTGGCCCCGGGACTGGGAGGGCCGCATCGAGTACCGCGACGAACTCCTGGCCCTCGGCTCCCTCTGGGACGCCTGAACCGTCCCGACCCGGCCGGGGCGCGACCCGTACCGACCCCGGTCGGCCTCAGTGGGGCGCGGTCGCCGAACGCCGGCGGGCGCGGGCCAGGAAGTCCTCCACACGGGCGTGGTCCGGCCCCGCCGGCAGGGGACTGCCGGCGAGGGCCGCCTCCGCCTCCCCGGTCAGGCGGGCCATCCAGGAGTCCACCTCCGCCCAGCCCAGCTCACCGCGCCGCACCGCCAGGAAGCGCTCCCGGTCGGAACCGGCGTCGATCTCCAGGCGGCCCGTGCGCAGCAGGTCGCGACAGGACCGGAGCAGGCGCAGCAGGTGCATGGCGTGCTTCCAGCGCGGCGCCCCGTGGTTGCGGACGTCCGCGAGGAGCTTGCCGTGCTGGCCGGTCGCGTAGCGGGTGAACGTGACGTGGGCCCGGCGGGAGAGGAAGGCCCCCCGCAGGGAGAGGAGTTCCTCGCCGACCGGGGTGACCCGCTCCACCAGCGGGGAGTGCAGGCACTCCAGGATGTTCGGGTTGGCCCGCAGGGCCAGTTCGCAGAAGCGTTCCAGCTCCCAGGAGAACTCCTCGTCCCGCGGCCCGTCCACGTGCGTCGGGGGCTTCTCGAAGCGCCAGAACAGCGGGGTGGGGGCGAGGTAGACACCGCGCACGTCGGTGTCGCTCGCCTCCGTCGCCAGCCCGAACGCGCGGGAGCCCATCACGCAGGAGTAGATCGTGTGGTCCCGGACCAGGGTGAGGTCGTTCATCCCCGGAGGGTAGGCGGACGCTCCCGCGCTACGCGAGGGAGATTTCGCCGCCCGGGGACACGACGATCTTCTTCTCGGCGAGCCCGCGGGTGGCCGGACCCTTGGTCACGGCGCCGTCCGTGATCTCGAACTTGCTGCCGTGGCAGGGGCAGTCGATGCTGCCGTTCTCGACCTTGTTGACCAGGCACCCCTGGTGGGGACAGACGGCGGTGAAGCAGCGGAAGGACCCGGCCGTCGGCTGGGTCACCACGAGTTTCTCCTCCTTGAGGACGGTGCCGCCGCCGACCGGCACGGCCGAGGACTTCACCAGCGCGGCGCCCCCGGCCGAGGACCCGGCGGGCGAGGACCCGGCGGCCTGTGGGGTCGACCCGGTACCCACCTCGCTCGCGGGCTTCTCGGAGGACGAGCCGCACGCCGCGAGGGCGCCGCCCGTGAGGGCCACCGCCCCCGCCGCCAGAACGGTGCGCCGGGCGGTCCGTGTGGGGTCGCTCATGACTGTCTCCTCGCTGTGTGGCCAGGCTGGGCGAGCAGCATCCTGGCCTGCGGCGGGCTTCAGGAGAAGTCCGCCGCGCCAGGTTCTTCGCTGCCGTGCGGCGCGTGTCGGTCGCCCGACTGCCACGGTTCCCATGTGGCAGGAGTGCCGGGTGTACGCACCACCTCCCACACGCGTACCACCGCATCCCGGTTCAACGGGCCGTGGACATGGGGGTAGAGGCCGCCGGATTCACCCTCCCGGCGGACCTCGGCGGTCAGGGCCGCCTCGTCCAGCTCCACGGTCAGCAGGGTGCCGGGGGTGTCCCGGTAGTGGGCCTCGGTGATCGCAAGAGCCGTCGCGCGGTCCGCCGAACAGTGCACGAAACCCTCGGAATCGAGCGAGGCGGGGGCATACGGGAGCGAGGGCGCGGCCGTCCAGTCGGTGAGCGCGACGATGTGGAAGATCATGCCGATCGTTCTACCGCAGGCGCCGCGGGGGCGGCTTCGGTGACCGTGCGCCAAGTGGCGCCACGGGATGTTCCGGGTGAGATTGTCCCTGTCTCGAAGCCGGAGGCGCCGTACGAGCGCGGACCGGTCCCTCTCCGAAAGGCACGACCATGGCGGGTAACGACCTCGGCTCTCTCCTGGGCTCGCTCCTCGGCGGCGGCGGCGGCGGCAGCGGCGGCGGCCAGGCGGGTGGCGCCGGCGGCAACATCCTCGGCGCCCTGCTCGGCGCGCTCACCGGCGGTGGCGCCGGAGCCCAGGCGGCCGGAGGCGGCGGCGGCAACCCGCTCGGTGGGCTGCTGGACATGCTCACCAAGTCCGGACTCGTCGACCAGGCCCAGTCGTGGGTCGGCACCGGCGAGAACAAGGCCGTCACCGGCGCGCAGATCGCCGACGCGCTGCCGAACGAGACCCTCCAGAAGGTGGCCGACCAGGCGGGCGTCAGCCCCGAGCACGCCGCGGACCAGATCGCGCAGTCGCTCCCGCAGGCCGTGGACAAGCTGACCCCCGACGGATCGCTGCCCTCCGGGTCGCTGGAGGACATCATCAGGCAGCAGAAGCTCTAGGCCGTCTCTTTCGGATCTTGCCGGGGCCGCGGTGTCCGGTGCCGCCCCTGGCGGCGTTGTCGGGGCACCCGAGTACGTCCAGTACACGGGTGCCCCTCCGCCTTGCCAGGCACGGCACCGGACACCGCGCCCCCGACCGGCAAGATCCGAAAGAGACGGCCTGGTCCGGCCACAGCACCAGATCATCGCGCGAGGGCCCGGCGGTCGTCCCACGGGTCGGCCGCCGGGCCCTCGCGCCGCGCGCGCCGGCTACCCTGAGTCAGGCCCGCCGTCACGCGATCACCCTGGAGCAGCTCGTGAGAACCGCCGTCGTCATCGGAACCGGACTGATCGGCACCTCCGCGGCGCTCGCCCTGACCGCCCGCGGCATCACCGTGCACCTCGTCGACCACGACCCGGCGCAGGCGCGTACGGCCGCCTCCCTGGGCGGCGGCACGGACGAGGCCCCGGAGAACAAGGTGGACCTGGCGATCGTGGCCGTCCCGCCCGCCCACGTCGCCACCGCGCTCGCCGACGCGATCGGCCGGGACCTCGCCCGCGCCTACGTGGACGTGGCCAGCGTCAAGGGCGGCCCGCGGCGGGAACTCACGGCGATGGGTGTGGACGCGAGCGCCTACATCGGCACGCACCCGATGGCCGGCAAGGAGCGGTCCGGGCCGCTCGCCGCCACGGCCGACCTGTTCGAGGGCCGCCCGTGGGTGCTGACGCCGACCCGGGACACCGACCACGAGGTGTTGAACCTCGCGCTGGAACTCGTGGCGCTGTGCCGGGCCGTCCCGGTGGTGATGGACGCCGACGCCCACGACCGTGCGGTGGCCCTCGTCTCGCACACCCCGCAACTGGTGTCGAGCATGGTGGCCGCCCGGCTGGAGGAGGCCGACGAGACGGCGGTCCGACTGTGCGGGCAGGGCATCCGGGACGTGACGCGGATCGCGGCGTCCGACCCGCGGATGTGGGTGGAGATCCTCTCCGCGAACCCGGGGCCGGTGGCCGACGTCCTCTCCGGGATCGCCGCCGACCTGGAGGAGACGGTCGAGGCCCTGCGCGGGCTCCAGTCGGCCGACGAGGCCAAGCGCCGGGGCGGGGCCGCCGGGATCGAGGACGTGCTGCGGCGGGGCAACGCGGGCCGGGTCCGGGTCCCGGGCAAGCACGGCGCGGCGCCCATGGCGTACGAGACGGTCGGGGTGTTCATCAGCGACAAGCCGGGCGAGCTGGCGCGGATCTTCGCCGACGCCGGCCGGGCCGGGGTGAACATCGAGGACGTGCGGATCGAGCACGCGACGGGTCAACAGGCGGGACTCGTGCAGCTGATGGTGGAGCCCCGCGCGGTGGCGCCGCTGGAGGCCGAACTGCGCGGACGCGGCTGGGCGCTCCGCCAGCAGTAGCCCCGCCGGGCCGCCGCCGGCGCCGCCCCGGCACCCGGCCGCGGCCCCGCCCCACACCGGTCACCGCCCCGCGCCGGCCGCCCGCGGAGCCCCGTCCCGCCCGGGCGGGACGGGGAGCGGCCAGGGCCCGGTAACCTGGGGAGGGGCGCTATTGGCGCGCCCGGACACGTACGCGCAACCAGGAAGGTGTCCGCACCGTGGAAACCGCAGCTCCGTCCGCCGTGATCGTCGCCATCGACGGTCCCTCCGGCACGGGCAAGTCCAGCACCTCCAAGGCCGTGGCCGCCAAGCTCGGGCTGCGCTACCTGGACACCGGTGCCCAGTACCGGGCCATCACCTGGTGGATGATCACCAACGGCGTCGACATCGACGACCCGCGGGCCATCGCCCTCGCCGCGGACAAGCCCGCCATCGTGTCCGGCACGGACCCGTCCGCGCCCACCATCACCGTCGACGGACTGGACGCCTCCGGCCCCATCCGCACCCGGGACGTCACCTCCAAGGTCAGCGCCGTCAGCGCCGTCCCCGAGGTGCGCGCCCTGATCACCCGACTCCAACGCTCGATCGCGGCCGACGCGGCCGAGAGCGCCGAGGGCATCGTCGTGGAGGGCCGGGACATCGGCACCACGGTCCTGCCCGACGCCGACCTCAAGGTCTTCCTGACGGCCTCGGCCGAGGCCCGCGCCGCCCGCCGCAGCGGCGAGCTGCGCGGCAAGGAGGCCGCGGACCTCGCGGCCACCAGGGAAGCCCTGATCAAGCGGGACGCGGCCGATTCCGGGCGGAAGACCTCCCCGCTGGCCAAGGCCGACGACGCGGTCGAGGTGGACACCACCGAGCTCACGCTCGACCAGGTCATCGAATGCGTGGTGACGCTGGTCGCGGAGCGGCAGAGCGCGGCCGAGGACGCCGGGGAGCGGGCGGGTCGCCAGTGAGCAGAGCGCCCTCCCTCAAGGGTGCGGCGGTCGGCCGGAGGATCGGCATCGGGCTGATGTACGGGCTGTGGAAGCCGCGCGTACTGGGAGCCTGGAAGGTGCCCGCGAAGGGCCCCGTCATCCTCGCCGTGAACCACTCCCACAACATAGACGGGCCCATGGTGATGGGGACCGCGCCGCGACCGCTGCACTTCCTGATCAAGAAGGAAGCGTACGTGGGTCCCCTCGGCCCGTTCCTCGACGGCATCGGGCAGGTCAAGGTCGACCGCGCCGGCGCCGACCGCGCCGCCATCGGCCGCGCCCTCGGCGTGCTCGACAACGGCGGGGCCCTGGGGATCTTCCCCGAGGGCACCCGGGGCGAGGGCGACTTCGCCTCGCTCCGCGCCGGCCTCGCCTACTTCGCGGTGCGCAGCGGCGCGCCCATCGTGCCCGTCGCCGTGCTCGGCAGCACCGAGAGCCGCGGCCGGCTCGTGAAGGGCCTGCCGGCCCTCAAGAGCCGCGTCGACGTGGTCTTCGGCTCGGCCTTCGACGCCGGAGACGGCACGGGCCGCCGCACGCGCACCGCCTTGGACGAGGCCACCGTACGCATCCAGGACCGGCTGACCGCCCACCTGGCCGACGCCAAGCGCCTCACCGGGCGCTGAGCGAGACTTGACCCAGTAGTGGAACCGCGCCGCGCGGGTACCACCGATCACCACGAACGACGAGGAACGGACTTCATGAACGACCAGCACGACCACGGAGCACTTGGCGACGCCGAGTACGCGGAGTTCATGGAGCTCGCCGCGGAAGAAGGCTTCGACGTCGAGGACGTCGAAGGCGCCCTGGAGGAGGCGGGCCACGGCCCGCTGCCCGTCCTCGCCGTCGTCGGCCGGCCGAACGTCGGCAAGTCGACCCTGGTGAACCGCATCATCGGCCGCCGCGAGGCCGTCGTCGAGGACAAGCCGGGTGTCACCCGCGACCGCGTCACCTACGAGGCCGAATGGGCCGGCCGTCGCTTCAAGGTCGTCGACACCGGCGGCTGGGAGCAGGACGTCCTCGGCATCGACGCCGCCGTCGCCGCCCAGGCCGAGTACGCCATCGAGAGCGCCGACGCGGTCGTCTTCGTCGTGGACGCCAAGGTCGGCGCCACCGACACCGACGAGGCCGTCGTCCGGCTGCTGCGCCGGGCCGGCAAGCCCGTCGTGCTCTGCGCCAACAAGGTCGACGGCCAGAGCGGCGAGTCCGACGCGGCGTCCCTGTGGTCGCTGGGCCTCGGCCTGCCGCACCCGGTCTCCTCCCTGCACGGCCGCGGCACCGGCGACATGCTCGACGCCGTACTGGAGGCCCTCCCAGAGGCGCCCGCGCAGACCTTCGGCACCGCGATCGGCGGCCCCCGCCGCATCGCGCTGATCGGCCGCCCCAACGTCGGCAAGTCCTCGCTCCTGAACAAGGTCGCGAAGGAGGACCGGGTCGTCGTCAACGAACTGGCCGGCACCACCCGCGACCCGGTCGACGAACTGATCCAACTCGGCGGAGTCGTCTGGAAGTTCGTGGACACCGCGGGCATCCGCAAGAAGGTCCACCTCCAGCAGGGCGCCGACTACTACGCCTCGCTGCGCACGGCCGCCGCCGTGGAGAAGGCGGAGGTCGCGGTCATCCTGATCGACTCGACCGAGACCATCAGCGTCCAGGACCAGCGCATCATCACCATGGCCGTCGAGGCGGGCCGCGCGGTCGTGATCGCGTACAACAAGTGGGACGAACTCGACGAGGAGCGCCGCTACTACCTGGAGCGCGAGATCGAGACGGAGATGCAGCAGGTCGCCTGGGCGCCCCGTGTCAACGTCTCGGCGCTCACCGGCCGCCACATGGAGAAGCTGGTCCCGGCGATCGAGGCCGCGCTGGCGGGCTGGGAGACGCGCATCCCCACCGGTCGGCTGAACGCCTTCCTCGGCGAGGTCGTCGCCGCCCACCCGCACCCGATCCGCGGCGGCAAGCAGCCCCGCATCCTGTTCGGGACCCAGGCGGGAAGCAAGCCGCCGCGCTTCGTCCTCTTCGCCTCCGGCTTCCTGGAGCACGGCTACCGCCGCTTCATCGAGCGTCGGCTGCGCGAGGAGTTCGGTTTCGAGGGCACCCCGATCCACATTTCGGTACGGGTGCGCGAGAAGCGCGGCGCGCAGTACAAGAAGAAGAAGTAGGCGTACGCGCAGATGTGCCGCCGGGGTCAGTAGCCCCGGCGGGGAGCGGGCGGCAGGGCCGCCGGGACGTGTTGCATCCCGGTCTGGTGCTGGCGCCCGTTGGCGTATCCGTGACCGGAACCCGCGGAGTGCGCGTACGAGGGCAGCGGGGCCGGCGTGTACGGAGCGGGGAGCGAGGCCGGGGCGGGCAGCGAGGCCGGGGCGTACGGGGCGGGCTGCCAGGGGTCCGTCTGCTGCCAGGAGGGCGTGCTCCAGGCCGCCGCGTACGAGCCGCTTCCCGCGAATCCGCCGTGACCGCCACCGTACGAGAAGGCCGTGAAGCCCAGGTCCTCCTCGCCCGTACGGTCGCCCGGCAGGGCCCGGAAGGCGCGCAGGTACTCCGAGTACAGCGTGTCGTAGATCGGGGTGTGCGAGGCGACCGGGGCGATGTCCCGATCCCGGGAGGGGCGCATCGGGGGGACGGTGATCGGATGGGACGGGGCGCGGGAGACGTCGTGTGAATGCACGTATCAGCCAACGAACCCGGGGCCCTGCGGATGCGGGGTGAGCGGGGAGGAAAACGCAGATCGCCGGGGGTGCGCGGGACGGACCGCGCACCCCCGGCGCATGCGGTCCGACCCCTTCGACGGGGGTGGGTGACCGTTTCGGCGGGGAGGAGGGGACGAGCGGGAAGGGCGCGGGAATCAGGCGCCCGGAGTGCCGGCCAGGGGCATCGAGGCGGCCACCAGTTGGCCGTTGGCGGCGGCCTTGTCGAGGGCGTCGCGGAGCAGGTCCTCGCGGGGCTGCTGGCCGATGGAGCCGACCGGGGCCGCGTAGATGAGCACGCGCTGGGTCTTGTTGACGGCGGCACGCCAGCCGTCGGTCACGGACAGTGCCTGGTGCGCCTGCCACCAGTGGATCGGACTGCCGCCGGCCGGGCCGGGCTGGAGCACGGCGTGCAGCTGCCCCGCGGCGAGGAGGACCGACCAGCCGGCCAGCGGTGAGGGGAGCTGCTTGGTGTCGGTGACCGGGATGAAGCCCTGTTCGATGAGGAGCGGAAGGAAGTCGTCGCCGGGGCCGGTGGTACCGGGGCGGGCGATGGGGGCGGTCGGCTCGACGACGAGCGCGGGGTGCAGCTCGTTGTCGATCAGGACCAGCCCGCTGGTGATGCCGAGGACGGCCTGACCGCCGGGCACGGACTGGGGGGCGCCGGGGGCGACCGGGGAGGGGGCGGCCGCCGGACCGTCGCCGGTGATGCTGGCGACGGCGCCCTGGAGCTGGGCCTCGGGGACGGAGACCACCTGGGAGGGGATGCAGGTGGCGTGGGCGAAGGCGAGGACCGCGGTCTCCTCGCCGACGAACAGCACGGTGCTGGTGCGGTCGCTCTCGGGGTTGCCGGGGGTGCGGCAGGAGGTGCAGTCGTAACTGCCCGGCGCGTCGTCGCCGACGAGCAGCCTGTCGGCTTCTTCGTCACCGATCTCGGCACGTACCTCATCACTGACGTCGAGCATGCGCGGCACGGGGTGGCTCCTCGGACTAGGCGAGCGGGGGCCGGGGGGTCCCGGCTCGCCGGGCACAACGCAGGAGCGGCGGGCTGGGTCACGCCGTTTGAGGGAACGGAATCGAACCGGCCACCCGGGAGGGTGAACGGCCCGCCCGGGCCTTTGCTTTCGTGCCAACTCTTTTCTCTTTGTGCTCAGTTGCCGGTCGTGGCCGGTCACGGCCGGTCGGTTCGCGGGAGACCGGGGAGCGGCCGTCCGGGTGGGCGGCGGGGGCGGCCGCGTGGCGGGTCCGCGAGGTCCGCGGCAGGCCCCGTAGCGTGACCCGATGCCCAAGCTCCGGATCCGGTGGGTCGCCCCGGCGACCGCGGTCTTCGCCGCGCTGGCGTTCGTCCCCCCGTCCCACGCCGCCGCGGCACCACCGCCGCCGGCCCCCGGCCCCGCCGGCTCGGCGCGTCCCGGCTCCCCCGGGATGGTGGGGAACGGTCCGGGGGACTGCGGCCCGGCAGGAGAGTGGCCCTGGGACTGCGTGGCCGACTGCGAGAGCAGCGGACGGTGGGCGGTCAACACGGGCAACGGGTTCTACGGCGGGCTCCAGTTCCGGCAGCCGACCTGGGAGGAGCACGGGGGGTTGCTGTTCGCGCCACGGGCCGACCTGGCGAGCAGGGAGCAGCAGATCCGGGTCGCCGAGAACGTGCTGGGCACCCAGGGGTGGGAGGCCTGGCCGGTGTGCGCGAAGCGGTACGGGCTGGCCGGGCGGATGCACGTGGTGCGGGCCGGGGAGTCGCTGCACTCGATCGCCCGCGAGCGCCGGGTGCGGGGCGGCTGGCAGGCGCTGTACGAGGCGAACCGGGCCCTCATCGGTCCGACGCCGGCGGCGCTGGTGGTCGGCACGCGGCTGACCCTCCCCGCCCCGGAACCGGCGCGCCCGGCGCCGCTCCCCGCGCCGCCCGGCGCCACCGCGAAACCGCAGGCCCCGCCGGCCGGGGCGGCTGCGACGGTGGGCGCACCCCCGCCGGGCAGGCCCCCGGGCCCGCCGCCCGGACCGCGCTGACGGCGCCGGGGGCATTTCTTGCGGGCGGCCGGGAACGCGCCGACCCTGGAGGCATGAGCGGACACGGACACCCCCGCGCCGTCGCCTGGGCGGCGGCAGCGACGCTCCTCCTGGTACCCGCCACCGCCTGCTCCGCCGGGGCGAGCGCGGACGGCGCCGCCGGCGCCTCGTCGGCCCTCGCGACCGCGACGGCGACCCGGGCGGAAGGCCCCGCGGACCCGTCGGCGGCCAAGGCGCTGATCGAGAAGAACTGGGCCGCGTTCTTCGACCCCTCGGTCTCCGTCGACCGGAAGGTCGAGCTCCTCCAGAACGGCGGCCCGCTCAAGCCGCTGCTCGCCGCCGTCGCGGGCGATTCCAGGGCCGCCGCCGTGTCCTCGGAGGTCACCGAGGTCGCCTTCACCTCGCCCACCGGGGCCGAGGTCACGTACGACCTGCTCGTCAGCGGCTTCCCGGTGCTCTCCGACACCAAGGGGGGCGCCGTCCTGGAGGACGGCGTCTGGAAGGTCTCCCTCACCTCTCTCTGCGCACTGGTCGAGCTCGGCGGCGACCTCGCCGTCCCGGGCTGCTGACGGACGGAGCCGTCCGCCGCGCACCGGGCCGGTGAACCCGGGCGTACGCGTGATTCACATCGTGGTGATCGGGTGTGAGTTCGACGTCGTCGAGCCGGGGGAGCAGACCGGGCGGATCCGGGCTCCCCGGGAGCTTGTCGATCGATCGGTGAAGAAGGCCGCAAGGAAGCTGACGGGGGTTCAGTCGGACTCCTTCGGCGGCTCTCCGGCAATCCGCGGGCGGGAATTCGGGGGCTCCGGAGCGGAATGGGAAACAGACTTCGCGGCGGGCGTGTCGTGGGCCGGAAAGGAATGCCCCGGGCCCCTTACAGGCCGCTTCCCGGTAAGGAAGCCAGGACAAAGGACTGTCGACAATCCGTGACACAAGCGTGACCCGGTACGGAGGAACCTCAGGGCGCAATGCTGACGGACCGGGCATATGAACGACAGCGGCGGGCCGGTTCGGTGAACCGGCCCGCCGTGCTGGGGGCGATGTCGCGGGAGGGGCTGTGCGTACCGCCCCGCGAGGTGGTGGCGGGCGGCTAGCCGCCCGCGATCGGCCGTGCCGCCGCACCCCGGGCGGCGGAGCGCTCGGTGTGCGGCGGCCGGCGGCTGCCGGCCGGGGTGACCGGGGTCCGCTCGGACCGGATCACGTGCGGGCGGGTGGTCAGGTGCGCGGCCGGCCGGGGGGTCGGGCCGTGGCCGGACGGGGCGTTGGCGGCGGGCCGGCCGGCGGCCTGCGCCTGCGGGTCGGCGGGAGCGGCGGCCGGGACGGGCGCCGGGTACTCGGCGTTCCGCCGCAGCTGCCACTTGCCGCCCGCGGAGAGCAGCGGGGTGAGCGCGGCGGCGACCGGCTCGGAGACCCGGCCCTCCTCCAGGCGGCGGCGCAGCAGTTCGCGCAGCTCGAAGACGTACGCCTCGGCCCGGGCGACCAGCGGCTCGAACCAGGGCAGCGCCAGCAGGATCAGCAGGCCGGCGGTCCAGCCGAGCAGTACGTCGCTCACCCAGTGGGTGCCGAGGTACACGGTGGTGGCGCCGACGCTCAGCGAGACGACCGCGGACACCACGGACAGCACCCGCCGGGTGACCACGGTGGAAGCCAGGTAGGCCAGGATTCCCCAGGTCACGACGGCGTTGGCGGTGTGGCCGGAAGGAAATATATCGCCGCCCGCGAAGAGCTCGGCGGAGCCGATCTCGGTCGCGTAGTGCGGGCCGAGCCGGCCGAGACCGATCTTCACGGCGCCGACGGTCACGTTCAGCAGGAGCAGCGCCACGCCGAGGGTGATCAGCGGCCGGAGGGTGTGCTGCCGCCAGGAGCGCCAGCCGAGCCAGGCCGCGACCATGACCGCGGTGGGTCCGCGCTGACCGAGTACGACGAGGTAGTCGAGGAAGGCGTGCAGCTGCGGCCACTGCTCGTAGGGCCGGAAGAACATGATCTGCCAGTCCAACCGGACGAGCCAGGACGTGGTCAACACGGCGACCACGATCGCGAGATAGAACGCGAGCGTGGAACCGAGGAGCACGACGCGGTGCCGGCTCATCCGCGGAGTTTGCAGATGAGCCGGTCGCTCTGGTTCCCGGTCGAGCCGGGCGAAGACCCGCTCGAGACGGGTCAGCATATGGTCGGTACGCACTCAATCGACGTTACCGCGCGTCGAAGCTCGGCCCGGTCGAATCGCCGGCTTTGTGATGACCATGTGATGTGGACTTGGTCTCACGCGGTACTTAATTCCCGTTATTCCACTGTCGATTGAAACGCCCGCAGGGCGATTATCGACCCACTTACCGGTCGTTTATCGCCGCAGGTCATTTACTTTACTCAAGCATGGAGGGGAATGATCCCTTCCGTGACCGCCGGCCCCGGCCGGGCTCACGGAGGCCCCGAGCCGTTGAGCCAGAACGCCCCGTACACCGCGGAGGCGGCGGCCACCGCGGCCAACGCCGCGACCGCCCGTCCGGTCCGCAGCCGGGCCAGCGCCGCAGCCACCGGCAGCATCAGCGGGAAGGCGGGCAGCAGCAGCCGGGGCTTGGACCCGAAGTACCCGGACGCGCACAGCGCCAGCGCCACCACGAGCCCGCAGTAGACGAGCAGGGCCGCGGGCTGGCGTTGCCGTACGCACAGTCGGTACAGCCACAGCACCAGTGCCACCCCCGCGATCAGTGCGATCCCGGCGGGGAACGCCGGCGAGGCCAGCCGGGCCCCGATGAAGCGGGCGAACGCCCAGCCCCCGTCGAAGCCGTTGCCCCAGCCGCCCTGCACGTCGAGGTAGCCCAGGAGGCCGTCGCCGGTGCGCGCCCCGACCCACAGCACGTACGCCGCCGCGCCGAGCGGGGCCAGCAGGACGCCCGCCGCCATCCGCCAGGACCGCTCCCCGCGCCGCAGGGCCAGTACCGCCGCCACCCACACCGCCGCGACCACGGCGGCGCCGACCGGGCGGGTCAGCCCGGCCGCCGCGGCGAGCAGGCCCGCCGTGAGCCAGTGGCCGCGCAGGACCCCGTACAGGGCCCAGGCCGCGAGGGCGGTGAACAACGACTCGCTGTACGCCATGGACTGCACGATCCCGACCGGCAGCGCCGCCCAGGCGGCGACGGCCAAGACCCCGACCCGGCGGCCGTACAGCGAGTCGGCGACCGCGAAGATCCCCCAGGCCGCCGCGAGCCCCGCCACCGCGGAGACCACCAGGCCGGCCGAGCCGTACGAGAGGCCGGTCACCGTCGCCACCAGGCGCTCCAGCCAGGGCAGCAGCGGAAAGAAGGCCAGGTTGGAATGGACGTCGCCGTTCGGCAGGACCACCTCGTACCCGTAGCCCCCGGCGGCGATCCGGGCGTACCAGAGCGAGTCCCAGCGCGCCGACAGCAGGGTGTGCGGGCTGCTGTCGACCGCCGCCCCCCACAGCGCGAGCACGGTCAGCCCGAGCAGCCTGACCGCCGCGAAAGCCGCCAGGGCGGGCGCGACCCGACGAAATCCAAGATCCTTCACGGACATGATTATCGACGCCGGCCCACCCGGCGCCGGACCACGACCACGGGCCGTGAGCAGGCGTGTACACGGGGGAGGGGAGGGGGGGCGGGGCGAGTGGCACACACCACACGACGGCCGCCGCCGGGATGAGAGCTTGACCACGTGTGGGTCAAACGAACTCGCGTACGCTGACCGTTCACTCGCGTGTCGATGCCGGACCCCGCAGGACGCCGCACCCCCGCACCACCCCCGTGGCTCCACACGACGCCGGTCCGCCGAGTGCGAGGGATCACCTGGGAGGTACATGCATGTCGGGGACGAACGTGACCGGCGACCGGAACCCTTCCCCCTGGCAGCGAATCAGCGCCGCCTCCGGCGGGGCGAACCGTTGGGTCGTCCTCGCCGTCCTCTGTGTCAGCCTCGTGCTCGTCGCCCTCGACGCGACGATCCTGCACGTCGCCGTGCCGGCCGTCACCGAGGACCTGCGCCCCGGCTCGGTCGAGCTCCTCTGGATCGTCGACGCCTACCCGCTGGTCTGCGCCGCACTGCTGATCCTTTTCGGCACCCTCGGGGACCGGGTCGGCCGCCGTCGGATCCTGCTCCTCGGCTACGGGCTCTTCGGCATCGCCTCCGCGATCGCCGCCCTCGCCGACAACGCCCAGGTCCTCATCGCCGCCCGCGCCCTGCTCGGCATCGGCGGCGCGATGATCATGCCGGCCACCCTGTCGATCCTGCGCCAGGTCTTCCCCGACCGGCGCGAGCGGGCCCTGGCCATCGGCATCTGGACCGCCGTCGCCGCGATCGGCGCGGCCAGTGGCCCCGTCCTCGGTGGATTCCTCGTCCAGCACTACTGGTGGGGTTCCGTCTTCCTGATCAACATTCCGCTGATGGCGCTGATCCTGCCGCTCGGCCGGTGGCTGCTGCCCGAGTCCAAGGGCTCCTCCCAGGGCCCCTGGGACGTGCTCGGGGCGCTGATGGCCGCCGGCGGCGTGCTCGGCGCGGTCCTCGGGGTCAAGCGGCTCGGCGCCGAACGGCAGCTCGCCGACCCCGAGGCACTGCTCCCGCTGCTCCTCGGCGTGGCGCTGCTGATCCTCTTCGTGCGCCGGCAGCGCCGACGCACCCACCCGCTGATCGACATGCGGCTGTTCTCCCGCGCCGCCTTCACCACCTCCGTCGGCTGCATCGTGCTCGCCATGCTGGCCCTGGTCGGCCTGGAACTGATCGCGGTCCAGTACCTCCAGCTCGTGCTGCGCCTGAGCCCGCTGGAGACCGGCCTGCGACTGCTGCCGCTGACCTTCGCCGCGATGGCCGCGGGCGCCACCGGCTCGTACACCCTGCAACGGGTCGGCCCGCGCACGATGGTCTCGCTGGGCTTCCTGCTCACCGCCTGCGCCGTGCTCCTGCTGACGCTGATGGGACAGCAGGACCGGCCCGTCCTGCTCACCGTCGGATTCATCCTGCTCGGCTTCGGCCTCCAGACCACCCTGTTCGCCGCCTACGAGTCGATGCTGAGCGAGGCCCCTGCGGCCACCGCCGGCGGCGCGGCCTCCATCGGCGAGACCTCGTACCAGCTCGGCGCGGGCATGGGCATCGCGCTGCTGGGCAGCGTCATGAACGCCGCCTACGCGCCGGGGCTCGCGCACGTGCCCGGGGTCTCGGCGGCCGACTCCGCCGGCGCGGCCAACTCGTTGGGCGAGGCCTACCAGATCGCGGCGCACCTCGGCGGGCCGGCCGGGGCCTCGCTGTACGCCGCGGCCCGGCACTCGTTCGTCCACGGACTGCACGTGACGCTGGTGGTCAGCGCCGCGCTACTGTTCGCGGGCGCGGTCATGGCACTGAAACTGCCGCGCGCGATGGACTGCGCCGCGGACCCGGACACCGCGGAGCCCCTGCGGCTGCCCGCCCAGGCGAGCGTCACGGCCCCCGCCGGCGAGCCCGCCGCGCGGATCCCCGGCCAGGCGCACGCGGAGTGCGATCCGGCCGCCCGCTCGGCCTGACGTCCCGCTCCCGACCGGACCCCCGCAGGTGGGGGGTGGACCGGGGGCGGGGTCGCGGACACACTGACACCGCCAGGTTTCCGCCCCTCAGGCCGCCGGGAGGCCACGTGTCCTTCGTACCCACCGATCCGCTCGGGCTCGACGAGCTGCTCAGCCCCGAGGACCTCGCGGTCCGCGACACCGTCCGGGACTGGGCCGCCGACCGGGTGCTGCCGCACATCGCCGAGTGGTACGAGAACGGCGAGTTGCCGGGGATCCGGGAACTGGCCCGGGAACTCGGCTCGATCGGCGCGCTCGGGATGTCGCTGACCGGATACGGGTGCGCGGGGGCCTCCGCCGTGCAGTACGGCCTGGCCTGCCTGGAGCTGGAAGCCGCCGACTCCGGCATCCGCTCGCTGGTCTCCGTACAGGGTTCGCTGGCCATGTACGCGATCTGGAAGCACGGCTCCGAGGAGCAGAAGCAGCGCTGGCTGCCCGGCATGGCCGCCGGCGAGCTGATCGGTTGCTTCGGTCTGACCGAACCCGACGTCGGCTCGGATCCCGCGGCGATGCGCACGTACGCCAAGCGCGACGGCACCGACTGGGTGCTGAACGGCCGCAAGATGTGGATCACCAACGGCTCGGTGGCCGCCGTCGCCGTGGTGTGGGCCCAGACCGACGAGGGCGTCCGCGGCTTCGCCGTGCCCACCGACAGCGCCGGGTTCTCCGCGCCCGAGATCAAGCACAAGTGGTCCCTGCGCGCCTCGGTGACCAGCGAGCTGGTGATGGACGACGTACGCCTGCCCGCGGACGCGGTGCTTCCGGGCGTCACCGGGCTCAAGGGGCCGCTGGGCTGTCTCAGCCACGCGCGGTACGGGATCGTCTGGGGCTCCATGGGAGCGGCGCGCGCCTGCTTCGAATCGGCGCTCGGCTACGCGAAGACGCGGGAGCAGTTCGGCAGGCCGATCGGCGGCTTCCAGCTCACCCAGGCCAAGCTCGCCGACATGGCACTGGAACTGCACAAGGGGATCCTGCTCGCCCACCACCTGGGCCGCCGCATGGACGCGGGGACCCTGCGGCCGGAGCAGATCAGCTTCGGCAAGCTCAACAACGTCCGCGAGGCCATCGACATCTGCCGCACCGCGCGGACCATCCTCGGCGCGAACGGGATCTCCCTGGAATATCCCGTGATGCGGCACGCCACCAACCTCGAATCGGTCCTCACCTACGAGGGCACCGTCGAGATGCACCAATTGGTGCTGGGCAAGGCACTCACCGGGCTCGACGCCTTCCGGTGAGGGCCCTGCTCAGCTCTGGTTGAAGAAGTCGCGCGAGCGCCCACCGGGCTCGCCGCTGACGATCTGGGTGTCGGCCGGGGTCAGCAGGAAGACCCTGGTCGCCACCCGCTCGATCGACCCGCGCAGTCCGAAGGTCAGGCCGGCCGCGAAGTCGACCACGCGCTTCGCGTCGCCCGGGTCCATCGACGACAGGTTCACGATGACCGGGACGCCCTCGCGGAACAGCTCGCCGATGCCGCGGGCGTCACGGAAGCCGTCGGGCGTCACGGTCGCGATCCGCCGACCCTGCTCGACCGCGGACTCCGAGGCCACCTTGACCCGGGGGTCGGTGACCCACTGGTCGCCGGGGCCCGAGACGGAGCCGCCCTGCTGGCGCTCCACCGCCTCCGCGTAGTCGTCGTCGTAGTACCGCTCGTCGTCGCTGTCTTCCACGAGACCCAACCAGGCACTCGCCTTGCGCACCGAACCCATGGACGCCTCCTCTCACCGCGGTCAGTTGTCTTCTCTCCGCTGCCCCTATGGTCGTCCATGATGCTGACAACGCGCCAAGTGGATAGCCGCCGCGCCGGCTTTTCGTGACGGTACTGGTGCAGAACATTCGTTGCACGACTAAGGTGCGCGACGGCCTACCGCTGCTGACTGAGTGAAAATACGACTGCCACCTCCTTTCGGGTGGTGCGCTGGTGCGTACGGGTGGCCGCGAGGGCTCGCTACCATGCCCGGTAAGCACGCGTATGACACACGGGGGAAGCAGATTGTTCGGCATCGTCAGACCTTGCACGCACCGGCTGGGAGAGCGTTTCAAGACCGAGTGGATGGCCCATCTCTGCGGTCTCTGCCTGGCACTTCGCGGTGACCACGGACAGTTCGCCAGGATCGTGACCAACTACGACGGGCTGCTGGTCTCCGTCCTGACGGAGGCTCAGTCCGGCCCGGACCCGAGCGCGCGGCGCACCGCCGGCCCCTGCCCGCTGCGCGGCATGCGCACCGCCGCCGTCGCCAAGGGGGAGGGCGCGCGCCTCGCGGCCGCCGTCTCGCTCGTGCTGGCCTCCGCGAAGGTGCGCGACCACGTGGCCGACCGGGACGGGCTGTTGGCGCGGGCGCCGATCGCCGCCGCCGCGCGCAAGGTGGCCCGGGGTTGGGACCGGGCCGGCGCCCGCACCGGGGCCTCGCTCGGCTTCGACACGGCCGTGCTCGTCGACGCCGTGGACCGGCAGGGCGGCATCGAGGTGCTCGCCGGGATCGGCACATCCGTGCTGGTGGTGACCGAGCCGACGGAGACGGCGACCGCGGCCGCCTTCGCGCATACCGCGGTCCTCGCGGGACGGCCAGGCAACACCGCCCCGCTCGCCGAGGCCGGCCGGTACTTCGGCCGGTTGGCGCACCTGCTGGACGCCGTGGAGGACCAGCGGGCCGACGCCGCGGCCGGCGCCTGGAACCCGCTCACCGCCACCGGCACCTCGCTCACCGAGGCGCGCAGGCTCTGCGACGACGCGCTGCGCGGCATCCGGCTGGCGCTGCGCGAGGTGGAGTTCGCGGACGCGGGGCTCGCCCACCGGCTGCTGGTGCACGAACTGCGCACCTCGGTCGACCGGGCCTTCGGCACGACCGCCTGCGGTCACGCGGGCGACCACGCCGCCGTGAACTCCGGCGCGGGCTTCGGGCCGCCGCAGGGCTACGACGCCCCGGGCGCGGGGCACCCGTACGGCGGGGGGAACCCGTACGCGCCGGGCGCCCCGTACGCCCCCGGGGGGCCCGGGACGCCGCCGCCGATGGGTCCGGGCGGCCCGGGTGGGCCGGGCGGCGGCGGTGGGCTGCCGCCGCAGCGACCGCGCCGCGGGCTGCTCGCGGGCTGCGCGGTGGCCGTCGGGCTCTTCTGCACCTGCCAACTCTGCTGCACGGAACACGAGGGGCCGTGGTCCCGGCAGCGGCGGGATCCGTGGTGCGACGGCTGCGATGGATGCGACTGCTGTGACAGTTGCGGTGACGGGTGCTGCTGCTGCCCCTGCGACGGCTGCTGAGACGGCCTCAGATATTTCCCAGGTCCGGACGGGGTATCCCGTGGTTCCCGTCCGTACCGGCGTGGAAGGGTTGAGCGGCATGAACCATGACGACGACACCGACGCCGAGGCCGCCTGGCGGCAGTGGCACGAGCACCGGGTGGCCACCGTGTCGGCCCCCCACGGGCCGCTCGCGCTGACCGGTACCCACTGGCTCGCCGACTACCCGGAAGGTCGAATTCCGGCCGTTCCCGGGGAATGGCGCGCCACCGACGACGGGGCCGCCCTGCGCGCCGAACCCGAGGACGCGCTGTGGCTCGACGGCGCGCCCTTCACCGGGGAGGCCGTCCTCGCGGCCGACGAGGCGCCGCCCTCGCACTCCCGGATCTCCGCGGGCGACCTCCGGATCGTGGTGATCCGGCGGGAGGGGGAGTGGGCGGTGCGCGTCTTCGACCCGGCCTCCGGGGCCCGGCGGGACTTCGCCGGCATCGAGGCCGGCCCGTACGACCCGGAACTCGCGCTCCCGGGGCGCTTTCGACCGTACGACCGGGACCGGACCGTCCAGGTCGAGAACGCGGACGGGCGGGCCCGAGGGCTCGGCCTGGGCGGGGAACTGGTCTTCGACCGCGAGGGCGTGGAACACACCCTCCAGGTGGCCGTGGACGAGGAGGACGGGAGCCTGTGGGCCGTCTTCGGCGATGCCACCGGCGGGGTCTCCAGCTACCGGTTCCGTTTCCTGAAGCCCGGCGTCCCCGCCGCGGACGGCTCGATCACCGTGGACTTCAACCGGGCCCTGCTGCCGCCCTGCGCGTTCGCGGATCACTTCATCTGCCCGTTCCCGCCACCCGGGAACACGCTGCCGTTCGAGGTCGCGGCGGGCGAGCGAAGGCTGAAAGACGCCCTTGTCGCGGGAATCTGACACCAGGACACTCCCGAAAGCATCTCTCACGAGGCTTGTCAGGGGCACGACGAACGGGCTCGCGCCCGTCGTGCCTCCGACCGCCTCTCTCCCGGGCTCCGGCACCCCCACCACCGCCGGGCCCCCCATCCCCTCCGGGAGGACGAGTCAGTGAGGATCCACAGCATCACCCGAATCAAGCTTCTCGCGGCGGCCACCGGCCTGGCCGCCGTCGCCGCGCTCGGCGCACCCGCCACGGCGAGCGCCGACAGCGGCTTCAGCGCGGACCGCCTGGCCTCGGCCGGGGCCTCGGTCCTGCGCGCCGACGTGGCGGGCACGGCCTGGCACACCGACCCCGCCAACGGAACCCTCGTGGTCACCGCGGACTCCAGGGTGTCGGCCGCCGACATCGCCAGGATCCGCCGCGAGGCCGGCGCCGACGCCGGCGCCCTGCGCATCGAGCGCACCCCGGGCAAGCTGACGAAACTGTTGTCCGGCGGCGACGCCATCTACGCGACGAGCTGGCGCTGTTCGCTCGGCTTCAACGTGCGCAGCGGCACCACGTACTACATCCTGACCGCCGGCCACTGCACCGACGGGGCCGGCACCTGGTGGAGCAACTCCGCCCACACCACCGTCATCGGCCCCACCGTCGGCTCCAGCTTCCCGACCAATGACTACGGCCTGATCAAGTACAACAGCAGCACCCCGATTCCGCCGGGCACCGTCGGCAGCCAGGACATCACCAGCGCCGTCAACGCCACCACCGGCATGTCCGTCACCCGGCGCGGCTCCACCACCGGCATCCACAGCGGCTCCGTGACCGGCCTCAACGCCACCGTCAACTACGGCGGCGGCGACGTCGTCTACGGCATGATCCGCACCAACGTCTGCGCCGAACCCGGCGACAGCGGCGGCCCGCTCTACTCCGGCAGTCGAGCCGTGGGTCTCACCTCCGGCGGCAGCGGCAACTGCTCCTCCGGCGGAACGACCTTCTTCCAGCCCGTCGTGGAAGCCCTGAACGCCTACGGCGTCAGCGTCTACTGACCCACGCGCCCCCGTACGACCCCTGGACGTCCTCCCGCCTTCTGGGAGGATGTCCAGGCGTCCACGGGGGAGGATTCCGCATGAAACGTATCGGCGTGACCGGACACCGGTCGCTTCCCATCGAGGTGCTCGACCACGTGAGGCGCGGGCTGCGGGACGTGCTCGACGGCCACGACGGGCCGCTGGAGGCCTTCTCCAGCCTCGCCGAGGGAGCGGACCAACTCTTCGCCGACATCGCGCTGGAATGCGGCGCGGACCTCACCGTGGTGATCCCCAGCGGGGACTACGAGGAGACCTTCGAGGGAGCCGAGTCCCTGGCCCACTACCGAAGGCTCAAGCGCCGCGCCGCCCAGGAGATCCGGATGGCCTTCGACCGGTCCACGGACGAGGCCTACTACGCGGCCGGCACGTTCATCGCCGACTCCTGCGACCGGCTCGTCGCCGTCTGGGACGGCCTGCCCGCCCGCGGACACGGCGGCACCGGCGAGATCGTCGCCTACGCGCGGGCGCTCGGAAAGCCCGTCACCGTCGTCTGGCGCGAGGGCGTGACCCGGGTCTGAGCCACACCCCCGCGACGGACGTCAACTGCTGTGTCGCGCCAACCAGTCCGTGTGCTGCGGAGAGACGTAGCGCTCCGTCTCGTACACCGAGGAGGGCCACTGGGCCTCGGTGATCGTCGTCTGCATCACGACCATCATCGCCGACAGATCCTGCTCGATCAGCGTGTGCGCCTCGATCAGCGGATGGTGCCGGCGCACCTCGTTCCAGGCGATGCCGGCCGCCGCCGCCGCGCTGAGCAGCCCCGTCAGCCGCGGCCCCGGACCCGAGCCGAAGGCCCCCAGCAGGGCGAACAGCAGGGCCAGACACGTCAGCAGCACGATGGTCCACGACCACAACGCCGTCGCCCGGCGCGAGACCTCCGTCTTGCGCTGGTACCAGTTGCGTTGCTCGATCAGCCGGTCCCGGACGTACGTCTCCCGGCGCACGTGGTAGCCCAGACCGCGCAGCCGGTGCATCGCCCCCGTGATCTCCCCGCCCTCCGGCACCGCGCCCGAGGCCCGGGGGTCCTCCCAGCCCATCTTGCGCAGCTCGTCCAGACCCTTCTCCAAACGGGTCCGGTACGTCGCCTCCGGCCCGGCGACATCACTGCCGAACGGCGCCCCGTGCACGGCGTACCGCCAGGCCAGGGACTTGATGAACTCGGCCGCGCTCCGGTTCAGCTGCCACTGGGGCCGGGCCCGTCGCCGGGTCGCCCGGATGCCCACCCCCAGGACCCCGGCGTACGCCAGCGCGCTGATCGCCCCGAACAACCGGAGCGAACCCGCGGCCGGTCCCGCGGGCAGGGCGGCGGCCCCCGCGGCGGCGACGAGCAGCACCAGCTGGGCGCGCGTGGCCTGGGTGGACTCCCGCTGTCGGGAGATCGCCGCCTGATCGGTGTGGTGGAAGAGGGCCGGCAGGTCCTCGTTTCGAAAGGTCATGCTGTCGCTCACAGCGAACCCCCCAGGCTGCTGTCGGGGTGGAGGGCGCCCCCATGTGGGGGCGGCCCTCCGTCGGATCACACGGCGAGGGGCTCCAGATCGCGGTGCACCCGCCGCTCGTCGCGCGCGTAGCGGGTCAGACCGTGGTCCTCGCCGAGCAGCCGCGTCAGCTCGGCCACCGCCTCCGCCCGCACCCGGGCGGCCTCCTCCTTGCGGCCCATCATGTCCAGGCTGACCGCCATGTTGGAGGCGCTCGCCAGGGTCTCGGGGTGATGCACGCCCAGCGCCTCGCGCAGCCGCATCACCGACAGCCGCTCCAGTTCCAGCGCGCCCTCCGGATCTCCCAGGTCCGCCCGGGCGTTGGCCAGGTTCAGATGCGCGAAGATCGTGTGCGGGTGGTTGTCGCCCAACACCTCGCGCATGTGCCGGATCGTCTGCCGCAACATCGGCTCCGCCGTGTCCGCGGCCCCCGTGCCCCAGTGGAACACCGCGAGGTTGTTCACCGCGGCCAGGGTGTACGGGTGCCGCTCGCCCGGCACCTTCATGAACTCGTCCACCACCTCCTGCGCCAGGTCTCGCGCCGCCCCCGGATCGCCCGTCGAGAACAGGTCGGAGGCCAGGTTGAGTTCACAGGCCAACAGGTCCGGGTTGACCGAGGTGTACTTGGCCCGGTACCGGTTGCGGGTCGCGGTCGTCAACCGCAGCGCGTCCTCCAACTCGCCCGCCCTGCGCAGCGACACCGCCAGGTTCTTCGCGGCCGACAGGGTGCCCGGGAAGGCCCGGCCCAGCGTCCGCTTGTAGATCTCGTACGTCCGCGCCAGGAGTTGCACCGAGTCGTCGTACCGGCCCACCTCGCGCAGGTCACGGGCCAGGTTCTGGGCCGAGGACAGCGTGTACGGGTGGTCCGTGCCCAGCACCTCGGTACGCCGGTCGAAGACCTCCTGGTCGATCTCCCGGGCCCGGGCGTACTGGCCGACCATGCGCAGGTTCAGCGCCAGGTTGTTGGCCGCGGCCAGGGTGCGGGGATGCGCCTCGTGGAATATCTGGCTGAAGCCCTCGTGGGCGGCCGTCGCCAGCTCCATCGCCTCCGCGTACCGGCCCAGCGCGCCCAAGTCCATCGCCAGGCCACTGGTGGTCATGTACGTGTGCGGGTGGGACGGGCCGAGCACGGTCCGCTGCCGCTCCAGCGTGACCTCGCCCAGCTCCTGCGCCTCCACGAACCGGCCCTGCGAGCGCAGGATGTTGGACAGGTGGAAGCGCAGGTACAGGTACTGGAGGTCGTCGTTGCCGAGGGTGTCCTTCCAGCTCTCCCGCAGCTCCTCGCCCAGTTGGTACGCGGCCTTGAAGTCGCCGCGCTTCCAGAGGTAGCGGACCCGGTCGATCAACAGCCGGCGGGTTTCGGGCTCCTTGCAGTTGCGGGCCTCGGAGGGGGTCAGGTGCGGCCAGATGGTGTTGAACCGCGGCCACGTCTCCGGATTGTCTATCGGCTCGTCGTCGTCCGGCCGGGCCCCGGCCAGGATCCGGTGCACCGCGTGCCGGGCCTCGCGCTGCTCCTCCTCCGAGAGCTGGGCCCGGATCACGGCCTGGACCAGCCGGTGCACCTGGATGCTGTTGCCGACCTGGTCGACCTTGGCCATCGCGAACCGGCCGATCTCCCGGATCACCCGCCCCAACATCAGCTTCTCCTGGAGCGAGGAGTCGTACGGCTTGAGCGCGTTGATCATCTCCTTGCTGTAGAGGAGGTTCGCGGATATCGGCTCGGGCGCGAAGAACGCGCAGAGCTGGAGCAGTCGCACGGCGGCGGGGGAGCGGGACTGGAGCCGCTCGATGGACACGTTCCAGGTGGCGGCCACCGGCTCGGGGTAGCCGGGCGGCTGGTTCAGCCCCAGCACCCGGGCCGCCTGCTCCGCCAACTGCTCCAGGTACGCGGACACCGGCGTCGCCGTCTCCGCGATCCAGGCACCCGCCTGCTCGACCGCCAACGGCAGGTCGCCCACCGCCACGGCCACCTGCTCGGCGTCGTCCTTGGTGAGTCCCGGGGCCCGGCGCTGGAGGTGCTCGATGGACTCCTCGCGCAGGAACACGTCCACCGGGAGCGCGTCGCCGTACTGCGACCAGGACTGGTTGCGCGAGGTCACCAGCACGTGCCCCGGGCCGCCCGGCGGGAAGAACCGCTTCAGGATCTCGGGATCGTCGGCGTTGTCGAAGACCAACAGCCACCGCGAGGTCGGCACCCCGCGCCGGAGCAGGTCGATCGCCTCCTGGGAGGCGGCCGACATGTCCTCGCCGGTCTGCGCGCCGAGGCGTACGGCCAGCTCCGCGAGGGCCGCCACCACGTCGTCGGTCTGCTCCGAGGAGATCCACCAGACCAGGTCGTAGTCGGCCATGAACCGGTGCACGTACTCCAGCGCCACCTGCGTCTTGCCCACCCCGCCGAGCCCGTACAGGGTCTGCGGCTGCGGCAGCACCACGGCCATGCCGCCGCCGAGCTGGTCGCGCATCCGCTCCAACACGATGCTGCGACCCGTGAAGCCGGGGTTGCGCGGCGGCGCGTTCCAGATCTTCGGGACCGTCCCCGGGAAGCGGGGTCCGGGCTGGGTGGTGCTGTTGACCGAGTCCGGCAGGGCCATCGGCCGCTCCACCGCGCGCAGCAGCGCCGTGGTGGCGTGCACCTCGTCGAGGCGGAACAGGTCCACCGGGTTGCGGTCGATGTACGGGGTCGCCAGCCGTACGTCGCCCACGCGCAGCGGCACCAGCTGGCGCCGGCCGCCGGTCGGGTCCTCCGCCGCGGCCCGGTTCCAGACGTCCACGGCCCGCGCGGACTTGAGGTAGGCGCTGGAGAGCAGCACCACGGTCCGGGCCGCGTTGTCGACGCTGATGCCGGCCCCGCCGAGGGTGTCCCCGCTTCCGCTTCCGCTCCCGCCCCCGTCGCCCGGTGTGCGTTCGGCGGAGACGTCCTGCGGCACCACCCGGAACCCGGCCCGGGTGAGCACCGACTCGATCCAGTCGGCCCACATGCGGTTCTCGGCGACGTAGGAGAGGAACAGGTCGGCGGGCAGGGCCGGGCGCCGCCGGGTGAAGGCGTCCCGGATCCGCATCCGGACGTCCTCCGTGATGGCGGGCATCGAGACGATCTCGCCCTCGGTGACCACCGCCGTCAACCGCTCGAACGCGGAGAGCAGGGAGTTGGTGAGACCGGCCTCGTCGCCGAAGGTGGCCAGGGTCTCCTCGTAGGCGTAGTAGGGCCGGTACGGGATCTCCACCGCGCCCCAGTACGAGGTGAGTTCGTCCCCGACCAGGCCGTTGGGGAAGCGGTCGAACCTGATCCGGGCCAGGGCCCGGCCCGCGTCGGCCTTCTCCTTCTCGCCCTCGTCGATGCGCATCGGAACCGGATAGATCTTGATGCCCCGGTCGTTGAACCGCTCGTCGATCTGGCGCGCCACCGAGGCGGCGCCGTCGATGGACTGGTCGGAGAGGGTGAAGCAGTCGACCAGGACGTCCGGCAGGTGCACCGTGCAGATGTCCGCGATGTCGGACAGACCGGTCCGGCTGTCGATCAGGACGTAGTCGTAGTTCCTCTTCATGTCGGCGCGTAACGCGTCGAAGAAGAGACCACCGCCGAGCCGGTCGTAGAAGTTGTCCCAGTCGAAGGTGGAGACGGTCGCGGAGTACTCGCGGTTCTGTCGGCCCGCCGAGACGAAGTCGAGCGTGCCGCCGTCCGGGAACTCCCAGCCCAGGGTCTCCGGGGTGAGCGACACGGCGTGCGGCTGGATCCGCGCGTAGTCCTTGTGCCAGTCGTCGGCGCGCTGCACCGGGCTGGTGGCGGCCCAGGCGTACTCGCTGATCAGGTCGATGACCCCGGTGGTGGCCCCGAGGGTGGAGGGGTCCAGGAAGGGGTGGAAGAAGCGGTGCAGTCCGGGGGCCTCCAGGTCCCAGTCCACGGCGAGCACGCGCTTGCCGTTGGCCGCGAGGATCCAGGCGGTGTTGGCGAGCGCCATCGTGCGGCCGGTACCGCCCTTGTACGAATAGAAGGTGACGATGCGTCCGTCACGGCTGTCACGACTCGCTGTCATCCGCGTCCCCCCGGTCTGATTCGTTGTGGTCGGCGGCGCCCCGGCCGCGCGGCTCGCTGTCCCGGTCCGCGCCGTCCCGGTCCGCGCCGTCCCGGTCCGCGCCGTCCCGGTCTCCGTGGTCCCGGTCTCCGTGGTCCCGGTGTTCGCCGTCCCGGCGTTCGCTGTCGGGTGGGAAGGGGGCGGGCGGCGGGAGCGTCGCGGGAGGCCCGTTCATCCCCATCGGCCCGATCAACCGGGGCCGTTCGGTGCGGTTGCCGCCAGCCGGTGGATAGACCTGGGCGTGTCTGAGGAACTGCTGCGCGGCGGCCTCCACGACCTGCGGCAGGATCTGCCCGAGCGTCTCCATGTTGGCCACGCCGTTCGCGGCGGCCCGGCACGCGGCCCGGCCCTGGCTCATCTTGACGGGCATGGTGTCCTCCAGCCGGTGCGCCAGCTCGTTCTCCTTCGCCCGGCTCTGGTGGTCGTACCGGTTCCAGGGCACGACCACGTTGATCCACGGCCGGGACTCCTGGTCGAAGGCGGCCAGCCGGCGGCGGCGCTGCTCGTCCTCGACGGCCCAACGGTCGACGATCAGGATCTCCGGGCGGGTCGGCGGCTGCTTGCTGTCGAAGTGGCCGGCCTCGTCGTCGAAGGAACCGATGCTGGTCTGGTAGTTGAGGTTCCTGACCAGGTCCTCCGCGATCAGGGCGACGGGCCGCTGGGAGGCCGGGTGGTACGGGTTCCAGTCCAGGGCGCTGTCCCCGTAGTACTCGGGGCTGCGCCCCTCCGGCAGGTCGTGGCGGGACGCGGCCGCGACGGTCACGTGGAGGGAGCGGGCCGGGTTGTCGGAGCTGCCGAAGGCGCTGGGCACGACCCGGTAGTCCACCGGGCGGACGGGGTCCAGACGGACGGTCTCCGCGACCCGGACGATGCGTTTGGCGAGCTCGTAGACGGCCCGCTCGTACTGCTCCGCGTACCCCCGCAGTTTGATCAGCCCGTACAGCCCGTCGGTGACGTAGCGCTCGCCGAAGGTGTTGTGGTTGAACTGCAACCGCTCGGCCGGCCCCGGGAGTTGGGACGGCGGTACCGGCACCCACAGCGCGGGCACGATGGCCTCCGCCGGCTGGTTGCTCGCCGCTCCGTGCTGGATGGCGCGCTGCGCGAAGGCGAACCACTCCTTCCCGCACATCTCGCTGGCGAAGTAGCGCGGCGAGAACAGCGGGACGAACACCCGGCAGGTGGCGAGCGCCGTCCCGAGCCGCTCCGACCAGCCCTCGCCGCTGCGTATCTCCCGGTCCATGAAGCCCGCCTCGGACCCGGCGGGCAGATCCGTCAGCGCCATGACGTGACTGCAGAGATCACGGAAGAGACGCTCGACCCACATGTCCGGGTCGGGCCCCCCGGCCCCGAATCTCGGTGTATGCGCATAACTGAGAAAAAAGTACGGCTGCACTGATGCGGGCACACGCCCCCCGTCCCGAAGATGCGAGCGAAGAAACATCATTCCGGAGCTGCTTCGCGACATCCCCTCATCGTTCAGTCAATCAGCATCTGTTTTCGGTCATCCAGTCAAGGGCGTGATCGACGGCCTCGGGAATCGAGAAGAGCAGGGCCGGGGCGTCGCCCACCCGCCCCCTGCGCACCTGTGAATCCGGGAACGTCGCGCCGATCTCCGCGAAATCGCTGTCGTCCAGTGCGACGTCCTCGTACGCCGTCCACTCCTCCCCCTGTTGACCCCCCGGAAGGTTCACCTTCACCACACAGTCGTACATGCGCAAGGGGGGCTTCGGAATTCGATACTCCGCGAGATGGAAAGCACTGCAAACTGAAAACCCCACATTGATCATGAGTACCTGCCCTCCCTCCCAACACAGCTTTCCCAGAGGCGACTCCTCGCCCATGTGACTTTCGATCCGGTGACCCGCGCACAGGCTCTCCGCGTCCTTGCCGAGTGCGGCGAAGGAGGTCTGCGGGTGGGCGCTGCGTGCGGCCCCCGGCGTGGTGCGCACGGCCTCGGCCAGGGCGCCCATGCCCCGGCTCGGCGTGGTCGCCGGATCGAAGGCCGGCATCCGGGCGCGGAACGCCGCCGCCTCGGACGGGCTCAGCCCGGCGATCCGGGCCAGATGGGCACGGGAGGTGAGGGAGTTCTCCGGGGTGAAGGTCGGGACCACCAGCGTGCCGTGCGGGCCGAGGACCCCGGCCAGGGCGTCGCGCAGCGCCTCGGCGCGCAGACCGGTCCCGCCGAGCGCGGCGTGCACCAGCAGCCGGGACCGGGGCCGGACGCCGAGCAGGCGCAGGTGGACGGCGAGGGCGAGGGCGCTCACGCGTCGACCGCCTTCAGCTCCCAGCGCAGTTCCTCGACCAGACGCTTGCCCGTGATGGTCAGCTCGGCCGCTGCGGACAGTCGGTCCAGGGCCCGGTGGAGGAGGTCGGCGGAGCCGGGCTCGGGGCCCACGACGGCCCGCCGGTACGCTTCCACCGCCACCCGTTCGTGTACGTCGGCCAACAGGCGGGAGACCGGGACGCGCCGCTCCCGCCAGGGCGAGGGGTGCTGCCACTGCCCGTCCAGGGCGTACAGGTCGGCCACCTCGGTCAGCGCGCGGAGCCGGGCCCGCCGGCGGCCGGTGAGCAGGGCGAGCGCCGTCTCGGGCACCCCCGCCCCGTACGGGACGCCGAGCGCCCCGGGGGCGTGCCGTCCGGCCTCTCCCCAGCCGTGCTCCCGGGGGCCGCCGGCCAGCGGGGTCAGTGTGGTCAGCCCGGTGGCGGCCGCCCGGGCGAACTCGGGGACCGTCTCGTGCAGCAGGGCCCAGGCCCGGCCCAGGAGGCTCCGCCACTCCCCGGCCTCGCCCGCCCCGAGTCGCAGCCGGGGCGGACGGGCGAAGCAGTTGCGGTACGGATCGAGGTCCTCCAGGGCCACCGGCGCCGCGTCCGGCCCGGGCGACCAGCTCCGTACGGGCTGCCAGCGGGCGTCCCCCGCCGTCGGACCGAAGCGGTGCTCGGCGCGGCCGTCCCGTACGGCGTAGCCGTCGTCCACGGCGCGCAGCGAGGCCCGCCCCCGGGTGCCCGGCTCCCCGAGCCGCAGCAGTCCCAGGGTCGGCAGGTACACCTCGCCGTCCCGGTAGGCCACCTCGGCCGGCAGGTCCAACCCGCCCCGCAGCACGGCGGCGGCGACCAGCGCGGCCAGCCGGCGGGCCGCCCCGGACTCCTCCCGGGGTCCTTCCCGCCGCGTGTCCAGGGCGGCCAGTACCCACGTCCGGGTGAACGGGTGGTCCAGTACGGCGTCCAGGGCGTCCGCGCCGGCGCCCCCGGACCGCTCCACGGCGGCCAGCAGTTCCCAGGCGCGGGCCCAGTCGGGGTCACCCGTCCGGTCGGCGTTCAACCGGGCCAGCAGCACCCGGGTCAGCTCCTGCTGGGACCGGGCCAGCTCGGTCGGATCGGTCAGCTCCGGGGCGGTCTCGCGCCGTGCGGTGCGGCCTTCCACGCCGTCCACCAGCTCGCGCAGGTCGGCGCAGTACACGGAGGGGTGGTCGAAGCTCCCGCCGGTGGCGGGGTCGGGCCGGTAGCGGTGGGCATAGAGGCCGCCGCCGCACGAGCGTACGACGGGGCAGCGCCGGCACGTGTCGCTGACCCCGGCCAGTCCCTGCTGCCGGGCCCGGACCCCGGGGTGCGCCGCCACCTGGTCGAAGGTGTGGTCGAAGACGTTGAAGCCGGTGGCCGCGGCCCCCTCGAAGGCGGTCTTGAGGGAGTCGACCTGCTCCAGTTGTCCGTCGGTCTCGACGACGACGAGGTCGGTCGGCGCCAGGCCGAGGGACTCCGTCAGGCTGGGGCCGCCGCGCAGGGTGGACAGCAGGGACTCGAAGAGCCGTACGGGGACCGGTCGTTCCCGGCGCTCCCAGTGGTCGAAGACCCGCAGCAGCCAGCGCGCGTACGCGTCGGGGGCGCCGTCGGGGCGGACCGGCGGGGTCTCCCAGGTGGCGTGGGGGAGCAGGAAGTCCACCCGGGGGGGCTCCAGCTCGACGAGCGCGTCGAGCACGGCGACGGGGTCGTTGGCCACGTCCACGGTGCAGAGCAGGCCCTGGTAGAGGTGGCGGTAGGGCTCGGAGCGGAGCAGCGCGACGGCGGCGAGGACCAGGGGGTGGCTGGTACGGCCGTCCGCGAACCGGCGGTGACGGTCGTTGGCGGCGCGATCCCCGTCGAGGGAGATGCCGACCCGGACGTCGTACTCGGCGAAGAGGTCCAGATGGCGGTGGCCGAGCTGGAGCCCGTTGGTGTGGATGCGCAGGTCCAGGGCGGCGATGCCGGCGAGGGCGCGGGTGAACTCCTCGCACACGAGCCGGAGTCGGGCGGTGCCCGCCAACAGGGGTTCCCCTCCGTGGAGAATCACCGTGACGGAGGGGAGGGCATGGTCACGGGCATGTTCGGCGAGCCGCGACGCGGTGTGCGCGATCACCTCGGGGGAGATCACCTTCGGTCGGGCTCGCCAGCTCTGATCCGCGTGTTCGTAGACATAGCAATGATCACAAGCGAGATCGCATCTGCTGTGAACTTTCAGGACGATCTCGCGAAATGCGATCAGGCCGGTCATTCCACCAGTCTAGAGCGCGTACTTCGACGTCAGAGCGCAGAGTTGAAGATGGGTGCCTGAACGTGACGACCGGTTTCCGTCCGCAACACGCGGCCGAGCGTCGTCGCCGCCGACGCGCTGTGCACGTCGATGCGGTCGAGCGGGACCCGGGAGGTCTTGACCGTGATGGTCGGGGGGGTTGCGGAAGTGTTCACGACACCGTCCTTGGGGAAGCCGGGTGGAAAGGGCAGGGGGTTGACAGCGGCGTCGCGCCAGTGTCAAGCGTGGACTTTACTCGTCCACACCCTATTGGCAACCGAGACATGACGCCTGGTCAAGCGTTCCATGGAAAGCGTGACGCAATTCTCGCGGCGTCGCATTCGGCCGTTTGCCGTACGGCAAGATCCATTTCTTCCCGGGTGCGCCGTCCTCGCTCTCCGGGGGTTTGGATCACGACCCTCCGATCCGCCTAGCATGTGCACGTCACTACTCGCCACCTGCTGTTTCGGACGGAAGCATCCCCTTGCGCATCCAGCGAATCCTCGCCATGACCGCCACCCTCGCCTGCCTCGCAACTCTGCCCGCCTGTGAGGGGGACACCGCCACACCCGCGTCCGGCGCGGCCCCGTCCTCGGGCGTCGCGGCGCCCCCGGCCGGGGGGAAGGGCTCGACGGCGGTCACCCTCGCCGGTGCGCAGCAGTACGTGCGGCAGTTCACCAACTGCGACGACCTGAGCGCCGAACCGGGCGACCCCCGGCTGCCGTTGACCGAGTTCGTCGGCGTCGGCGAGTGGACCGTGACGCAGCGGGGCGTGTGCAGCGACTCGGCCAAGGACGGCGAACTCGTCTTCTACATACCGTCGGACATGAAGGAGTTCCAGGAGCGGTACAAGCGGAGCATCCTGGAGTCGTCCGACGGCTCCCGGGGGCTGTTCAGTCGGGTCTTCGTCGGCAAGGGCTTCGTCGTCACCCCGACCTCGACCGAGTCGGCGCTCGCCCTGGCCCGGTCCGAACTGCGCGTCCTGTACTGCAACCCGAGCTTCGGGGCGCCCAAGGGCTACAAGATGGACAAGGCGCTCGTCGAACACTGCGCCCTCAGCGACTTCGTCAACGCCAAGGACGGCAAGGGCAGCCCGAACTTCGAGACCCCACAGGACCCGGGCGGACAGAAGCCGGGCCAACCGGCCGAGAAGAGCCTGGGGTTGGCGCGCGCAGGCAGTGTGGCCGAGCTGCGCGAGCTGGTGGGATCCAGCGTGGACTGCACACGGTTCTCCACCGATCCCGCGACGGTGGCGATCGAATCGATCGACTACGCGCCCGTGGTCGAGGGGAACGCGCTCGACTGGGGCGTCACCGGGCGGGCCCTGTGCGGGGAGCCGGGCGGGGCACAGCGCGCCCACCACCTCAACTGGCTTGACACCGTCGGGGACATGAAGAAGCTCCAGACCAGGGCGAAGGCCGCCCAGCAGGCGGACCTCAAGGACGACGGAAAGCTCCGGCGCACGGCCAGTCGTCTGCTGGTCGGCGAGAACGTCGCGGTCGAGAGCAACGACCCCGCCGTCCGGTTCGGCCTCTACCAGCAGCAGTTCCTCTACCTGAACTGCGTACCGGGCTTCTCCGCCCCGACCGGCTACCGGCTGGAGCGCGCCCGGGTCGAGGGCTGCGTGCTGACCAACTACGACCCCGAGAATCCGGTCGTCGGGGGCAACTGAGCGCGCTCCGGGCCGGGTTCCGGGCGCCGGGTCGGTTCCCGCGCGCCGCCCCCTCAGGCCGGTTGTTGCTCGCTGACCGGGGGCGCGGGCACGTCCCGCAGCAGCCAGTTCAGTACGTCGGGCAGGGCGCGCAGGGCCGCGAAGTGGGCCGCCGCCGGGTCGATGGTGGTGGTGGCGCCGGGGATCCGGCGGGCCAGCCAGCGGGAGTGTCCGACGGGGGAGAAGACGTCGAGTTCCCCGTGCCAGATCATCACCGGGGTCCGGATGTCGGCCGGGTCGAAGCCCCACGGGCGGCTGAAGGCGAGGACGTCGTCGATCCACCCGTCGGCCGAAGTCCGCAACCCCTCGCGGTAGTTGCGCAGGAGCATGGATCGCAGGCCCGCGTCCGAGACGATCATGCGGTCGTTGTCGGTGAGTTCCCGGCGCAGTTCGTCCAGGAGCCGCCCGGGGTCCGCGCGGATGCCGGCGGCGCGGGGGGTCAGCCGGGCCGCCAGTTCCTCGGGGTCGTCGGTGGCGGTGGTGTACTCCTTGACGTTCGAGTCCGCCATTCCGGCGAACCAGTCCAGGTCCTCCGCGTCCCGGGGGGCCAGGCCCACCATGGCGGCCGTCCGGGTGACCCGGTCCGGGAGCAGGGCGGCGCAGGCCAGGGCGCCGGCGGAGCCGCCGGAGCGGCCGGCCACGGCGAAGGTGTCCAGGCCCAGGGCGTCGGCGACGGCGGCCACGTCCTGGGCCACGTCGGCGACGGTGCGGCCCGGATGGCGGTCGGAGCCCCCGTAACCGGGCCGGTCGTAGGCGATGAGCTGCATCCGGCGCTGGTAGAGGACCATGCCCCGCGGGGCCGGTCCGAGCCTGCTGCCGGGCATGCCGTGGAGCAGGAAGACCGGTTTGCCGTCGGGGTCGCCCCGGCGCTCCACGGCCAGAGCGCGTCCGTCGGCGGTACGCACCTGATGGCGCACGCGCTCCCTCCCTCACGGTCGACGCGAGTCGTCACGGTGATTGTGCTCGCAGGGAGAGGAGTGCGGTAGGGCGCACTGCGCGGGGGAGGGAGTGACGCCCGCCGGGAGCCGGCGACGCCCGCGCCGGGAAGCGGAGGCCGCCGGGACCCGGGTCCCCGGCGGCCTCCGTTCTGCGCCCGCGGCCTCAGAGGTGCGGGATCAGCAGGGCCGCCGCCGAGCGGGCCCGTTCCAGGGCCGCGCTCCGGTCGGCCCCGCGCTGGCCCAGGACCACGCGGGTGCTCAGCCCGTCCAGCAGCGCGAGCAACTCCGAGGCCCGGGCCGGGACGTCCAGGTCGGCGGCGAACCGGCCCTGCCGCACGCCCTTGCCCAGCAGGGTCTCCAGGTCCCGCTGCCAACCGTCGTCGATCTCTTGCTGGGCGGCCTGGAGGGGCTCGTTGGAGGGCGTACGGGCCCACAGCTCGATCCACAGCGTCCAGCGCGGGTCCCGGGGACCCCGGGGCAGGTACAGCTCGACGAACAGGGCGAGCTTGCGGTGGGCGGTGAGCCGGCGGCCCAGCAGTTCGGTGCGCTCGGTGGTCAGCTGCGCCTCGCTCCAGCGCAACGCCTCCAGCAACAGGCGGTCCTTGCTGCCGAAGTAGTACAGGATGTGGCCCCCGCTGGTGCCGAGCCGCTCGGCCAGCGCCGACATGGTGAGCGTCGCCAGCCCGTCCTCGGCGATCGCCGTCATGGCCTCTTCCAGCATCCGCTCCTGGGCGATCTGCCCGTCGCGCCGCCGTGCCGCTCCCGCCACCGGTCCCGCCTTCCTGATCTTGCCTGGCCAGACCTTATCCCGGACAGGGTCTTGACGCGGCCCCCGGAGGCGGCGCATCTTGAATGTCATTCAAGAACTTAGAACGTCATTCAAGGTCTGGAAGGGCCGAGAGTGCCAAGGTCAGGGGTACGGCGGATGACACAGCAGGAGACGAGCCGGCCGGGGACGAGACGCCGGGAGACGGCGGCCGACGTCGACGAGGTCTTCAAGGTCGAGACGCACGGCATCGACCCCATCCCGGACGAGGAACGCCACGGCGGCGCCAAGGACCTCTTTTGGCTCTGGTTCGGCTCGAACCTGACCTTCACCTACGTGATCAACGGCGCCCTCGCCGTGGCCTTCGGCCTCTCCTTCTGGCAGGCCACCCTGGTGGTCGTGCTCAGCGGACTCTCCTTCTTCGCCGTCAGCGCCGCCGGACTCAGCGGCATCCGCACCGGCACCGCCACCCTGGTGATCTCCCGAGCCGCCTTCGGGGTGCGCGGCAACTTCCCGGCAGGCGTCCTCAACTGGGTGGTGAGCATCGGCTACACCATCGTCAACACCGTGGTCGGCACCCTGGCGCTGGAGGTGTTCTTCGCCGAGATCGGCCTCGGCGGGGGCACGGCCGTCCGGGCCCTCGCCCTCGGCGTCACCCTCGCGCTGACCTTCGCCGTCGCCATGTGGGGCCATGCCACGGTGCAGTTCGCCGAGCGCTGGATGGCGTACGTCCTCGCCGTCGGCTTCGGCGCGCTGCTCGTCTTCGTGCTGCCCGGCGCCGACACCTCCGCGCCCGCCGCCGGCCCCGGGCTGTCCGGCTGGAGCCTGGCCTTCGTCGTCATGCTGGCCGGCCCGTTCTCGTACCTGCCGATGCCCGCCGACTACACCCGCTACCTGCCCCGGACCACCTCACTGAGGTCGATCACCTGGATGGGGGCGCTGGGCGGGTTCGTCTCCTCCGTGGCCCTCGGCGTCGCCGGCGTGGCGGCCGCCACCCAGACCGACATGACCGACGCCGTCACGGGCGCCGAGAGCCTGCTGCCGGGCTGGTTCCAGACCGTGTTCCTGGCGCTCGTGCTCGGCGGCTCCGTCACCAACTCGATCATCACCCTCTACTCCTCCAGCCTGAACCTCCAGGTCCTCGGCATCCCGTGGAGCCGCTCCCGCGCCATCGTGATCAGCGCCGCCGTGACCGCCGTGGGCTCGCTCGCCGCGCTCTTCCTCACCGACTTCACCACCTCGCTGCTCTCCTTCCTCTCCCTGCTGATCATCGTGTTCGCGCCCTGGGGCGGGGTGTTCCTCGCCGACATGCTGCTGCGCCGCTGCCGGTACGACTCCGACGCCCTGCACGCCGGGCACGCGGGCGCCTACTGGTACCGGGCCGGCTACCACCCCGCAGGCATGGCCGCCCTGCTCGCCGGCATGCTCTTCGCCGCCCTGACCTGCGACTCCGAGCTCTGGACCGGCCCCCTGGTGGCCCCGCTCGGCGGGGCCGACCTCACCCTCCTCGGCTCGGTGGTCTCCGGACTCGTCTACTGGGCCCTCGTCCGGCGCGCACCCGCCCCGACCCCGGCCGCCTGACCCTCCGTACCCATTCCCCTCAGCTGCCACAGGAGCACCACCCCATGTCGCACCCCATCGCCGCCGACCTGTTGCTCACCGGGGCCCGGATCCACACCGTGGACCCGGACCTGCCCGAGGCCGAGGCCCTGGCCGTCCACGACGGCACCATCGTCTGGGTGGGCCCGGACGCCGAGGCCGAGGCGTGGGCCGGCCCCCACACCGAGCGCATCGACGCGGGCGGGCGGCTGGTGCTGCCCGGGTTCATCGACGCCCACAACCACGTACGGCTCGGCTCCGACGACGCGTGCGTACAGCTCGCCGGGGTCCGCACGCTCGACGCGATCCTCGACCGGATCGGGGAGTGGCGCGAGGCCCACCCGGACGCGGAGTGGATCGAGGCCGAGGCCTTCGACTACTCCGCCATCCCCGGCGGCCGGATGCCCGCCGCCGCCGACCTGGACCCGGTCACCGGCGACACCCCCGCGATCGTGCTCTCGTACGACGTCCACACGGCCTGGCTGAACACCGCCGCCATGCACCGCCTGGGCGTTTCCCGGGACCGCGTCGACCTGCCTTTCGGCACCGCCGCCGTCGACCCCGCCACGGGCGAACCCACCGGATTCGTCAAGGACTTCGCCATCAAGGGGCTCTCCCGCGACGGGCACCGGGCGCTGCGCGAACTGGGCGTGCCGTGGGCCTCCCCGGACCGGCAGTACGGGCGGCTCGCCAAGAGCCTGGACGACGCGATCGGCTTCGGCATCACCACGGTGGTCGAGCCCCAGAACTCCCTGGACGACCTGGAACTCTTCGAACGGGCCCGGGCGGAGGGGCGGTTGAGGTCCCGGATCGTCGCGGCGCTCTTCCACCCGCGCGGCACGAGCGACGAGGAACTCGACCTGTTCGCCGCCTGCGCCAGGATGTACTCCGGCGACCGCCTGCGGGTGGGCCCGCTGAAGCTGTACATCGACGACGTCGTGGAGCCGCGCACGGCCGCCCTGCTGGAGCCGTACACCGGATGCGGGGCGCACCGCGGCGAGACCTTCTACCCGGCCGAGGAGTTCGCGGACCTGCTGGCCGGGCTGGACGCCCGCGGGTTCCAGTGCTTCGTGCACGCCACCGGCGACCGGGGCATCCGTACCGTCCTCGACGCGGTCGAGCACGCCCGGGCGGTCAACGGGCCGCGCGACGCCCGCCACCAGGTGGTGCACGTGGAGTGCCTGGACCCCCAGGACGTGCCGCGCTTCGCCGAACTCGGCGTGGTGGCCTGCATGCAGCCCCGACACTGCGCGCCGGAGATCGCCGGGCCGGGCCAGGACTGGGCGGAGAACGTGGGCGAGGGCCGCTGGCACAAGGCGTGGCCGATGCGCAGCCTGCACGACGCGGGCGCGGTGCTGGCCTTCTCCAGCGACTGGAACGTGGCCGAGATGGACCCGATGATCGGCATCTACACGGCGGTGACGCGGCGCCCGCTGGGCGGCGGCGACCCCTGGCAGCCGGGCGAGACGGTGGACGTGGCCACGGCCGTGCACGGCTACACGATGGGCTCGGCGTACGCGAACTTCCTCGACACCGAGCGGGGCTCCCTGACGGTGGGCAAGGTGGCGGACTTCGTGGTGCTGTCCCGCGACATCCTGGCGATCCCGGCGGAGTCCATCCCCGGGACCGTCGCGCGGACCGTCGTGGTGGCGGGGGAGGTCGTGCACACCGCCCAGGACGTGCGGGTCGAGGGTCAGGCCGGGCGGGGCGAGCGCCGGGACGTGTCGCTCGAAGGCCAGGACGGGTCGTTCGAAGGCCGGGGCGTGTCGCTCGACGCCTAGGCTGTGCCGATCGGAGTCGGTCGGGAAGCGGGGCACGGGCATGTTCGTGGATCTGGTGGGGCCGGCCGTCGGCGCGGCGGCGGCCCTGGGGGTGGTCCACCTGGCGCGTCGCCGGCTGGCCGCGCACCGCGCCGCGGGCGTGGCCGCGGGCGTGCGGACCGCCCTCTCCTGCCGGGTCGAATGGCGTGAGGGGCTGGGCCGTACGGGCTTCCTGTACGGGACGCTGACCACGGGCCCGACCGGCGGACCGGTCTTCAAGCGGCCCGCCCGCCGGGCGGTGGAGCTGCCCGGCGGGGGCCGCGCGACCCACCGGCCCTCCTGGCGGCCCGGCATGCGGATGGTCGAGTACCGGGCGCCCGACGGGGACCGGCTCGGGATCCTCGTCCACGACACCGACGTGGACCTCGCCGCCCGCTTCCTGCGCGTCCCGGACCCGGCCGACTACTTCTGAGCACCGCCGTCGGGGCCGGTCACCGGTCGCAGGCGCCCCCGGAGGGCGCGGGGGCCCGCGGGACGTCGTCGATCCCGCTGCCCACCGCGGGCCCGGCCTTCCCCTTGCGGAACATCGCGCAGGCCAGGGTCACGGCCGCGCCGAGCAGCGCCCAGCCGGCCAGCACCAGCATCGGGCCGCCGGCGCCGTTGCCCCGGAAGTACGCGATCGAGCGGGCGGCGTACGTGCCGGCGCCCGGCGGCAGGGCCGGTCCGATGGTCCTCCAGAACGGCGGCAGCAACGGGTACGGGTAGGCGCCGCCCGCGCTCGGGTTGCCGAGGACCACCACCAGGAGGATGGCCAGGCCGATGCCGACCACGCCCGCCAGCCCCTGGAAGGCCAGGGTGATCGCGCCGACGGCGAAGACGACCAGGGCGCCCAGGCCCCACAGGGCCATGACGCTTCCGGACAGCGCTCCCAGGACGGGGCCCGCGATGACCGCGCCCAGCAGCCCGGCGGCGATCGCGTACACGAGCAGGGCGCCCAGCCTGATGACGGCGCGGGCGGAGTTCGCGGGCCGGGCGCCGGCGCTGATCGCGAGGATCGCGGCGCACAGGTAGCCGCCCACGCACCAGCCGACGACCAGGTAGAAGGAGCTCAGGCCGCGGGCGTCGCCCCGGGCGGCCGGGGCCACGTCGCGGAACCGCACACCGCGCCCGGCGGCCTTCTCGGCGCGGCCGACGACCTCTTCGACGGCCTGGGAGAGGGAGGCCCCGGCGCCGCTCGCGACCAGCAGCTCGTCGGTCTTGCCGGTCGGGTCGACGATCAGCGCGCCGTCCACCTCGCGGTCCCGGACCCGCGCGAGCGCCGTGTCCGCGTCCTTGACCGCGTGGGCGTCGAGCGGTGTGCCGGGCAGGGTGTCGAGCCGCTCCGCGTACTGGTCGGCGACGGCCCGCGCGGGAGCGGCCACGGCGAAGGGGACCTCGCTGGGCACGGGGTGGTGGAAGGCCCCGATGTACGAGGTGACGAAGGCGAGTTGGAGGGCCAGCACCCCCAGGACCAGCAGGGCGGCCCGGGCGGTCACGGCGTCCTTGACCTCGGCGAGGAAGCCGCCGGGCGGACCTGTGGAGGTGGTCTGGGTCATGTCTCACACGCTCTGCGTATCGGGGGAGGGGCGCAGCAGGGGCGGGCCGAATGGCTGACTCGGGAGCCGGTCCGGCGGGCCCGTCCGCACCGGGTGGGGGCCGGAAGCGACGGGCCTGACATCAGGTGATCGAACAAGTGTTTCGCACGCGTATTCGAATTGCTCTATGGTGGAGAGGGGAGGTCGAAGGAGTGTCGGGGGTATCGAGCGAAGCAGGAGGCCGCGGGTGCCTGGTTTTACGCATCTGCACACCGTTTCGGGGTTCTCCGCGCGCTACGGAGGCTCGCACCCGGAACGACTCGCGGAACGCGCCGCGGAGCGGGGCATGGACGCCCTCGCCCTCACCGACCGCGACACCCTCGCGGGAGCGGTGCGGTTCGCGAAGGCCGCCGCGCGGGCCGGCGTCCGGCCGCTGTTCGGAGTGAACCTCGCGGTCGCCCCCGCGGCGGACGCGTCGGCACCCGGACCGGGCTCCGGGCTCTCCGGTGGTGCGGGGCCCGCCGGGGGCGGGGCGTCCCACGCCGAGGCCTCCTTCCGTCGCCGCACCCCCGTCAGGGGCGGCGCCTTCGTCGACGAGTCCGCCGCCCGGGCCGTCTTCCTCGCCCGGGACGGCGCCGCCGGCTGGGCCGAGCTGTGCCGGCTGGTCACCGCGGCCCACGCGGGCGCCCCCGAGGTACCGCTGGTGACCTGGGACGCGTTGCGCGAGGCGCTCGGCTCCTTCGGGCTGAGCGGCGTGTTCGTCCTGCTCGGCCCCGACTCCGAGGTCGGCCGGGCGCTCGCCGCCGGCCGCCCCGACCGGGCCGCGCGGCTGCTCGCGCCCTGGCGGGAGCTGTACGGGGACGCGCTGCGCCTGGAGGCCGTCCACCACGGCCGCGCCGGCGCCGACGTCGACACGGGCCCCGGCTCGCTGCGCCTCGCCGCGCGCACGGTCGGTTTCGCCGTCGAGCAGGGCGTCCCGGCCGTGGTTACCAACGCCGTCCGGTACGCCGACCCCGGCCAGGGCCCGGTCGCCGACGTCCTCGACGCGGCCCGCCGGCTGGTCCCCGTGGACCCCCGCAAACGCCTGGACAGCGGCGAACGCTGGCTCAAGGACCCCGCCGCCATGGCCGAGGTCGCCGACCGGATCGCCCGGGCGGCCGGCCTGCGCCCCACCGACGCGCGCCGGCTGCTCGCCGAGACCCGGCGCACCGCCGACGCCTGCGCCGTGGACCCCGAGGACGACCTGGGCATCGGCTCCGTGCACTTCCCCGAGGCCCGGCTCGTCGGCGCCGGCCACCGCACCGCCCAGCGGGTGCTCGCCTCCCGGGCCTCCGCCGGCATGGTGCTGCGCGGGTACGCGGACGACCACGCGTACTGGGAGCGGATGCACCGGGAGCTCGACGTCATCGCCTACCACGGCTTCGCCTCGTACTTCCTGACGGTCGCCCAAGTGGTGGACGACGTCCGGGACATGGGCATCCGGGTGGCCGCCCGGGGCTCCGGCGCCGGGTCCCTCGTCAACCACCTCCTGGGGATCGCGCACGCCGACCCCGTCGCGAACGGCCTGCTGATGGAGCGCTTCCTGTCCAAGCGCCGCCACGTCCTGCCCGACATCGACATCGACGTGGAGTCCGCCCGCCGGCTGGAGGTCTACCGGCGGATCATCGACCGGTTCGGCGCCGAACGCGTCGCCACCGTGTCCATGCCCGAGACCTACCGGGTCCGACACGCCATCCGCGACGTCGGCGCCGCCCTGTCCATGGACCCGGCCGCCGTCGACCGGCTCGCCAAGGCCTTCCCGCACATCCGGGCCCGCGACGCCCGCACGGCCCTCGCCGAACTCCCCGAACTGCGGGACCTGCGGGGGGAGTCGTACGGTCGACTCTGGGAGCTGGTCGAGGCGCTGGACGCGCTGCCGCGCGGGGTCGCCATGCACCCGTGCGGGGTGCTGCTGTCCGATGCCTCGCTGCTCGCCCGCACCCCGGTCGTCCCGAGCGGCGGCGAGGGCTTCCCGATGTCCCAGTTCGACAAGGACGACGTCGAGGACATGGGGCTGCTCAAGCTGGACGTGCTCGGCGTGCGGATGCAGTCCGCGATGGCCCACGCCGTCGCCGAACTCCGGCGCGCCACCGGCGAGGAGCTCGACCTGGACGACCCCGCGCAGGTCCCGCCGGGCGACCCGGCCACGTACGAGCTGATCCGCTCCGCCGAGACGCTGGGCTGCTTCCAGATCGAGTCCCCGGGCCAGCGGGACCTGGTGGGGCGGCTCCAGCCGGCCACCTTCCAGGACCTGGTCGTCGACATCTCCCTCTTCCGCCCGGGGCCGGTGGCCGCCGACATGGTGCGGCCCTTCATCGAGGCCCGGCACGGCCGCGCCCCGGCGCGCTTCCCGCACCGGGACCTCGCGGAAGCGCTCGGCGAGACGTACGGGGTGGTGGTCTTCCACGAGCAGATCATCGAGATCGTGCACGTCATGACCGGCTGCGGTCGGGACGAGGCGGACCGGGTGCGGCGCGGACTGTCCGACCCGCAGTCGCAGGGCCGGATCAAGGTCTGGTTCGCGGCGACGGCGAGCGCGCGGGGCTATGCGGCCGAGGTGATCGCCCGGACCTGGGAGATCGTGGAGGCCTTCGGCTCGTACGGGTTCTGCAAGGCGCACGCGGTCGCCTTCGCCGTGCCCACCTACCAGTCGGCCTGGCTCAAGGCCCACCACCCGGCGGCCTTCTACGCCGGGCTGCTCACCCACGACCCGGGGATGTACCCGAAGCGGTTGCTGCTGGCCGACGCGCGCCGGCGGGGCGTGCCGGTGCTGCCGTTGGACGTGAACCGGTCGGCGGTCGCCCACCGGATCGAACTGGTGTCCGATCGAGAGTGGGGGATCCGGCTGGCCCTGGCCGACGTCCACGGCATCGGCGAGGCCGAGGCGGCCCGGATCGAGGCCGGACAGCCGTACTCCTCCCTGCGCGACTTCTGGGACCGCGCCCATCCGGGCCGCCCCGTGGCCGAACGACTGGCCCAGGTCGGAGCGTTGGACGCGTTCGGCGCGAACCGCCGTGACCTGCTGCTGCACCTGACCGAACTGCACGGCGCGCAGCGCGCCGCCGGCGCCCGGACGAACACCCAACTCCCCCTGGAAGGAGGCCGGTCCACCGCCCACGTGGGCCTGCCCGACCTGACCGACGGCGAACGACTCAGCGCCGAGCTCGGCGTCCTCGGCATGGACGCCTCGCGCCACCTCATGGGCGACCACCAGGCCTTCCTGACCGAACTCGGCGTGGTCCCGGCCACCCGGCTGCGCGACGTCGAACACGGGCGGACGGTACTGGTCGCCGGCGCCAAGGCGGCCACCCAGACCCCGCCGATCCGATCCGGGAAGCGGGTCATCTTCACCACCCTCGACGACGGCACCGGCCTGGTCGACCTGGCCTTCTTCGACGACAGCCACGAGACCTGCGCCCACACCGTCTTCCACTCCTTCCTGCTGCTGGTCCGAGGCGTCGTCCAGCGTCGCGGCCCACAGAGCCTGAGCGTGGTCGCAGCGGCCGCCTGGAACCTGTCCGAACTGGTCGAACTGCGCGCGGAGCAGGGCCTGCAGGCGGTCACCACCCGCCTGTCCGAGCCGATCCGCGAGAGCGCCCCCCGGCCGGACGGCGAACCGGGCGCCCGCCGCATCCACCTGGCCAACGGCTACGAGATGAACCCGTGGGCCGACCTCCAGCCGCCCGGCGAGGGCGCCGCGACCGGCCGCAAGCTGTGGCACTCCAGCCCGGGGAGCGCGGGATGAGCGCGATCCTGCACGTACGGTGCGCCCCGACCCTGACCGGCGAGGGCTACCGGGAGGTCCTGGAACTGCTGCGGGAGTTCTCCCCGCTCGTCCAGGCCCTGCCGCCCCGCGCCGCCCTGGTCCAAGTGCGCGGAGCACAAAGGTACTTCGGCGTCGAGGCCGCCCGGATCGCCGAGGTGGTCCGGCTGCGCGCGGTGGCCCGGCTGGGCACGGACGTACGGATCGGGGTCGCCGCGACCTGGGCCCTCGCGGCCATGGCCTCCGCCCGGATCCCGGGCCCGGGCGGGATCCTCGCCGTCCCCGACGACCCGGACGCGGTGGCCGACTTCCTCGGGCCGCTGCCGGTGGAGGCCCTGTACGGGCTCGGCTCCCGGCAGGCCGAGGCGCTGCGCGGGTACGGGCTGCACACCGTCGGGGCCCTCACCCGGGTCCCGCCCGGCGTCGTCGAGCGGATCCTCGGCAAGCGGACCGGGCGGCTGGTCACGGAGCGCGCCCGGGGCATCGACCCGCGCCCGGTGACCCCCCGGGACCTGCCCTCCTCGGCCGCCGTCAGGAGCGGGTTCACCCGGGAGGAACTGGACGGCCCGCACGCCAGGGCCACCCTGCTCGCCCTTGTCGTCCGGCTCGGCGCGCTCCTGCGCGGGCGCCGCCAGGCGGCCCGCTCCCTGTCCCTGACCCTGCGGTTCGCGGGCGGCACCCGCTGGGAGAAGACCCGGCGGCTGGTGGAACCCTCCGCGCACGACGAGGACCTGCGCACCGCGGCGTACCGACTGATGGACGCGGCGGGCCTGCAACGGGCCCGACTGACCGGCATGGTGCTCCGCGCCGAGGACCTGACCGGCGCCGAGCGCGTGGCCCGGCAGATCTCCCTGGACCCGGTCAGGGAATCCCGGCTGACGGTGGAGGCGGCCGTCGACCGGGCCAACGCCCGCTTCGGCGCCGGCACGGTCCGCCCGGCGGCCACCTTCGGGACGGGCGGGGTCCGGCATCCGACCGGCCTCGGCAGGGCCTCGTGACCCGGCGGGTCCCGAGCCGGGGGATCAGGACCCGTCCAGCATCAGCCGGGCCACCTCGCGCTTGAGCCCGCCCGTCTGGGCCTGGATCAGGTGGAACTGCGCCTCCCGCGAGAGCCGCCCCGCCGTGTTGCCGTACTGGATCGCCCGCCCGCCGGCCACCGCCACGCAGGCCGCGGCGGCCCGTACGGCCAGGTCCAGGCTCTCGGCCCGCAGCCGCAGCCGGTCCTCGGGCCCTTCCCCGGGCGGGAGTTCATCCCGCAGCGCGTACGCATCGGCCCGCAGCCGGGCCGCCCGGTCCGCGACCCGCAGCCCGAGGTCCTCGTACCCCTCGCAGGCGAGCAGGAAGTCCGCGGTGGCGCGCAACTGCCCGAAGACGGCGGGCTGGGCATCGGCGTTCTCCAGGTCGTACGCCCGCACCCAGTCGGCCCGCGGCTGACGAACCACCACCTCGTCGTCCGGCACGTACACGTCGCGCACCTCGACGGCCGCCGTGCGCGTGCCCCGCATCGCCCACAGCGGAGCCGACGGCGCCGCCGCCAACCCGGCCCCCGCCGCGCAGTCCACCGGCGCGAACAGCACCTCGTCCCGCGGTGTGAGCGCGCCCAGGTACACCACGTCGGCCAGCCCCCAGCCCGTCATCCACGGCACCCGGCCCGACAGGCGCCACCCGCCCGCCTCCCGCTGCGCGGTGACGGGCGGTCGCGGATGGCGCAGGAAGGCGAAGCCGGCCGTGGCCCGCCGGTCACCGCGCGCCAGGGGCGGCAACCAGGCCTCCCCGAGCGACGCGTCACCGCCGCGCAGCAGCCCCTTGGCCAGGGCGTGGTGCTGGGTCCACACGAACCACGTCGACGGATCGGCCGCCGCCAACAGCTCGTGCACCTCACGCGTCACCCGCCGCGCGGTCACCCCGCTCGCCGGATCCGGTTCGTATGCGATCAGCCCGTACGCGCCACACGCCGCGAGCGCGTCGAGGTGCGTACGCGGCACACCCGCCTCGGCGGTCTCCTCCACGCACGGGCGCAACGTACGCACCGCGGTCTCGGTGACGGCGGCGACCAGCGGCTCGACCGCCAGGTCGGGCGGGGTGGCCAGTGCTGTTCCGGCGCCGGGGACCGCGTACATGCGGGCCATTCTTCTGGTGCGAGGCCGGCGGGAGCCTCGACACGCAAGTTTTTACCGACGCGTAACTTCCCAGTCTTGCTACCCGCCCGTAATTTAACGGCAGCAGCTCCCCTTGTGATCCGGATCACGGGACGAACCCCCACGCCCTTCCCCTTGACCCGCAAGGAGATCACACGATGCTGCCCTGGAGACGACTGCTCCGCCCGCTGGCCGTCCTCGCCCTCACCACCGCCGCGCTCGTCGCCCCCACCACGACCGCCGCGCAGGCCGCGTCGGCGCCCGGCAGCGGCTGGAACAACTGGTCCTGTCGGCCGACGGCCGCGCACCCCCGCCCCGTCGTCCTCGTCCACGGCACCTTCGGGAACTCCGTCGACAACTGGCTCGGCTTCGCCCCGTACCTCGTGAACCGCGGCTACTGCGTCTACTCCCTCGACTACGGGCAGCTCCCCGGCGTCCCCTTCTTCAACGGCCTCGGACCCATCGAGAAGTCCGCCGCCCAACTCGACGCGTTCGTCGACAGGGTGCTCGCCGCCACCGGAGCCGCCAAGACCGACATCGTCGGCCACTCCCAGGGCGGCATGATGCCGCGCCACTACCTGAAGTTCCTGGGCGGCGCCGCCAAGGTCAACGCCCTCGTCGGACTCGCCCCGGACAACCACGGCACCACCCTGAGCGGGCTGACGCGACTGCTCCCCTACTTCCCCGGCGCCGAGGACCTGATCAGCTCCGCGACCCCGGGCCTGGCCGACCAGATCGCCGGCTCGGCGTTCATCACCCGCCTCAACCAGGGCGGGGACACCGTCCCGGGAGTGAAGTACACCGTGATCGCGACCCGGTACGACGAGGTGGTCACCCCCTACAGCAGCGGCTTCCTCGCCGGATCGAACGTACGCAACGTCGTGCTCCAGGACCTGTGCGCCCTGGACCTCTCCGAACACGTGGCCATCGGCCTGACCGACCGCATCGCCTGGCACGAGGCGCTCAACGCCCTCGACCCGGCCCGCGCCGAACGGACCACCTGCGCCTCGGTCTTCGAGTGACGAGGCACGGGCGGTCCGTCCGGGCGGACCGGCGCGACGACAGGACCCGGACGGCCTAGCGGCCGTGGCGGCCCGCGGCGCTCCGGCGGCGGGCCGCCCCGAACAGCGCCGCCGCGCCGACGGCCAGGGCGCCGGCCCCGGCGATCGCGATCGTCGGGGTGGCGCTGTTGCCGCCCGTCTCCGCGAGGTTGCCGTCCTTCGCGGCCACGGGGGACTCCGAGGCGAGCAGGGGAGCGGCGGCGTTCTTGGCGTTCGTCCTGGGGTCGCCGTCCCCGTGACCGTTGTGCTCCACCGAGGACTTGACCGCGCCCGCCGCGATCTGCTGGTCCGTGGGCGCCTTCGCCAGGGGGCAGTCCTCGTCGGTGCCGGGCACACCCGTGCCGGGCTTGGCGCCGGGCTTGCCGCCCGGCCCCTTCGACGGCTCGGCGCTCCCACCGGTGCCAGGCTTCGTGCTCGGACCGGCGCCGGCGCCGGTGCCGCTGCCGCTGCTCGTGCCGCTGCCCGTGCCCGTTCCGGTACCGGTGCTCGGCTTGCCACCGGGCTGCGCGCCGCCGCCGCCGGTGCCGGTGCCCGCGCCGTTGTCCTTGCCGAAGACCACGTCCGAGCAGCTGTAGAAGGCCTCCGGGCTGTCCGAGCGCTGCCACACGCTGTAGACGAGGTGGCGGCCCGTCTTCTTCGGGACGGTGCCGGAGAAGACGTAGTCGCCGTTGCGCATGGCCGGGTCGGTGACCTTCACGAACGGCTTCGACTCCAGGTCGGACCACTTCAGCGGCTTCGTCGGGTCGTAGCCGTCCTTCGTCACGTACAGCTCGAAAGACCCCTTGTGCGGAGCGGTGCCCTTGTAACGGAAGGTGTGCGGGCCCGAGGTCATCGAACCGGCCGGCCAGTCGGCGCGGGGCAGGTCCAGACCCTTGTACTTGCTGTTGCCCGCCGAGCACAGCCGGCCGTCCGGGATCAGGGACTTGCTCTGACCGGCCGCGTTGGCGATGTTCACCGCGTTCCAGTCGTAGAACGCCTGCGCCCCGCTCGCCGCCACCGCCGCCTTGCAGGCGGCCGACTTCGGGGACTCCGGCCCCTCCGCGTAGCAGGCCGCCACCCGGCTGACCGGGTCCGTCATCGAACCGTGCGCGGCCGCGGGCACGGCGGCGTACGCGGCCACCGCGAGCGGGGCCAGTCCGACGGCGGCGATTCGGGCGGCGGTACGGCGTGCGTGGCGCATGGATGGAACTCCTCTGGGCAAGGCGGCGGAACGGGCTGAACACGTCAGGGGTGGGCCGGTGCGAGTCGGCCGGGCGGGCACCGTCCCCACGGGTTCCGGCGCCGCCCCGGGCCCTCCCCGGCTCCGCCAAGCTAGCCCCCCGAACCCCTCGCACCACCCGGATCCGCCCCCGATCGCAGATCCTTAGGACGCGCTTAAGGCAGGGACAAGCACCACCTCAGAAACGCGTCCGCTCAGCCGAGGAGCGCGGCCAGGCCGGCCGGTGTGTGGGACTGGAGTTCCAGCGCGTCGAGCGCCCGGACCGCCTCGCCGGCGGCCCGCGGGTCCCGCGCGGCGAGGCCGCTCGCCTCGAACTCGTCCTCGTCCAACCGCAGGACGCGGGCCCCGTCCGCCGAGACCCACAGGTCCAGGTCCAGGTCCTCGACGAGGATCTCGCCGTCCCGGACCACGGCCGGGCGGGTGATGTCGCAGTACCAGCCCTTCAGGACGCCGCCGCCCGTCCGGACCTCCTTGACCGCGTACCAGCGGTCGCGCCAGAAGTGCTCGGTGAACACGTCGCCCGGCTCGAAGCGCACGAAGCCGAAGTCGCGCACGGTCGGGGCCGCCCAGGGAGCGCGTACGGAGATCCGGTCGCCGGTGTCGGCGAGGAGCTCGGCCGGATAGCGGATCTTGGTGCGACCCGCCTTGGTGAGGGTGACGTCGATCCGCCCGTTCATCGCGCGGTGGTCTCCAGACGTTTGGTGAAGCGGGTCTCGCCGGCGCAGATCTCGTATCCGAACCAGGCGTTGATCGCGAGCATCGGCCCGTTCTCGGCGTCGTTGCCCGTGAAGGCCTCCGTACAGCCGGCCGCGACGGCCCGGCGCAGGGAATCGATCTTGGCGAGCTTGGCCAGGCCCCGGCCCCGGTGGGCCGCCAGGGTGCCGGTCATTCCCGAGGCGTAGCGCCCCGTGCCGTCGGTCCGGGCGGCGGTGAACGCGGCCGGCTCGCCGTCCACGAGGACGACCGTGGTCAGCTCCTTGTCGAGCGAGGGTTCGTGCCAGACGCTGCTCAGCCAGTCCTCGTAGTCGTCCAGTTCCACCGGCAGGTCGCCCGGCTCGTCCCGGCTCACCGCCGCGTCGGTCTCGTACAGCGGGCGCGGATCGTCGACGAAGGCGGAACCGGGACGCAGCTCCACACCCGGCGGCAGCTCGGCCGGGTACGGGGGAAGGGTGGCGGAGGCGAGATCCAGCCGCAGGAAGTGCGCGGAGCGGCTCGGACGGTAGCCGTGCCGCTCGGCGAAGGCGTGGTGGCCGGGCTCGTCCATGACCCAGGCGTACGTCTCCACCGCGCCCTGCGCGACCAGGTGCTCCTCGGCCGCGCGCAACAGGGCGGTCCCGGCGCCGAGTCGCCGGTGGTCGGGATGGACGTACGCGTTGACGAAGGACGCGCCCGGCTCGGCGCTGTCGTGGGCGATCCCGACCTGGGCGGTGCCGACGACCCGGCCGTCCCCGGTCTGCGCGAGCAGGAGCCGGTAACGCTTGTCGGGGTGGGCGGAGGCGAGTTCGTAGGCCACCCCGGCCCCACTGGCGATCATGAACGGGAGGGCGGCGCGGCGCACCGCGGCGACGGACTCGGCGTCCCGGGAGTCGCCGGGGCGCAGGTCACGGATGGTGAGGATCATGGCGTCGACGCTAGGACGATCGGGCCGGGGGCGCCTGCGAATTACGCGGGCGATGGGAGAGAATCGGCCGCGTGACCCCGACTTCCACGCACCTGAAGATCAAGATCGACGGCTCGGCCGGCGCGGCGGCCCCCTACGAGCAACTGCGCGCGCAGATCTCGGAGGGGGCCCGGGCGGGCCGGCTGCCCGTGGGATTCCGGCTGCCCACGGTCCGGGCCCTCGCGGAGGAACTGGGGCTGGCGGCGAACACGGTCGCGAAGGCGTACCGGGCGTTGGAGGCGGACGGCGTCGTCGAGACCCGGGGCCGCAACGGAACCCTCGTCGCGGCCGCGGACGACTCGGCCTCCCGGGAATCGGCCACCGCCGCACAGGCGTACGCGGAGCGGGCCCACCGGCTGGGGCTGACCTTCGACGAGGCCACGGCCGCCGCCCTGGCCGCGCTGCGGGCCCGGTACGGCGCGTAGGCCCGTACCGGGGCGGGCCTCAGCCCTTGTGGCGGGTCAGTTCGGCCCGGAGGTGGTGGTGCAGGGGCAGACCCATCGCCGCCATCTCCTGCACGATCGTCAACTCCCCGTCGCCGAGGGAGTACCGGCGCCTCATGCCGGTCACCTCCTTCGCCCGCGGGGTCCGCGCCACGTGATCGGTCCCGATCTCGATCTCCGTACCGGACACGCGGCCCACGTACGTCTCCACGATCCCGGTCGGGTGGGCCAGCGTGACCTCCAGCGAGGCGTCCGGCATGACCCGCCACCAGCCGCTCTCGCGGCCCGAGGGGCGCAGTGGCGCACCGGACCCGTCGATCAGCCAGGCCCTCGACTCGTACCGCAGGAAGGGCCTGCCGTCGTGGCTGAAAGTGATCTCCTGCTCGTACCGGAACCCCTGTTCCAGGGTCGGGTACTCGCCCCGCCCCCGACCGTGCCAGCGCCCCAGCAGGGCCAGCACCGGCGCGAGCTGCGGGTGCGGCTCGGGGCCCTCGCCCGGCGTGAGGCTGTCGGGGTACGGATTCTCCTGCGCCGGCTCGGGCACGGGGCACTCTCCTGTTCGACGGGTCCTTCCCGCGGCGGGTTCGTCCGGCCGGCGGGGCTGCGACTACGGCGCCATTGTCCCCGCCCCACCGGTACCGGAGCGCCGTCGCCCCGACGGCGGCCGGGCCTACAGGTACAGCCCGGCCTCGGTCCCGTGTCCCTGCGGGGGCAGCAGCGCGGCCGGTCCGGTGCCCCGCCGGAGCGCGAACAGCTCGGCCAGGGTGGCGCCCTCGCGGGAGACCCCCTCGTCGGTGCCGAGCCAGTCGACGGCCTCGCGGTGCGTCAACCGCCCGACCTCGATGCGGGCCAGGCAGCGGCCCGGCCGGACCACCGCCGGGTGGAGCCGCTCCAGGTCCTCGTTGGTCGTGACGCCGACCAGGACGTTGCGGCCCTGGCCCAGCAGGCCGTCCGTCAGGTTCAGCAGCCGGGACAGCGCCTGTCCGGCCTGGTGCCGGGCCTCGCCGCGGATCAACTCGTCGCAGTCCTCCAGCAACAGCAGCCGCCAGCGCCCCTTGGCCGTGCCCTCGTCCTCGCCGATCGCGATGTCCATCAGGTAGCCCACGTCGTTGAACAGCCGCTCCGGGTCCAGCACGCAGTCCACCTGGCACCAGTCCCGCCAGGACCGCGCCAGCGTCCGCAGCGCCGAGGTCTTCCCGGTACCGGGCGGGCCGTGCAGCAACAGCAGCCGGCCCGCGATGTCGTCGGGGGTGACCTTCATCAGCCGGTCCATCGCCCCGGCCACCGGCGCGGTGTAGTTCGAGCGCACCTCGGGCCAGGTGCCGGCGGCGATCTGCCGGGTCGTGCGGTACGGCCCGCGTCGCGGGGAGACGTACCAGAAACCCATCGTGACGTTCTCCGGCTGCGGTTCGGGCTCGTCCTGCGCCCCGTCCGTGGCCTCTTCGAGCACACCGGTGGCGAGTTCGTCGGTGACGGCCGTCACCGTCACGTCCGCGCCGCGGCTCCAGCGCGACACGAGCACGGTCCAGCCCTCGCCCTCCGCGAGGGTGGCGCTGCGGTCGGTGTCGCGCGCCGAGCGCAGCACCTTCGCCCCGGCCGGCAGCAGGGTCGCTTCGGCCTTCACTCGTTCGATGGAAACGCTCTGCGCGTAGGGCTGCTCGCCGGAGGCGAACCGGCCGAGGAACAGGGCGTCGACGACGTCGGACGGTGAGTCGCTGTCGTCTACGTTGAGCCTGATCGGCAGGGCCTCGTGCGGGTTGGCTGGCATGGCGCCCATGATCCGGCACGAACTCGCCCCGTGCACCCGTGTTTCGCCGGAACGGGTGCCCGAGTTCCCTCTTCAAACGCATGGGGAGTGAAGATTCCGGCGCAAGCCTGCCCCGAACATTCTTGGCATGGACACTTCCAGAAGTGCGCGGCTGCTTGTACCACGGACTCAGGAGTAACCCCCACAAGGAGCCGCACACATGAGCAAGAGATTGTTGCGCTTCGCCGCCCTCACCTCCTCCCTGTTACTCGCCGCGGGCGCCGCCCTGTTCGGCGCCGGTCAGGCGGCCGCCTCCGCCCGGGCCGACTTCGGCTACGTCGCCCTCGGCGACTCGTACTCGTCCGGCGTCGGCGCCGGCAACTACGACGGTTCGAGCGGCAACTGCAAACGCACCAACCGCGCCTACCCGGCCCTCTGGGCCGCCGCCCACTCCCCGCAGACCTTCTCGTTCGTCGCCTGCTCCGGTGCCCGAACGGGTGACGTCCTCGCCAACCAACTCGCGCCGCTGAACTCCGGCACCGACCTCGTCAGCATCACCATCGGTGGCAACGACGCCGGATTCTCCGACGTCATGACGACCTGTGTGCTCCAGTCCGAATCCACCTGCGTCAGCCGCGTCAACCAGGCCAAGGCCTACGTCGACTCCACCCTCCCGGGCAAACTCGACCAGGTCTACGACGCCGTCTCCGGCCGTTCCCCGGGCGCCCGCGTGGTCGTCCTCGGCTATCCCCGCTTCTACAAGCTGAACGGATCCTGCGTCACCGGCCTGACCGAGGGCGAACGGTCCGCCATCAACGGCGCGGCCGACTACCTGAACGCGGCCGTCGCCAAACGCGCCGCCGACCACGGCTTCGCCTTCGCCTCGGTCGCCGGTGCCTTCACGGGCCACGAGATCTGCTCCGGCAGTCCGTGGCTGCACAGCGTCAACTGGACGAACATCGGGGAGTCCTACCACCCGACCGCGTCCGGCCAGTCGGGCGGCTACCTGCCGTCCTTCGCCTCCCAGGCCTGATCCGGGCCCCGTTCAGAGCGTGACCCCCGGGCTCGGCGCCGGCGACGGCGTCGGGTCCGGGGAGCCCGACGAGCCGGACGGGCCGGGGGAGGAGGCGCCGCCCGTCGGGGTCTCCTTCTCGCAGGTCACGGAGAACCCCAACCACGGCGAGGTCGCCCGCACCGGGCCCCGCACCTCCAACCGGACCGCGTCGTCGAGGGTCGCGCCGGCGCGGTGGCCGAGCTCGACGTGAGCCACCTGCCGGGTCGTGGCACCGCCCGCCTCGTACGTGAGGCCCTGCCAGGGGGGCCGCGACCCGTCGGCCGACCCGCCCCGGGTGACCCAGCGGTACTCCACCTCGGCGGGGGCGCGCGCCACCTCCACGGTGGCGGTGAAGGCGGGCGCGTCGAGCGGCCCCGGCGGGCAACTCCCCGCGTAGCGGCCGCGCAGGGTGTGGGCGTACACGGTCACCTGCCGCGCGGGCGCCCCACCGGCGCTCGCCGTGGCCGGCGCCGACGCCGAGGCGGAAGCCGAGGGTGAGGGTGAAGCCGAGGCGGCGGGTGACGGCGTCGGCCGCGTGGACGCGGCCCCCGAGCCGACGGACCCGCCCGCGGGCTCCCCGGCCGTGTCCCCGCGGTCCTTCAGCAACAGCCAACCCAGCAGGACCAGCGCCAGGAGGAGCACCACGATGCCCACCGTCAGCACCGTCCCGGCCCGCCCCCGCGGCGGCGTCGGTCCCGAGGCGGACACGACGGTCGGCGCCGTGCCCGGCCCCGGGGGCACCCCCAGGGGTATCGCCGGCGTCGTGGCCCGGGACCCCGCGTCCCGCTCGCGCCCCCGCGCGGCCGTCGCCACCGGGGCGGGTCCCCGCGACGGCCCCGACGCCGGGCCGCCCGAGGCCCGCGCCGTCCCGCCCGCGCCGATGATCCGCAGCATCCGGGACGCCTCCGCAGCCGAAAGCCGCTCGGCGGGGTCCTTCCGCAGCAACCCCTCCAGTACGGGCTCCAAGGGCCCGGCCCGACGCGCCGGCGTCAACTCCTGGTCCACCACCGCCTGCAGCGTGGCCAACGGAGTGTCCCGCCGGAACGGCGAGGCCCCCTCGACGGCCGCGTACAACAGCACGCCGAGCGACCACAGGTCCGAGGCGGGACCCGGATCGCGTCCCAGTGCCCGCTCCGGAGCGAGGAACTCCGGGGAGCCCACCACCTCGCCGGTCATGGTGATGGCCGAGGAACCCTCCAGGCTCGCGATGCCGAAGTCGCCCAGCACCACCCGCCCGTCATTGGCGATCAGCACGTTGGCCGGCTTGACGTCCCGGTGCAGCACCCCCGACTCGTGCGCGGAGCGCAGCGCGGCCAGTACCTGCTCGCCGATGTGCGCGGCCCGCTGCGGGGACATCGGCCCCTCGCCCTCCAGCACCTCCGCCAGGGACAGGCCGCGGATCAGCTCCATCACGATCCAGGGGCGGCTGCCCTCGCTCGCCACGTCGTACACGGTGACGACGCCCCGGTGGGAGACCCGGGCCGCCGCCCACGCCTCGCGCTCCAGACGCCGGTACAACCGGTCCACCTCGGCGGCGTCCAGTCCGGCGGGTGCCCGTACCTCCTTGACGGCGACCTCGCGGCCCAACACCTCGTCGCGCGCCCGCCAGACGATGCCCATGCCCCCGCGGCCCAGGGGACCCAGCAACCGGTACCGGCCGGCGATGACACGCCCGTCCCCACCCACATTCCCACTCATCCGAGCCCCCCGAACGCGTTACCGGACGATCACTCCAAGTTAGCGCAGTGTGCGCCGTGTGGCTCCTGTCACGACAGGACTCCCCGTATGAACCGCCGCGACCGCGAACGAGGCGCCAATTCCGCCCATTCTGTGCGGAGAGTGACGATTGACTCCGCTGAGTAATCGTCAACTCCCCACAGGTATAGGGGTAATTCACACCACCGGGATACCCGGGCGCGACGTGGGGGCGATAGGGTTAACCTGCCCGGGCCGGGTGCCCTCGTACGGGTGGGGAGAGACATGGAACAGATAGCAATCCGCAGCAGGCCGCCTCGCGTGCCTGCCATCACTTGCGGGAGCGGCGCGACCAGCTCGCGCCTCGACCGCCATCTCGCCGTGTTGGGCGGCCCTGCCGTCCCGCACCACGAGAGCGCCGAGGCGACGCTGCTGATGCGCGAGCTCACCGCCCGCGACCACACGCACGTCCAGCGGAGCCGGAGCGCGCGCGTCGCGCTGTTCGCACCGCTGCGCCGTCTGCGTCGCACGCTCTTCGGCAGCCGCCGCTCGTAACTGCCCCCCGAACGCGGCTGGTTGACCCGGCCGCTACCACCCGGCCCTGTACGTGCTCTCGGTGTTTCACCGATGTCGTCGCCGTCATCGGTGTGTTCCGGTGTGACCCGCCTCAGGCGACCACGCCGTCCTGGCGCAGTGCCGTGATCTGCGCGCCCGTCATCCCCAGGGCGCGCAGCAGGGCGTCGGTGTGTTCGCCGAGCGCGGGTACCGCTCCCATCCGCGCCGGCGCGCCGTCCGGCAGCCCGATCGGGGGCAGCAACGCGCGCAACGGACCGGCGGGCGAACCGATCTCCCGCCAGCGGTCGCGCGCCGCCAACTGGGGGTGCGCCGCCAGTTGCGCCACCGAGTTCAGTCGTGCGCAGGCGATGCCCGCCGCCTCCAGCCTCCGGATCGCCTCGTCCGCGTCCAGCACGGCCAGCGCCCCGGCCACCACCGCGTCGGTCCGCTCCCGCCCCAGGGTGCGTGCCGCGTTCGTCGCGAACGCCGGATCGCCGGCCAACTCCGGCTTCTCCAGCACCTGTTCCGCGAGCCGCCGCCACTCCCGGTCGTTCTGTACGGACAGCAGCACCCGGTCCCCCTCCGCCGTCGGGTAGGCGTCGTAGGGCGCGATCACGGCATGGGCGAGGCCGGTCCGCACGGGCTGCTCCCCGCCGTGCATCGTGTGGTGCAGCGGGTGCCCCATCCACTCGGCGAGCGCGTCCAGCATCGACACCTCCACCCGGCCCCCGCGCCCGGTGATCCCGCGGCGCAGGAGCGCGGCGAGCACCCCCGAGAACGCGTACATGGCCGCGGCGATGTCCGCGGCCGGGATCCCCGCCTTGACCGGCCGCTCCGGGGTTCCGGTCACCGACACCAACCCCGCCTCGCACTGCACCAGCATGTCGTAGGCCCGCTTGTGCGCGTAGGGTCCCTCGGCCCCGTAGCCGGAGATGTCCACGGCGACCAGTCGCGGGTACCGGGCGCACAGCGCCGCCGAGTCCAGCCCGAGCCGGGCGGCGGCCCCCTGGGCGAGGTTCTGGACGAAGACGTCGGCGCCGGCGAGCAGCTCGTGCAGGACCTCCCGGCCGCGCGCCTCCTTCAGGTCGAGCGCCAGGGACTCCTTGCCCCGGTTGGCCCACACGAAGTGCGAGGCGAGGCCCTGCGCTGCGGTGTCGTAGGCGCGCGCGAAGTCGCCGCCGTCGGGGCGCTCGACCTTGATCACCCGGGCGCCGAGGTCGGCGAGCTGCCGGGTGGCGAAAGGGGCCGAGACGGCCTGTTCGACGGCGACGACGGTGACGCCGTCGAGGGGCGGCGGGTCGTCGGCGCGCGGGGCGCGGGGGTGCGGGCCGTCGGAGCGCGGGTCGGGTGTCATGGCAGCCTGCCTACCCGGTCCGACCCCGATCTGTCACCCCCCGCCCGGGCCGGCCCGAGCGCTCCGCCCGGTTGCTTTTCGCCCGGCCGCGCCGCCCGGCCGGCCGCCCGGCCGCGCCGCCCCCGGTCTCAGTCCTGCCCGCGGCCGAACCGGCGGGTGGCCAACGGCACGAACAGGGCCAGGATGACGAGCGACCACAGCAGCGCCCCGGCCACCGGGTGCGCGGCCGGCCAGGCGGCGCCGGCCGCCGGTTCGCCGCCCGCGTTGCCGCAGAGGGCGCGCACGGCGCCGGCCACGGCGCTGATCGGGTTCCACTCCGCGACCGTCCGCAGCCACCCGGGCAGCCCGTCGGTCGGCAGGTAGGCGCTGGACAGCATCGGCAGGACGAAGGTGGCGCCGCCCAGTTGGCCGGCGGCCTCCTCGCTCTTGCTGAGCAGGCCGAGGTAGGTGCCCACCCAGGCCGAGGCGAAGCGGAACAGCAGCAGCACCCCGAGGGCCCCCAGCGCGCCCGGCAGTCCGTTCTCGATCCGCCAGCCCATGGCGATCCCCACCAGCATCAGCGGCACCATGGACACCCCCGTGGTGAGCAGGTCGGCGGTGATCTGCCCGAGGGGTACGGCGGCCCGACTCATCGGAAGGGTGCGGAACCGGTCCGTCACCCCCCGGTGCGCGTCCTGTGCGGCCGTGAACAGGCCCGTCATCAGCCCGTTCGCGGCGGTGGCGGCGAGCAGGCCCGGAAGCAGGAACTCGCGGTACTCGGAGCCCGGCATCGCGAGCGCGCTGCCGAACACGTAGCCGAAGAACAGCAGCATCATGATCGGCATGGTCTGCGTGAGCACCAGCAGGGCGGGCGCGTGTCGGGCCTTCTGCAACTGGCGGGTGACGACGGCTCCGCCGTCGGACAGCAGGGTGCTCATGCCGCGTGCTCCTTCTCGGGCGAGGCCTCGCGGACCCGGGTGAGGCGCAGGAACACCTCGTCGAGGGTGGGCGGGCGCAGGGTGGCGTCGGTGACCGGGATGCCGGCCGTGTCCAGGGCGCGGATGATCCGCGGCAGGGTCAGCCCGGTGTCGGACACGGTCACGCCGACGGTGAGGCGTTCCCCGTCCAGGACGGGCCGGCCGCCGGTCAGCCGGTCCAACACGACCGCCGCGCCCGTGAGGGCGTCCGGGTGGGTGACGGTGACCTCCGCGTGGGAGCCGATCCGGGACTTGAGTTCGGCCGGAGTGCCGGTGGCGACGGCCCGACCGCCGTCCACCACCACGATGTCGTCGGCGAGCCTGTCCGCCTCCTCCAGGTACTGGGTGGTGAGCAGCACGGTCGTGCCCGCGCCGTTCCCGCCGCCCGCGTCACCGGCCCCGCTCCGGCCGACGAGTTCTCGCACCGCGGTCCAGATCCGGTCGCGGGCCGCCGGATCCAGGCCGGTGGTGGGCTCGTCCAGGAACAGCACGCGCGGCCGGGCGATCAGCCCTGCGGCCAGGTCCAGGCGCCGCCGCATGCCGCCCGACCAGGTGGAGGCGGTGCGGCCGGCGGCCTCGGTGAGTTCGAAGCGCTCCAGCAGCTCGTCGGCGCGCGCCCGGCCGGCGGCTCCGCGCAGCCCGGCGAGGCGGGCGAAGAGCCGGAGGTTCTCCCGGCCGGTGAGGTCCCCGTCCACCGAGGCGTACTGGCCGGTGACCCCGATGTCGCGGCGGACGGCCCCCGGGTCGCGGACGACGTCGTGTCCGGCGACCAGGGCCCGCCCGGCGGTGGGCGCGGTGAGGGTGGTCAGGATCCGGACGGCGGTGGTCTTGCCGGCGCCGTTGGGGCCGAGCAGCCCGCAGATGGTGCCCTCGGGCACCGCCAGATCGAGCCCGCACAGGGCGCGCACCTCACCGTAGGACTTCTCCAGACCTTCACTAAGTACAGCGTACGTAGTCGTCATGTGCGGCACCCTACCCCACTACGTACGGTGTACGTAACTAGGATGGAGGCGACGAACGAGGTGATGAGCGATGACCCCCAGCGGCCGCCCCGCTGAACCCGAAGTGATCTGGGCCCGCCCGCAACGCGCGGGACGGGGCCCCCGCCCCGCCCACAGCCGCGAGTCGATCGCGGCCGAGGCCGTGCGGATCGCCGACGCGGAGGGGATCGAGGCCGTCTCCATGCGCCGCGTGGCGGCCGGGATCGGGGCCGGGACGATGTCCCTGTACAACTACGTCCCGCGCAAGGAGGACCTGTACGAGTTGATGGTCGACGCCGTCAGCGGGGAGTACGAACTGACTCCGCCCACCGGCGACTGGCGGGCCGACATGCTCGCGCTGGCCGGCCAGACGCGCGACCTGATGCGCCGCCACCCGTGGCTGCCCCGGCTGCTCACCCCGGTCTACGGCTTCAGTCCGCACGCCCTGCGGTACCTGGAACACAGCCTGGCCTGCCTGGCACCGCTGGATGCCCCGGACGGCCGGAAACTCGAACTGGTCGCCGCCGTCAACGGCACCGTGGCCACCTACGTGGGCGGCGAGTTGGCCCTGGCCGAGCGGGCCCGCGCACTGCCCTGGAGCGAGGCCGACGAGCAGGGCGTACGGGCGGCGTGGCTCGGGTCCCGGCTGGCGAGCGGGGACTACCCGCGGCTGGCGGGCGCCCTGACGGCACTGCCATCCGTCCCGGCCGACCTGGGAGAACCGGACGAGCTGTTCGACCGCTGGATCACCCGGCTGCTCGGCGCCTGGGGGGCGTGAGCGCGCGGGATCGGGTACGCCCGGCGGCCCGCCCGGGCCCCGGGCGCCGCCGGCGGTGTGCCTGGCCTCGCGGGCGACGCCGACCGTGTGCCCGGCCACCGGTGGCGCCGGCGGTGGGCCCCGGCCTCGGGGGCGGCGCGCCACGCCGCCCGGGCTCAGAGCAGGGCGAACTGGCCGCCCGGACCCTCCTCCTGGTGGTCCAACACCGAGGCCGGCCGGCGGGCCCCGCGCGGCGGCGGCAGCACCCCGAGGGCTTCGAGCTCGGCGGCCGCGATCAACGGCCCGGGCTCGAACGCCGCCCGCTCCGGGGCCAGATCGGCCAGCAGGGCCAGGCTCGTGACCAGCGCCAACAGCTCCGAGGTCCACGACTGCGGCCACTCCCCGGGCCCCAGCGCCTCCAGCCCGTCGATCCCGTCCGAGAGGTGCGCGGTCCGGGTGGCGAACCAGGACTCCAGCACCCGCTCGCCCTGATGTCCGTACTCCCACGCTCCCGACGGCACGGGGGAGATGGTTCCGTCCCCGAGGCCCAGCGTCTCGGTGTCCGGGTCGTACGAGAGCTCCCGCGGCCACGCCGTGACCGCCGAGCGGACGTACGGCCGCCGCCCGCCGGGCAGGCGGGGCGGCTCACCGCCGCGCGCCCCGCGCAACTGGACGGTGAGCAGGCGCTTGCCGAGCTCCAGCCCGGCCCGCCAGCGTTCCGGGTCGGCCGCCAGCGGGACCTCGTACGCGCCCCGGGCCCCGGGGCGCCCCGCTGCGAGGACCCAGCACACCACGTCCTCGGGAGTGACCCGACCGCCGAGCCGCTCGCCCAGCAGGTGCAGCAGGCCGGGCGCCAGGTTGGGCTCCGCGCCGGCGGGGCGCCGGTGCAGGGGGCGGATCCGGCCGAGCCGGCCGGCCGGGAGGTGCGCGGTGACCAGCGGTTCCGGCGTCTCCACGACGAACAGTTGGTGGGCGTCCAGAACCCGCCAGAGTTCGGGGCGGGCGCGGTCGATGAGCCGCTGGTCGGGCAGCAGCCACTGCTCGTCGAAAGGCGCGGTCAGCACCCGTACGGGCTCCGGGAACGGCCCCGGCGCCTCGGCGAAGCGGGCCGTGGACGCGGACCGCTGCCCGGGCAGCGCGGCGGCCCCGGAGGAGGGCGTCCGGGCCCGGGTCGGACGGAACAACCTCTCGCGCTCGGCCCCTTCGGCACCGGCCAGGGCCGCCCAGCGGGCCCGCAGGGTCGCCGGCTCGGGGGCCGTCACCCAGCCCCGCCCCAGCCGCAGGGAACCCACGGCCCAGGGCATCAGATCGTCCAGCAGCGGTACGTCGTCGCTCACCCGGCAGATGGTAGCGAGGGGAGGTGACGCCCGGGCCGTGTCCAGGCCGAAGCGTTACGCTCCTTATGGACGCATCTGTACCCGTGCGCGGACCGAGGAGACGGCTGATGAGTCAGTACGACGAATACTCGACTCCCTCGCAGGCCGAGGGCGAGCGCCTCGACGAGGACATGGACGAGCGGGAGAAGCGCGAACGCCACCCGCAGACCACGCGCACCACCCCGTCACAGGCGGAGGGCGAACGGGGCGCGGAGGACGACGCCCAGCGCAAGCCGGGCGCGTAGGCACCAGGCAGCGCAAGCCGGGCGGGTGGATGCCAGGCAGCGCAAGCGGGGGCGCGTGGATGCCAGGCAGCGCAAGCGGGGCGCGTGGACGCGCTCAGTGCGCGTCTACCGTCACCGTGAAGGAGAACCGGTCGCCGCGATAGCGGATGCGGGCGACGTCCACCACCCGGCCCTCCCGGTCGTACGTCACGCCCGTGTAGTGCAGGATCGGGCTCAGCAGCGGGACCTGGAGCAGCGCGGCCGTCTCCGGGTCCGCGAGCCGCGCCTCGACGGTGTCCGTGATCCGGCTGATCTTCACCCCGACCAGGTCACGGAGGACCTTGGTCATCGGGTACCGCTCCAGGTCGGCCAGGTCGATGGAGTCGGCCAGCTCCGTGCGGACCGCGTTCTCCGCCCAGTTCGTCGGCTCGCCGCTCGCACTGTCGTGGCGCAGCCGCCGGTAGACGACCAGCTCCGAGGTGTCCGGAAAGTGCTCCAGCAGCTCCCCGGACACCGCCGTCCGCTCGTGTCCGAGAATCGTCGTACGCTCACCCGACTGCTGGGCCACGATCGCGTCGACCGAACCCAACAACCGCACCGGGGCCCCGCGCCGGGCCCCCGGTTCGATGAACGTTCCGCGCCGCCGGTGCCGGCTGATCAGCCCCTCGCCCTCCAACTCCTTGAGCGCCTGCCGCATCGTCAGCACGCTCACCCCGTAGTGCCCGGCCAGCTGCTCCTCGGTGGGCAGGCGCAGCGAGGCGTCCGGGGCGCGCCCCAATATCGAGGCGCGCAGCGACTGGGACACCTGGTACCAGAGGGGCAACTTCCGGTTCAGTACCAGGGAGTCGGGGGCGAAGGCGGTCACGGGTGGTTCTCCGTACGGCTGGACGTCTGAGGCGGGCGTGCAGCGAATGTTAGGCGCGGAAGTGGCGCTCCAGACCCTGCCAGACGTCGTCGTATCCGCGCTGGAGGTGCTCGGCTCCGGCCGCCTGGGCGGTGGCGACGATGGGCCAGCGGGTCTCGAACATGAAGGCCAGCCCGTCATCGATCTTCTGCGGCTTCAGCTCGGCGGCGCTCGCCCGGTCGAAGGTCTCCCGGTCCGGGCCGTGTGCGGACATCATGTTGTGCAGCGAACCGCCCCCGGGCACGAAGCCCTCGGCCTTCGCGTCGTACGCGCCCTCGACCAGACCCATGTACTCGCTCATCACGTTGCGGTGGAAGTACGGCGGACGGAAGGTGTCCTCGCCCACCAACCAGCGCGGGGCGAACACCACGAAGTCCACCCCGGCCAGCCCCGGCGTGTCCGAGGGGGAGGTCAGCACGGTGAAGATCGACGGGTCGGGGTGGTCGTGGCTGATCGAGCCGATCACGTTGAAACGGCGCAGGTCGTACACATAGGGGACGTGCGTGCCGTGCCAGGCGACCACGTCGAGCGGCGAGTGGTCGTACGTGGCCGTCCAGAGATGGCCGCAGTACTTGTTGACCACCTCGGTCGGGCGCTCGACGTCCTCGTACGCGGCCACGGGCGCCCGGAAGTCCCGTGCGGCGGCGAGGCCGTTGGCGCCGATCGGGCCGAGGTTCGGCAGCTCGAAGGGCTGCCCGTAGTTCTCGCAGACGTAGCCGCGGGCGTCCGCGTCGAGCAGCTCGACGCGGAAGCGGACCCCGCGCGGGATCAGGGCCATCTCGCCCGGGCGGGCGCTGAGCAGGCCGAACTCGGTGCGCAGCAGCAGGCCGCCGCGCTCGGGAACGATCAGCAGCTCGCCGTCCGAGCTGCTGAACACCCGGTCCGTCATCGCGGCGTTGGCGGAGTACAGGTGGATCGCCATGCCGGCGCGCTGGGTGGCGTCGCCGTTCCCGCCGAGGGTCCACAGGCCGGCCAGGAAATCGGTGCCGGGCGCCGGGTCGGGCAGCGGGTTCCAGCGGAGCCGGTTCGGATCCGGCACGGTCTCGGTGAAGGGCGCGCTGCGCAGGCCGCCGTTGTCGACGCGGGCGAACGGCGGGTGCGCGGCCGAGGGGCGGATCCGGTAGAGCCACGAGCGGCGGTTGTGGGTGCGGGGTTCGGTGAACGCGCTGCCGCTGAGCTGCTCGGCGTAGAGGCCGAGGGGCGCGCGCTGGGGCGAGTTCCGGCCATGGGGCAGCGCACCCGGAACGGCCTCGGAGCTGTGCTCGTTGCCGAAGCCGGTGAGGTACTCCAGCGCCTCCGCGGTCTTCCTGGCCTGCTCGCTGGTGTCGCCGTCACTCATGGAACGCTCCCGGTCTGCCGTAGGAATCCTATGGGTGACAGTAGGATTCCCGGGTCCCCGCGTCAACGGTGACCTTCCGGCCGGCCCGCGCGCCCCGCCGAACAGCTCCCTTTCGGCCTCCTTCGGCCCCGTTCGGTCCTGCTCGGCCATGCCCCCGCGTCACCCCCTTGTCGCGGGCGGACCGACGGGTTCCGGCGACCGGCGCACCGATTCCCGCCGAGGGGGATCCCAAAAGGTGAACATTGCTCTACTCTCTCGCGCATGTCGTGGACCCGCAGGTTTCCTGCCGTGCCGGCGGCGCTCCTCGCCGCCCTCCTCGCGTTCCTGTCCCTCCTCGCCGCCGCGCCCGCCGCCCGCGCGCACGAGGAGCGCCCCGTCACCCTCCCCGACGGCAGCGGCTCCGTACCCGAGTACCGCAAGGCCGCGCCCGACCTCCTGGTGTGCAAGACCGACCGGCCCGCCTTCGAGCGCCGGATATCGGCCTTCCCGCAGGAACTCAGAGAGCGCAACCTCGCCCTCTACGCACAGTGCGAGAAGACCGGCTTCCGCCACCTCCAGGAGGCCGTGGACGCGGTGGACCGACCGGGGATGAACATCGCGATCCTGCCCGGCCTGTACGAGGAGGAGCCCTCGCTCCCCAAGCCCACGGGGGAGTGCGCCACGCTGAAGGCGCCCAACTCCTCGCTCGGCTACCAGATCCTGTCCTACGAGCAGCAGGAGCGGTGCCGGCACAACCAGAACCTCGTCGCGATCCTCGGCAAGACCAACCTCCAGATCGAGGGGACCGGCGCGTCCCGCCAGGACGTGGTCATCGACGCCAAGTACCAGAAGCTGAACGCCATCCGGGCCGACAAGTCCAACGGCATCTACTTCCGCAACTTCACCGCCCAGCGCACCACCTTCAACTCGCTGTACGTGCTGGCCGGCGACGGCTTCGTCATCGACGACGTACTGACCCGCTGGAACGACGAGTACGGCTTCCTGACCTTCGCGAGCGACCACGGGCTCTACAAGAACTGCGAGTCCTACGGCAACGGGGACTCCGGCATCTACCCCGGCAGCGCCTCCGACATCAACGACGGCCGCGGCTACGACGTCCCCCGGTACTCCATCGAGATCACCGGCTGCCGCAGCCACCACAACATGGTCGGATACTCGGGCACGGCCGGCGACTCCGTCTGGGTCCACGACAACGAGTTCGACCAGAACATGGGCGGCGCCTCGATGGACAGCGCCTTCCCCGGACACCCCGGACTCCCACAGAACCACGCCAGGTTCGAGCGGAACCTGATCCACGACAACAACCAGGACTACTACCGCCACGTCGCCGACGGCACCTGCGCCAAACCACCCATCGAGCGGGGCTACGAGCAAGGCGTGGTCTGCCCGCAGATCTCGATGCCCCCGGGCACCGGCATCATCACCGCCGGCGGGAACTGGAACCTGTACGAGGGCAACTGGGTGTACGGACACCAGCGCGCGGGATTCTTCCTGAGCGCCGTGCCCGCCTTCATCCGCGGCGAGGAGGCGTGGGCCAAGCAGGCCGACACCTCCCACCACAACCGTTACGCCGCCAACATCCTCGGCAAGGACAAGTCCGGGGCCTCCCGCCCCAACGGCATGGACGTCTGGTGGGACGGGCAGGGCAGGGGCAACTGCTGGCAGGACGGCCCGGACGGTTCCACCCCCGGCACCCTGCCCGAGTGCGGAGAGCGCCGAGGCGCCGTCTCCGGCGGCTCCGCACGGCTGGCCGGCGAACCGGTCAAGCTCGTCCAACTGCTGGTCTGCGCCGACTACAACGTCCAGGCGCGCAAACTCCCGGCGGGCTGCGACTGGTACGGCGCCCGAGGCCTGGAGCGGGTCGAGACCCAGATCGCGCTGGCCGTCGCGGCCGTGCTGCTGCTGGTCGGCGGAGTCCTGTGGTGGCGCCGACTGCGCGCCTCCCGGTGGGGAACGATCGCCACGCTGTCGGGCCTGGCCGGGCTGGTCCTGGACGTGGCCGGTTCCACCATGTCCCTCACCCCCACCCTCGTACCGGCCCTGGCCCTGCTCCTCCTGGGGCTGTGGTGGACCGGGGTCGGGCTGGTCCTGCGCGCCGACCGGCCGTGGCTCGCCCGGCTCACCCTGCTGCTGGCCGCCCTGACCCTGCTCGACGCCTTCGACCGGGCCGTCGTGATGATCCCTTGGATCCCCCTCGGCCCCGCCTGGGCACGGGGCCTCATCGCGGTGGTGTGGGTGCTCTGGGCGGTCATCGCCTCGGCCCGCCCGGGCGCGCCGACCCACCCGACCGCCCCCGCCGGCCCCCCGGACCCACACCGCGCCCCGGCCCTGGACGGCCCGACCCCGGCTCCGGCAGCGGACGGCCCGACCCGGGCCCCGGACGGCCCGGCCCCGACCCCGGGCGGCCCGGCTCCGACCCCGGCTCCGGACGGCCCGACCCCGGCCCCGAGCACGGCAGCCACCACCAAGCCCCCGGCCGGGAGCGGGGGCCCGGTTGCGAACGGGGGCACGGTCGCCACCGAACGCCCGGCCGGGAGCGGGGGCCCGGCCGCCACCGAACGCCCGGTTACGACCGAACCCCCGGCCGTGAACGGGGGACCGGTCACGACCGAACCCCCGGCCGCCACGGAACCGTCGCCCCGGAACAGAGGGGCGAGGGAGACCGAAGGCCCGGCCGCCACCGAACCCCCGGCCGCGAACGGAGGCCCGCGGTGAGCCGAGACCACGCCGACCGCGTCCGCTGCGACGTCTGCGCCGCGCCGCCCCGCGCGACCCACCCCCGCCCTGCCCACCCGCGCCGCCGTACTGCCCGCACCGCGGGCCTGGTCGCCCTCCTCCTGTTGCTCGCCGGCGGCACGGCGACGGGTTGCGGTGGCCGGCCCACCACCCACCACAAGCCCGGCACCACCCACGAACAGGCCTCGGGCGACGTGGGCGCCCTGCTCGACACCACGGACGGCGCCGGCCACCGCCTCCGGCAGGTCCCGGCCCGGGGTGCGCCGGAGGTACGGCTCACCACCCGCCCCGACTCGGAGGACGGCTGGAACCTCCAACTGGTCGTGAAGAACTTCCGCTTCACGCCCGACAGCGCCGGCGGCGCGGCCCTCCCCGGCGCCGGCCACGCCCACCTGGAACTGGACGGGCGCAAGCTGGCCCGGGTGTACGGCCCCTGGTACCACCTGCCCGCGGCGCAGGTGCCCCAGGGCACGCACACCCTGACCGTCCGCCTGTACGCCGACGACCACACCGTCTGGGCCGTCGGCGGAAAGGCGGTCGAGGCCACCGCCGAGCTGACCGGTGGTCCCCCGGGCCAGGGGTCCCACAGTCACGCCACCCCCACACCGACGGCGCCACCCCAGGGGTCCCAGGCGCCCCGGACGCCGCAGAGCTCCGAGAGCGCCCAAGGCCCGGAGGCCACCCGGACCGCGGAGGTCGACCGGACGGTCACCGTCGCCGTCCGGGACGGCAAGGTCGTTCCCGCCCCCGGCCGCGTCGAGGTGGGACGTGGCGAGCGGGTGGCCCTGCGCGTCACCAGCGACCGCGCGGACACCTTGCACGTCCACGGCTACGACAAGGAACTCGCCCTGCCCGCAGGCCAGGAGGCCACCCTGATCCTTACGGTCGACCGCAGTGGGCTCTTCGAGGTCGAGACCCATGGGAGCGACCTCGTCCTCACCCAACTCCTCGTCCGATGACCCCACTCCGACTCGCCCCGGACCTGCCCCTCGCCTCCGGGCCGGGCCTGCCCTTCACCCAGGGCCTGCCCCTGGGCTCCGGGTCGGATCTGCCCTTCGCCCCGGACCTGCCCCTCGCCCCAGGCCCGCCCCTCGCCCCGGGTGTCAGCGTCGGCGCCGGCGTCGGCCTCGGCGCCTGCCCGGGCCCGTGCGCGGGGGGCGGCCACTCCGGCCAGGACGTGGTCCCGTACCTGGCCGATCCGTCGACCACCCTGCTCGCACACGGGATCGGGTCGCAGCACGATCTGCCGATCTCGCCCTTCTACGCCTTCGCGGGCGCCTTCGCCGCGCTGTTCGTCTCCTTTCTCGCGCTCGGTCTGCTCTGGTCCACGTCCCGCTTCCGGGGCGACCGCTCGGGCCTCGCCCTGCCCGCCCGGTTCCAGCGGGTGGCCGACGCGCCGGCCACCCGCACCACCCTGCGCGGCCTCGGTCTCGTCGCCGCCCTCGCCGTGCTGCTCCACCTCCTCCTCGGTCCCGACGACCCCGCCCGGAACCCCGCTCCTGGCGCCGTCTACGTCCTGCTCTGGGTGGGACTCGTCCCGGCCTCCCTCCTCCTCGGCCCCGTATGGCGCCTCCTCAACCCGCTCCGCACCCTGCATCGCCTCCTCGCTGTCGTCCTGCGCCGCCGCGCCCCCGACCGGCTGCGGCACGACCGCCGGCCTTCGCCCGACCGGCCCCCGCCCGACCGGCTGCGGCACGACCGCCGGCCTTCGCCCGACCGGCCCCCGCCCGACCGTCCACTGCCCCCATGGCTCGGCCAATGGCCCGCCGCGGTCGGGCTGTTCGGCTTCACCTGGCTTGAGCTCGTCTCCCCTGATCCCGCATCCACCACCACCCTCCTGATCGCCCTCGGCTGCTTTGCCGCCGTCCAACTGGCCCTCGCCGCCCGCTTCGGCGAGAACTGGTTCGCCGACGCGGACCCCTTCGAGGCCTACTCCGATCTCCTGGCCAGACTCTCCCCCCTCGGCCGCCGCGCCGACGGCCGACTCGTCCTCCGCAACCCGTTCCACGGACTCGACGCGACGCCCGAGCGGCCCGGACTCGTCGCCATCGTCTGTGTCCTGCTCGGCTCCACCGCCTATGACGGCTACTCCGACAACCCTTCCTGGATCAACGCCATTCAGACCTCCCCTCTCGGCCGCATCCCCACGGCCACCCTCGGACTCCTCGGTTCCATCGCCCTCGTCGCCGCCCTGTACTGCCTGTGCGCTGCGGCCACCCGCCTCGTCAGCGGACCGCACCCCGGACCGCTGACGGCCTTCGCGCACTCACTGGTGCCGATCGCGCTCGGCTATCTCGTCGCCCACTACTTCTCCCTTCTCGTCACCGAAGGACCACGCACAGTAATCATGGCAGCGGGCACTGACAACGCCCCCGAACCCTTGCCGCCACTGGGTCCCGGCGCTCTCGCGGCCCTCCAGGTGATCGCCGTCGTCACCGGACACGTACTCGGAGTGATCGCGGCACACGACCGGTCCGTGCGCCTCTTCCCGCCCACCAAGGCCGTGGCCGGCCAGCTGCCCCTGCTCGCCCTGATGATCACGTACACCATCGGTGGTCTCAGCCTCCTGCTGAACTGAGTCCGCCGGACCGAGCGGAAGCCAGGAACGGCATGATGGACCCCGTGCCTCCCGCCCACCCCATGCGCCGGACCCCGATCCAGCAGCGCAGCGCCGACCGGCTCGCCCGGATCCTCGACGCCTGCGCGGAACTCCTGGACGAGACCGGGTACGAGAACCTCAGCACCAGGGCCGTCGCCCTGCGCGCCGGAGTGCCCATCGGCTCGGTCTACCGCTTCTTCGGCAACAAGCGCGCCCTGGCCATCGCCCTGGCCCACCGCAACCTCGACCGCTACGCCGACGGCATCGAGGAACGGCTGGCCGGCCTGCCGGCCACCGATTGGCGGCCCGTCGTCGACGCCGTCCTGGACGAGTACCTGGCGATGAAGCGCAGCGTGCCCGGGTTCGCGCTCGTCGACTTCGGCGTGCCCGCGCCGCCTCCCGATGGCCCGGCCGCCGACCCCAACCACCTGGTCGCCGCACGGCTCACCGAACTGCTGTCCCGCCACCTCGGCCGCACCCGCGACGCCGCTCTCGAACGGGCCGTCCTGGTGGCCGTCGAGGCCACCGACGCGCTCATCCAGTTGGCCTTCCGCGTCGATCCCGCCGGGGACCCCGGGATCGTCGCCGAAACGCGGGCGATGATGCAGGCCTACCTGGCCCGCGTACTGGACTGAACTCCCTCAGCCCGCAATCCTCCGCGAACGCACCCCTCCCCAACCTCCCTACCGGTCGGTATGCTCGACCCGCCCGTGTGCCCGCACCGCAGCCTGCCGTCCCAGGAGCGACCATGCCCCGCACCGCCCTGCGCATCTGCCCCCTCTGTGAAGCCACCTGCGGCCTCACGCTCGCCATCGAGGGCACCACCGTCACCGGCGCCCGCGGCGACCGGGACGACGTGTTCAGTCGTGGCTTCATCTGCCCCAAGGGAGCGGCCTTCGGGGCGCTCGACGCCGATCCGGACCGGCTGCGGACCCCTCTCGTGCGCCGCGACGGCCGGCTGCGCGAAGCGAGTTGGGACGAGGCGTACGAGGCGATCGCAGCCGCCGTGCCCGCCCTCGTGCGGGAACACGGAGCCCAGTCCGTCGGCGTCGTCCTCGGCAACCCGAACGTCCACACCATGGCCGGAGCCCTCTACCCGCCGCTCCTCCTCAAGGCCCTCGGCACCCGGAACCTCTACACCGCCAGCACCCTGGACCAGATGCCCAAGCACGTGTCCAGCGGGCTGCTCTTCGGCGACCCCTTCGCCATCCCGGTCCCCGATCTCGACCGCACCGACTTCCTCCTGCTCCTCGGCGCGAACCCGGTCGAGTCCAACGGCTCCCTGTGCACCGCCCCGGACTTTCCCGGCCGGCTCAAAGCCCTGCGCGCCCGCGGCGGCACCCTGGTCGTCGTCGATCCGCGGCGTACGCGCACCGCCGCGCTGGCCGACCGACACCTCGCACCGCGCCCCGGCAGTGACGCCCTGCTGCTGGCCGCACTCGCGCAAACCCTGCTCGCGGAGGGACTCGCGGCCCCCGGGATGCCAGGGGAGTGGAGCGAAGGGATCGGGGAACTCACCGACGCGCTGGCGCGTTTCACTCCCGAGGCCGTCGCCCCGGCCTGTGACCTGACCGCCGTCGAGATCCGTTCGCTCGCCCGAGAACTGGCGGACGCACCCACCGCCGCCGTCTACGGACGGATCGGCAGCTGCACAGCCGAGTACGGCACCCTCGCCAGCTGGCTGGTCGACGTCCTGAACATCCTCACGGGCAACCTCGACCGCCCGGGCGGGGCGCTCTTCCCCCTCTCGGCGACCGACCGCGCTCCCCGACCCGCCCGTCCGGGCAAGGGGTTCGCTCTCGGTCGCTGGCACAGTCGGGTCAGCGGCCACCCGGAGGCGAAGGGCGAACTGCCCACCGCCGCCCTGGCCGAGGAGATCGAGACGCCGGGCGAGGGGCGCATCCGAGCCCTCATCGCCATCGCCGCCAATCCCGTGCTGTCCGCCCCCGACGGCCGGCGCCTCGACGCGGCCCTGGCCGGGCTCGACTTCATGATCAGCGTCGATCCGTACCTCAACGAGACCTCGCGCCACGCCCACGTCGTCCTGCCCCCGCCGCCGCCCTCGCAGTCCGCCCACTTCGACTTCGCGTTCAACGCGTTCGCCGTACGCAACCAGGCCCGCTACTCGCCGCCCGCCGTGCCCCTCGAAGAAGGCCGCATGGACGAGTGCGAGGTCCACGCGCGCCTGATCCTCGCGGTGTCCGGGCTGCACGGGGCATCACCGGACGTCCTCGACGACCGCGTCATCGCCGACACCCTCGCCCGCGAGGTCACCGACCCCCACTCGCCACTCTTCGGCGGCGACCCGCAGCGGGAGGCGCGGGCGCTGACGGGCCACACCGGACCCGAACGGCGACTCGACATGATGTTGCGACTCGGACCGTACGACCTCACCCTCGACGAGCTGCGGAAGCGGCCGCACGGCATCGACCTGGGCCCCCTGAGCCCCAGGCTCCCGGGCGTACTGAAGACCCGCACCGGCCGGATCGAACTGCTCCCGGACCCGATCGCGGCCGAACTGCCCAGGCTGCGCGCGGCGCTCGCCGAACGCCCCGCCGCCCTGGTGCTCGTGGGCCGCCGCCATCTGCGGTCGAACAACAGCTGGTTGCACAACGTCCCGGCCCTGGTCGGAGGTTCCAACCGGTGCACCCTCCAGGTCCATCCGCAGGACGCGGACCGACTGGGCCTCACCGACGGCGGCCGGGCTCGGATCACCGCCGACGGCGGCAGCCTGGAGGTCCCGGTCGAGATCACCGACGCCGTCCGCACTGGGGTCGTCAGCCTCCCGCACGGGTGGGGCCACGACCGGGCCGGCACTCGACTCTCGGTGGCCACGACCGTGCCCGGAGCCAACGTGAACCAGCTGCTCGACGGCAGCCGACTCGACCCGCTGTCCGGTACAGCCGTGCTCAACGGCTTCCCCGTCGAACTGGCACCTCTGCCCTGAGCTGGGGTTTTGCTCGTATTGCTCACGCGTCGACGTCTTGTTGGCACGTCGGGACGCCCCCTACGTTCCCAGCATGCTGACCTTCCTCGGCTTCGCCATGATCGCGACCTTCCTGGTTCTGATCATGCTGAAGAAAATGTCGCCCATCGCGGCGCTCGTGCTCATCCCCGCGCTCTTCTGCGTCTTCGCCGGACAGGGCGCGCAGTTGGGCGACTACGTCATCGACGGAGTCGGCAAACTCGCGCCGACGGCCGCGATGCTGATGTTCGCCATCGTCTATTTCGGGGTGATGATCGACGTCGGGCTCTTCGATCCGATCGTGCGAGGCATCCTGCGCTTCTGCAAGGCGGACCCGATGCGGGTGGTGGTCGGTACGGCGGTGCTCGCCGCGATCGTGTCGCTCGACGGTGACGGTTCCACCACCTTCATGATCACGGTCTCGGCCATGTACCCGCTGTACAAGCGCCTCGGCATGAGCCTGGTGGTCATGACCGGCGTCGCGGCCACGGCCAACGGCGTCATGAACACGCTCCCCTGGGGCGGCCCCACCGCCCGCGCCGCCACGGCCCTCAAGCTCGACGCCGGCGACGTCTTCGTCCCGATGATCCCCGCGCTGGCCACCGGGCTGGTCTTCGTGTTCGTCCTCGCGTACGTCCTCGGCGTGAAGGAGCGACGTCGGGTCGGGCTGCTCGTCATGCCCGGCGCGGAGGGAAAGACCGGGGAGCCGGCGGGGGAGTCGGCCGGGGAGCCCGCCACCGTCACGGCGGGGGTGGGAGCCGGAGGCACCTCCGTCGCGCAGGCCTCGGACACTTCCGGCACCTCGGCCGCCGGCACCTCGGGCACCTCGGGCGCCGGGGGCCCGGGCGCGGGCGGCTCCGCAGGGGCACCGGCGCTCGCCCCCACGGCCCCGCTCGTCCGCACGGGCACGCTCGCCCCCACCGGCCCGGACGCCTCCACAGGCCCGCTCGCCCCCGCCGGGCCGGACGCCCCCACGGGCACACTCGCCCCCACCGGCCCGCTCGCACCGACCGCCCCTGACGGTGACGGTTTCCAGGGCCTCGATCCGCACCGTGCGACGCTTCGCCCCCGCCTCTACTGGTTCAACGCCGGACTGACCGTCGCCCTTCTCACCGCGATGATCATGGAGTTGCTGCCCATCCCGGTGCTCTTCCTCCTGGGCGCGGCCCTCGCCCTCACGGTCAACTTCCCCCACATGCCCGACCAGAAGGCCCGCATCGCCGCCCACGCCGACAACGTTCTCAACGTCGCAGGCATGGTCTTCGCCGCCGCGGTCTTCACCGGGGTCCTCACCGGGACCGGCATGGTCAAGCACATGGCCGACTGGCTGGTCGGCGCGATTCCCGAGGGAATGGGCCCGCACATGGCCCTGGTCACGGGCCTGCTCAGCCTGCCCCTGACCTACTTCATGTCCAACGACGGCTTCTACTTCGGGGTCCTGCCGGTACTGGCCGAAGCCGGCGCCGCGCACGGGGTGTCGCCGCTGGAGATCGCCCGCGCGTCCCTGGTCGGCCAGGCCCTGCACATGTCCAGCCCACTGGTTCCGGCCGTCTACGTCCTCGTCGGCATGGCCAAGGTCGAGTTCGGCGATCACACCCGATTCACCGTGAAATGGGCGGCCCTGACCTCCTTGGTGGTGCTGGCGGCGGGGATGCTTTTCGGCATCATCTGATCCCGGCCACCTCTGGCGCCCGCAAAACTACCGACGCTAGTTTGTAGGGTGTTGGCGAGGCCAGCTCAGGTCAGGTCTACGCGCTCGTGCGTGTTCGGGAGGAAAGCCATGAAGGCCCACGACGGGATGTACATCGGCGGCGCCTGGCGACCGGCCGTCGGACGTGATCGGATCGAGGTCGTCAACCCTGCCGATGAACAGGTCCTCGCGTCGGTCCCGGCCGGTACCGCCGAGGACGTGGACGAAGCCGTACGTGCGGCACGCGCGGCCTTCCCCGGCTGGGCGGCCACGCCGCCGGCCGAGCGGGCGGCCCTCGTCGGAGCCCTGCGCGACGTGCTGGTCCGGCGCAAGAAGGAGATCGCGGAGACGATCTCCGCGGAACTCGGTGCCCCGCTCGGCTTCGCGGAGGCCGTCCACGTGGGGTCGCCGATCGCCGTCGCGGGCTCGTTCGCCGAGCTAGCCGCCTCGTACGCCTTCGAGGAACGGCTCGGGAACAGCACGGTCCTGATGGAACCGGTCGGCGTGGTCGGGGCCATCACGCCCTGGAACTACCCGCTGCACCAAGTCGTTGCCAAGGTGGCACCCGCTCTCGCCGCCGGCTGCACCCTCGTCCTGAAGCCGGCGGAGGACACCCCGCTGACCGCACAGCTCTTCGCCGAGGTCGTGCACGAGGCCGGCATCCCGGCCGGGGTCTTCAACCTGGTGACCGGCACCGGACCGGTCGCCGGCCAGGCGCTGGCCGCGCACGAGGGAGTCGATCTCGTCTCCTTCACCGGCTCGACCGCCGTCGGCCGGCAGATCGGTGCCACCGCCGGCGCGGCGATCAAGCGCGTCGCCCTCGAACTGGGCGGCAAATCGGCCAACGTCATCCTGCCCGGCGCCGATCTCGCCAAGGCCGTCGCCGTGGGCGTCGGCCACGTCATGAACAACTCCGGTCAGAGCTGCAACGCGCTCACCCGCATGCTCGTCCACCGGGACCAGTACGAGGAAGCCGTCACGCTCGCGGCCGACGCCATCGCCAAGTACCCCACCGGCGACCCCCGCGAGGAGGGCACCCGCCTCGGCCCGGTGGTCAACGCCAAGCAGCGCGACCGCGTCCGCGCGTACATCGTCAAGGGCGTCGAGGAGGGGGCGCGCCTCGTCGCGGGCGGGCCCGACGCGCCCCACGAGCAGGGCTACTTCATCGCCCCGACGGTCTTCGCCGACGTCACCCCCGAGATGACCATCGCCCAGGAGGAGATCTTCGGCCCCGTGCTGTCGATCCTCCCGTACGAGGACGAGGACGACGCCCTGCGCATCGCCAACGACACCGTCTACGGCCTCGGCGGAGCCGTCTGGGCGGCGGACGCGGAGACCGCGACGGCCTTCGCCCGCCGCATGGACACCGGCCAGGTGGACATCAACGGCGGTCGCTTCAACGTGCTCGCGCCCTTCGGTGGCTACAAGCAGTCGGGCGTGGGGCGCGAGTTGGGCCCGCACGGCCTGGGCGAGTACCTCCAGACCAAGTCACTGCAGTTCTGAATCCTTGAGCTTTGAATCCCCATCTCTGAATCCCCCAGCCCTGAATCCCCAGCTCGGAATCCTTGAGCTCTGAATCCCGAGTGCTGAATCCCGGAAGTACGGAGACGACGACCATGGTCCGCGCCGCCATCCTGCCCGCCGTCGGAGCCCCGCTGGAGATCCGGGAGATCGTGCTGCCCGATCCCGGCCCCGGGCAGGTCCGGGTGCGGCTCGCCGCAGCCGGGGTCTGCCACTCCGACCTCTCCCTCACGAACGGCACCATGCGGGTTCCCGTTCCCGCCGTCCTCGGTCACGAGGGCGCGGGCACGGTCCTCGCCGTCGGGGAGGGTGTCACCCACGTGGCCCCCGGCGACGGGGTGGTGCTCAACTGGGCCCCCTCCTGCGGGGCGTGTCACCACTGTCTGACGGGTGAGGTCTGGCTCTGCGTCCAGGCGCTGGCCGGGGTCGGCGCGATCCACGCCCACGACGCCGAAGGCACCGAGCTGCACCCCGGCCTGAACGTCGCCGCCTTCGCGGAGGAGACCGTGGTCGCGGCGAACTGCGTGTTGCCCGCACCCGCCGGGATCCCGCTCGCCGAGGCCGCCCTGCTCGGCTGCGCCGTCCTCACCGGCTACGGAGCCGTCCACCACAGCGCCCAGGTTCGCCCGGGGGAGTCGGTGGCCGTCTTCGGTGTCGGCGGGGTCGGTCTGGCCACCCTCCAGGCGGCCCGGATCGCGCAGGCGGGCCCGATCATCGCCGTCGACGTCTCCCCGGCGAAGGAGGAGTTGGCGCGGGCGGCCGGTGCGACGGGGTTCGTCCTCGCCTCGGAGACCACCGCCAAGCAGATTCGGGCGCTGACCGAGGGCCGGGGTGTGGACGTGGCGATCGAGTGCGTCGGCCGGGCGGAGACCATTCGCGGCGCGTGGGACTCGACCCGTCGCGGCGGTCGCACCACGGTCGTCGGCATCGGCGGCAAGGAACAGCAGGTCACCTTCCACGCCCTGGAGATCTTCCACTTCGCCCGAACCCTCACGGGCTGCGTCTACGGCAACAGCGACCCGGCCCGCGACCTCCCGGTGATCGCCGACCACGTCCGGGCCGGCCGGCTGGACCTGGGCGCGCTCGTCACCGACCGGATCACCCTCGACGGCATCCCGGCCGCCTTCGACGCGATGCTCGCGGGCAAGGGCGGCCGCTCGCTGGTCATCTTCTAGCCGCAGCCGCAGCCGCAGCCGCAGCCGGAGCCGGAGCCGGAGCCGGAGCGGAGTCGGAGTCGGGGTCGGGGTCGGGGTCGGAACCGGGGTCCGGGTCGGAACCGGGGCCGGACTCGGAGCCGGTGACCGGGCCGGCCGCCGTTCTCCGGTGCGCCAGATGCCGTGCCGCGTCGTAGAACCGCCAGTGGAAGGGGGAGTCCTCGCCGTCGCCCGCGCTCCGGCGCAGCCGGGCAACCACCGGTTCACCCCGCGGGTCGTCGAGCAGGACCAGGGCCACAGCGGACTCGACCCGTACGGCGACGTCCGGATCCGTCAGCAGCCCGGCCAGGGCGTCCCGTATGTCGCCGGCCCGCTCTCCCCGCTCGGCCAGGGCCGCGCAGGCACCCGTCCGTACCTGGGGGTCGGGGTCGCGCAGGTACGTCAACAGGGCCGGGCGGACCACGGCCGGGTCCCCGTCCGCCGCTCCGTGGCGCCCGTGGATCCCGTGGAGCCCCGCGACGACCGCCCGTCTCACGACGGCGGCCGGGTGGGTGACGTGGGGAACGAGCACAGCGGAGAAGTCGGGTACGGCGCAGTCCGTCAGGCCCCGGAGCACGAGCGCGAGCACCTCGGGGTCGGATTCCCCCGGGAGCCCGGCGAGCAGCAGTTCCCGGGTGGGCGGCACGAGGCAGCGTGGTCCGTCGACGCAGTCGCCGTCTCCGCCGCACGCGTCGAAGAGGGCGAGACAGCGTGCCACGTCCACGCCGAAGTGCCGTACGGAGGGGCGCGGATGGCCGATCAGCGCGGCGGCCTCGACCCACGTCGCGCGGTCCCCGCGTTCGTACAGCACGGCTACGGCCTCGGCGCGCACCGCATGGAACGGGTCCTCCTCCGCCTCGGCCCGTGCGAGCAGCGTGCCGAAGGGCGTACGCATCCCCGACGAGGCCTCCAGCCGGGTGAGGATCGCCGCGTGACCGGTGCGGACCCGGCGGCCGCCGATCCGTAGCAGCTCCGTGAAGGAGTCCTCGTCGTCCGCGACGCGGTGGCGCTCGACCGGTTCGGTGGAAGCGGAACCCGCCCGGAGGCGCAATTCGGTCTCCGCGCCCGTCGCGTGCCAGTGGCGGGCGAGTTCCAGGGCGGTGAGGCCGACGGGATTCTTCCGCCACAGGGCGGCAGCTCCCGACCCGACGAGCCGGATCGCCGCTCCGGAAGCGCCCGCGTCCACCGCCCGCAACAGGGGGGTCCAGCCGTCCGGCGCCACACGGTCCACCCGCGCCTCGTGCGTGACGAGGGCGTCGACCACCCCGTGGCTCCCGTCGTCCGCCGCGAGGTCCAGCGCGGACAGGCCGTTCGGACCGGTGGCGTCGGGGTCGGCGCCCGCGTCCAGGAGCGCCCTGACGCGCGTCTCGTCCCCGGCCCGCGCCGCGTGGAGCAGCCGCACGCTCTCCCCGCTGCCGCTGCCGCTGCCCACGCCGGTGCCGCTCACGCCCCCGGGGCCGGCTGTACCTCCCACGCCGGCTGTACCTCCCACGCCTGCTGTACGTCCCACGCCTGCCCTACCTCCCCGCCTGCCGTACGGGCCACGCCGCCCCGCCCCTTCACGCCGCCCCCGGCGTCCCCGCCGGCCCCTTTCTCCGTCGCGTCCCAGTCGCCCCGGCCGGCCGGCCGTCAAGCCGTGGTCTTCAGTGCCTCGTACTGGATGGCCAGTCCGTCCAGCAGGGCCGCCAGCCCGGTCTCGAACGCGCCCTCGTCCACCTCATGCTGCCGCTCGGCCAGCAGGTGGGCCTGGCCCAGGTGGGGGTAGTCCGACGGGTCGTACGCGGCGCGGTCGTCGACGAAACCGCGGGCGAAGGACCCCACCGCCGAGCCCAGGATGAAGTACCGCATCAGCGCGCCGATCCGGGTCGCGTGGGCGGGCGGCCACCCGGCCTCCGTCATCGCGCCGAAGACGGCGTCCGCCACCCGAAGGCCCGCCGGGCGGCGGCCCGGCCCCCGCGCCAGCACCGGAACGATGTTCGGATGGTCGGACAGCGCGTCCCGGTACGAGTGGGCCCAGTCGTGCAGCGCGAGCCGCCAGCCTCGACCGTCCTCGGCGTCGAACATCGACAAGTCGACGCGGGCGCTCACCGCGTCCGCCACCGCGTCCAGGATCTCGTCCTTGGTGCGGAAGTGGTTGTACAGGGACGGCCCGCTGACTCCGAGCGCGGCCGCCAGTCGGCGGGTGGACACCGCCTCCAGGCCCTCCGCGTCCACCAGTGCGCCCGCCGCCTCGACGATGCGGTCTCTGCTGAGGAGGGGCTTGCGCGGTCTGGCCATGCGCCACATAGTAGGGCCTGCCCGCAATAAACTACCGGTGCTAGTTAACTGGCGCCGGACCGCCCGGAGGTGCCCGGTGAACCTGGAGCTGAGCGAGGAGCAGGAGGCCGTACGGCGGCTCGCCCGCGAGTTCACCGAGCGCGAGATCGCCCCGTACGCCGCCGCGTGGGACCGCGCCGAGAACGTCGACCGCTCCATGGTCAAGAAGCTCGGCGACGTCGGCTTCCTCGGACTGACCGTCCCCGAGGAATACGGCGGTTCCGGCGGCGACCACCTCGCCTACGTGCTCGTCACCGAGGAACTCGGCCGCGGCGACTCCGCCGTGCGCGGCATCGTCTCCGTCTCCCTCGGCCTGGTGGCGAAGACCGTCGCCGCCTGGGGCACAGAGGAGCAGAAGCGGGCCTGGCTGCCGCGCCTGTGCTCGGGCGACGCGCTCGGCTGCTTCGGTCTCACCGAACCCGGCACCGGCTCCGACGCCGGCAACCTGGAGACCCGCGCCCGGCGGGAGGGCGACACGTACGTCGTCAGCGGCAGCAAGATGTTCATCACCAACGGCACCTGGGCCGACGTGGTGCTGCTCTTCGCCCGCACCAACGACGAGCCCGGCCACCGCGGGATCTCCGCCTTCCTCGTGCCGACCGACAGCCCGGGCCTGACCCGCCGCGAGATCCACGGCAAGCTCGGCCTGCGCGGCCAGGCCACCGCCGAACTCGCCCTCGACGGTGTCCGCGTGCCGGCCTCCGCGATGCTGGGACCCGAGGGCAAGGGCTTCTCCGTGGCCATGTCCGCCCTCGCCAAGGGGCGGATGTCGGTCGCCGCCGGCTGCGTCGGCATCGCCCAGGCGGCTCTGGACGCGGCCGTCTCGTACGCCGCCCAACGCGAGCAGTTCGGCAAGCCCATCGCGCACCACCAGTTGGTCCAGGAACTCATCGCCGACATCTCGGTCGACGTCGACGCGGCCCGGCTGTTGACCTGGCGGGTGGCCGACCTGATCGACCGCGGGAAGCCCTTCGCCACGGAGTCCTCCACCGCCAAGCTCTTCGCCTCCGAAGCGGCCGTGCGCGCCGCGAGCAACGCCCTCCAGGTCCACGGCGGCTACGGCTACATCGACGAGTACCCGGCCGGGAAGCTGCTGCGCGACGCCCGGGTGATGACCCTGTACGAGGGCACCAGCCAGATCCAGAAGCTGCTCATCGGCCGTGCCCGGACCGGGGTTTCGGCGTTCTGAACGGTTTCGGCGTTCTGGGCAGTCGTTCCGGCTGAGTACGTACGTGAGTACGCGCACGGATGTGGCGCGGGCCACAGGTCCCCGAAGCTGGACCCATGAACGAGACACCGGTCAAGCAGCAGAACACGGGGGCCTACTACGGCCAGGCCGTCGCCTCCTTCGGCGTCGCCATGGCGGCCGTGGCCCTGGGGATCTACAACCTCGACGCGAACGGCTGGGTGCGCGCCTTCCTCGGCATCGCCGTCCTCTACCTGACCACCTCGGCCTTCACCCTCGCCAAGGTGATCCGGGACCGGCAGGAGGTCACCCAGATCGTCACCCGTGTCGACCAGGCCCGGATGGAGAAGCTCATGACGGGTTACGACCCCTTCGCGCCGAAGGGCACGCCCGGATCGGCCGGCCAGGACCGCTGAGCGTCCCCGGGCGGGCCGGCCAGGACCGCCGAGCGCTCGCGGATCGGCCGGTCAGAACCGCTGGGCGTCCCCGGGCGGGCCGGCCAGGACCGCTAAGCGCTTGCTCACCTCTCCGGTAGGGTGTCCCTTCCCATACGACGGATCCCCGCGAGACGGATCCCGCGAGGCGAAGAGGGTGAGCGAGCGATGGACAGCCCGGCGGACACCGGTGGCTACCAGCCGTGGTCGGAGGTCACCCCCGACGCCGCGCGGCGGCTGCTCGTCGCCGCCGTGGAGGCCTTCGCGGAGCGCGGCTACCACGCCACCACCACCCGGGACATCGCCGGGCGGGCCGGCATGAGTCCGGCCGCGCTCTACATCCACTACAAGACCAAGGAAGAGCTGCTCCACCGGATCAGCCGGATCGGGCACGACAAGGCGCTGGAGATCCTGGAGACGGCCGCGTCCGGCCCGGGGACCGCCGCCGACCGGCTCGACGAGGCCGTGCGGTCCTTCGTCCGCTGGCACGCGGCGCACCACACCACCGCGCGCGTGGTCCAGTACGAGCTCGATGCTCTCGCCCTGGAGCACCGCTCCGAAATCGTGGCACTGCGCCGGCAGAGCGACGCCGCCGTACGCCGGATCATCTCCGAGGGGGTGGCGGCGGGGGAGTTCGAGGTCCCCGACGTGCCCGGCACCACCCTCGCCGTCCTGTCCCTGTGCATCGACGTGGCCCGCTGGTTCAACGTGACCGGCTCGCGCACGCCCGACGAGGTCGGCGCGCTGTACGCCGACCTCGTGCTCCGCATGGTCGGCACGCGCCCCGCCGGCGGAACGACGCGCTGACGCACGCCGGGCGGTGACACCCGCCGCGCGGTGACGGCTGCCTGGCGCCGACGGCCGCCTGGGCCTCCGGCCGTCGGCCCGACCCCGGCCGCCGCCCCCGGCCATCGACTCCGACCCCGGCCCGGCCGCTGGCCCGCACCCCGACCCGCGCCCGGCCGCCGGCCCCGCCACCCCCTGTCAGAAGTAGTACCGGGACACCGACTCCGCGACGCACACCGGCTTTTCGCCGCCCTCGCGCTCGACCGTCACGGTCGCCGCGACCTGTACGCCGCCACCCGCCTCGGTGACCTCCGTGATCACGGCGGTGGCGCGCAGCCGCGAGCCGACCGGCACCGTCGCCGGGAATCGCACCTTGTTCGTGCCGTAGTTGATGCCCATCCGCATGCCCTCCACCCGCATGATCTGCGGCACCAGGCTCGGCAGCAGCGACAGCGTGAGATAGCCGTGCGCGATGGTCGAACCGAAGGGGCCGGAGGCCGCCCGCTCGGGATCGACGTGGATCCACTGGTGATCGCCCGTCGCGTCGGCGAAGAGGTCGATCCGCTTCTGATCCACCTCCAGCCACTCGCTCGGGCCGAGCGGAGCGCCGATCCCGGCGCGCAGCTCCTCGGCGGACGTGAAGATCCTCGGTTCGGCCATGCCTTGCCCCTGCCTCTCACTGACCAGCGAATAAGCGCTTGCTCAGCATGCTGGGGTCACATGTATCTGTCAACGGATTCCGATCGCGCCGACTACGCTCGGCCGAGTGCCGCAGATTCCCGAGAAAGTCCATGAACTCACCGTCGGTCAGCTGTCCGCGCGCAGCGGCGCGGCGGTTTCGGCGCTGCACTTCTACGAGGCCAAGGGCCTGATCAGCAGCCGTCGCACCTCCGGCAACCAGCGCCGCTACACCCGTGACGCACTGCGCCGGGTCGCCTTCGTACGGGCCGCCCAACGCGTGGGCATCCCGCTCGCCAGCATCCGCGACGCGCTGTCCCAACTCCCTGAAGGCCGTACGCCGACCCGCGAGGACTGGGCCGGCCTGTCCGAGGCCTGGCGCGCCGAACTCGACCACCGGATCAAACAACTCGGCCGGTTGCGCGACCACTTGACCGACTGCATCGGCTGCGGCTGCCTGTCCCTGGAGACCTGCGCGCTGTCCAACCCGGACGACGTCTTCGGCGAACGCCTCACCGGCTCCCGACTGTCGCTCTAGCCGCGCGGGACGCCTCCGCCTCCGCTTCGACCAAGGCCGCCGTGACCAGCTCGGCGTTGGACCGCGCCGGACGCCCGTCCGGGAGGACGAGTACGTCGCCCACGCCGACCCGCGCCCCCGCACCACAGCGCGCCGCGAGCCGCAGCACCGGCCAGGCGGCGGCCTCCCGTCCGAACAGCACCACCTCCACGGGCGGCAGCCAGCACAACCCCGCCACCAGCGCCGGGTCGGCCTCCGGCAGCTCCACCACGAGGCGGACCCGGCCGTGATCGGGCGCGGCCCACGCCAGGAACCTGCCCAGCGGCTCGGGCCCGGCCGTCCCGCCCAGCGGAACCACCGCGTCCACCGCCACCCCGCGTTCCAGCAGGGCCAGCCCCAACTCCTCGGCCCCGGGGTCCGCGAATCGCACCGCCGCGCGGTCCGGCAGCACGTCCCACGACCGGACCCGCCCGAGCCGCGCGGCGGGATCCGGCTCCGCCGCGATGCTCGCCGGCACCGACAGCGGTACGGAGACCCCCACGCCCCGCAGCGCCTCCAGCAGCGGCCCGACCACCCGGGGCGAGAGGCTCTCACGCCCGCACGGGGTCCGCGGGTGCACCAGTACCTCGCGGGCCCCGGCGGCGACCGAGGCCACCGCCGACCGCGCCAGGTCCTCCGGGGACATCGGTACCGCGGCCCCCTCGGCGGCCTCCCGGCCGCCGTTCAACGAGACCTGGAGCGGCACCCGCGCCGCCGCGCCCCCGCCACCGTCCCCACACACCCCACCCGAGCCCACCGCACCCGAGCCCACCGACCCCGAGCCCACCGTCCCCGAGCCGACCGATCCCGAGCCCACCGACCCCGCACCGACCGATCCCGAGCCCACCGCACCCGCGCCGCTCGCCTCCGTCCCGCTCACGCCGCGCCCGCCGACGCCGGGTCCACCGTCCCCGCGTCGGCGAGGGCCGGTCTGGGAACCACGATTCCGCAGCCCCCGCACACCGGCCCGTCCCAGGACCACGCGCCGGCCCACGCCTCGTGGCCCACCCCGATGGGCGGCCAGCTCAGCTCGCGTTCACCACAGATCGGGCACCCGGTACCCGGCTCCGACTCCAAGGCCCGCACCAACCGTCTCAACACCTCACCGAGCGTGCCGTCCGGCCGGATCCCCGGGTCCGCGCACCGCACGACCGCGTCCCCGCTCCCGCCCCACGCCCAGTCCGGCCGGCGCAGTCCGTGGTGCTTCTCACGCCGCCGCCGCTCCGCGAACTGGCGCTCGTACTCCAGCCAGACGGCGCGGGCCTCCTCCAGCTCCTCCAGCGCGGCGACCAGCCGCTGCGGATCGGCACCCCGGTCCTCGGGGGCGATCCCGTGCCGATCGCACAGATGCCACCACGTCGCCCGGTGCCCGTAGGGCGCGAATCTCTCCAGACAACGGCGCAGCGAATGACGCCGCAACGCCCGGTCATTGCGTGCATCGCGCACCTGGTAGGCCAGACTTCGGAATCCCGCCATCGCACCTTCACCTCCGCCGCGCCCCGCGCCCACGTCGAGGCGTCGTACTAGTCGAACGTCGTCGTACGTCTCGACGTGCCCAACATGCCCGGCGGAATGTGGGCGCATGCGGGGGCGGTCGAGGCGTACGGGTGGCACATGGCCGGAACTCAGCGCCCCATGCGCCCCGCGGCCACCACGACCCGGGCGAGTTCCTCGTGGCAGATGTCACTGTGCGCCCCCGACGGTGCCCCGCCCCGCCGGACCACGGAGCCCGCGTCCACGCTGACGCAGCCCGCCCCGGGCAGCCCGCCGCGCAGCACCGTCTCGAGGCTCAGCCGGGGCGTGCCCGGCACGGCCCGTACCCCGTCGTGCCCGATCGCGCCCCAGCGCTCGTCGAAGCCCAGCAGTCCGGCCGAATCCCCGGCCATCCGGGAGGCCAGCGGATAGAACAGCCCGAGCGAGGTGTCGTACGGGGAGTGGCAGGCGACCACCGGCCCGTCCACCCGGTGCTGGAGCCCCCGCAGGTCGCCGCCGCGGTCCCCGTCGTGAGGGAGCCGGTCGGTGAAGGCGTAATGGGAGAAGGCTCCTTGGAGCAGGGTCAGGGACTTCACGTACCGGGACGAGTCCGGCACCGCCCGCAGGGAGAAGGCCGCCACCCGCGCCCCGAAGCTGTGGCCGATCAGGTGGATCCGCAACGCCGGCCGGCGGTGTGCGAGCTCCGCGAGCACCGGCCCCAATCCGTGTTCGCCGACCACTGCGGCCCGTTTCTTCATCTGATAGTAGGTGGCCTGGCGCAACACCTCTTTCGCGCCGCCCCACAGGGCGCGCAACCCGCCGCCGAGTGCCAGACCCGCGCCCCCGACTCCGCCACCGGCCCCGACGCCGGCCCCGTCCCCGTCCCGCCTCCGCGTCGCGTCCGCCTCGGCGAGCACCTCGGTGAACGCCCGGCACACCTCCAGGACGTCCCGGGCGAACATGGCCGGCACGTCGAGGGCGGCCGGCGTGGCGACCGCGTCCACCCCGACGATCTCCCGCACCAGCGCGCCGAACTCGACGAACGCGGCCGCCGAATCGGGCCGTTCCTCCAGCAGTTCGGCGATTCGCTCCAACTCGGCCGCGCGGTCCGGCCAGAACTCCCCGAGCGCCTGCCGGGTGGCGGGGTCGAGTGCCGTGCCGAAGCCCGGTTCCGCGAGCGCGCCGGGCGGGTCGAAGTCCGGTATCGGCTCGTCGGAGAACCGGATCGAGGGCCAGACGACCCCCACGTACCCCAGCCGCACCCCTGCCCCCACGAGCCCGGGGAACGGGGCGAAGAAGCGGTCGTACAGGCGGGTCGAGGTCGACCGGTCGCTGTTCCAGCCGTGGGCGAAGACCAGCAGGTCGGTGGCATCGATCCGGGCGACGGCCTCCCGGGTGCCCCGGTCCACGTCGCCGTCGGCGTCGAAGGTGAGTTCCGCGTAAGGCCGCACCCCCACCCCGGCCGCGCCGCCCGCAACCCCCACCCCGGCCGCGCCGCCCGCAACCCCCACCCCGGCCGCGCCGCCCGCAACCCCCACCCCGGCCGCGCCGCCCGCAACCCCCAGCCTGGCCGCGCCGTCCGCAATGCGCACTCCAGCCGTATCACTCGTATCACCTGTACCACCCGCAACGGCCGCACTGCCCGCCCCGGCCCCGCTCCCGTCGCCGCCCCCGACCACCCTGCCGATGTCCGCCATGACGCCCCCCTCCACGCCGCGCCCCCGGCGGGCCCGGCGTCATCCCGCTGCCGCGTCCGCCGGCCGGCCCCGCGGCCGGCCCGGGTCACCGGTAGAGGAGGTACCCCTCCCGCAGCGCGGCGAAGCGCGCCAACCCGGCCGCCCAGTCGCCCACGATCTCCTCCACCCCGGCCCCCGCGTCCACCATCACGCGGACCCGGTCGGATCCCGTCAGCCGGTCGATCCAGTGGTCGGCCCGCCAGCCGAAGCCGCTCCACGTCCGCCGCGCGGTGACCAGCAGCCCGATTCCGGCCCGTACCGGGTCGAAGGCCTCGCGGTCGTGCACGATCAGCCGGACGCCGCCGCACACCTTCCCGACGTGCTTGGAGAAGGACGGGGTGAAGTACGTCTCCCGGAACCAGACCCCGGGCAGCCCCAGCGCGTTCGCGGCCTCCGCCCACCGCCGGTCGACGCCCTCGGCGCCGACCACCTCGAAGGGGGTCGTCGTACCCCGTCCCTCGGACAGGTTCGTCCCCTCGAACAGGCAGGTGCCGGCGTACGCGAGGGCCGTGTCCGCGGTGGGCATGTTCGGGCTCGGCGGCACCCAGGGCAGCCCGGTCGCCCCGAAGAACGACTCCCGGCGCCATCCCGTCATCCGTACCGTCCTGAGCGCGACCGGCTTGTCCTTCAGGAACTCGCCGTTGAACAGGAGGGCCAGTTCCGCCGCCGTCATCCCGTGCGCGAGGGCGATCGGCTCCCGCCCCACGAAGCTCGCGTACGGCCGCAGGAGCACCGGTCCGGCCGCCCGCACCCCGCCCACCGGGTTGGGCCGGTCCAGCACCACCACCGCCTTGCCCGCCAGGGCGGCCGCGCGCATGCAGTCGTAGAGGGTCCAGATGTAGGTGTAGAAGCGCGCCCCGACGTCCTGGATGTCGAAGACCACCGTGTCGACGCCGGCCGCCGTGAACACGTCCGCGAGCTGCCGGCCGCTCTTGTCGTACGTGTCGTACACGGGCAGTCCCGTCGCCGGGTCCCGGCCGGCGCCCTCCGAACCGCCCGCCTGCGCCGTGCCGCGGAACCCGTGCTCCGGCCCGAACACCGCCACCAGGTCGACCCGTTCGTCCGCGTGCAGGACATCCACCAGATGGCGCGCGTCGGCGGTGATCCCGGTCGGGTTGGTGACCACCCCGATCCGCTGTCCGGCCAGCGCCCCGTAACCGTCGGCGGCGAGCTGCTCGCATCCCGTCCGCACCCGCGCGGTCGCGCCGACCGCCTTCGGGGAGTCCGGCATCACCGCGCCCAGACTTCCCGTGGCCCCCGCGGCCCCCACGGCTCCGGCCAGTCCCAGTACCCCGCGTCGCGACAGCGTCATCCGGACACGCTAGGCCGCCGACCCCTTCCGTCCCGACATACCGACTGGTTAGTCTGCCCTCGATCCGTCCGGAGGGGATGGGATCGGATCGGGTCGGATCCACGCAGGTCCGTCCGGGTCCGCCGGGTCCGCCCGCATCCGTCATCCGTCATCCGTCGTCAGCGTCGAAAGGTGATCCCGTGAGCGCGTACCAGGACCAGCGAGTCGTCGTCACCGGAGCCGGCGGCGGCATCGGCGCCGCCCTCGCGCGCCGCTTCGCCGCCGAGGGGGCCACGGTCGTGGTCAACGACCTCGACCCGGTGAAGGCGGCGACCGTCGCCGACGGGATCGGCGCCCGCACGATCGCGGTCCCCGGCGACGCCTCGACGATCGTCGAGCGGGCCCGCGAGGCCCTCGGCGGCAGGGTGGACGTCTACTGCGCCAACGCCGGCCTGGCCTCGGGCGGTGACGCCTTCGTGGACGAGGCCGTCTGGGAAGCGGCATGGGACGTCAACGTCATGGCGCACGTCCGTGCCGCCCGCGCCCTGCTGCCGGACTGGTTGGAGCGGGGGAGCGGCCGATTCGTGTCCACCGTCTCCGCCGCCGGACTCCTCACCATGATCGGGGCCGCGCCGTACAGTGTCACCAAGCACGGTGCCCTCGCCTTCGCGGAATGGCTGTCGCTGACCTACCGCCACCGCGGCGTCCGGGTCCACGCCGTCTGCCCGCAAGGGGTCCGCACCGACATGCTGACCGCTGCGGGCTCGGCGGGCGAACTCGTCCTGGCACCGACGGCGATCGAGCCGGAAGCGGTCGCGGACGCCCTGTTCGACGGCATGGAGAAGGACCGGTTCCTGATCCTCCCGCACCCCGAGGTGGCCGACTACCACGTCGCCCGGGCCACCGACCCGGACCGCTGGCTGACGAACATGAACCACCTCCAGCAGAAGTGGGAGACACGATGACCGGGCCCGCCCGCGAGACGACGACGCCCGCCACCGAAGACGCGAGGCCCGACGCGAAGCCCGACGCGAAGCCCGACGCGAGGCCCGACGCGAGGCCCGACGCGAGGCCCGACGCGAGGCCCGACGCGAGGCCCGACGCGAGGCCCGACGCGACGCCCGCCACCGAAGACGTGACGCCCGACGCCACGCCCCGGACCGTCCGTTATGCCGACCGGCCCTGGCTGGCTCGCCTCAGCGCCGCCCAACGCGCGCCGATCACGCCCCCGGTGAGCGTGCCCGCCGCCTTCCGGGCGGCCGTCGCCCGCGCCCCCGGACGCACCGCCATCGCCTACTTCGACGGCCGCTTGGACTACGCCGAGGTCGACGCGCTCTCCGACTCGGTCGCCGGCCACCTCGCCGCGCGGGGCGTGGGGCGCGGCGATCGGGTCGCCGTGATGCTGCAGAACACCCCGCACTTCGTGCTCGCCGTGCTGGCGGCCTGGAAGGCGGGCGCGGTCGTCGTCCCGCTCAACCCCATGTACAAGTCCGGCGAGGTCGGCCACATCCTGCGCGACTCCGGCGCCGTCGCCCTGGTCTGCGACGCCCGCGCCTGGACCGGTTACCTCCGCGAGAGCGTCCGCGACACCGGCGTACGCGTCGCGCTCACCGCGCGCGACCGGGACTTCCAGACGCGGAACGACCCCCGGGTCCTGGCCCCCGCCCCCGGAGAGGTACCCGTCCCCGCCCCGGAACCGGCCCCCGCCCCCGCCCCGCCGGCGATCCCCGCCCCCGCCACGGAACCGGCCCCCGCCTCCGTCCCGGACCTGCCGTCCGCCGGTGTCGCCGACCTCGCCACCGTCGCCCGCCGGGGTCACCCCGCGCCGGCCGACCCGTGCTTCACCGCTTCCGACACCGCCCTCATCAGCTACACCTCCGGGACCTCCGGCACCCCCAAGGGCGCCCTGAACCCGCACGGCGCCCTCACCCACAACGCCACCCGCCAGGTCACCGGCCATCCCCTCCCCGAGGGCGCCGGCTACTTCGCCCTCGCCCCGCTCTTCCACATCACCGGGCTGGTCTGCGAGCTCGCCGCCTGCCTCGTCAACGCCGGCACCCTCGTCCTCGCCCACCGCTTCGAAGCCGGCGCCGTCCTCGACGCCTTCCTCGAACACCGCCCCGCCTACACCGTCGGCCCGGCCACCGCCTTCATGGCCCTGGCGGCCCACCCCGCCGCGACCCCCGACCACTTCGCCTCGTTCCGCGTGGTCTCCTCCGGCGGCGCCCCGCTCCCGCCCGCCCTCGTCGAGCGGCTGCGCGCCCGCTTCGGTTTCTACCTGCGCAACGGCTACGGGCTCACCGAGTGCACCGCGCCCTGCGCCTCCGTGCCCGTCCACCTCGAAGCCCCCGTGGACCCGGTCTCCGGCACCCTCTCCGTCGGTCTGCCGGGCGCGGACACCCTCGTACGCATCCTCGACGAGCGCGGCGCCGAGGTCCCGATCGGCGAGAGCGGGGAGATAGCCGTCCGCGGACCGCAGGTCGTTCCCGGCTACTGGGGACTGCCCGAGGAGACCGCGAAGGCCTTCCCGGACGGCGAACTGCGTACCGGGGACGTCGGTTTCATGGACGCCGACGGGTGGCTCTACGTGGTCGACCGGAAGAAGGACATGATCAACGCGTCCGGCTTCAAGGTCTGGCCCCGCGAGGTCGAGGACGTGCTGTACACCCATCCCGACGTGCGCGAGGCGGCCGTGGTCGGGGTCCCCGATCCGTACCGGGGCGAAAGCGTGAAGGCCTACGTGAGCCTGCGCCCCGGCGCCCGCGTCGAGCCCGCCGAGCTGTCCGCGTACTGCGCCGAGCGGATCGCCGCGTACAAGTACCCGAGGCAGGTGGAGATCCTGCCTGTCCTTCCCAAGACGAGCAGTGGCAAGATCCTGCGACGGGAACTGCGCGAACGCGGCTGAAAACAGTCGGACGGTCGCACGACGTCGCCCCACGACGGGCGAGGGATCAGGAAGGAAGGCGAGAGCCATGGCCGCCAAGACCACCACGGAGTCCGAGGGCACCGGCGACGCACCGGTGCCGCAGCGACTGCTGGCCGTCGCCACCCGGCTGTTCGCCGAACGCGGCTACGACCGCACCTCCGTACAGGAGATCGTCGAGGCGGCCGGGGTCACCAAGGGCGCGCTGTACCACTACTTCGGGTCCAAGGACGACCTGCTGCACGAGGTGTACGCGCGGATGCTGCGGCTCCAGCAGCAACGTCTGGACGCGGTGGCCGGGTCCGACGCGCCCGTGGAGGAGCGGCTGCGGGCCGCCGCCGCCGACGTGGTGGTCACCACGATCGAGAACCTCGACGACGCGATGATCTTCTTCCGGTCGATGCACCAGCTCAGCCCCGAGAAGTTCAAGCAGGTGCGGGCCGAGCGCCGGCGCTATCACGAGCGCTTCCGGGCACTGGTCGAGGAGGGGCAGCGCGCGGGGGTCTTCTCCACCGCCACTCCCGCGGACCTGGTGGTGGACTACCACTTCGGCTCCGTGCACCACCTGTCCACCTGGTACCGGGAGGACGGCCCGCTCACGCCGCAGCAGGTCGCCGATCACCTCGCGGACCTGCTGCTGCGCGCGCTGCGCCCCTGAGGGGTCGGGAGCCGGCCCTCACGGCCGCACCAGCCCCGCACGCGAGGAACGGGCCCGCACGCGAGGAACCGGCCCGCCCCCGACGCGCCCCTGGAGGGGGCGGCCGAGGGGCGGGCCGGTTCAGGTCTGCCGGTCACCCGTTACGGGGTCACCTTGAGCGGCTTCCGTTACGGGGCCACCTTCAGCAGCTTGTTCGCGGTGCCGGCCGACGGGTTGGTCACCGCGTCCGCGGTGGCCGCACCGGTCAGCGCGGCAGCCGTCTCGGCCGGCGTCGCCGACGGGTGTCCCGCCAGGTAGACGGCCGCGGCACCGACCACGTGCGGAGTGGCCATGGAGGTGCCGGAGATCGTCTTGGTGCCGCTGTCACTGTCGTTCCAGTCGGACGTGATGTCCGAGCCCGGCGCGTACAGGTCCACCACGGAGCCGAAGTTGGAGAAGTCCGACTGCGCGTCGTCGATGGTGCTCGACGCCACGGTGATCGCCTCCGGGACCCGGGCGGGGGAGCCCTGCCCGGCGTCCGTCGACTCGTTGCCCGCCGCGACCGCGAACGTGACGCCCGAGGCGATCGAGCGCTTCACGGCCTCGTCGAGCGCCTCGTCCGCACCGCCGCCGAGGCTCATGTTGGCCACGGAGGGACCCTTGTGGTTCTTGGTGACCCAGTCGATGCCGGCGACGACCTGCTCCGTGGAACCGGAGCCGTTGTCGTCGAGCACCCGCACCGCGACCAGCTTCGCCTTCTTGGCGACGCCGTGCTCCGTACCGGCGATGGTGCCGGCCACGTGCGTGCCGTGGCCGTTGCCGTCGTCGGCGCTGTCGTCGTTGTCCACGGCGTCGAAGCCGTGCGTGGCGCGGCCGCCGAAGTCCTTGTGGCTCACGCGTATGCCCGTGTCGATGACGTACGCGGTCACCCCTTCACCGGCGGTGTCGGGGTAGTCGTACTTCTTGTCTCCCGCCGTCTTGGCCTGGTCGATCCGGTCGAGCCCCCATGAAGGCGGGTTGTCCTGCGTGGCGTTGATGTGGAACTTCTTGTTCTGCACGACCTTGCCGACGGCGGGATCCGCCGCGAGTCGCTTGGCCTCGGTCTCGCTGAGGCCGGAGGCCGAGAAGCCGTTGACCCCGGAGGTGTAGGTGCGTTGCAGTTCGCCGCCGTACTTGTCGGCGAGCTGCTGCTTGTCCGCGGACGCGTCGAGAATGACCACGTAACTTCCGCTGATCGCGCCGGGCGCGCCCAGTCCGTAGACCGTGCCCTCGGCCGGTGTCGCCGCCCCCGCGAAGGGGGTCGCGAGCAGGGTCACGGCGGCCGCGGTGGCGGCTCCCGTGGCGACTGCCGCGTACCGGAAACCGCGCGAACGCTTGTGAGTTGCCATGTGGAGGGTTCTCCTCGTGTTGACGTGTGGGGCGTCAAACCTTCTGGAGAACCCTGTTCCGATTGACAGGCGCAAATCAAGATCGCACCGGCCTTCCGGCCTTGTTCAACAAGGTTTCTTAATAGGCCCCCCGCATCGCCTTCACTGCGCACACATGTTCGCCAGAACTCCCGCACGAACACGTCACGTTCACCCCCGACCCGCGTGCTTCCTCAACTCCCGGTGGGCCAGCGACCGCTGATGGACCTCGTCCGGACCGTCCGCCAGGCGCAGCGTCCGCGCCGCCGCCCACAACTCGGCCAACGGGAAGTCCTGGCTGACGCCGCCCGCCCCGTGCAGTTGCACCGCCTGGTCCAGGATCCCCACGACCGCCCGCGGCGTCGCGATCTTGATCGCCTGGATCTCGGTGTGCGCGCCCCGGTTGCCCACGGTGTCCATCAGCCAGGCCGTCTTCAACACCAGCAGCCGCAGCTGCTCGACGGTGACCCGGGCGTCCGCGATCCAGTTCTGCACGACGCCCTGCGAGGCCAGGTCCTTGCCGAAGGCGGTCCGTCCGACGGCGCGCTCGCACATCGCCTCGATGGCCCGCTCCGCCATGCCGATGAGCCGCATGCAGTGGTGGATCCGCCCGGGGCCGAGCCGGGCTTGGGCGATGGCGAAGCCCGAACCCTCCTCGCCGATCAGGTTCGCGGCCGGCACCCGCGCCCCGTGGAAGACCACCTCGGCGTGTCCGCCGTGGTCGTGGTCGGCGTACCCGTACACCGTCATCGCGCGGCGGACCTCCACGCCCGGGGTGTCGCGCGGGACCAGGATCATCGACTGCCGGCGGCGGGGGTCGGCGCCGTCGGGGTCGGTCTTGCCCATGACGATGAAGATCGCGCAGTCCGGGTTCATCGCCCCGGAGATGTACCACTTGCGGCCCGTGACCACGTACTCGTCGCCGTCGGCGGAGCGCTCGATGAGAGTCTCGATGTTCGTGGCGTCCGAGGAGGCCACGTCGGGCTCGGTCATGGCGAACGCCGAACGGATCTCGCCTTCCAACAGCGGCTCCAACCACCGCTTGCGCTGCTCCTCGTCGCCGAACTGCGCGAGCAGCTCCATGTTCCCGGTGTCCGGGGCGGCGCAGTTCGTCGCCATCGGCGCCAGGTGCGGACTGCGGCCGGTGATCTCGGCGAGCGGGGCGTACTGGAGGTTGGTCAGTCCGGCGCCGTGCTCCTCGCCGGGGAAGAAGAGGTTCCACAGACCTTGGCGACGTGCCTCGGTCTTCAGTTCACCGAAGACGGCCGGGGTGTCCCAGGGCGAGGCCAGCCGCGCGCGCTGCTCGGCGGCGACGGCCTCCGCCGGGTACACGTACTCCTCCATGAACGCGTGCAGCCGTTGGCGGAGTTCCTCGGTCCGGGAGTCGAATGCGAAGTCCATGCGGGGGTTCCTCAGCCTTCCTGGAGGGTGTGCAGACCGTGCTCGACGAAGACCGGGACCAGCTCGCCGATCCGGTCGAAGCCCGCTCCGACGGTCTGCCCGAGCGTGAAGCGGTAGTGGATGCCTTCGAGGATCACCGCGAGCTTGAACCAGGCGAAGGCGGTGTACCAGGAGATCGCGGAGGTGTCCCGACCCGAACGGGCGGCGTACCGCTCGACCAGTTCCGCGGGGGAGGGGTGGCCGGGCGCCCCGCTGGTCGTACTGACCGGAGAGGCGGTCAGGCCCAGGTCCGAGCTGTACATCACCAACAGCCCGAGGTCGGTCAGCGGATCGCCGAGCGTGGACATCTCCCAGTCCAGCACCGCCCGGATCGTGTCCTGCGGTCCGCCGATCAGCACGTTGTCGAGCCGGAAGTCCCCGTGCACCACGGTGGGGGCGGGGGAGTCGGGCAGGGCCCGACCGAGCGCGCCGTGCAGCTCGTCGATCCCTGCGAGCTCCCGGCCGCGGGAGGCCGCGAGCTGCTTGCCCCACCGGCGCAACTGCCGGTCGAGGAAGCCCTCGGGGCGGCCGAAGTCACCCAGCCCCACGGCCTGCGGGTCCACGGCGTGCAGGTCGACCAGGGTGTCCACCAGGCCGAGCACGGCCCGTCGGGTGCGGTCGGGGCCCAGGGCCGACAACTGCTCGGCCGTCCGGTACGGGATGCCGTCCACGTGCTCCATCACGTAGAACGGCGCACCCAGCACCGACTCGTCCTCGCACAGCAGCACCGGCTCGGGCACCGGCACGGCCGTTCCGTGCAGGGCCGCGATGACCCGGTACTCGCGCCGCATGTCGTGGGCGGTCGCCAGGACGTGGCCGAGCGGCGGGCGGCGCACCACCCAGCGGGCGGACCCGTCGGTGACCGCGTACGTGAGGTTCGACCGGCCCCCCTCGATGAGGCGGCCGGTGAGCGGCCCGGCCACCAGGCCGGGGAGCGCGGCGTCGAGATGGCCGCGCAGCCGCTCCGGATCGAGGCCCGGCGGGCCGGTCGGGGTCGCTTCTGGTGCTGGGGTCATGGTGCGCACCTCCGTACGGGATGGACGGTGACGGGACGGACGAGAGTCATCATGCCGACCAGTCGGTATGCCGTCCAGAGGGTACGCCGAAACAAGCCCCCCGCGCCCGAGCCCCCCGCGCCCGAGCCCCGCCGGAGTCGCCCGTGCCAGGGCCCCGCCGCGCCCGAGCCGCGTCGCGGCGGCCCGACCCGGCCCGACCGGATCAGGCGTGACAGAGGATCGGGACGCCGCCGTTCATCACCGTCATGTCCCGCAGCACGGCCACGATGTCCAACGGGGCCCCCTCCGGCTCCCCGGCCAGTTCCGCGTACGCCCGGTGCAGGTTCGCCACCAGCCGCTCGCTCTCCCGCCAGGCCGCGAACTCGCCCAGGTCCGCCCCCAGCGCGGTCTCCAGCGGGGTCAGCCCCTTCGCCCGGCCCTCCAGGGCGAGTTCGGCGACATGGCGCAGGTACCGTTCGGTGGACTCGTACGCCGAGGCGTCGGTGAGCGGCCCGTGCCCCGGGACGACGGTCTCCGCGTCGAGTGAGCGCAGCAGCTCCATGGCGCGCAACGAACCGGACAGCGAGCCCATCGCGAGGAACGGGGTGCCGCCCGCGAAGACCAGGTCGCCGGTGAACACCACCCGCTGCCGGGGCAGCCACACGAGCGAGTCCCCGGTGGTGTGCGCGACGCCCGGATGGATGACCCGTACCTCGATGTCGCCCACGTGCAGGGTCGTCCGGTCGTTGTACGTGAGGTCGGGAGGGGTGATCTCCACGGCGCCGAAGTCGGTCGCGGGCCAGATCATCTCCAACTGGTGCCCGGCGGCGAGCTGCTCGGTCCGCGCGTTGTCGTGCCCCAGGATCAGCGCCTCGGGGGCGAAGACCCCGTTGCCGTAGGTGTGATCGCCGTGGTGATGGGTGTTGACGACGGTGCGCGGCATGGGGGACCCGGTGGCGGCGACGGCCTCCCGCAGGGCCAGCGCCCGGCGTCGGGTGGCCGCGGTGTCGACGAGGAGCGTCCGGCCGCCGTCGCTCACGAAGCCGGCGTTGTTCAGGCACCAGCCGCCGTCCGGTTGGACGTAGGCGTGGACACCGGGCGCGGGCTGGACGAGGTACGGCTCTTCGACGGTCATCTGCGGGCTCCCCGGATCGCGTTGACGGGCGGTGGGAATCCTGCCGGCCGCGGCGGCGCCCGGGGAGGGCGGGGTGGGGGAGGTGCGGGGTGTGGGGCGGGGAGCGCGGGCGGCGTGCGCACCGGGGACGCGACCCCGCCCCCGACCGGGAACCGGGCCGGGGGCGGGCGGATCGGAGGACGGGCCGGGGACGGCCGGGGGCCGGGCCGGGGGCGGGGGCCGGTCAGTGGTCGTCGTAGTGGCCGTCGTGCTCGGCGTGCCGGTGCCCGTCGTGCAGGTAGTCGACGTGGTCGCCGTGCCGGACGCTGCGGTGGCCGCAGTCCGCGCCGTGCGCGTGCGGGTGGCCCTCGTGGGTGGTGTGACGGTCCGTCTCGCACTCGTCCCAGTGGCCGGAGTGCTCCCGGTGCAGGTGGCCGTCGTGCGCGTAGTCGACGTGATCGCCGTGCTCGACCTCGGTGTGACCGCAGCCGGGGCCGTGCGCGTGCTCGTGCGTGGGGTGCTCGTGGTGCAGGGTCGTCATGGCGCCGAGGCTAGTGCGGAACATCCCGTATTGACCCTTTTGTGCCGTCTGTGTCCCTCGCGTGTCCGAGCGGAAGCGCACAAGGCAGACCATCCGTTCATCCGCTCAGAGGATCACCGCCACCGCGAAGGCCGCCAGTGCCAGCGTGCACAGCGCCGCCCCCACCGCCGCGCGCGGCGCCAACCGCGCCGGCCGGTGGGCCGCCAGCGCGCGGATCCGTCGGTGTGCCACACCCAGGAACGCCAGCCACAACAGCACGATCACCGCGACCCCGACCACCTCCACCGGGGAGCCGGATCCACGCAGCGCCTGGCGCAGCGCCAGGACCGCCGTCACCGAGCACGCCAGCGTCGTACGCCGCCACGCGAGCCGGGTCCGCTCCGGCTGGAGCCCGGCGTCGCGGCCCCCGGCCGGGCCGGGCCCTGTCGGGCCCGCGAAGCTCACCGCGGGGCCGTCCAGCCCAGCAGGACGACCACCATCATCACCACGGCCACCAGCCCCACCCCCAGGCTGAGCACGACCGGGAACCGCGACAGCGGCAGGTCCTCGCCCCGCCGCATCGCCCGTTCGCACCGCGCCCAGTGGTTCACCGCCCGCAGGGCGCAGGCCGCGCCCACCGCCAGGAGCGCGAGAGCCATCCCGACCCGCACGCCCCACCGCAGGTCCGGCAGGAACTGGTCCACCGCGAATCCGCCGCCCACCAGCGCCAGCGCGGTGCGGATCCAGGCCAGGAAGGTCCGCTCGTTGGCGAGCGAGAACCGGTAGTCGGGGGTCTCGCCCTCGTCCCCCAGCCTCTCGGGTGCGAACCAGAGGCGCACGTCCTTGACGAAGTCGATCACCTGATCAATCTACTGGCGGGACTCCCGGTGCGCGCGCAGCCGCCGGTAGGCCTCCAACCCGTCCGGCACCCACGCCCACCCGTCGTCCGCCACCCGCTCGGCCAGTTCCTCCTCGGACAGCCAGGCGTGCCAGGCCACCTCCGACTCCTGCGGCCGCACCGCGACCTCGCACCGCACCTCGTGCACGTACGACCACCAGGCCCCGCCCGGACCCTCGTACAGGAACTTGAACAGCGGCGTCGGCTGCGCCAACGTCGTCACCCCGAGTTCCTCCTCGGCCTCGCGCAGCGCCGCCTGCCGGTAACTCTCCCCGGCGCCCAGCACCCCGCCCACGAACATGTCGTGGTGCGAGGGGAACACCAGCTTCGAGTCGGTCCTGCGGTGCACGAAGATCCGCCCCTGCCCATCTCTGACCTGCACGAACACACACCGGTGGAGGAGCCCGCGGGCGTACACCTCCCCGCGCGGGGCACTGCCCGTCACCCGGTCCTCCCGGTCCACCACGTCCAGTACTTCATCGGAGGCGCTCACGGGTTCGTCCCCTCTTCGCTGTTGACTGGTTACCGCTCCGTAGCAAAGGATCTGCCCCACCACCGACCGGAGGACGGGCAGCGCATGACGTACGACGCAGACGTGATCGTGATCGGAGCGGGGCTCGCGGGCCTCGTCGCCACCGCCGAGCTCGTCGACGCGGGCCGCAAGGTCATCCTCGTGGACCAGGAGCCGGAGCAGTCCATCGGGGGGCAGGCGCACTGGTCCTTCGGTGGTCTCTTCTTCGTCGACTCGCCCGAACAGCGCCGGATGCGGATCAAGGACCACCGCGACCTCGCCCTCCAGGACTGGCACGGCACGGCCGGCTTCGACCGGGAGGACGACGCCTGGCCGCGCCGCTGGGCCGAGGCCTACGTCGACTTCGCGGCCGGCGAGAAGCGGCCCTGGTTGCACGCCCAGGGGGTCCGCTTCTTCCCCGTCGTCGGCTGGGCGGAACGCGGTGGCTACGACGCGAACGGCCACGGCAACTCCGTGCCCCGCTTCCACATCACCTGGGGCACCGGCCCCGGCCTGGTCGAACCCTTCGAGCGACGGGTCCGCGCCGGCGTCGCCCGGGGCCTGGTCCAGCTGAGGTTCCGGCACAAGGTCACCGGACTCTCCCGCACCGCCGGCGTCGTGGACACCGTCACGGGGGAGGTCCTGGAACCCTCGGACGCCGTACGGGGCGCCGCGAGCGGCCGCGAGGGCGTCGGCGAGTTCTCCCTGCGGGCCCAGGCGGTCATCGTGACCAGCGGCGGGATCGGCGGCAACCACGACCTCGTGCGCAAGCAGTGGCCGGCGCGCCTCGGCACCCCGCCCGAGCGGCTGCTGTCCGGGGTGCCGGCCCACGTGGACGGCCTGATGCTCGGCATCGCCGAGGACGCCGGCGCCCGCCACATCAACAAGGACCGGATGTGGCACTACACCGAGGGCATCCAGAACTGGGACCCCATCTGGAACAAGCACGGCATCCGCATCCTGCCCGGGCCGTCCTCGCTCTGGCTCGACGCGACCGGCAAGCGGCTCCCCGTACCCCTCTTCCCGGGCTTCGACACGCTCGGCACCCTCGACCACATCATGAAGACGGGCCACGACCACACCTGGTTCGTCCTCAACCAGCGCATCATCGGCAAGGAGTTCGGCCTCTCCGGCTCCGAGCAGAACCCCGACCTGACCGGCAAGTCGGTCCGCCAGGTCATCGACCGTGCCCGGCAGGCCGTGCCCGGCCCGGTCAAGGCCTTCATGGACAAGGGCGCCGACTTCGTGGTCGAGCGCGACCTGGCCGCCCTGGTGCGCGGCATGAACGCCGTGACCGGGCAGGACCTGCTCGACGAGGCCACCGTCCGGCGCGAGGTGGTGGCCCGGGACCGCGAGATCCTCAACCCCTTCACCAAGGACCTCCAGGTGATGTCCCTCCACGGAGCGCGCAAGTACCTGGGCGACAAGCTGATCCGCACCGCGGCGCCGCACCGGATCCTGGACCCCAAGGCGGGCCCGCTGGTGGCCGTCCGGCTCTCCATCCTGACCCGCAAGTCCCTCGGCGGCCTGGAGACCGACCTCTCCTCCCGCGTCCTGGGCGCCTCCGGCGACCCGCTCCCCGGCGTGTACGCGGCCGGCGAGGCGGCCGGGTTCGGCGGCGGCGGGGTACACGGCTACCGCGCCCTGGAGGGCACCTTCCTCGGCGGCTGCATCTTCTCCGGCCGCGCGGCGGGCCGCGCCGCCGCCGCGGCGGTCGGCTGACCGGCCCGCCGATCGCCTCCCGGATCGGCGCGCCGTGCCAGAACCCCTCGTGCGAGGAGCGCCATTCGGCCACCGTCGCGTATCCCTCGCCCTCGTCCGGCGCGTGCCCCGGGTCCACCTCGGCGAGCGGCACCACCCGCACCTCGGTCACCTCCACCAACGCCACCGGACGCTCCGGCGAATCCACCAACACCGAGCGCCCGCCCGGCACGGGCAAGGGCTCGCCCTCGGCCTCGTACTGCCGCAGCAGACCCGTGGTCGTGGTCTTCGCCCCGCTCAGCACCGCGGCCACCAGCCCGTCCCGCAGCGGCCCCGGGAAGCCCAGGAGGTACGCGGGGAGATCGTCGTGCGTCGTCATGTGCCCCACCCCACGCACGGCACGGCGCCGCACCGGCCGCCCCCGAACCGGAATCGGACCCTCAACTGCGGTGGTCCTCAAACCAGTTGAAACCCGCCACCGGATGGACCGGACCTTGACGCGGAGCTGCGCGTACCGCTTTGCTGTGCGTGATCATCCGGAAACACACCGGCTTGATCCCTTCACCCACCCGCTCCCGTGTCCTGGAGGGAACCCCGCGGATGTCCCCGCCTCCGCCGCCCCTCGGCCGCGCCCGCAAACGGGACGCCCAGCTCTTCGACCCCGCCCTCTGCGACACGGAACTCGTCGACGTCCGCAGCCAGTTCAGCCAGGGTCGCTGGGCCAAGGCGCGCACCCTCCTCGTCGGCACCGCCGACGACTGGGACCGCCGCGGCCACCGCGTCGTCGTCCTCGCCGAAACCCCCGCCGCCACCGCCTGGGCCCGCGAATGGCTGCTCGCCGAGCCCGACAGCGCGGACGCCGCCACCCTCCTCGCCTGCGCCACCGTCTTCAGCGCCCTGCGCCGCAAGGGCACGCCCGAGGCGGCGGAGGAGGCCTGCCGCCGCGCCGCCGCGCTGCTCCCCGCCGACCCGACCCCCTGGCTCGGGCTGCTCCTGCTCACCCGCGCCTTCGGCACCGAGGAGGAGTTCAGCCGCCACTTCGACCAGGTCCGGGCCCGCCACCGGGAACACCACCACGCCCACCACCTGATGGTCGCCCAACTGGCCGAGCGCTCGCCCGGCGGCGGCCTCGACCCGCTCCACGAGGTGTACGACTTCGCCGCCTGGGCGGCCGAGGAGTCCCCGGCCGACTCCCCGCTCGCCGTGCTCCCCGTCATCGCCCACGCCGAGCGCTACCGGGTGCTCGCCGCCCACGGCGGACACGACGGGGCCGTCACCCACTGGTCCGGCCGCCGCGCCCGCCAGGTCCTGCGCGCGGCCTTCGACTGGTGGCTCGAATGGGAGCGGGACGACCACCCCCGCAACCGGGTGGACCTCAACTTCCTCGCCCACGCCAAGCTCTCCGAGGGACGCCCCGCCGAGGCCGCCGCCCTCTTCCACCGGATCGGCCGCCACGCGACCCCCGCGCCCTGGTCGTATCCGGACCTCGATCCGCACAAGGCGTTCCTCGCCGCGCGCAGTGCGGCGCTGGGCACCGCTTAGCAGGACCACCCAGTTCCCTCCCCGAAAGGACGCCACCATGGCGACGGGCAGATCCGCCACGCTCACCGACCCCGCCGAGATACGCACGTACAAGGGCCAGGACCGGGCCCTGCGCGCCGGCCGCCTCGGCACCGCCGGCCTGCTGCTCTCCGTACTCGCCGCCAGCGGCCCCCTGATGGTGGTCGCCGGAGTCATGCCCACCATCTTCGGCGTCATGGGCATCGTCGGTCAGCCGCTGCTGTTCGTCGTGCTCGGAGCCGTCCTCGCGCTGTTCAGCGTCGGCTACGCCGAGATGAGCCGACACGTCCACAACGCCGGCGCCTTCTACGCCTACATCGCGCGCGGCCTCGGTCCCACCGCCGGCGCCTGCGCCTCCTTCGTCGCCCTCATCGCCTACAGCGCCATGCAGGTCGGCGTCTTCGGCATCCTCGGCTTCGAGATCTCCGGCCTCTTCGCCACCTACCTCGACATCGAACTCGCCTGGTGGATACCGGCCCTCATCGCGGTCGCGGCCACCGGCGCGCTCGGCTGGCTCAAGATCGACCTCAACGCCAAGGTGCTCGGCGTCCTGCTCCTCATCGAATGCGCGCTCGTCGTCGTCTTCGACGTCGCCGCCCTCGGCAAGCCGGGCCCCGAGGGCCTCTCGCTGCACGCCTTCAACCCCGAGACCCTCACGGGCGCCGGCCTCGGCACCGCCCTGTGCTTCTGCATCGCCGCCTTCGTCGGCTTCGAGCAGTCCCCCGTCTACGCCGAGGAGACCAGCAAGCCGCACATCGTCGTCTCCCGGGTGATGTTCCTCGCCGTGGGCTTCGTCGCGCTGTTCTTCGCCTTCAGCGCGTGGGCGCTGTCCGTCGCCACCGGTCCCGCCGAGGTCGTCAGGACCTCCGCCGACGCCGGCCCCGGCCTGCTCTTCGAGCTCACCGAGAGCCGCCTGGGCGCCGGCTTCACCGACGTCCTGCACGTCCTCTTCGTCACCGGCATGTTCGCGGCGATGCTCAGCTTCCACAACGTGGTCGCCCGCTACGCCTTCGCCATGGGCCGCGAGGGCCTCCTCCCCGCCGCCTTCGGTCGGACCAACGCCGGCACCGGCGCCCCCGGCACCGGCTCGCTCCTGCAGACCGGCATCGCCGCGGTCGTGGTCCTCGCCTTCGCCCTCACCGACGACCTGCCGATCGGCGACCCCACGACCCCGGTGCTGCACCTGTTCACCTGGATGGGCAGCGTGGGCGCCCTCGGTGTGACGCTCCTCATGGCCACGGCCTCCTTCGCCGTGATCGCCTTCTTCGTCCGCCGCGGCACCGCCGGCGCCCAGGTCTGGCGGCTCGTCGCGGCCGGCGCCGCGGGTCTGGCGCTCCTGTTCATCGCCGTCTACACCGTCAAGGACTTCGCGGTCCTCGTCGGCGCCGAGGACGGCTCCGCGCTCAGCTGGGTGCTGCCCGGCATCATCGGACTGGCCGCCGCGGGCGGCCTCCTCCACGGGCTGTCGCTCAAGTCGCGCCGCCCCGACGCGCACGCCCGGATCGGCCTCGGCAACGAGGCCTTCCGGCTCGACCAGGCTGCGGACCCCACCCCCGGCGACTGACCTCGCCACCACGCATTCGAGCTTCCAGGAAGCCCCCGACGCTCTTTTCCAAGGTCGTCGGGGGCTTCCGCGCACATGGAACGGGTTTTGGCGGGTAGCGGAGCCGCATGGTCTCCTGGGGCGACCACACACGGACCGCGGCGCGCCCGACACCACCGAACGTCCCCGCGCGGCGGTTCTGACCTGCCTGCCCCACCCACGAAGGCGAAGTCAGTACATGAGTGACCGCACCTTGGCCGAGGCTCCCGCCGCGACGCCCTCCCCGCATGTCGACGCCGGTGACGAGGGCTACAGCAAGGACCTCAAGTCCCGCCACATCAACATGATCGCCATCGGCGGGGCGATAGGAACCGGCCTCTTCCTCGGTGCGGGCGGCCGGCTCGCCGGCGCCGGGCCCTCCCTCGCGATCGCCTACGCGGTGTGCGGCGTCTTCGCCTTCTTCGTGGTGCGGGCCCTCGGCGAGCTCGTCCTGTACCGCCCCTCCTCCGGCGCCTTCGTCTCGTACGCGCGCGAGTTCATGGGGGAGAAGGGCGCCTACACCGCGGGCTGGCTCTACTTCCTCAACTGGTCCACGACCACCGTGGCCGACATCACCGCCGCCGCGACCTACGCGCACTTCTGGGCGATGTTCACCGACGTCCCCCAGTGGGTCCTCGCCTTCGTCGCCCTCGCCGTCGTCCTCACCGCGAACCTGATCTCGGTGAAGTACTTCGGCGAGATGGAGTTCTGGTTCTCCCTGGTCAAGGTCGCCGCCCTGACGATCTTCCTGCTCGTCGGCATCTACCTCGTCGCCACCAGCCACGAGATCGACGGCCACACCCCGGGCCTGTCCTCCATCACCGACAACGGCGGCCTCTTTCCCGTCGGCATGCTCCCGATGCTCCTGGTGATCCAGGGCGTCGTCTTCGCGTACGCCTCCGTCGAGCTCTGCGGCGTCGCCGCCGGCGAGACCGAGAACCCCGAGAAGATCATGCCGAAGGCGATCAACTCGATCATGTGGCGCGTGGGCATCTTCTACGTCGGCTCGGTCGTCCTGCTCGCCCTGCTGCTCCCCTACACCTCGTACTCCGAAGGCCAGAGCCCCTTCGTCACGGTCTTCGACAAGCTCGGCATCCCCGGCGCCGCGGGCATCATGAACCTGGTCGTGCTGACCGCCGCCCTGTCCAGCCTGAACTCCGGCCTCTACTCCACCGGCCGGATCCTGCGCTCCATGGCGATGTCCGGCTCCGCGCCGAAGTTCACCGGGGTCATGAACAAGGGCAAGGTCCCCTACGGCGGCGTCCTGTTCACCGCGGCCTTCGGCATCGCGGGCGTCGGCCTGAACTACTTCATGCCCAAGGACGCCTTCGAGATCGTCCTGAACTTCGCCTCGCTCGGCATCCTGGGCACCTGGGCCATGGTCATGCTCTGCTCGCTGCACTTCTGGCGCCGCGCCCGGCAGGGCCGCGTACAGCGCCCCGCCTACCGACTGCCCTGGGCCCCTTACACCCAGATCGTCACCCTGGTCTTCCTCGTCACCGTCCTGGTCCTGATGTGGTCCGACGGCGGCGTGGGCCGCACCACCGTCATGTTCGTGCCCGTCATCGGCGCGGCCCTGGTCGGCGGCTGGTTCCTGGTCCGCCGCCGCGTGGCGGAGATCGCGGCCGCCCGCCGCTGACGCCCGACCCCGCCCGCGAGGCCCCCCGCACCGGAGTTCCGACCCGGCGCGAGGGGCCTCCCGCGCTTTGCGGAGGAGCGGCCGCGATTTGCCTCCTCAAACATGGGATGTTCCCATGTTCGAAGAAACGGAACCGAGAGGACCGGCCATGCCGCTGCGCCACACCCCCCGCGCCACCCTCGTCGACCAGGTCATCACGCAGTTGGAGAGCCTGATCGCCGACGGCGAGTGGCCGGTCGGCACCCGCATCCCGGCCGAGCCGGCCCTGGTCGAACAGCTCGGCGTCGGCCGCAACACCGTCCGCGAGGCCGTCCGGGCCCTCGTCCACACCGGACTCCTGGAACCCCTGCGCGGCGACGGCACCTACGTCCGCGCCAGCAGCGACTTCGGAGCGGCCGTCCAGCGCCGACTGCGCCGATCCGGGGAACTGGAGGCCTACGAGGTCCGCTCCGCGCTGGAACGCGACGCCGTCCGCCATGCCGCGCTGCGCCGCACCCCCGAGGACGTCGCCGCCCTGCGCGAGGCCATGGCGGAGCGCACCGGCGGCTGGGAGAGCGGAGACACGGACGCCTTCGTCGACGCGGACCTCGCCTTCCACCGCGCCGTGGTCGCCGCCGCCCACAACAGCGTGCTCAGCGACCTCTACGAACACTTCGCCGGCGCGCTCCGGGCCGGCGTCCACTCGGTCGTCAGCGCCCCGGTACCCGATTCCGTACGCCACCAGCTCGACGCGCACCAGGCGATCGCCGACGCCATCGAGGCCCAGGACCCCGACGCCGCGCAAGCGGCGGTCTCCGCCCACCTCGCCGAAGGCGTGGCCGCCCTGACCGGGCGACAGCCGGACACGCGGCCGGACACGCAGCACAGTTCAGGAGCACCACGTGAGTAACAGCGCCGCCACCCGCGCCGGCCGGCCCCCCGCCCCCGCACCCACGACCCCGCCGGAACCCGGGACCCCGCCGGCCGGCGGAGGACGCCGGACCCTCCTGCTCGCCGCGGGAGTCGTCCTGTTGGCACTCAACCTGCGCCCTGCCCTGGTCGCCGTCTCACCCCTCGCCGACACCATCCGCGCGGACAGCGGGATGTCGGCCGCCTCGGTCAGCCTGCTCACCGCGCTCCCGCTGCTCTGCTTCGGCCTGCTCGCACCCCTCGCCCCCCGGATCGGCCGCCACCTCGGCACGGAACGCGCCCTCCTCGCCACCATGGCCCTGGTCTGCGCGGGCACGGCCCTGCGCATGCTCGACAGCGTTCTCGCCCTGTTCGCCGGCACGCTCGTCATCGGCGCGGGCATAGCCGTCGCCAACGTCCTGCTCCCCGGACTGATCAAGCGCGACTTCCCCACCCGCACCGGCCTGATGACCGGCCTGTACTCCATGTCCCTCTTCGGTGGCGCCGCGCTCGCCGCCGGCATCACCCTGCCCGTCCGGCAGGCCGGCGACATGACCTGGCAGGCCACCCTCGCCTGCTGGGGCGCGCTCGCCCTGGTCGCGCTCCTCGTCTGGCTCCCGCATGTCCGCTCCCGTACCCGGACCGCCGCGGCCACCGCCCGCGTCGCGGCCCACCCCGTCCGCGGCCTGTGGCGCTCACCGCTCGCCTGGCAGGTCACCGCCTACATGGGCTTGCAGTCCCTCGGCTACTACGCGGCCGCCGCCTGGCTGCCCACCCTGCTCGCGGACGCCGGCACGACCCCGGGCAACGCCGGCTGGATGCTCTCCTTCTCCTCGCTGCTCGGCATCACGGGTTCCTTCCTCGCCCCGGTCGTCGCCGGCCGCAGGATCGGTACGGGAACCCTCGCCGTCCTCGGCGCCGTCCTGTGCGCGCTCGGCTTCACCGGGCTCCTCCTCGCCCCGGTCGCCGGCGCGTACCTCTGGATGGTCCTGCTGGGCCTCGGCCAGGGCGTGGCGATCAGCCTCGCGCTCCTGTTCATCCTGCACCGGGCACCCGACGCCCGGCACACCGCCCAGCTCTCCAGCATGGCCCAGTGCCTCGGCTACACCCTGGCCGCCACCGGCCCGGCCCTCCTCGGCGCGCTCCACGACGCCTCCCACGGCTGGACGCTGCCGCTGATCGTGCTCCTGGTCCTGCTGGTCCCGCAGATCGCCGCCGGCCTGGGTGCCTCCCGCCCCCTGCACGTGGCCGGCCGCCCCTGAACACGCTTCTGCCGGAGGCCGCGAACGGCCTCCGGCAGACGCGTTCCCCCGAGGCCGGAAACGCAAAAGAACCCCACCGAAGTGGGGTTCCTGCTGGTGTCCGAGGGGGGACTTGAACCCCCACGCCCGATAAAGGGCACTAGCACCTCAAGCTAGCGCGTCTGCCATTCCGCCACCCGGACAAGGTGTCTGTCTCGCGTCCCTCGCGGGCCGTTCCGACGTGGAAAACATTACCAAACATTCCGGGGCCCTCGATCACACCCCCCGGCGACCGGGGATCGCCCTTGGGGACGACGGCCCGTGGGGCGAGGATGGGGGGAGGAAGTCGGCACTGATCAGTGGGAGGAAGCAGCGTGAGCGAATCGAGCGCGGGCAGGACCGTCTCCGGCGAGGACGAGGTCGTCGACCTCTGCCGTGACCTCATCCGGATCGACACCAGCAACTACGGGGACCACTCCGGCCCCGGCGAGCGGAAAGCCGCCGAGTGGGTCGCGGAGCAGCTGGCCGAGGTCGGGCTGGAGCCGCAGATCTTCGAATCGCACAAGGGGCGGGCCTCCACCGTCGCGCGCATCGAGGGCGAGGACCCCTCCCGGCCGGCGCTGCTGATCCACGGGCACACGGACGTCGTACCGGCCAACGCCGCGGACTGGACGTACGACCCCTTCGCCGGCGAGATCGCCGACGGGTGCCTGTGGGGGCGCGGCGCGGTCGACATGAAGGACATGGACGCGATGACGCTGGCCGTCGTGCGCGACCGGATGCGCAGCGGCCGCAAGCCCCCGCGCGACATCGTGCTGGCCTTCCTCGCCGACGAGGAGGCGGGCGGCGTCTACGGGGCCCGGCACCTCGTCGACAAGCACCCCGGCCTCTTCGAGGGCGTCACCGAGGCCATCGGCGAGGTCGGCGGCTTCTCGTTCACCGTTAACGAGAACCTGCGCCTGTACCTGGTGGAGACCGCCCAGAAGGGCATGCACTGGATGCGGCTCACGGTGGAGGGCACCGCGGGCCACGGCTCCATGACCAACAACGACAACGCCATCACGGAGCTGTGCGAGGCCGTGGGCCGGCTCGGCCGCCACCAGTGGCCGGTGCGCGTGACCAAGACCGTCCGGTCCTTCCTGGACGAACTCTCGGACGCGCTCGGCACCCCCCTCGACCCCGACAACATGGACGCGACGCTCGCCAAGCTCGGCGGCATCGCCAAGATGGTCGGAGCCACCCTGCGCAACTCGGCGGCCCCGACCATGCTGGGGGCCGGCTACAAGGTCAACGTCATCCCCGGCCAGGCCACCGCGCACGTGGACGGACGTTTCCTGCCCGGCTACGAGGACGAGTTCTTCGCCGACCTCGACCGGATCCTGGGTCCGCGCGTGAAGCGGGAGGACGTCCACGCGGACAAGGCCCTGGAGACGGACTTCGACGGAAAGCTCGTCGACGCCATGCAGACCGCGCTGAAGGCGGAGGACCCGATCGCGCGCGCGGTTCCGTACATGCTCTCCGGCGGCACGGACGCCAAGTCCTTCGACGACCTCGGCATCCGCTGCTTCGGCTTCGCCCCGCTCCAGTTGCCCCCGGAACTGGACTTCGCCGGCATGTTCCACGGCGTGGACGAGCGGGTGCCGGTGGACGGGCTGAAGTTCGGTGTTCGGGTGCTCGACCGATTCATCGACAACGCCTGACGCGCGGAAATCGGGAAGGTGTGCGGATGCCACTGAGAAGAGTGAATGCACTCATACGCTCGTAGCCCTGGTGATCCCTCCTCGTTACAGGTGGTGCGGTCCGCGGCTGGGACCGCACTTGCCTACTAGGAGGAACAATGCTCAAGAAGGTTGTCGCCGCTGCGGCTGCCACCGGTGGTCTCATTCTCGCGGGTGCGGGCATGGCTGCCGCCGACGCGGGTGCCCAGGGTGCGGCCATCGGTTCGCCCGGTGTCCTGTCCGGCAACGTCGTCCAGGTTCCGGTCCACGTGCCGGTCAACGTCTGCGGCAACACGATCAACGTGATCGGTCTGCTGAACCCGGCCTTCGGCAACACCTGCGTCAACGCCTGACGTATCTGAAGTCCCGGGCCCCGGAGCGCGTTCCAGCGCTCCGGGGCCACCGGGCTTTCCGGGCCCGATCTCGATCACGCGGCCCGGCTTCCGACATCTCGGCGCGGCAGGCGGGGGAGCCTGCAGGGCCTGCGCGTCGACCGAAACGTGCACAACAGGGGACGAGTACAGATGCGACGACCGGTAGTACAGGTCACCAGGAAGACCCTGATCACCATGGCGGCCGCGGGAGGTGTCCTCGCGCTGGGCGGGGGTGTCGCCCACGCGGACGCCGGAGCGTCCGGCCATGCCGCGAACTCCCCGGGCCTGCTGTCCGGGAACAACCTCCAGGCGCCCGTGGACGTACCGGTGAACGCCTGCGGGAACACCGTCACCGTGGTGGGAGGCCTGAACCCCGCCTTCGGCAACCGCTGCGCCAACGTCGGCAAGCCGACCAAGCCTGGCCACCCCGGGCACCCCGGAAACCCGGGCCACCCCGGGCACCCCGGAAACCCCGGCCACCCGGGCCACCCGGAAGAGCCGTGCGACGACGACGAGCCCGGCACCCCGGGCAACCCCGGCACCCCTGGGAATCCGGGTACGCCCGGCAACCCCGGTACTCCCGGTACTCCGGGCAACCCCGGCACCCCTGGGAATCCGGGTACGCCCGGCAACCCCGGTACTCCGGGTAACCCCGGTACGCCTGGGAACCCTGGGAACCCCGGCACTCCGGGTAACCCCGGCACCCCTGGGAATCCGGGTACGCCCGGCAACCCCGGCACTCCGGGTCACCCCGGCACCCCTGGGTACCCCGGCACCCCGGGCAACCCCGGCACCCCGGGCAGCCCCGTGATGCCCGGGCAGGGCGCAGGGTTGGCCGAGACCGGTGCCGGTGGGGTCCTCAGTGCCGGCGTTCCGCTCGCGGGCGGACTGTTGCTCGCCGGCGCCGTGCTCTACCGGCGCGCCCGCAACGCCGCCTGACGGCCGTTCACGACGCGGGTCCCGCCCCCGGGGCCCGCGTCACCAGGTGGCGCGGACCTGGCGGATGATCCGGCGGCGCAGCCGTACCCGGCGGCTGCCGTCCCGGTGCAGCGTCAGTCGGTCCAGTTCCCAGTGCCCGTACTCGGCATGGTCGGTCAACAGGCGGGTGGCCTCGTGGCGAGGGACCCCGCGGGGCACGTACAGGTCGACAAATTCGTATTCCGGCATCGCATCTATTGTGCGGGCAGAGCCCTGCTACGGATAGCGTCTGCACTATGTCTGATGCCGCTCTGCCCACTGTTGCCGAGGTACGCGCCGCCGCCGAGGCGGTCAAGGCCGCTCTCGACCGCCACCTCGCCGCGGTCGAGAGCAGGATCGGGGACGAGGACCCGGCCGTCTACGCCGCCTTCAACGAACTCGCCGCAGCCGCCGAGGAGTACGACGAGCTCCTGTACGACCGGTACGACGAGGTCACCCCCTTCGAGATCCCGACGCCCGAGGACGGCGTCCCGTACACCGGCCCCGCCGAGCCCGCCGCCTTCAGCGTGCTCATCCGCCGCGACTACGCCGTCGTGGAACCCCAGCGACTGATCGCCCAGGCCGAGCGTGTCGCCGCGCACGACCGGGACGCCGAGCTGGTCGACGACGGGGGCACCGCCGGTGCTCTCGGTGTGCTCTTCGGGGAGTACGAGCCCGATGAGATCGCCTCCCGCTACAAGGAGTTCGGCCTGGAGGAAGGGGACTCCACGCTGTGGCTCGCCGCGGCGGAGGAGATCGCCGAACCCGGGGAGTGGCTGGACACCCCCTTCGGGCACACCGACCCGCAGGACGTGCTGCACCGGTTCGACGTGAGTGCCGTCTTCGACGAGGAGCCGGACGACTTCGAGGACGACGAGGTCGAGGAGTCCGCGCCGGGCCTGACCCCGGCCTGATCCCCGGGTCGTCCCGCCCCGTACGACGTGCGCCCCCGCCCGGTCCCGGGCGGGGGCGCACCGTCGTCGCCCGCGCTACTGCGGCTGCTCCCGGGCCGAGGCCGCCAGCGCCCGCAGCAGGCCCGTCAGGCGGGTCGTGCGCGGCTTCGGCAGCCCCTGGGCCACCGCGGTCGGCAGTGCCTGGTCGACGCCGTGCACCACGGACAGGTGCCGCTCGGCCCGCCCGAACGCCGTGTACACCCAGTCCCGCGACAGGGCGTCCGCCGCGTCCCCCGGCAGGACCACGACCACCGCCGGCCATCGCGTGCCCACGGCCTGGTGCGCGGTCACCGCCCAGCCGTGCCGGATCCGCGACTCCACCTGCTCCTGCGGCACGACGATCCGCTCGCCCGAGGCGTCCAGGTGCAGCCCCTGCGCGTCGGCCGACACCACCCGCGCCGGCAGGGCCCGCCCCGGCGAGGGCACGTGGACGACCCGGTCCCCGGGATCGAAGCCGTGGAACCGGCCGGGGCCGGGGTTCAGCCGCTCCTTGAGGGCCGCGTTCAGCGCCCGGGTGCCCGCCGAGCCGCCGTGGCCGGGAGTGATGACCTGTACGTCGTCCGCCGGGACGCCGAACGCGCGGGGCACCGACTCGGCCACCAGCTGAACGGTCCGGTGCACGGCCTCCCCGGCGTCGCGCACCGGGACGATGACGACCTCCTTGCCGGGGGCCTCGACCTGGTTCAGCTCGCCGATCCCGATACCCGAGACCAGCTCGCCGAGCGGCCCGGGGTCCGGGGTGCGCGAGACCGACTGCGGGCAGGCACGGGCCGCCAGCACATCGGCGAACACCCGCCCCGGCCCGGCCGAGCCGAGGACCCCGGGGTCACCGGAGAGCACCAGTCGGGCGCCGTCGGGCACCGACTCCACCAGCGCGGCGGCGGTCTCCACGTCCAACTGGGGGGCGTCCAGGACGATGAGCAGGTCCAGCGCGAACTGTCCGTCCGCGTCCCGCCCGGGCCCCTCGGCGCCCGCGAGCAGGCCCGTCACGGTGACGGCTCCCTCGTGCGGCGCGTGGGCGGCCAGGCACGCCCGCAGTCCGAACTCCCGGGCGACCGCGAGCAGGGCCGCCGGTTCGGCGCGGGCCGCCTCGCCACCGGTGTGGGTGACCAGGCCGTGCCCGGCGACCGCCCGGATCAGCTCCGCGCCGGGCCCGGTGGCGGCCTTCTCCCAATCGGCCGCCCCACCGAAGGTGTTGGCGAGCCGGGCCAGCCCGTCGGCCAGGCTCTCCTCGGCCAGCGCGCAACCCTCCAGACCCACCAGGACGCGCACCGGGGGCTCCTCGCCCTCGGCGTACTCGGTGCCCGGCGGGTCCACCGGCTCGTGGAACACCAGCACCGCGCCGTCCCCGATGGCCCGCTCCAGCGCCTGCCCCGCGTCCGGCACGCCGTACTGGGCCAGGGCCTTCTCCAGGACCGGGGCCTCCAGCGCGGTGTGTCCCTTGAGGGCGGCCTGGTCCAGCAGCCAACCCACCAGCGCGGCGCTGCGGCGCTCGTCGGCCGGGCCGGCCTCGGGACCCAGCAGCGCCCGGGCGAACCCGTCGGCCTGGGTGGGACGCACCCCGGCCACCGCCAACAGCAGCCAGGGGTCCTCGGCGAGCCGCTCGGCCGCGCCCTCGCCGAGCACGGCGGCGGCCTGCGCGGCCAGGGCCTCGGGAGCCCCGCCGCGGAGCAGGACGGCCCGCACGGCGTCCACGTCGCCGACGGCGACCGCCGCGACGGGCGCGGGGGCGCGGGGCTGCGGGGGAGCGGCGGCCGGAGCGGGGCGCGGCGCGGCCGGGGCGTCGTCGAAGTACACGGGGGCGCTCTGGGCGCCGCTCTCCACGGCCCGTACGGCGGCCAGCAGGTCGGCGGCCGTCCCGCTGAGCTTCGCGCCGGCCTCGATCGGCGCCTCGCGCTCCGCCTTGCGCCGGGCGATCCGCTCCCGCTCGACCTTCTGCGCTGCCAACTCCGCCGCCGCCTCGCTGAGCGCGGGCTTGGCGTCCTGCGCGTCGCCCGGGGCGGCGTCCCCAGTGATCGTCCCGCCCGGCTCGGCGTCACCGTCGGCGTCCTCGGAGGCCGTGTCCGTCGCCTGGGTCACCGGCGCGTCGGCGTCGTCACCATCGGCGTCCGGCCCGTCGGCGTCCGGTGCGGCCTCGGGGTCCGACGGCGGCTCGGACGGCGCGTCGGCGGCCGGCGCCGCCTGCGGCGGAGCGACGCCGTCGGAGCCGTCCGTGGGCTCGCCCTCCGGGCCGGGGGCGGCCAGTTCATCCGCGGCGGCGGGCTCGGGGGCCTGACGGTCCGTACTCACAGCGTGCTCCAGTCCTGATCGGGGTAGCGGTGCACGGGCGCCGACACGTCGTCCAGCGCACGGCAGATCTCCTCCGGAAGACTAAGGGCCTCCACCGACAGCGCCGCGCCGAGCTGCGCCGCGGTCCGCGCGCCGACGATCGGCGCGACGACCCCCGGCCGGTCCCGGACCCACGCCAGCGCCACCTGGAGCGGGGTCACCGCCAACCCCTGGGCCGCCGTCGCCACCGCGTCCACGATCCGACCCGCGGGCTCGTCCAGGTACGGGTCCACGAACGCCGACAGGGTCTGCGACGCGGCGCGGGAGTCGGCCGGGGTGCCGTCCCGGTACTTGCCCGTCAGGACCCCGCGCCCCAGCGGCGACGAGGGGAGCAGGCCCACGCCCAGGTCCAGCGCCGCCGGCAGCACCTCGCGCTCCACGCCCCGCTGGAGGAGGGAGTACTCCATCTGGGTCGACGCCAGGCGGGTCCGGGGGCCCGGCGCCGCCAGCTGCCAGGTCGCCGCCTTCGCCAACTGCCAGCCGCTGAAGCCGGCCACCCCCGCGTACCGTGCGCGGCCGCTGCTCACGGCCAGGTCCAGGGCCTGGAGGGTCTCCTCCAGCGGGGTCGCCGGGTCGAAGGCGTGCACCTGCCACAGGTCCACGTAATCGGTGCCCAGGCGGGCCAACGAATCGTCCAGCGCCGCCAACAGGTGGCCGCGCGAGCAGTCGAAGCGCCGATCCGGGTCCCGTACGGAACCCGACTTGGTCGCGATCACCAGCTCCCGCCGGGGGGCGGCCCCGCCGATCAGCTGTCCCAGGACGTACTCCGCCTCCCCGCCCCCGTACACGTCGGCGGTGTCGACGAACGTGCCGCCCGCCTCCCAGAAGGTCTTCAACTGCTCGGCCGCGCCCGCCTCGTCCGGTCCCTCGGCGGACCGTCCCCAGGTCAGGGTGCCGAGGCCGATCCGGGAGACGCGCAGTCCGGTGCGGCCGAGATGCCTCTGCTCCATGAGCGCTGAGACTACTGGGGCACTGACGACGGGCACCGTGGCGCGCTACAGTCCCCCGCAGACCTACGTTACTGATCGGTAAACCGGTAAGGGGACGACACATGCGGCTCGGCATCAATCTCGGTTACTGGGGTGCGGGCATGGACGCCGACAACCTCGCCGTCGCCCAGGAGGCCGACCGCCTCGGGTACGACGTCTGCTGGGCGGCCGAGGCGTACGGCTCGGACGCGGCCACGGTCCTGGCCTGGGTCGCGGCCCAGACCGAGCGGATCGACGTCGGCTCGGCCATCTTCCAGATCCCGGCCCGCCAGCCCGCCATGACGGCCATGACCGCCGCCACCCTGGACTCGCTCACCAAGGGCCGCTTCCGGCTCGGCCTCGGGGTCTCCGGACCGCAGGTCTCGGAGGGCTGGTACGGCGTGAAGTTCGACAAGCCGCTCGCCCGGACCCGCGAGTACGTGGAGATCGTCCGCAAGGCGATGAGCCGCGAGCGGCTGAGCTACGAAGGACAGCACTGGACCCTCCCGCTGCCCGGCGGCCCCGGCAAGCCGATCAAGCTCACCGTGCACCCCGAGCGCGAGCACATCCCGCTCTACATCGCCGCGATCGGGCCGAAGAACCTGGAGCAGACGGGCGAGATCGCCGACGGCGCCCTGCTGATCTTCCCGGCGGCCGAGCACCTGGAGGAGACGGCCCTGCGGCACATCCGCGCGGGCCGCGAGAAGGCCGGCCTGACGATGGACGGCTTCGACGTGTGTCCGACCGTGCCGCTGGCCGTCGGCGCCGACGTGGGCGGCCTCGCGGACATGTTCCGCCCGTACACCGCGCTGTACGTCGGAGGCATGGGAAGCCCCAAGCAGAACTTCTACAACCAGTTGGCCCAGCGCATGGGCTACGAGAAGGAAGCCGCCGAGATCCAGGAGAAGTACCTGGGCGGCGACAAGGCCGGCGCGGCGGCCGCCGTCCCGCACTCGCTGATCGACTCGACCACCCTGCTCGGTTCCGTGGAGCGGATCGCGGACGGCATGCGCGCCTACGCGGAGGCCGGGGTCACGACCCTGACGCTGGCCCCGGCCGGATTCACGCTGGACGAGCGGATCACCGCCCTGCGCGCCGGGACCGAGGCGCTGGAACTGGCGGGTCTCGCCTGAGGCGAGGAGTCGGAAGGTCTGCGGCCGTGGTGGGGGCTCGGGGGGTCTTCCCCGCCACGGCCGACACCGCCAACAACGCGATCGACGGCCCCCGGGTTACGCCCTGGGGCCACCGCCTTCGGTTCGTTCATTCGGCCGAGCGGCGCGGCGCATCGGTTGCCCGTCCGCTCCATCCGCATTTGACTCGTTCCATGCTCTCTGCCCGCAGCCTGTTCCAGGAGATCGTCGACCACGACGAGTCCTTCCAGCTGTTCTGTTCCATCGCCGCCAGCGGGGAGTCCCAGGGCGGCTGGGAGAACGCCCGGATCGCGGCCCTCGTGCCGGCCGGCATGCGCGATCTCGCACCCAAGATCACCCGTCACGGCGCCGACGAGGACAAGCACGGCCGGATCTTCCGGGCCCTGCTCCGCAAACGCGGGCTGCCGGCCGTCCCCGTCCCGCCCGAGACCGACTACACGATGCTGCTGGAGCGGCGCGGCATCGGGCTCGCCCACGACAAGCTGCGCCGCGACGAACCGCTGACCGAGGCGGACATCGTCGTCTACCTCGCGCACAGCCGGGTCACCGAACAGCGCGCCGCGGACCAGATGGAGATGCTGGTCAACTGCTTCGGGGACCACCCCGAGCTCGGCAAGGCCATCCGCATGATCAGCAACGACGAGGACAACCACCTCGCCTACTGCCACGAGGAACTCCTGCGCCTCGCCCGCGAGGGTCACGCCCGGACCATCCAGCGGACCCTGCGCACCAGCGCGCTCGCCGAGATCGGCGTCTACCGCGACGTGAGCCTCGCCGTGATGGCGCACATGGGCCGGATCCTGCGCTGGCCCGCGCCCAAGTCCGCCGCGCTCGCCGTCGGCATCCGCGGCATGTACGCCTACGAGCGCTTCAGCGGCTGGCACCGCATGATCGACCTGAAGCAGCCCGCGCGCCGCGACGCGCTGGGCGGCGAACCCGTCACCGCCCCCGAGTTCGCCTGAGCGGCCCGGCGGGATCGGAGGGGATCGGGGGCAGCGGGCCTACAGCCAGCCGCGGCGCTTGAACATCCGGTGCAGGCCCAGGCACAGCGCCGCCATGACCACCAGCAACACCGGATAGCCCCAGCGCTGCCGCAGCTCCCACATGTGGTCGAAGTTCATGCCGTAGATCCCCGCGACCATCGTCGGGACGGCCGCCATCGCCGCCCAGGCGGAGATCTTGCGCATGTCGTCGTTCTGCCGGACGCCCATCTGCGCCAGGTGCGCCGCCAGCGCGTCCGACAGCAGCCGGTCCAACCCCTCGATGTACTCGTTCGCCTTCGTCAGGTGGTCGGCCACGTCGCGGAAGAAGGGCTGCGCGTGGTCGTGCACGAACGGCACGCTGCCGAAGGCGAGGCGGTCCATCGGCTGGAGCAGAGGGCTGGTCGCCCGCCGGAACTCCAACACCTGCCGCTTGAAGCCGTAGATCCGGGCGGCGGTGTTCTTCGTGTCCGCGACGTTCGGCGCGAACACCTCCGCCTCCAACTCCTCCAGGTCCGACTGGAGCTCGGCCGCCACCTCGATGTAGTGGTCCACCACCGCGTCGGACACCGCGTACAACACCGCCGTCGGCCCGTGCCTGAGCACGTCCGGCTCGTGCTCCAGCCGGTGCCGGACGGCGGCCAGCGCGGCCCCCTCGCCGTGCCGGACGGTGACCACGAACGAGTCCCCGATGAAGACCATCAGCTCACCGGTGGTCACGGTGTCCGTCGCCTCGTCGTACACCACCGGCTTGAGGACCACGAAGAGCGAGTCGTCGTACACCTCCAGCTTCGGCCGCTGGTGCGCCCCCAGCGCGTCCTCCACCGCCAGGGGATGCAGGCCGAACTCCCGGCTGACATGGTCGAATTCCTCCGCCGTCGGCTCGTGCATGCCGACCCAGACGAAGGCGTCACCAACGGCCCGGGCCTCCTCCAGGGCGTCCGAGAAGTCCTTCGGGGCCTGGGAACGGCGGCCGTCCCGGTACATCGCGCAGTCGACAATCACCCGGGGCATTCTTCCCTGAGCCCACCCCGCCCGCACACGGGCGACACCGCTTAGGCTGGGCGCATGGCCACGCTGATCCTCGTACGACACGGGCGGTCCACCGCCAACACCGCAGGCTTGCTCGCCGGATGGACCCCGGGAGTGGCCCTCGACGAACGCGGCGCCGAACAGGCCGCCGCGCTGCCCGGGCGACTCGCCGGGGTGCCCCTCGCGGCCGTCGTCAGCAGCCCGCTCCAGCGCTGCCGGGAAACGCTGGCCCCGCTGCTCGCCGCCCGGCCCGAGCTGACCGAGCACACCGACGACCGGATCGGCGAGTGCCACTACGGCGACTGGTCCGGCCGCAAGCTCTCCGAGCTCGCCGACGAACCCCTGATGAAGATCGTCCAGCAGCACCCCTCGGCGGCGTCCTTCCCCGGCGGCGAGTCCATGCGGGCCATGCAGGCCCGCGCCGTGGACGCCGTACGCGAATGGGACGCGCGGATCGAGGAAGAGCACGGCGGCGACGCCGTCTTCCTCATGTGCTCGCACGGGGACATCATCAAGTCCCTTGTGGCGGACGCCCTCGGCATGCACCTCGACCTCTTCCAGCGGATCCACGTCGACCCCTGCTCGGTCACCGCGATCCGCTACACCGCGACCCGACCGTTCGTCTTCCGGCTCGGTGACACCGGGGACTTCGGGTCGCTCGTCCCGCACGCGTCCCCCGAAACCCCGCGGGATCCCGAAGCCGACGGGAACGCCGTCGTGGGGGGCGGTGCGGGCGCGGCCTGATCGAACGGCGCAGTAGGGTGGACGGGCCAACACAACCGCACAGCACCGCCCCTCCCCCCGCCGCCGAAACTTGGAGACTGGACGTGCCCCGTCAGGTTTTCCTTTACGACCCGCCGGACCGCTTCGTGGCCGGCACGGTCGGTCTGCCTGGACGTCGTACGTTCTTCCTGCAGGCCTCCTCGGGCCCCCGGGTCACGAGCGTCTCCCTGGAGAAGACGCAGGTCGCGGCCCTGGCCGAGCGGATGGACGAACTGCTGGACGAGGTCGTGCGGCGCACCGGCGGCAACGCCCCCGTCCCCGCCGTCGCCTCCACCGAGGCGGCCGACACCGCGCCGCTGGACGTTCCCGTCGAGGAGGAGTTCCGCGTCGGGACCATGGCGCTCGCCTGGGACGGCGAGGAACAGCGCATGATCGTCGAGGCCCAGGCGCTCGTCGAACTCGACGCAGACTCGGACGAGGATCTCGCCGAGGCGGAGGAACGCCTGCTCCAGGACGAGGAGAACGGGCCCCCGATGCTCCGCGTCCGCCTCTCCGGCACCCAGGCACGGGCCTTCGCCAAACGCGCCCTGGACGTCGTCAACGCGGGCCGCCCGCCGTGCCCGCTGTGCAGCCTTCCGCTCGACCCGGAAGGGCACGTGTGTCCGCGCCAGAACGGCTACCGGCGCCAGGCGTGAGCGGCGTGCCCCCGATCGAAGAGCTGCTCACACGAGGTGAGCTGACCGTCCGCGGCCGCATCGCCGAGGCCTCCAACGCCGTCCTGCTCTGCACGGTGACGCACGAGGGCGAGAGCGCCGACTGCGTCTACAAGCCGGTCAAGGGCGAGCGGCCGCTGTGGGACTTCCCCGACGGCAACCTCGCCCAGCGCGAGCGCGCCGCCTACCTGGTCTCCGAGGCCACGGGCTGGGGGCTCGTACCGACGACCGTGCTGCGCGACGGCCCGTACGGCGAGGGCATGGTCCAGCACTGGATCGACGCCGGCGAATCACCCGAGAGCGGGCTCCTCGCGCTCGTCGAGGGCGAGGAGGCGGGCGAGGGCTGGAAACCGGTCGCCTTCGCCGAGGTCGGCGAGGGCCGCACCGCGCTGCTCGTGCACGCCGACGACCCCCGGTTGCGCCGGCTCGCCGTCCTCGACGCCGTGATCAACAACGGCGACCGCAAGGGCGGCCACCTGCTGCCCGCGCCCGACGGACGGCTCTACGGCATCGACCACGGAGTGACCTTCCACACGGAGGACAAGCTGCGCACCCTGCTCTGGGGGTGGGCGGGGGAGCCGCTGACGGACGAGGCCCGGTCGGCGCTGGCCTCGCTGACCGGGCAGCTGGCCGACGCGGGCCCGCTCGCCACCCGGCTGGCCGAATTGATCACCGCCGTCGAGTTGGACGCCGTACGGGCCCGTGTGGCCCATCTGGTGCGCACCGGGACGCACCCGAAGCCCTCCGGACAGTGGCCCGCGATCCCCTGGCCGCCGGTCTGAACCGGGCAGACCCGACATGCATGGAACCGGCCAGATCGCAAGAGTGTCGATCAAGCCAACAGTGCAGGTCCGGTTCGTTTCCGGAACACCAGTCCGGTTAGTCTCGATGCATGCATGCCTGGCCCGCTTCTGAGGTCCCCGCCCTGCCCGGCAAGGGCCGCGACCTCCAGATCCACGACACCGCGACCCAAGGGACGATCACCCTCGACCCCGGTCCCGTCGCCCGTATCTACGTCTGCGGCATCACTCCGTACGACGCGACCCACATCGGTCACGCGGCGACCTACAACGCGTTCGACCTCGTCCAGCGCGTGTGGCTCGACAACAAGCGGCAGGTTCACTACGTCCAGAACGTCACCGACGTGGACGACCCGCTGCTGGAGCGGGCGCTGCGTGACGGCCAGGACTGGACCGAGCTCGCCGAACGCGAGACGGCCCTCTTCCGCGAGGACATGACCGCCCTGCGGATGCTGCCGCCCCGCCACTACATCGGCGCCGTCGAGGCCATACCCGGCATCGTGCCGCTGGTCGAACGGCTCCGGGAGGCCGGCGCCGCCTACGAGCTCGACGGCGACGTCTACTTCTCCGTGGAGTCCGACCCCCACTTCGGTCAGGTCTCCCACCTCGACGCCGAGGCGATGCGGCTGCTGTCCGCCGAGCGCGGCGGCGACCCCGAGCGCCCCGGCAAGAAGAACCCGCTCGACCCGATGCTCTGGATGGCCGCCCGCCCGGGCGACCCGAGCTGGGACGGCGGCTCGCTGGGCCGCGGTCGGCCCGGCTGGCACATCGAGTGCGTGGCCATCGCGCTCGACCACCTCGGCATGGGCTTCGACATCCAGGGCGGCGGTTCCGACCTGGCCTTCCCGCACCACGAGATGGGCGCCTCGCACGCACAGGCCCTGACGGGCGAGTTCCCGATGGCCAAGGCGTACGTGCACGCCGGCATGGTGGCCCTCAACGGCGAGAAGATGTCGAAGTCGAAGGGCAACCTGGTCTTCGTCTCCGCGCTGCGCCGCGCCGGCGTCGACCCGGCCGCCATCCGACTCGCCCTGCTGGCCCACCACTACCGGGCCGACTGGGAGTGGACGGACGAGGTCCTGGCCGAGGCGGTCGCCCGCCTCGAACGCTGGCGCGCGGCCGTGTCCCGACCGGACGGCATCCCCGCCGACACCCTGGTCGAGGAGGTCCGCGAGGCCCTCGCCGACGACCTCGACGCCCCGGCCGCGCTGGCGGCCGTGGACCGCTGGGTCGAACTCCAGATCGCCGCCGCCGGCGACGACGAATCGGCCCCCGGCCTGGTCTCCCGCACGGTCGACGCCCTGCTGGGCGTGGCCCTGTAGAAGGCGGGGGGCACGCCCCCCGAAGCACGAGCGCGGCCCCGCGGGCCCCCCGCGGCGGCCTCGGGGATCGGGTGCCCTGCCCCGGCCGCGGGCCGGGCCGGCGCCGGGGGGGGCCGCGTGCTGGTGCGTCGGCGCAGCGC
>NZ_JBIWLV010000006.1:0-239673 GCF_044766345.1 Streptomyces sp. NPDC102278 | reverse complement strand
CCCCGGCGTGGCTGCCGGCACGTGGGACGCGGTGGGGGGCGTGGACCGTTAGACGGCGGTGGCCAGGCCCCCCGACCCAGCTCCGCGCCCCGGCGGACCCGCGGGGCCGCGCTCGTGCTTCGGGAGCCATGCCCCGGCAGCGGGCCGGTCAGGCCCCGGGGGTGTCCTCGTCCGTGTCCGTGTCCGTCTCCGGCGTGTCGGGCGCCTCGGACGCCCCCGCCGTCTCCTCCGGTCCCGGCTTCGGCTTCGGCTGCGGACGTCCACCGCCCGAGAGGTCGCGGAAGTACGAGCCGGTGTCGCCGGCCGTGCCCGGCTCGGCCGCCGGATCCCGCCGCCGCAGGTACCGCTCGAACTCCCGGGCGATCGCGTCCCCCGAGGCCTCCGGCAGGTCCGCGGTGTCCCGCGCCTCCTCCAGCGTCTGCACGTACTCGGCCACCTCGCTGTCCTCGGCGGCCAGTTGGTCCACGCCCAACTGCCAGGCCCGCGCGTCCTCGGGGAGTTCGCCGAGCGGGATCCGAATGTCGATCAGATCCTCCAACCGGTTCAACAACGCCAGCGTCGCCTTCGGGTTCGGCGGCTGCGACACGTAGTGCGGCACCGCCGCCCACAGCGACACCGCCGGCACGCCCGCGTGCGTACAGGCCTCCTGGAGCACGCCCACGATGCCGGTCGGGCCCTCGTACTTGGTCTCCTCCAGGTCCATCGTGCGCGCCAGGTCGGCGTCGGAGGTCACTCCGCTCACCGGCACCGGCCGGGTGTGCGGGGTGTCCCCGAGCAGCGCCCCCAGGATGACCACCATCTCCACGCCCAACTCGTGGGCGAAGCCGAGGATCTCGTTGCAGAACGACCGCCAGCGCATGGACGGTTCGATGCCCCGCACCAGCACCAGGTCGCGCGGCTTCGCGCCGCCGATCCGGACCACCGACAGACGGGTCGTCGGCCAGGTGATCTTCCGTACTCCGTTGTCCAGCCAGACCGTCGGCCGGTTGACCTGGAAGTCGTAGTAGTCCTCGGCGTCCAGAGCCGCGAAGACCTCGCCCTTCCACTCCCGGTCCAGGTGCGTCACCGCACCGGAGGCGGCGTCACCCGCGTCGTTCCAGCCCTCGAACGCGGCCACCATGACCGGGTCGATCAGCTCGGGCACGCCCTCAAGCTCGATCACCCAGGTCTCCTTCCGAAGTTCCCTTGCGTACGTGGGTCAGCCTAAGCCTTGAAACGACACCAACCACAGTCCACGACAAAGGGGCGGTTCCCCTCGGAACCGCCCCTCTGCCCACCTGCCGAGCCGGCTATGCCTTGTCGCCCAGCATCTCCTGGACCCGGGCGCGCACCGCGTCGTCGTCCAGGCCGCGGACCGTCACCGTCGTACGACGACGCAGCACGTCGTCGACCGTCTCGGCCCACTCGTTGTCACGGGCGTAGGCGACCTGCGCCCAGATCTCCGGACCGTCCGGGTGGATGCGCTCGGCCAGCGCCGCGTCCTCGTTCGCCAGGCGCGCGATGTCGAAGGCGAGCGAACCGTAGTGCGAGGCCAGGTGGCGGGCGGTCAGCGGGTCCATCCGGGTACCGGGCTCCCGGTCCACCAGCAGCCGGTGCGCCACCGCGTTCGGGTTGGCGACACCCGGCAGGGCGATCCGGCGCACCAGCGACTTCAGCGGCTCCATGTCCTCGGTCAGCGGGCTGCCCGGGAGCTTCGCCAGCTTGTCCATCACGACGCGGCCGATGTGGCGGTAGGTGGTCCACTTGCCGCCGGCCACCGACAGCATGCCGCCCGCGCCCTCGGAGACCACGGTCTCCCGCTTGGCCTTCTCCACCCCACCGGGGCCGCCGGGCAGCACCCGCAGGCCCGCGAAGGCGTACGTCATCAGGGAGCGGTCGAGGTCCGCGTCCTTCACGGAGAACGCCGCCTCGTCGAGGATCTGCTGGATGTCGGCCTCGGTGGCGCGCACGTCCGCCGGGTCGCCCTCGTACACCTCGTCGGTGGTGCCGAGCAGCAGCTGGTCCTCCCACGGCAGCGCGAAGGTGATGCGGTACTTGTCGATCGGGGTGGCCATGGCGGCCTTCCAGGGCGACTTGCGCTTCATCACGATGTGCGCGCCCTTGGACAGCCGGATCGACGGCATCGCGTGCTTGTCCTCCATGCGCCGCAGGTGGTCCACCCACGGGCCGGTGGCGTTGAGCACGACGCGCGCGTCGACCCCGAACTCGGTTCCGTCGAGACGGTCCTTGAGCTCGGCGCCGCTGACCCGGCCGCGCGTCATGCGCAGGCCGGTGACCTCGGCGTGGTTCAGGACGACCGCGCCCGACTCGACGGCCGCGCGGACCGTCATGACGGCCACGCGGGAGTCGTTCATCTGGTGGTCGTAGTAGACGGCGACGGCCTTCAGGTTGTCCGTCTTCAGACCCGGGTTGTCGGCGACGGCACGGGCCGGGGATATGACCTTGCCGATGCCGTCACCGAAGGCGGACAGCGCCGAGTACGCGAACACGCCCGCGCCCAGCTTCGCGGCGCCGACCGGGCCGCCCTTGTACACCGGGAGGTAGAAGGTGAGCGGGTTGACCAGGTGCGGGGCCACGTCCTTGGCCAGCACCCGGCGCTCGTGGTGGTTCTCGGCGACCAGTTTGACCGCACCGGTCTGCAGGTAGCGCAGGCCGCCGTGAACCAGCTTGGACGAGGCGGAGGAGGTGGCGCCGGCGAAGTCGCCGGCGTCCACCATGGCGACCCGCAGACCCGACTGCGCGGCGTGCCAGGCCACCGAGGTGCCCAGGATTCCACCGCCGATGACCAGCAGGTCGTACGTGGCCTTGGCCAACTGCTCGCGGGTCTCGGCGCGGCTCGGGTTCGAACCGGCGGTCGGGTGCGTGCCCAGGGCGGGAACGCTCTGCGGGCTGCTCATATCGCTTGACTCCTACTTACTCGTCGATTGCGCCGGCTGAGCGGTCAGCTGGCGTCTTCGTCGTCGACCCAGCCCATGGACCGCTCGACGGCCTTGAGCCAGCTCTTGTACTCGCGGTCCCGCTGTTCGGCGGGCATCCGCGGGGTCCACTCCGCCGCGCGGCGCCAGTTGGCGCGCAGGGCGTCGGTGTCGGGCCAGAAGCCGACGGCCAGGCCGGCGGCGTAGGCGGCGCCGAGGCAGGTGGTCTCGGCGACCATGGGGCGCACCACGGGGGCGTCCAGGAAGTCCGAGAGCGTCTGCATCAGCAGGTTGTTGGAGGTCATGCCGCCGTCGACCTTGAGGGCCGCGAGCTCGACGCCCGAGTCCTTGGTCATGGCGTCGGTGATCTCACGGGTCTGCCAGGCGGTGGCCTCCAGGACGGCACGGGCGATGTGCGCCTTGGTGACGTACCGGGTGAGGCCGGCGATCACACCGCGGGCGTCGGAGCGCCAGTACGGGGCGAAGAGACCGGAGAAGGCGGGCACGAAGTACGCGCCGCCGTTGTCCTCGACGGAGGAGGCCAGGGTCTCGATCTCGGCGGCGGACTTGATCAGGCCCATCTGGTCGCGCATCCACTGGACGAGCGAGCCGGTGACGGCGATGGAGCCCTCCAGCGCGTAGACCGGCTTCTGGTCGCCGATCCGGTAGCCGACCGTGGTCAGCAGGCCGCTGTAGGAGTTGATGATCTGGTCGCCGGTGTTCATGAGCATGAACGTGCCGGTGCCGTAGGTGGACTTGGCCTCGCCCTCGGCGAAACAGGTCTGTCCGAACAGCGCGGCCTGCTGGTCACCGAGCGCCGAGGCGACCGGGACGCCGGCGAGGACGCCCTCCTTGACGTGGCCGTAGACCTCGGCCGAGGACTTGATCTCGGGGAGGACGTTGGTCGGGACCCCCATCGACTCCGCGATCTTCGGGTCCCACTCCAGGGAGTGCAGGTTCATCAGCATGGTGCGCGAGGCGTTGGTGACGTCGGTGACGTGCACACCGCCCTGCGTGCCGCCCGTGAGGTTCCAGATGACCCACGAGTCCATGGTGCCGAAGAGAATGTCGCCGGCCTCGGCGCGCTCGCGCAGGCCCTCGACGTTGTCGAGCAGCCAGCGGACCTTGGGGCCGGCGAAGTACGAGGCGAGCGGGAGGCCCGTCTCGCGGCGGAAGCGGTCCTGGCCGACGTTGCGGCCCAGTTCCTTGCACAGGGCGTCGGTGCGGGTGTCCTGCCAGACCAGCGCGTTGTGCACCGGCTCGCCGGTGTTCTTGTCCCACAGGAGGGTGGTCTCGCGCTGGTTGGTGATGCCGACGGCCTTGACGTCCGCGGACGTGATCTCGGCCTTGGCGATGGCTCCGGCGACGACCTCCTGGACGTTGGTCCAGATCTCGGCGGCGTCGTGCTCGACCCAGCCCGGCTTCGGGAAGATCTGCTCGTGCTCCTTCTGGTCGACGGCGACGATGCGGCCGTCGCGGTCGAACACGATGCAGCGGGAGGAGGTGGTGCCCTGGTCGATCGCGGCGATGAAGGGGCCGGTGCTGCTGGTCATGGTGGGTGCTCCTGGCAGGTCTCTGGTTGGCGGAATCAGGGGGCGGTGCGGATCTTGCGATACGTGCCGATGCTGATCAGGCGAACGCGATGTTGTACAGACCACCGGCGGCGGCGGCGCCGACGAGCGGGCCGACGACCGGGATCCAGGAGTATGCCCAGTCGGAGCCGCCCTTGTGGGGAAGCGGCAGCAGGGCGTGGACGATGCGGGGACCGAGGTCGCGGACGGGGTTGATGGCGTATCCGGTCGGACCGCCGAGTGAGAGGCCGATGCCGACGACCACGAACGAGGTGATCAGGACGCCGATGACGCCGAGGCCCTTGCCGTCGTCCTGGAGACCCTGGGTCAAGATGGCCAGGACCAGGACGGCGGTGCCGATTATCTCGGTGGCCAGGTTCTGGACGGTGTTGCGGATCTCCGGACCGGTGGAGAAGATCCCGAGCACCGGGCCCGCCACGTCGTGCGGGTGCGGGTCCTCCGGGCCGAGCTTCGCGTCCCGGATGTGCTCCGGGTCCGCCAGGTGCACACGGAACTGGCCGTAGTACGTGAGCCACATCAGCACCGCGCCGAGCATCGCGCCCAGGAGCTGGCCGGCGAAGTACACCGGGACGTTGCCCCAGTCGCCGTCCTTGATCGCGAGGCCGACGGTGACCGCCGGGTTGAGGTGGGCGCCGGAGAGGGGCGCGGAGACGTAGGCGGCGATCAGTACGGCGAAACCCCAGCCGAACGTGATGGCGAGCCAACCCGCGTTGCGGGCCTTGGAGCTCTTCAGCGTGACGGCGGCGCAGACGCCGCCACCGAGCAGTGTGAGCAGGGCGGTACCGATGGTCTCGCCGATGAAGATGTCGGAGCTGGACACCCGCGACTCCTTTGTCTTACGTCCAGGGGTACGTGGACACCGGGTCCCTCCGGTGGCCCACGCACTCGGTGAGTGCTGCACCGGTCCTTGGCCTTGCCACACCCTAACGCGTATTGCCGGTAGGTGTTCGACAATGCCGACCGATGAACGGCAGTTTTCCGCCCGGGTGAAGAAGGCGTCAAGGGTTGACCAGGTCAAAGAGTCGGATCGTTACCAGTCGGTGTGATCGACCAAATCCAGCCATCTGATGATCAAAAAAAGGCGCAATGCATCCAGATAGCGGAGAAAGCCCGCCTGGATGCGATCAATGCAAGGTCAGAACCGGCCCGCGCCAAGGTCGCGCGAAACCGACCGCGCACAGTCCCGGACCGACGCGACCAACGTCGCGCGGGGCTCCCCGGTCTCCGTGCAGACCCGCTCCACGGCCCCCACGACCGCCACCGCGCCCACCGGCATCCTGCGCCGGTCGTGGATCGGCGCCGCCACCGAGGCGAGGCCCTCCCAGGTCTCCTCGACGTCCGAGGCCCAGCCGCGGGCCCGCGTCAGGTCCAGGATCTCCTCGAAACCGGCGCCGTCCGTGACGGTGCGGGGCGTGAACGCCTCCCGCTCGACCTCCACGGCCTCGGTGTGCGCCACCGGGTCGAACGCGGAGAGCACCTTGCCCAGGGCGGTGCAGTGCAGCGGCTGCATGGCCCCCACCTCCAGCACCTGACGGCTGTCGTCCGGCCGGAACACGTGGTGCATGATCAGCACCCCGCTCTTGTGGAGCACGCCCACGTACACGCTCTCGCCGCTCGCCCGCGCCAGGTCGTCCGTCCACACCAGGGCGCGGGCGCGCAGCTCGTGCACGTCCAGATAGCTGTTGCCCAGACGGAGCAGCTCGGCCCCCAGCTGGTAGCGGCCCGAGGCGGGGTCCTGCTCCACGAACCCCTCGGCCTGCAGGGTGCGCAGGATCCCGTGCGCGGTCCCCTTGGCCAGGCCCAGGGACGTGGCCACGTCCGACAGTCCCAGCCGGCGTTCGCCGCCGGCCAGGAGCCGCAGCATCGCAGCGGCTCGTTCGAGCGACTGGATGTTCCGTGCCATCGCGCAGCCTCCTGCTGACGTAGTTCGACAATGCTGAACAGTATCGGTCGATGCCGACCTCGCGCATGATCGGGGCAACCTTCAGGACAGCATCGGTCAGGACAGCCCGGCCAGACCCCCGCGCACAGAATGCAGTCCGCCACGTGGGACGGCCCCACCGGGGTTGCCACCGCGCGGTTACCCTGACCGCGTGCACCCTTGACACCGAGGGGGTGCAAAGCCGACAGCCGTCGCATCCCAGGGAGCACATCCATGGCCTCGTTGCCGAACCCGCCCGCAGACACCCAGACCCGGGCCGACGCCCTGCGCGAGGCGCTCGCCACCCGCGTGGTCGTCGCCGACGGAGCCATGGGAACGATGCTCCAGGCGCAGGACCCCTCCCTGGAGGACTTCCAGCAGCTCGAAGGCTGCAACGAGGTCCTGAACATCACGCGCCCCGACATCGTGCGCAACGTGCACCGGGAGTACTTCGCCGTCGGCGTGGACTGCGTCGAGACCAACACCTTCGGCGCGAACTTCGCCGCCCTCGCCGAGTACGACATCGCGGATCGCAACCACGAGCTGTCCGAATCCGGCGCCCGCATCGCCCGCGAGGTCGCCGACGAGTTCACCGCCTCCACGGGACGCCAACGGTGGGTCCTGGGCTCCATGGGCCCCGGCACCAAGCTGCCCACCCTCGGCCACATCGACTACGCGACGATCCGCGACGCCTACCAGATCAACGCCGAAGGCCTGATCACCGGCGGAGCCGACGCCCTCCTCGTCGAGACCACCCAGGACCTCCTGCAGACCAAGTCCTCCGTCATCGGCGCCCGCCGCGCCATGGAAGCCCTCGGCGTGTCCGTACCGCTGATCTGCTCCGTGACCGTGGAGACCACCGGCACGATGCTCCTCGGCTCGGAGATCGGCGCCGCGCTCACCGCGCTGGAGCCCCTGGGCATCGACATGATCGGGCTGAACTGCGCCACCGGCCCCGCCGAGATGAGCGAGCACCTGCGCTACCTCGCGCGCAACTCCCGCATCCCGCTCTCCTGCATGCCCAACGCCGGCCTGCCCGTCCTCGGCAAGAACGGCGCCCACTACCCGCTCTCCGCGAGCGAGCTGGCCGACGCCCAGGAGACCTTCGTCCGCGAGTACGGGCTCTCCCTCGTCGGCGGCTGCTGCGGCACCACCCCCGAGCACCTGCGCCAGGTCGTCGAACGCGTCCGCGCGCTCAGCCCGGGCGCCCGCGAGCCGCGCCCCGAGGCCGGCGCCTCCTCGCTCTACCAGACGGTCCCCTTCCGCCAGGACACCTCGTACATGGCGATCGGCGAGCGCACCAACGCCAACGGCTCGAAGAAGTTCCGCGACGCCATGCTGGAGGCGCGCTGGGACGACTGCGTGGAGATGGCCCGGGACCAGATCCGCGAAGGCGCGCACATGTTGGACCTGTGCATCGACTACGTGGGCCGTGACGGCGTCGCCGACATGAAGGAACTGGCCGGTCGTTTCGCCACCGCCTCCACCCTGCCCATCGTGCTGGACTCCACCGAGGTCCCCGTCATCCAGGCCGGCCTGGAGAAGCTCGGCGGCCGCGCCGTCATCAACTCGGTCAACTACGAGGACGGCGACGGACCGGAGTCCCGCTTCGCGAAGGTCACCCGCCTCGCCCGGGAGCACGGCGCCGCGCTGATCGCGCTGACCATCGACGAGGAGGGCCAGGCCCGCACCGTCGAACACAAGGTCGCCATCGCGCAGCGGCTGATCGCGGACCTGACGGGCAACTGGGGGATCCACGAGTCGGACATCCTCATCGACACCCTCACCTTCACGATCTGCACCGGCCAGGAGGAGTCCCGCAAGGACGGCATCGCCACCATCGAGGCGATCCGCGAGCTGAAGCGCCGTCACCCGGACGTGCAGACCACACTGGGCCTGTCGAACATCTCCTTCGGCCTCAACCCCGCCGCGCGCGTCCTGCTCAACTCCGTCTTCCTCGACGAGTGCGTCAAGGCCGGCCTGGACTCGGCGATCGTCCACGCCAGCAAGATCCTGCCCATCGCCCGGTTCGACGACGAACAGGTCGGCACCGCCCTCGACCTGATCTACGACCGGCGCGCCGAGGGCTACGACCCGCTGCAGAAGCTGATGGCGCTGTTCGAGGGCGTCAACACCAAGTCCCTCAAGGCCGGCCGCGCCGAGGAACTCATGGCGCTCCCGCTCGACGAGCGACTCCAGCGCCGCATCATCGACGGCGAGAAGAACGGCCTGGAAGCCGACCTCGACGAGGCGCTCCAGACCCGCCCTGCCCTCGACATCGTCAACGACACCCTCCTGGAGGGCATGAAGGTCGTCGGCGAGCTCTTCGGCTCCGGCCAGATGCAACTGCCGTTCGTCCTCCAGTCGGCGGAGGTCATGAAGACCGCGGTGGCCTTCCTGGAACCGCACATGGAGAAGACCGACGCCGAGGGCAAGGGCACCATCGTCCTCGCCACCGTCCGCGGCGACGTCCACGACATCGGCAAGAACCTCGTGGACATCATCCTGTCCAACAACGGCTACAACGTCGTGAACATCGGCATCAAGCAGCCGGTCTCCGCGATCCTCGAAGCCGCCCAGGAACACAAGGCCGACGTCATCGGCATGTCCGGTCTCCTCGTGAAGTCGACCGTGATCATGAAGGAGAACCTGGAGGAGCTCAACCAGCGCAAGCTGGCGGCCGACTACCCGGTGATCCTCGGCGGCGCCGCCCTGACCCGCGCCTACGTCGAACAGGACCTCCACGAGATCTACGAGGGCGAGGTCCGCTACGCCCGCGACGCCTTCGAGGGCCTGCGCCTGATGGACGCCCTGATCGCCGTCAAGCGCGGCGTCCCCGGCGCCGCCCTGCCCGAACTCAAGCAGCGCCGGGTCGCCAAGCGCACCGCACCCCTCCCCGGCCCGGAGGAGTCCGAGGAGCCGGGCGGCCGCTCCGACACCTCCACCGACAACCCGATCCCCACCCCGCCGTTCTGGGGCACCCGCGTGGTCAAGGGCATCCCGCTCAAGGACTACGCCTCCTGGCTGGACGAGGGCGCCCTGTTCAAGGGCCAGTGGGGCCTCAAGCAGGCCCGCGCCGGCGGGGCGACGTACGAGGAGCTCGTGGAGTCCGAGGGCCGCCCGCGGCTGCGCGGCCTCCTCGACAGGCTGCACACCGACAACCTGCTGGAAGCGGCCGTCGTCTACGGCTACTTCCCCTGCGTCTCCAAGGGCGAGGACCTGATCATCCTCGACGAGCAGGGCAACGAACGGACCCGCTTCACCTTCCCGCGCCAGCGCCGCGGCCGCCGCCTGTGCCTCGCGGACTTCTTCCGCCCGGAGGAGTCCGGCGAGACCGACGTCGTCGGCCTCCAGGTGGTCACCGTCGGGTCGAAGATCGGCGAGGCCACGGCCAAGCTGTTCGAGTCCGACTCCTACCGCGAGTACCTGGAGCTGCACGGACTGTCCGTCCAGCTCGCCGAGGCCATGGCCGAGTACTGGCACGCCCGCGTCCGCGCCGAGCTCGGCTTCGGCGGCGAGGACCCGGCCAAGGTCGAGGACATGTTCGACCTCAAGTACCGGGGCGCCCGCTTCTCGCTGGGCTACGGCGCCTGCCCCGACCTGGAGGACCGCGCCAAGATCGCCGACCTCCTCCGGCCCGAGCGCATCGGCGTCCACCTTTCGGAGGAGTTCCAGCTCCACCCGGAGCAATCCACCGACGCGATCGTGATCCACCACCCCGAAGCGAAGTATTTCAACGCACGCTGACGCGGATCGACGTACACTTGTCGGTCCCATACAGGCCGGTCGCCTGCTCCCCGGGGTACGCCCCGAGGAGAGAGGTGGCCGGCCTTGTCGTCCCTTCAGAGAGGTGTGCGCATGACGAGTACCGTCCCCGCCCCCGTCGCCCGTACGGCCGACGACTCAGCCCTCCAGGCGGTGCTGCTCGACATGGACGGCACGCTGGTCGACACCGAGGGCTTCTGGTGGGAGATCGAGGCGGAGATCTTCCGCGAGCTCGGCCACCTGCTGGAGGACTCGTGGCGCGACATCGTCGTCGGCGGCCCGATGAGCCGCAGCGCGGCCTTCCTCATCGAGTCCACCGGGGCGGCCATCGGCATCGCCGAGCTGAGCATCCTCCTCAACGAACGCTTCGAGGCCCGGATCGCCGACCAGGTGCCCATGATGCCCGGAGCCGAGCGGCTGTTGGCCGAGCTGGCCCGGCACAACGTGCCCACCGCCCTGGTGTCCGCCTCCCACCGACGGGTCATCGACCAGGTACTGCTCACCCTCGGCCGGGACCGCTTCACGATGACGGTCGCCGGCGACGAGGTGCCCCGCACCAAGCCGCACCCCGACCCGTACCTGTTCGCCGCCCGGGCCCTGGGCGCGCACCCCTCGCGCTGCGCCGTCATCGAGGACACCGCCACGGGCGTCGCCGCCGCCGAGGCCGCGGGCTGCCGCGTCGTGGCCATCCCCTCCGTCGGCGTGATCGCGCCGGCCCCCGGCCGCACGATCGTCCGCTCCCTGGAGGAAGTCGACCTTCCGTTCCTGCGGTCCCTCATCACTCCGATGAACTGATCGCATACGCTGCGTACCGAACAGAACGCCGGTGTGATCCAGGTCCCACAAGAGGATCTCTCGCAACCCGCACCGGAGGCCGAAATTCCATCCCCCCTGGTGTAGTTGCGCCGGGTGACGTTGGTCACCCACGAAGCCCCCGAGAAGCCCCCACAGGCCCCCCGGGGGCTTCCCTTGTGTCCCCATTGATCAGCTCCTGACCCCATCTGCGGAGACACCCGCAGACGCGGCCAGTCCGCTCCGATCACCGTCCGATTACGCCCCAACTCCTGCCAGTTCCAGCCATCCCGCCCCAGGCCACTAATGTCGATCCGGGCACCGCGCCGCACCTCTGCCGTACCGGACACACACCCCTGTGCCGGTATCGCGTGGACCGATCGTCACACCACCGGCCCGATCGTTCCGCCCTGAACGGGCGACCGCCGCGCAGTGCCCTTCACGCCGCTTTGAGCAAGTGCCGGGTCGAGGGAGTACTTCCAGCATGAACCGCAAGACCATGGTGCTGACGGCCGCCGCAGGCCTGCTCGCCCCCGCGCTGTCCGCATGCGGCAGCGCGAGCGGCGGAGGAGCAGGAACCGGAGCGATCGTCGTCGGAACCACCGACCGGTTCGAGGCCGCCGACTACGCCCCCGCCCCCTTCGACCCCGCCTACGCCTACGACGCCGGCGCCTGGAACGTACTGCGCCAGACCGTCCAGACGCTGATGCGCACCCCGCGCGGCGGCGGACAGCCCGTCCCCGAAGCGGCCTCCGACTGCCGCTTCACCGACACCGGCAACGAAAGCTACCGCTGCACCCTGCGCCCCGGACTGAAGTTCGCGAGCGGCGACCCCCTCACCGCCCAGGACGTCAAGTTCTCCATCGAACGCGTCCTCGCGATCAAGGACGAGAACGGCCCCTCCTCACTGCTCTCCACCCTCGACACCGTCGAGGCCAAGGGCGAGGACACCGTCGTCTTCCACCTCAAGACCGCCGACGCGACCTTCCCGTACAAACTCTCCACCCCCGCCGCCGGCATCGTCAGCCAGAAGAACTACGACGCCAAGAAGCTGCGCACCGGCTTCGCCGTCGACGGCTCCGGCCCGTACACGATGAAGGCCGAGGTCAAGGACGACCACCTCGTCCGCGCCGTCTTCACCAAGAACCCGAACTACCAGGGCGACATCAAGCTCCGCAACGACAAGGTCGAACTGCGGACCTTCGCCGACTCCGAGAGCATGGGCAAGGCCCTCACCGACGGCGCCATCCACATGGTCTCCCGCACCCTGTCGCCCGCCCAGATCACCGAGCTCTCCGCCAAGCCCCCCAAGGGCGTCAAGCTCGTCCCGATGCCCGGCCTGGAAATCCGCTACCTCGGCTTCAACACCGAGGCCCCCGTCGTCAAGGACAAGGCCGTACGCCAGGCCCTCGCCGCCGCCGTCGACCGCAACCAGCTCATCTCCAAGGTCTACGGCAAGGCCGCACAGCCCCTGTACTCCCTGGTCCCCACCACCGTCACCGGCCACGTCAACTCGTTCTTCAACAAGTACGGCGAGGCCAACACCGCCAAGGCCGCCGACATCCTGAAGGCCGCCGGCATCAAGACCCCGGTCAAGCTGACCCTGAACTACACCGCCGACCACTACGGCGACGGCACCGCCGCCGAGTTCGAGGCCCTCAAGACCCAGCTCAACTCCACCCGGCTCTTCGACATCACCGTCCAGGGCAACGAGTGGAACGACTTCCGGCCCGCGCAGAAGAAGGGCGACTACGCCGCCTACGGGCTCGGCTGGTTCCCCGACTACCCCGACGCCGACAACTTCCTCGCCCCGTTCCTGGAGCAGGACAACTTCCTGGGCACGCCGTACGCCAACGCCGCCGTACGCACCCGCCTCATCCCCGAATCCCGCCGGGCCGCCGACCGCAACGTCGCCGCCCCCGCGATCACGGAGATGCAGGAAATCGTCGCCGAGGACGTGCCCGTCCTGCCCCTGTGGCAGGGCAAGCAGTACGTCGCCGCACGCGACGGCATCACCGGAGTGGAATGGTCCGTCAACGCCATCTCCGACCTCCAGCTGTGGGAACTCGGCCGGGGCGTCAGCGGCTGAGCAAGGCAGGAACCGGCAGCGGATGTCGCGGGCCGGCGCAACGAAACAGTTCGACTGTGAAGGACGTTCGCGTGATGAGACGTAACCAGTGGCTGGCAGCCCCGCTCGGCGCCGCCACCGCCGCCGCGCTGCTCAGCGGTTGCGGTGCGCAGGATGGCTCCGCCGCCGGAGACGGCAAGGGCGTGGTCATGGGCATATCCGACAAGGTCAAGGCCACCGACCCGGCCTCGGGCTACGACCCGGGCTCCTGGCTGCTCTTCAACAACGTCTTCCAGTCGCTGCTCACCTTCCCCAAGGGCGGCACGACCCCGGAGCCCGATGCCGCGCAGAGCTGCGACTTCCAGGGCAGCGACAGCAAGGTCTACAAGTGCGTCCTGCGCGGCGGCCTGAAGTTCAGCAACGGCAACAAGCTGACCTCCCAGGACGTCAAGTACTCCTTCGAGCGCACCCTGCGGATCAATGACGAGAACGGCCCCGCCGTCATGCTCTCGTCGATCGCCGGCATCGACGCCCCCGACGAGAAGACCGTCGTCTTCCGCCTGAAGACCCCCGACGCGACCTTCCCCAGCAAGATCGCCGCCGGCGCGGGCTCCATCGTCGACCACACCGAATATCCCGCCGACAAGCTCCGCACCGACGGCAAGGCCTTCGGCTCCGGCGTCTACACACTGGACTCGATCAACGAGAAGGCGGCCAACTTCTCCGTCAACGAGTCCTACAGCGGCAAGGCCAAGGCCAAGAACACCGGCGTCACCATGAAGTTCTTCAACGAGGACCAGGCCGCCCTCAAGAAGGTCCTCGAAAGCGGCGACGTCGACTTCGCCTTCCGCGGCCTCGCCGCCAAGGACATCGCCGGCCTCGCCGGCAACACCGGCGACCAGAAGGTCGAGGTCGTCCAGGGCACCGGCGCCGAAGTCGAACACCTCGTCTTCAACATGAACGACCCGGTCGCCGGCAAGCTCCCCATCCGCAAGGCCATCGCCTTCCTCGTCGACCGCGAAGCGCTCGTCAAGGAGGTCTACAACGGGACCGCCGTCCCGCTGTACTCGATCGTCCCGGCCGGCATCGGATCGCACACCACCCCGTTCTTCGACCGCTACGGCGGCAGCCCCCAGGTCGACAAGGCGAAGGCCGTCCTGCGCGCGGCCAACATCAAGGACAAGGTGAAGATCACCCTGTACTCGACGCCCTCCCGGTTCGGCCCGTCCACCGATCAGGAATTCCAGCTGATCGCCAAGCAGCTCAACGACAGCGGCCTCTTCGAGGCCAACGTCAAGTCCGTCGAGTTCGAGCAGTACGACAAGGACATCCAGGCCGGCAAGTACGGCGTCTACGTCAAGGGCTGGGTCCCCGACTACCCGGACGCCGACAACTTCACCCAGCCCTTCTTCGGCCCGGACAACGTCCTGCGCAACAACTACGACAACAAGGAGATCAGCGGGACCATCATCCCGTCGACCTCCGCGAAGTCCGACCGCACCGCGGCCACCACCGACTTCACCCGCCTCCAGGACATCGTCGCCGACGAGGTCCCGATCCTCCCGCTCTGGCAGAGCAAGCAGTACGCCGTCACCCGCCCCAACGTGACCGGCCTCCAGTGGTCGCTCGACGCCTCCACCGTCTTCCGCTTCTGGGAGATCGCCAAGGGCTAGGCCACGGCCCACCCCGGGACACACGAGGGCCCCCCGCCCACGGGCGGGGGGCCCTCGTGTGTCCCGGCGGAGACTATTGACCCGCCCCCGGACGGACCAGACCGCTCTCGTACGCGTACACGGCCGCCTGCACCCGGTCACGCAGACCCAACTTCGTCAACACGTGCCCCACGTGCGTCTTGACCGTCGTCTCGCTCACGAACAGGTCCGCCGCGACCTCCGCGTTCGACAGACCCCGGGCCACCAGCTTCAACACCTCGACCTCACGCTCCGTCAACGTGCCCAACGCGTCCGGCACGTTGTCCTCACCCGACGGCAGGTGCCCCGCGTACTTGTCCAACAACCGCCGCGTGATGCTCGGCGCCAACATCGCCTCACCCGCCGCGACCACCCGGATCGCCTGCACCAACTCGACGGCCGGCGCGTCCTTCAACAGGAACCCGCTCGCCCCCGCCCGCAGCGCCTCCACCACGTACTCGTCCAGATCGAACGTCGTCAGCACCAGCACCTTCGCCGGCCCGTCCCGCCCCGGACCCGTGATCTGACGGGTCGCCTCCACCCCGTCCATCCGCGGCATTCGGATGTCCATCAACACCACATCGGGCTGCAAGGCCCGCACCTGGTCCAGCGCCTGCAGACCGTCCCCGGCCTCACCGACCACCGCCAGGTCCTGCTCCGCCTCCAGGATCATCCGGAAACCGGTGCGCAGCAGCGGTTGGTCATCGACCAGCAGTACGCGGATCGCCACGGGGTCTACCTCGAATTCGTACGACGGCTTCGACGGACGCCGCCCATTCTGCCCTGACCCACCGATCAGGATCCCGCCGGGCGCACCGCCTCGACCTCGACCCCGACCTCGGCCCTCGGCCCGATCACCAACGGATAGACCGGGGGAGTACCCCCGAACTCCGGACACACCGCCTGATGATCACACCAACCACACAGCTTCGTCGGCCGCGGCCGCCAGTCACCCGACTCCGTCGCCTCGCTGATCGCCTCCCACAGCGCCAACAGCTTGCGCTCCACCAGCTCCAGATCCGCGACCACCGGGTCGTACGTCACGACGTCCCCGCTGCCCAGGTACACCAACTGCAACCGACGCGGCACCACCCCCTTCAGCCGCCACACCACCAACGCGTAGAACTTCATCTGGAACAACGCACCCTCGGCGTACTGCGGCCGCGGCGCCTTGCCCGTCTTGTAGTCCACGATCCGCACCTCGCCCGACGGCGCCACGTCGACCCGGTCGATGATCCCCCGCAACCGCAGCCCCGACTCCAGCTCCGTCTCCACGAAGAACTCCCGCTCCACCGGCTCCAGCCGCGTCGGGTCCTCCAACGTGAACCAGCGCTCCACCAGCGCCTCCGCCTCCGTCAGCCAGCCGTCCAACCCCGACCCGCCGTCACCCTCCGCGAACAGCTCCGCCAGCTCCGGCCTCGCCTCCAGCAGACGGTCCCACTGCCCCGGAATCAACGCCTTCGCCCGGGGCGCCGTCCGCTCCGCCGCCGGGTGATCGAAAAGCCGCTCCAACACCGCGTGCACCAACGTGCCCCGCGTCGCCGCCGCACTCGGCTTCTCCGGCAACTTGTCGATCACCCGGAACCGGTACAGCAACGGGCACTGCATGAAGTCGCTCGCCCGCGAAGGCGACAGCGAAGCCGGCCGCACCGCGCCACCACCCCCACGGGGCGTCGCACCGGCAGCGGCCGTCTCCGGACCGGGGTCAGGGCTCGTCGTCATGCCTGAAACCCTACGACCCGCCGCCGACAGCACACGCATACCATCGACGCCAAGCCCCCTCGCACTGCATGATCGGAGCATCACACCGCGCCACCACACCACGACCAACCCCCACGAACCGCCGGCGCCCCCCACGGCGCCGGACAGCACCGAACGAAGGACAGCCGTGGCAGACACCGACGAAACCGGCGAGCGCGGAGCCAAGCGCTCCGACCCGGGCGGCGGACTCCTCATGGGCCGCCCCTTCGGCGTACCCGTCTACGTCTCGCCCAGCTGGTTCCTCGTCGCCGCCCTGATCACCTGGGTCTTCGGCGACCAGCTGGACCGAGTGCTCCCCGACCTCGGACCCGCCCGGTACCTCGTCTCGCTCTTCTTCGCCGTCGCCTTCTACGCCTCCGTCCTGGTCCACGAACTCGCGCACACCATCGCCGCCCTCCGCTTCAAACTCCCCGTGCGCCGCATCCAGCTCCAGTTCTTCGGCGGAGTCTCCGAGATCGAGAAGGAATCCGAGACCCCCGGCCGCGAATTCGTCCTCGCCTTCGTCGGCCCCCTCCTCTCCCTCCTCCTCGCCGGCGCCTTCTACCTCGGCATGAACGCCGTCGACCCCGCGACCGTCCCCGGCGTCCTCCTCGGCGGCCTGATGATCTCCAACCTCCTCGTCGCCGCCTTCAACCTGCTCCCGGGCCTCCCCCTCGACGGCGGACGCATGCTCCGCGCCGTCATCTGGGGCATCACCGGCAAACCCATGACCGGCACCGTCGCCGCCGCCTGGGTCGGCCGCGGCCTCGCCGTCGCCGTCCTCATCGGACTGCCCCTGATCACCCACACCGGTGTCCTCGGCAACCGCCCCCAGGAAATCGGCGGCATGAACACCGTCATGGACGCCCTGCTCGCCGCGATCCTCGCCGCCATCATCTGGACCGGCGCCGGCAACAGCCTGCGCATGGCCCGCCTGCGCGAACACCTCCCCGAACTCCAGGCCCGCACCCTCACCCGACGCGCCATCCCCGTCGAGAACGCCACCCCCCTCTCCGAAGCCCTGCGCCGCGCCAACGAAGCCGGCGCCCGCGCCCTCGTCGTCGTCGACGGCCACGGCGACCCCATCGCCCTCGTCCGCGAGAGCGCCATCGCCTCCGTCCCCGAACACCGCCGACCCTGGGTCGCCGTCAGCACCCTCGCCCAGGACCTCACCGACGGCATGAAGGTTTCCGCGGACCTCATCGGCGAAGAACTCCTCGACCACCTCCGCACCACCCCCGCCACCGAATACCTCGTCCTCGAAACCGGCGGCGCGATCTACGGCGTGCTCTCCGCCCTGGACGTGGAGAAGGCCTTCGTCAAGGCCATGGCGCGGCCCCAGTCCTAGAGCCAATACACTGGTCACATGTCCGAACCGACCGGTGCCGCCCGCCGACGCGGGCCCTTCGAGGTCGGGGACCAGGTTCAGCTCACCGACCCCAAGGGCCGCCACTACACGTTCACGCTCGAAGCCGGGAAGAATTTCCACACCCACAAGGGTTCCTTCCCGCACGACGAGCTGATCGGTGCTCCCGAAGGCAGTGTTGTCCGTACCACGGGCAACGTCGCCTACCTCGCGCTGCGTCCCCTGCTCCCCGACTATGTCCTGTCCATGCCCCGCGGTGCCGCCGTGGTCTACCCCAAGGACGCCGGCCAGATCCTGGCCTTCGCCGACATCTTCCCCGGCGCCCGCGTCGTCGAGGCAGGCGTCGGATCCGGCTCCCTGAGCAGCTTCCTGCTGCGCGCCATCGGCGACCAGGGCATGCTCCACAGCTACGAGCGCCGCGCCGACTTCGCCGAGATCGCGACCGCCAACGTCGAGCGCTACTTCGGCGGCCCGCACCCCGCGTGGCAGCTGACCGTGGGCGACCTCCAGGACAACCTGTCCGACACCGACGTCGACCGCGTGATCCTCGACATGCTGGCTCCCTGGGAATGCCTGGAGGCCGTCTCCAAGGCCCTCGTCCCCGGCGGCATCCTGTGCTGCTACGTGGCCACCACCACCCAGCTCTCGCGCACCGTCGAGTCCATCCGCGAGTTCGGCTGCTACGCCGAACCGCAGCCCTGGGAATCGATGATCCGCAACTGGCACGTCGAGGGCCTCGCCGTCCGCCCGGACCACCGGATGATCGGCCACACCGGCTTCCTCGTCACCGCCCGCCGGCTCGCCGACGGAGTCGAACCCCCCATGCGCCGCCGCCGCCCCTCCAAGGGTGCCTACGGCGAGGACTACGACGGCCCCGGCAGCCAGTCACGCGGCGGCGCCGCCGCCGCGGACCGCGACTGACCCCGGCCCACCGCCGACCCAACACCAAGGCGCCGTGGCGCAGTTCCCGAACCGACTCGGGAACTGCGCCACGGCGCCTTTTCGTTGTACCGGGCATCGTGCGATCCGTCCGGACCCGACCGTTCCACCCCGGTGTGAGGTGTGGCACGATGCTGGCTCCCCGTCACCCTTCGCACAGGAGACACCCCGCGTGCAGCACAGCCCCGCCGAGCCGGCTCCCATGCCGGAACTCCCGACCCACCACCGCGCCGGGCCCCTCCACTGGATCGCCACGGCCTCGGCCATGGCCGCCGTCATCGCCGCAGCGGGCCTCCTGCAACCGGACCCCGCCACCGGAGCCCCAGCGGCGCCGTCCACCGCCGGCAACCCCGGGGCCCGCAGCGCCCCGCAGGAGCCCGCCCCCGACGCGCACGCGCTCATGTACCCGCTGGCCTGCGGGACCGTCGCACAGCTCGTCACGGCCACCGCCCAGGGCGATCTCGACGGGGACGGACGCCCCGAGACCGTGGCCGCCGTACGCTGCGACGCCGGCTCGGGAACCCCGCCCCACGCGATCTACGTACTCACCCGGGCCGCCGCCCCCGGCTCCGCCCCGCGTGTCGTCGCCACCCTGCTCGACCCCGCCCGCCGACAGAACGCCACCGACCTCACCGTGAGCGACGGCCGGGTCACCGCGACCCTCCTCGGCTACTCCTCACGCCAGGTGCCGCGCTCCGACCCTGATGTGAAGCAGCTCTCCAAGTGGCGCTGGGTGGGCGGAAAATTCCGCCAGGAGCTGACGGACTCGACCGCCAGAAGTGTTTGAACCGTCACTCGGCGTCGGGACCGTAGACCTCGACCCTGTCCGAAACGCGCCTTACGTGGATGCAGTCACCCGGGCATTCCTTCGCGGAGTCGACCACGTCCCGCAGCAGCGTCAGAGGTACCGGAGTGGTCGCCCCCACGTCCTGCAGGAGCTCGTCCTCGGGGCTCTTCACGTACGCCAGACCATCGATGTCCAGCTCGAACACCTCCGGGGCGTACTGCACGCAGATGCCGTCCCCGGTGCAGAGGTCCTGGTCGATCCAGACCTCAAGCGACTCATCCGTCTCGCCGCCGCCGCCCGTGGGAGCCTCCTGCTGCACGGTCATATCTCCTGCCGTTCCCTGCGCTGAGTGATCCATCCCGGTCACAACTCGCAGCAAGTCGCGCGAGCCCTGACGGGTGTTGAACAGTTCGACCTTACAACCGGCTGCTTTCCGATGTTGCTGGGTGGGTATTTCCTTGGCGTGAGGGAGTACGCAAGGGTGAAGATCGGACACACCCCTACCGTCTTTGTGATCTAGGGGTTTCAATCACCACCAGCCCAGGTAGGGTCAGGAAGCGTCCAGCTCCCCTTGGAGGAGGTGAGGACCGTGGCAGCCCACGACGACGACATCAACCGCGGCATCCGGCCCGGGCGAGGGTCTGATGACCCCGCCGGCCAGGTTGCCTATCTCGAGCAGGAAATCGCCGTCCTGCGACGTAAGCTCGCCGACTCTCCGCGGCACGCGAGGATTCTCGAAGAGCGGATCGTCGAGCTCCAGACGAATCTGGCCGGCGTATCCACGCAGAACGAACGACTGGCGAATACCCTCCGTGAGGCCCGCGACCAGATCGTGGCCCTCAAAGAAGAAGTCGACCGGCTCGCCCAGCCGCCGGCCGGATTCGGTGTCTTCCTTCAGGCGAACGAGGACGGCACCGTCGACATCTTCACCGGAGGCCGAAAGCTTCGCGTGAACGTGAGCCCCAGCGTCGAACCGGAAGACCTCCGGCGCGGCCAGGAGGTCATGCTCAACGAAGCACTCAACGTGGTCGAGGCCATGGAGTTCGAACGGGCCGGGGACATCGTCACCCTCAAGGAGATCCTCGAGGACGGCGAGCGCGCCCTGGTGGTCGGGCACACCGACGAGGAGAGGGTGGTGAGGCTCGCCGAGCCGCTCCTGGACATCACCATCCGCCCCGGCGACGCCCTCCTGCTCGAACCCCGCTCCGGCTACGTCTACGAAGTGGTCCCCAAGAGCGAGGTCGAGGAACTCGTCCTCGAAGAGGTCCCGGACATCGACTACGACAAGATCGGCGGCCTGGGCGACCAGATCGAGCTGATCCGCGACGCCGTCGAGCTCCCGTACCTCCACCCCGACCTCTTCAAGGAACACGAACTGCGGCCCCCCAAGGGCATCCTGCTCTACGGCCCTCCCGGCTGTGGCAAGACGCTCATCGCCAAGGCCGTGGCCAACTCCCTTGCCAAGAAGGTCGCCGAGGTGACCGGCCAGCCCGCGGGGAAGTCCTACTTCCTGAACATCAAGGGCCCCGAACTCCTCAACAAGTACGTCGGCGAGACCGAGCGGCACATCCGCCTCGTCTTCCAACGTGCCCGGGAGAAGGCGAGCGAGGGCACCCCCGTCATCGTCTTCTTCGACGAGATGGAATCCCTCTTCCGCACCCGCGGATCCGGTGTCAGCTCGGACGTGGAGAACACCATCGTCCCCCAGCTGCTCGCCGAGATCGACGGTGTGGAAGGCCTGGAGAACGTCATCGTCATCGGCGCCTCCAACCGCGAGGACATGATCGACCCGGCCATCCTGCGCCCCGGCCGTCTCGACGTGAAGATCAAGATCGAGCGTCCGGACGCCGAGGCCGCCAAGGACATCTTCGCGAAGTACCTCAAGGCCACCCTGCCCCTGCACACGGACGACCTGTCCGAACACCAGGACTCCAGGGCCGGCACCGTCCACAGCATGATCCAGACGGTCGTCGAGCAGATGTACGCCGAAACCGAGGAGAACCGCTTCCTCGAGGTCACGTACGCCAACGGCGACAAGGAAGTCCTCTACTTCAAGGACTTCAACTCGGGCGCGATGATCCAGAACATCGTGGACCGTGCGAAGAAGATGGCCATCAAGGCCTTCCTCGAGCACAAGCAGAAGGGCCTTCGGGTCTCCCATCTCCTCCAGGCCTGCGTGGACGAGTTCAAGGAGAACGAGGACCTGCCGAACACCACCAACCCGGACGACTGGGCCCGCATCTCCGGAAAGAAGGGCGAGCGGATCGTATTCATCCGCACGCTCGTCACCGGAAAGCAAGGCGCGGACACGGGCCGCTCCATCGACACGGTGGCAAACACCGGTCAGTACCTCTGACGAAGCGGGGCGGCTGCGGGTGCCCGGCCAAGGGCACCCGCAGCCGACTGCTTTATGCCGACTGCTTTTCAGCCGGTGACAAGGCAAATTCAATGACTGAAATGATCTCCCCACCAGCGCGGAGTGGTTCTAGGCTCTTCCGTACCGCCTCCTCCGCAGTGCGGGGACGGACACCGCACGAAACGCACCGGAGCACCAGCGGTACTTGAGCGCCGCTCCCGAACGGGAGCGCCGCCGGGCAAGGAGGGCCGCATGACCGTACGGCGAGTAATGGGGATCGAGACGGAGTACGGGATCTCCGTCCCGGGGCACCCGAACGCCAATGCCATGCTCACCTCGTCCCAGATCGTCAACGCCTACGCGGCGGCGATGCACCGGGCGCGGCGCGCCCGCTGGGACTTCGAGGAGGAGAATCCGCTGCGGGACGCCCGCGGCTTCGACCTCGCCCGCGAGGCCGCCGACAACAGCCAGCTGACCGACGAGGACATCGGCCTCGCCAACGTCATCCTCACCAACGGCGCCCGGCTCTACGTCGACCACGCGCACCCCGAGTACAGCTCCCCGGAGATCACCAACCCGCTCGACGCCGTGCTCTGGGACAAGGCAGGCGAACGGATCATGGCCGAGGCCGCCGAACGGGCCGCCCAGCTCCCCGGCGCCCAGCCGATCCACCTCTACAAGAACAACACCGACAACAAGGGCGCCTCCTACGGCACGCACGAGAACTACCTGATGAAGCGGGAGACCCCCTTCTCGGACATCGTGCGCCACCTGACCCCCTTCTTCGTCTCCCGGCAGGTCGTCACGGGCGCGGGACGCGTCGGCATCGGCCAGGACGGCCGCGAGCACGGCTTCCAGATCAGCCAGCGCGCGGACTACTTCGAAGTCGAGGTCGGCCTGGAGACCACCCTCAAGCGGCCCATCATCAACACCCGCGACGAACCGCACTCCGACGCCGAGAAGTACCGCCGGCTCCACGTGATCATCGGCGACGCGAACCTGTCGGAGATCTCCACCTACCTCAAGCTCGGCACCACCGCCCTGGTGCTGTCGATGATCGAGGACGGGTTCATCACCGTGGACCTGGCCGTGGACCAGCCGGTGCGCACCCTCCACCAGGTCTCCCACGACCCCGACCTGCGACACCTGATCACGCTCCGCAGCGGGCGGACCCTGACCGCCGTGCAACTCCAGATGGAGTACTTCGAGCTGGCCAGGAAGTACGTGGACGAGCGTTTCGGGTCCGACGCGGACGAGCAGACCAAGGATGTCCTCGCTCGGTGGGAGGACGTACTGGGCCGGCTGGAGACGGACCCCATGAGCCTGTCCGGGGAACTGGACTGGATCGCGAAGCGGGAGATCCTGGAGGGCTACCGCCGGCGGGACAGCCTCGACTGGGACGCCGCCCGGCTGCACCTGGTGGACCTCCAGTACGCGGACGTACGGCCGGAGAAGGGCCTGTACAACCGTCTGGTGGCCCGCGGCAAGATGAAGCGACTGGTGGACGAGGCGGCCGTGGAACGGGCCGAGGGCAAGCCTCCGGAGGACACCCGGGCGTACTTCCGGGGCCGCTGCCTGGAGCAGTACGCCGACGACGTGGCCGCGGCCTCGTGGGACTCGGTGATCTTCGACCTGCCGGGTCACGACTCGCTCCAGCGGGTCCCCACCCTGGAGCCGCTGCGAGGCACCAGGGCCCATGTGAAGGAGCTCCTGGACCGCTGCCGGACGGCGGAGGAACTGGTGCGGGTGCTCTCGGGCCGCTGAGGCCATTCCGGTACCGGGACGGGGCCTGAAAAGGCTCCGCCGAGGGAATCATGAAGTCACCCGGACGTTGTGAAAGTACCGGGACGAATGTCGGGGCCTCCTTGTAGGGTCCGGCGTAGGGTCTGATCTTGAGAGATCCCGATTCCGGGGTCTCTCGACATGAGCGTGCGAACCGAGCGGGGTGAGGTAGACATGGCGACCAAGGACACCGGCGGCGGACAGCAGAAGGCGACGCGCTCGACCGAGGAGGTCGAGGAGGCGGCGGTCGAGGAATCGACCGACCTCAAGGAGCGCCAGGAAAAGCTCTCCGACGACGTCGATTCGGTACTTGACGAGATTGACGACGTCCTCGAGGAGAATGCTGAGGATTTCGTGCGGTCCTTCGTTCAGAAAGGTGGAGAGTGACTTCGCCTTTGATCCAAAGGTGACGCTCTTCGGGGGGAAGGCTCGACGGCCTGCAGGTCTCTCCTGCAGGCCGTGCGGAGCCGAGTACCGCCAAGTACTGCCGCCGTTGCGGAGAGGTCGAACCGCATTCGGAACGGGACCGCGACAAGAGGGCTTCGGGCGGTTCATCCACACGACGCCTGGCATGCCGTGCGGTCGGGCGTCGTAGGGGCCGTCCGAAGTCGCCTGAAGGTTCCGGCCGTGCATGTGGATCACTGCCACGAGGCGGGTAGGGTCCGAGGCGTACCGTGCTTCAACTGCAAGTCGGCCATCGGCAAGTTGGGAGACGATCCCGACACTTCGCGTCGGGCCATCTCATACCTGGAAGGAAACCTGTGGAACCCAACACTCGTAGCACAGGGCGTCTACCGGCAGCCTTCCTGACGCCGGGGTCCTCGTCCTTCATGGACTTCCTCGGGGCGCACCGGCCCGAGATGCTGCCGGGGAACCGCAAGCTCCCCGACGGGGTCGTCGAGGCGCCGCACGGGACGACGATCGTCGCGACGACGTTCCCCGGTGGGGTGGTGCTCGCCGGTGACCGGCGGGCGACCATGGGGAACATGATCGCCCAGCGGGACATCGAGAAGGTGTTCCCGGCCGACGAGTACTCCGCGGTGGGCATCGCGGGTACGGCCGGCCTCGCCGTCGAGATGGTGAAGCTGTTCCAGCTGGAGCTGGAGCACTTCGAGAAGGTGGAGGGGGCGACCCTCTCGCTGGAGGGCAAGGCGAACCGCCTGTCCACCATGATCCGCAGCAACCTTGGGATGGCGATGCAGGGGCTGGCCGTCGTGCCGCTCTTCGCGGGCTACGACGAGGCCAAGGAGAAGGGCCGGATCTTCTCCTACGACGTGACCGGCGGCCGCTCCGAGGAGCACGGGTTCGCCGCCACCGGGTCGGGTTCGATCTTCGCTCGCGGGTCCATGAAGAAGCTGTACCGTCCCGATCTGACGGAGGAGCAGGCCACCACCTTGGTCGTGCAGGCGCTGTACGACGCGGCCGACGACGACTCGGCGACCGGTGGACCGGACCTCTACCGTCACATCTATCCCATTGTCACCGTCATCACCGACGAGGGCTTCCGCCGGCTGAGCGACGACGAGTCGCAGGCGCTGGCCCGCTCGGTGACCGACCGTCGGCTGGAGCAGCCCGACGGCCCGCGCGCCGCCCTGCTCTGACCATCCGTCGCCTCGTAGGAGCCCAGAAGAAAGGGACGGTCAGCCGGTGTCGACTCCGTTCTATGTTTCACCTCAGCAGGCCATGGCCGACCGGGCGGAATACGCCCGGAAGGGCATCGCCCGCGGTCGCAGCCTGGTCGTGCTGCAATACGCCGACGGCATCGTGTTCGTGGGGGAGAACCCGTCCCGCGCGCTGCACAAGTTCAGCGAGATCTACGACCGGATCGGCTTCGCGGCCGCCGGCAAGTACAACGAGTACGAGAACCTGCGGATCGGTGGCGTGCGCTACGCGGACCTGCGCGGATACACCTACGACCGCGACGACGTGACGGCCCGTGGGCTCGCCAACGTCTATGCGCAGACGCTGGGCACCATCTTCTCCAGCGCGGGCGAGAAGCCGTACGAGGTGGAGCTGGTGGTGGCCGAGGTCGGTCCGACGGCCGCGGGCGATCAGATCTACCGGCTGCCGCACGACGGTTCGATCGTGGACGAACACGGCTCGGTCGCGGTCGGCGGCAACGCCGAGCAGATCAGTACGTTCCTCGATCAGCGTCACCAGGACGGGATGACCCTGTCCGAGGCGTTGAAGTTGGCGGTGCAGGCGCTGTCGAGTCAGGCGAACGGCGCGGACAAGGCGATTCCGGCCGAGCGGCTGGAGGTCGCGGTGCTGGACCGTACGCGGGCGCAGCAGCGGAAGTTCAAGCGGATCCGGGGTCGGCAGTTGGCGCGGTTGTTGGAGGCGGACGTGCCGGCGGCGGCGCAGGCCGACGCCGTGTCGAACGACGAGGTGCCGGAGGACGACGCCGAGTAGGACGTGTGTGGAGGGGCCCCGGTCTGCCGTTCGCGGTGGGTCGGGGCCTTTTCGCGTTCAGGCGGGTGCGGGGCCGGTGGAGTCGCGGACGACGAGTTCGACGGGGATGTCGGGGGCGGACCACGGGGTGCCGTCGAGGACGGCGAGGAGGGCGCTCATGCCCTGCTCGCCGACGCGCTCGGCGGGCAGGCGGACGGTGGTGAGTTCGGGGTCGAGGGCGGTGGCCAGGGCGAGGTCGTCGAAGCCGGTGACGGAGAGGTCGTCGGGGACGCGCAGGCCGAGGCGTCGGGCGGCCTTGCAGGCACCGGCGGCGAGGATGTCGTCGTCGCAGATGACGGCGGTGGGCCGGGGCCCGGGGGCCCCCAGGACGGCTTCCATGGCCGCGCGGGCGCCGTCCACGGTGAGGGGGGCCCGGACGGTGCGCAGTGCGGTGGAGGGGCCCAGGAGGGCCGGCAGGGCCGTGGCGCGGATGTGGAAGGTCCAGGAGTCGACGGCCGAGGCCAGGTGGAGGAAGCGGCGGTGGCCGTGGTCGAGGAGGTGGGTGACGGCTTGGCGCATGCCGTCGGCCATGGCGAGGTTGACGTGGGCGGCGGCGGTGTCGGAGGCGGGGTCGCTGTCGAGCATGACGAGGGGGAGGCCTTCGCGGCCGAGGTCGTCGAGGGCGTCGGCGGCCATGGAGGAGGCGATGACTCCGTCGAGGGCGGCGCGGGCGGAGGGGAAGGGGTCGCGGGCGGGTCCGGTGCCGTCGGGGGACGGGTAGAGGACGACGCCGAAGCCGTGTTCGGCGGCGACGCGGGCGGCGCCGGTGTAGACGCGGGCGAAGAACTCGTTGGTGAGGGCGGGGACGACGAGGAGGGCGGTGCGGGTGGAGCCGAGGCGCAGGTTGCGGGCGGCGAGGTTGGGGCGGTAGCCGAGGGCGCCGGCGGTTTCGCGGACGAGGTCGGCGGTCCGCGGGGCAACGCGGCCGCGCCATTTGTCGCCGAGGACGAGGGAGACGGTGGCCTGGGAGACCCCGGCGGCGGCGGCGACGTCCCGGCTGGTGGGTCTCGTCACAGGGGGCTCCCGATGTCGCAGGTCATGGGGTGGGGGGTGGTCCGGCGGGTGGACCCGTGGACTGGGGACATGGTACGTATGACCCGTCACGTTATACGTATTACCCCGGTGGGTTCCGGGCAGGAGGGGAGCGGACATGGCCGCGGGTTATGCGGAGCTGCTCAGGACCAGGCATGCCGCGAGGCTGCTGGTGGGCACGCTCATAGGGCGGTTGCCCAATGGCACGGCGGCCATCGCGATCGTGTTGTTCACCCGGGCCGAGGGCGGCAGCTACAGCCTGGCGGGCGCGTTGGCGGCGGCGTACGGGGTGGCCAACGCGGTGGGGCAGCCGCTGCTGGGGCGGGCCGTGGACCTGTACGGGCAGCCGCGCGTGCAGTTGCCGGCCGCGGTGGTCTCCGCGCTGGGCATGGCCTGGCTGGCGTTGGCCGGGACGGGGTCGGTGGCGGTCGCCTACGCGGCCGTGGTCGTGGCGGGGTTGTTCACGCCTCCGTTGGAGGGCGGGTTGCGCGCGCTGTGGCCGGGGGTGCTCGGCGGCAAGGAGGAGCGGGTCCACGTCGCGTACGCCATGGACGCGGTGGCGCAGGAGGTCATGTTCACGGTCGGCCCCCTGCTGGTGACGCTTTTCGTGGCGCTGTGGGATCCGGCGGTGGCGCTGCTGGTGATCAACGGCATCGGTGTGCTGGGTGCGCTGTCCGTGGTGGTCTCGCAACCGTCCCGTGCGTGGCGTTCCGCTCCGCGGGAGGCGCATTGGCTGGGTGCGCTGCGTTCGCGGGGCCTGTTGGCGTTGTTGGGGGCGTTCTTCTTCGTGGGTACGGCCCTGGGTTCGATCACGGTGGCCGGCGTGGCGTACGCGGACGGGCACGGCGGGCAGGCGGTGTACGGCTGGTTGATGGCGGCCCTGGGTCTGGGCGCGCTGGTGGGTGGTGTGGTCTACGGGGCCCGGCAGTGGGCGGGGGCGGCCGAGCGGCGGTTGCGGATGCTGGTCGCGTTGCTGGCGGTCTGCTATCTGCCGTTGATGCTGACGCCGGGGCCGGTGGGCATGACGGCGTTGTCGGCGCTCGCGGGTGTGTTCCTGGCGCCGGCGATCGCCTGCGCGTTCATCGTCGTGGACCGGCACGCTCCGCGGGGCACGGTGACGGAGGCGTTCTCGTGGTTGGTCACGTTCTTCGGGGTGGGTGCGGCGATCGGTACGGCGGTGGCGGGACCGGCGGTGGAACTGGGCGACACGAGGGCGGGTTTCGCGGTGGCGAGCGTGGCCGGTGCGGCCGCCCTGGTGGTTCTGATGACCACTCAGCGGGTGCTGGCCGCGCCGGTGCGCGGCGGGGTGGTGGCGGGCGCCGGCGGGGCTCCCTCGGAGGGCTCGCAGGAGGGGTCCGCGGACCCTCTGATCAGAAACTGATCGGAACGGCGCCGGCGAACCCGGTTTCAGAAGAGGGCAGAAGGCGTAATGTTCAGTCATGGACCGCCGCATTTTCGGGCTGGAGAACGAGTACGGCGTCACGTGCACGTTCAGGGGACAGCGCCGACTGTCTCCTGACGAAGTGGCGCGCTACCTCTTCCGCCGTGTTGTGTCATGGGGCCGCAGCAGCAATGTCTTCCTGCGGAACGGCGCCCGCCTCTACCTCGACGTGGGTTCGCATCCGGAATATGCAACTCCCGAATGCGACAACCTGACCGAACTGGTCACTCACGACAAGGCCGGCGAGCGCATTCTCGAAGGCCTGCTCGTCGACGCCGAACGCCGCCTGCACGAGGAGGGAATCGCGGGCGACGTCTACCTCTTCAAGAACAACACCGACTCGGCGGGCAATTCTTACGGCTGCCACGAGAACTATCTCGTGGCGCGGCACGGAGAATTCTCCCGTCTGGCGGACATCCTCATTCCCTTCCTCGTCACGCGCCAGCTGATCTGTGGCGCGGGCAAGGTGCTGCAGACCCCCCGGGGCGCGGTCTACTGCGTCAGTCAGCGGGCCGAGCACATCTGGGAGGGCGTCAGCTCCGCCACGACGCGTTCCCGGCCGATCATCAACACCAGGGACGAGCCGCACGCGGACGCCGAGCGGTACCGGCGGCTGCACGTGATCGTCGGTGACTCGAACATGTCCGAGACGACCATGCTGCTCAAGGTCGGGGCCACCGATCTGGTGCTGCGCATGATCGAGGCGGGCACGGTGATGCGGGACCTGACCCTGGAGAACCCGATCCGGGCCATCCGCGAGGTCAGTCACGACATCACGGGGCAGCGCAAGGTGCGCCTGGCGAGCGGTCGCGAGGCGTCCGCCCTGGAGATCCAGCGCGAGTACTACGACAAGGCCGTGGACTTCGCCGAGCGTCGGGGCATCCGTACCGGTGTCGTCGACCAGGTGCTGGAGTTGTGGGGTCGCACGCTCGACGCGATCGACGCGGAGGACCTGGACCGGATCGGCACCGAGATCGACTGGGTCATGAAGTACCAGCTGATCGAGCGGTACCGGGCGAAGCACAACATGACCATGTCGAATCCGCGGGTCGCGCAGATAGACCTCGCGTACCACGACATCCACCGTCGGCGCGGTCTGTACTACCTGCTGGAGCGCAAGGGGCAGGCGGCGCGGATCTGCAACGACCTGAAGATCTTCGAGGGCAAGTCGGTGCCCCCGCAGACGACCAGGGCCCGGCTGCGCGGCGACTTCATCCGCCGGGCGCAGGAGCAGAGGCGGGACTTCACCGTCGACTGGGTTCACCTGAAGCTGAACGACCAGGCGCAGCGGACGGTGCTGTGCAAGGACCCGTTCCGGTCGGTGGACGACCGGGTGGAGAAGCTGATCGCCGGGATGTGATGTCCGGCGGTGGAGGGCCCCGTGCGCCGTGGCGTGCGGGGCCCTTCGCACGGCGCCGCCTTGTCGGCGAGGGGGTTGGCCGTAGAGTGGGCCGCTACGACGGACCATTCCAGCGACCCTGAGGACCACTGTGCGACGCCGACTTGCTGCCGCGCTCATCGTGCCGGCTCTGATGCTCACCGCGGCCTGCGGAGGGGGCGACGACAAGGACACGAAGGATTCCGCGTCCCCGTCGGCCGATGCCTCGCAGCCCTCGGCACCGAAGGCGGTCGCGTCCGCGGACCCGATGCCCACCGTCGCGGGTGAGGTCGGGAAGAAGGCGCAGATCACCGTTCCCAAGGGCGACCCGAGCGGCAAGTTCGTGGTGAGCACGGTGAAGGAGGGGGCGGGCACGGAGATCAAGAAGGGCGATCTCGTCGTCACGAAGTACACGGGCAAGGTCTGGAAGGGCGGCAAGGACCTGAACGGGTCCTACGACGAGGGCGGCGCGCCGATCGTCGTCACCGCCGGTTCGCCGGAGATCCTGCCGTTGTTCAGCGAGTCCGTGGTGGGCAAGAAGGTCGGCAGTCGGGTGCTGGTCGTCGCGCCTCCGGCGGCGGCGTTCGGTGACAAGGGTCAGCCGCAGCTGGGTGTCGGTCCGACGGACAACCTGGTCTTCGTGATGGACATCGAGTCGACCCTGCCGAAGAAGGCCGAGGGCACGCAGGCACCGATCCCGTCGGACCTGCCGCAGGTCAAGGCGGACAAGGACGAGGCCGCCACGATCACGATCCCGAAGAACGACCCTCCGAAGGAGCTGGTCGACAAGGTCCTGATCGAGGGCAAGGGCCCCGAGGTCAAGAACGGTCAGACCGTCTACATGCAGTACAGCGGTGCCGCGTGGGCGCCGAACCAGGGCAAGGACGCCGCGAAGCTGTTCGACACCTCGTGGAAGACGGGTTCGCCGTTCTCCACGGTGATCGGTCAGGGTCAGGTCATCGAGGGCTGGGACAAGGGTCTGGTCGGCAAGAAGGTCGGCAGCCGTGTTCTGCTGGTGATTCCGCCGGAGATGGCCTACAAGGACCAGGCCAAGGGTGAGGACCTGCCGGCCAACTCCACCCTCGCCTTCGTCGTGGACATCGTCGGAGCAGTGTAAGACTGGTTCGGTCCCCTTCCCGGCTCAGCTCGGGAAGGGCCCCGGTTCGTAGACATGAGGAGCAGTTCCGTGAGCGACCAGCTTGAGAAGCCCGAGATCGACTTCCCCGAGGGCGCAGCCCCCGCCGATCTCGTGATCGAGGACATCTGGGTGGGCGACGGCGCCGAGGCCAAGGTCGGTGCGTTCATCAAGGTCCACTACGTGGGCGTGGCGTTCTCCACCGGCGAGGAGTTCGACGCCTCCTGGAACCGCGGTTCCGCGCTGGCGTTCCAGCTCGGTGTCGGCCAGGTCATCAAGGGCTGGGACCAGGGCGTGCAGGGCATGAAGGTCGGTGGCCGTCGCAAGATCACCATTCCCGCGCACCTCGCGTACGGGGACAGCGGCGCGGGGGGCGGCAAGATCGCCCCGGGCGAGACGCTGATCTTCGTCTGCGACCTGATGGACGCCTGATCCCCAGGTCGTGAACAGTGTGGGCCCCCGCCGGACGGCGGGGGCCCTCGCTTTTGCGGGGGACGGCCGGGACGGTACGGTCAACGGTCACGAGGCCGTACGCGTACGCGTACGTCGGGGTGTACGTCGAGAAGGGCGGAAGGGCGTCGATGGCGATTGCCAAGGCCGAGCGGCTGATGAATCTGGCGCTGTGTCTGCTGGGGACCCGACGGCCCCTCAGCAAGCGCGAGCTGCGCGGTTCGATCGAGGCCTACATGGAAGCCGGCAACGACGAATCCTTCAACCGGATGTTCGAACGGGACAAGGACGACCTGCGGGAACTCGGCCTGGTCATCGAGACGGTGGAGAACCTGGACGGTGACACCGGCTACCTGGCCCGCCGCGACAGCAACCGACTGCCGCCCGTCTCCCTGGACGCCGAGGAGGCCGCCGCCCTCGGGTTGGCGGCGAAGGTCTGGCAGCAGGCCCGCCTGGCGGGCGCGGCCAACGGCGCCCTGCAGAAGCTGCGCGCCGGCGGGATGCCCGAGGCGGGCGATCCGTACGAGGGTCAGCACAGCGCGATCGAGCCGCGGATCCCGGTGCACGAGGCGGCCTTCGAGCCGCTGATGTTGGCGTGTCGGGACCGGCGGCCGGTGGTCTTCGACTACCGCAAGTCCACCGCGGCGAGGCCCGAGACGCGCCAGGTCGAGCCCTGGGCGTTGGAGTGCTGGCGGGGTCACTGGTACCTGGCCGGTTTCGACCGGGACCGGGGCGCGGAGCGGGTGTTCCGGCTCTCCCGGATCACGGGCAAGGTCCGCTCCCGGGCGGCGAAGTACACCGCCGAGGTGCCGGACGTGGTGACCGTGCGGGAGACCGTCGCGAGCTGGGCCGGCGAGAGCGCCGACCGTTCCGCGGTGATCCGGCTGCGCACCGGGGCCGGTTATCCGCTGCGGGCCAAGGCCACCGCGGTGCGCGAGGGCGTGGCCGAGGGCTGGGACGAGCTGGAGATCCCGTACGGGCACGGGCTGGACGCCTGGCTGGTCGAGTTCGGCCCGGACGTCGTGGTGGTGGGACCCGCGGACCTGCGGGCCGACGTGGTGGACCGGCTGCGCGCCGTCGCCAAGGGCTGAAACCGCAACATTCGCCAGAACCGCCCTGAGGGGGAGACGTACCAGCATGGCTGCGAACGCCATTGACCAGACCCGCCGGATGCTGTCCCTGGTGACGTATCTGCGCGAACGCCCCGGAGCGCACGTCGCCGACGTCGCGCGCGCCTTCGGGATCACCGAGGACGAGCTGATCTCGGACCTCGACGTACTGCCCATGTGCGGCACCAGCTTCCGGGGCGGGGACCTGCTCGACATCGACACCGACGGGGAGCGCATCTGGTGGCGCAATCCCGACGCGTCGGGGGAGTCCACCGCCGAGCCGCTGCGGCTGGCCGCCGACGAGGCGACCGCGCTGCTGGTCGCCGCCCGTGCGGTGGCCACCCTGCCGGGGTTGCGCGAGAGCGACCGGGACGCGTTGTTGCGGGCCACCGCCAAGTTGGAGGCGGCGGCCGGCGAGGTGGCCGGGGCGAGCTCCCGGCTGTCGGTGACCTTCGAGTCGGAGGGCGGGGTCTTCGCGGACGTCGACCGCGCGATCGCCGAGCGGCGCCGCGTCCGGCTGCGCTACTACTCGCCCGCGCGCGACGAGCTGACCGAGCGCACGGTGGACCCGATCCGGTTGTTCGCGGTGGGGCACACGTACATGGAGGGGTGGTGTCACCTCTCGGAGGCGCGACGGACCTTCCGGCTCGACCGGGTCGCCGAGATCACCCTGCTCGACGAGCGGTCCGACCCGCCCGCGATCGAGCCGCGGGACCTGTCCGAGGGGCTGGTCCAGCCGGCCGCGGAGGATCCGGAGGTCGTGGTCGAGGTGGGTCCGGGCGGACGCTGGGTCGCCGAGTACTACCCCCACGACAGCGCCGAGGAACTGGCGGAGGGCGGCCTGCGGATCACGCTGCGCAGCCCGGACCCCGGGTCGCTGCGCCGGTTGGCGCTCCGGCTGGGTCGGGAGGGGCGCATCGTGTCCCCGCCGGAGCTGGCGGACAGCGCCCGGAAGGCCGCTGGAGAGGCGCTCGCGGGGTACGGGGAACAGGGCTAGGGGGAGCGGGGAGCGATGTCGCCATCATCTGGGCCGGCGCCGGGGTCCGGCCCGGCGGAGTCGGCGGCCGCGCCCGTCGCGGTCACCTTCAAGGCCGGCTGCCCCGACTGCCGGGCCCGCTTCGAGCTCGGGGCGGGCGCCCTGAGGCTGGCCATCGGGGGCAGCCGACGGACGACCTTCTACTCGTTCACGTGTCCCGAATGCGGCGCCTCGGTGCGCAAACCCGCCGGTGAGCGGATCGTGGAGCTGCTGACGGGCGGCGGAGTGAGCACCCTGCGCCGTGTCTGAGCCCGCAGTGGCCTAGGCTCGTCCCATGCTGTGGCCGATGATCGCAATTGCCCTGGGTTTCCTCGGTGTCGCCGTTCTCGGCGTGCTGGCCGTACGGGTCTTCGTCCAGGTCCGGCGGTTGTCCGGCCAGGTGGCCGACGCCAGCCGCCGGATCACCGAGGCCTCGGGCGACCTCGAACGGGCCGCGAGCGACCTGGCCCGCACGGGACGCGCCACACTCCCGTAACCCCTGCCCATGGAAACTGCGGGTCGTGACCCGTACCGTCGGTCCCGTCACCCCGTGCGCGTGGATGCGGGGAGACGCCGGGGGATTGCCGGGCGTTAACCCCCGGGGGTTACGATCGTTGCAGGAGGGCGTGCCGGATCTTCGTCCGGCGTGACCCGCCACCACAACCAGCCGTTTCGGTGAGTAAGGAAGACACACATGATCGGCAATCTGAAGCCCCTTGAGATCCTTCTGATCATCGCTGTCATCGTGTTGCTGTTCGGTGCCAAGAAGCTCCCCGAGATGGCTCGCTCCCTCGGCAAGTCGGCCCGCATCCTCAAGAGCGAGGCGAAGGCCATGAAGAAGGACGGCGAGCCCGAGGACACGGCCACCGCGGCCACGGTCGCCGACCAGGCCGGTGCCCAGCCGGTCGCCCCGCGCACGATCCAGGCCGCGCCCGGTGACGTCACCAGCTCGCGCCCGGTCAACGAGCCGAACCGCACCACCCAGGGCTGACGGCCGACGGCCACGTCGGTCACGCCAGTCATCTGCATCGAGACGAGGGACGTGGGTTGCTCAAGTCTGCCCGCAAGCAGGAGAAAGCGGACAAGGACGCCGAAGGGCGCATGCCTCTTGTCGAGCACCTGCGTGAGCTGAGAAACCGCCTGCTGAAGTCGGTCCTGGCGATCATCCTGATCACTGTCGTCGCGGCCTTCTTCTACAAGGACCTCATCGACTTCATGCTGAAGCCGATGCTGGACTCCGTCGGCTGCACCGACGGGGTGGTGTCGCAACGCAACGGCCGCCCCTGCGCCGACATGACCGTGAACGGTCTCATCGCACCGTTCTCGATCGCCCTCAAGGTCTCGCTCACCGCCGGCATCGTGCTCTCCGCCCCGGTCTGGCTCTACCAGCTGTGGGCGTTCGTCGCCCCCGGCCTGCACGGGCACGAGAAGAAGTACGCGATCAGCTTCGTGGCGGTCGGCGCACCGCTCTTCGGCGCCGGCGCGGTCCTCGCGTACAAGATCCTTCCGCAGACCGCGACGATCCTGCTCGAATTCACCCCCGATCACGCGCGCAACCTGCTGCCGGTCGACGACTACCTCGACCTGGTCACGCGGATGGTCGTCGTCTTCGGCCTCGCCTTCGAACTGCCGCTGCTGCTGATCCTGCTGAACTTCACCGGGGTCCTCACCGCGAAGCGACTGGCGAGCTGGTGGCGGGTGATGATCCTCGGCATCACGGTCTTCGCCGCCTTCGCGACGCCCACCGGCGATCCGCTCACCATGCTGTCGCTGGCCGCCCCGATCGTCGCCCTCTACTTCGTCGCGCTCGGTGTCTGCCTGGTCAACGACCGCAGGCGCAGGCGCAACAACCCCGACGCGGGTCTCGACGACGACGAGGCCGCCGAGCTGGACCTGACCCCCGCCCCCATCGGCGCGGTGGGCTCCGCGCCCGCCCCCTCCGCACTGCCGGAGCAGGCCGACGGCGGACGCCGACAGATCAACGGTTACGACGACGCGACCTGAGGGGCCCGCCCCGGGCCGGCTGCGGACCGCGGTGCGGAAGGGCACCGGCGCGGTGATCGCAGTCGGCGGCGAGATCGACCCGAGGCGAGCCGCCGGCACCCGGTACGGGACCGCGCTGGGCTCCGGTTTCGACCCGTCCCCCGGACGGAGTCCGGGGGAGGCTGCTCCTGCGGCGGCGGCATGCGCATCCGCGCGGACGCGCATGCCCGACGACGGACTGTTCGACGTCACCCTGGTCGGCGACCGCGGGCGCGCCACCCTGCTCACGCTGTTCCCGCAGGCCGACGGGGGGACGCATCTTGGCCACCCGAAGGTGAGCGTCCACCGTGCCTCGAAGGTCACCCCGGAGGCCGTCGGCATCACCGCCTGCGCCGACGGGGAGCCGCTGGGGCCGCTGCCCCTGACGGCCGAGTGCGGACCGGCGGCCCTGCGGCTCCTGGCGTAGGGCCCCGTTCCGGCCACCGGCACTCGTCGTAAAGATCGCGACTGTTGTCAGGGCCGGCGGGTAGGCTCGACGACAAGATGACCGAAGAACTCTCACCCGCGGAGCGCTACGCCGCTGCCCGGATCCGCGCCGCCGAAGAGGCCACCGCCCTGGCCCCCTTCCGCGAGATGTACGAATTCGGCCTGGACCCGTACCAGGTCGAGGCATGCAAGGCACTGGAGGCCGGAAAGGGCGTCCTCGTCGCCGCGCCGACGGGCTCGGGCAAGACGATCGTCGGCGAGTTCGCCGTGCACCTGGCCCTGCGACAGGGCCGCAAGTGCTTCTACACCACGCCCATCAAGGCCCTGTCGAACCAGAAGTACGCCGACCTCGTCAAGCGCTACGGCGCCGACAAGGTGGGCCTGCTGACCGGCGACAACAGCGTCAACTCCGAGGCACCCGTGGTCGTCATGACCACCGAGGTGCTCCGCAACATGCTCTACGCGGGCTCCCAGTCGCTGCGCGGACTCGGCTACGTCGTGATGGACGAAGTGCACTACCTCTCCGACCGGTTCCGCGGAGCCGTCTGGGAGGAGGTCATCATCCACCTCCCCGAGTCGGTGACCCTGGTCTCCCTCTCCGCGACCGTGTCCAACGCCGAGGAGTTCGGCGACTGGCTCGACACCGTGCGCGGCGACACCGAGGTGATCGTCTCCGAGGAGCGGCCCGTACCGCTGTGGCAGCACGTCATGGCCGGCCGCCGGGTCTACGACCTCTTCGAGGAGGAGTCCGACCACGGCGGTCGCGGCTCCACCCGCCGCGAGGTCAATCCGGACCTGCTGCGCATGGCGCGCGAGGAGAACAGCCGCACGTACAACCCGAAGGACCGGCGGCGCGGCAAGATGGTCCGCGAGGCCGACCGCGAGCGCGAGCGGCGCTCCCGCAGCCGGATCTGGACCCCGAGCCGACCCGAGGTCATCGGCCGGCTCGACAACGACGACCTGCTCCCCGCCATCAACTTCATCTTCAGCCGCGCCGGCTGCGAGGCCGCCGTCCAGCAGTGCCTGTACGCCGGCCTGCGGCTCAACGACGAGGCCGGACGCCTGCGGGTACGCGAGATCGTCGAGGCGCGGACCGCCACCATCCCCAGCGAGGACCTGCACGTCCTCGGCTACTACGAGTGGCTCGAAGGCCTGGAGCGGGGCATCGCCGCGCACCACGCGGGCATGCTGCCCAAGTTCAAGGAGGTCGTCGAGGAACTCTTCGTCCGCGGCCTCGTGAAGGCCGTCTTCGCCACCGAGACCCTCGCGCTGGGCATCAACATGCCCGCGCGCACGGTCATCCTGGAGAAGCTGGTCAAGTGGAACGGCGAACAGCACGCCGACATCACCCCGGGCGAGTACACGCAGCTCACCGGCCGGGCCGGCCGGCGCGGCATCGACGTCGAGGGCCACGCGGTCGTGCTCTGGCAGCGGGGCATGGACCCGGCGGCCCTCGCCGGACTCGCCGGAACCCGCACCTATCCGCTGCGCTCCAGTTTCAAGCCCTCGTACAACATGGCCGTGAACCTGGTCCAGCAGTTCGGGCGGCACCGCTCGCGCGAACTCCTGGAAACCTCCTTCGCGCAGTTCCAGGCGGACCGCTCGGTCGTCGGCATCTCCAAGCAGGTGCAGCGCAACGAGGAGGGACTCCAGGGCTACCAGGAGGGCATGACCTGCCACCTGGGGGACTTCGAGGAGTACGCGCGGCTGCGCCGCGACCTCAAGGACCGCGAGACGGAACTCGCCAAGCAGGGCGCGGCGCAGCGTCGGGTGCAGGCGGCCGGATCGCTGGAGAAGCTCAAGCCGGGCGACATCATCCACGTGCCGACCGGCAAGTTCGCCGGGCTGGCGCTGGTCCTCGACCCGGGCGTGCCGGCCGGACGCTCCAACGGGCACCGCGGGCACGAGTACACCGAGGGCCCGCGCCCGCTGGTGCTCACCGCCGAACGCCAGGTCAAGCGGCTCGCCGCCATCGACTTCCCGGTGCCGGTCGAGGCGATCGACCGGATGCGGATCCCGAAGACCTTCAACCCCCGTTCCCCGCAGTCGCGTCGGGACCTGGCGACCGCGCTGCGCAGCAAGGCCGGGCACGTCAGCCCGGAGCGCCGGCGGCGCGAACGCGCCGCCGCGGCCGACGACCGCGAGATCGCCCGGCTGCGCACCGAGCTGCGGGCGCACCCCTGCCACGGCTGCGACGAGCGCGAGGACCACGCCCGGTGGGCCGAGCGCTACCACCGGCTCCAGCGGGACACCCAGCAGTTGGAGCGGCGGATCGAGGGGCGGACGAACACCATCGCCCGCACCTTCGACCGGATCCACGCGCTGCTCACCGAGCTGGACTACCTGCGCGAGGACGAGGTCACCGTGCACGGCAAGCGGCTCGCCCGGCTGTACGGGGAGCTCGACCTGCTGGCCTCCGAGTGCCTGCGCGAGGGCGTCTGGGAAGGCCTCTCCCCGGCCGAACTGGCTTCCTGCGTATCGGCGTTGGTGTTCGAGTCGCGGCAGGCCGACGACGCGGTGGCGCCCAAGGTGCCCGGCGGCGCGGCGAAGGCGGCGCTCGGCGAGATGGTCCGGATCTGGGGCCGGCTCGACGCGCTGGAGGAGGAACACCGCATCAACCAGGCGGAGGGGGTGGGTCAGCGCGAACCGGACCTCGGCTTCGCCTGGGCGGCCTACCAGTGGGCCTCCGACAAGAGCCTGGACGAGGTGCTGCGCGAGGCGGAGATGCCGGCGGGCGACTTCGTGCGCTGGTGCAAGCAGGTCATCGACGTGCTGGGGCAGATCGCCGCCGCGGCCCCGTCGTCCTCGGACAGCGGGAGCACGGTGGCGCGAAACGCCCGTAAGGCCGTGGACGCACTCCTTCGGGGTGTAGTGGCATACAGCTCCATCAGCTAGACGCTTTTGGGGCTTCCTCCGAGAGTCGGGATGGCCGGATCTCATCTCTTGCCATGATCGATTCCACGTGTCCTGTGCGACGATCGGTCGCATGAGTGGGGGAACGGACGAAGGACCGAGACGGGTCGGTCGGCCTCGCGCCGATCAACTGAGACCGCAAAGCGGCCGGCCGCCGCGCGAGGAACTCCTGCGCGCGGCGGCCGAGCTGTTCACGGTGCGCGGGTACGGGGCCACCACCACGCGGGAGGTGGCCGAGCGGGCCGGAATGCGCCAGGCCACGATGTACCACTACTTCGACGGCAAGGAGGAACTCCTCGCCGAACTCCTGGAATCCACGGTGGCGCCCTCGCTGGCGCTGGCCCGGCGACTGTCGGCCGAGACCGGCCGGCCCGCGGCGCACCGGCTGTGGGAGCTGTGCCGCTCGGACGTGATGCTGCTGTGCGGGGCGCCGCACAACCTGGGCGCGTTGTACCTGCTGCCCGAGGTCGCCGGCGACCGGTTCGGCAGGTTCCACCGCATGCGAGGTGAACTGCGCGACGTCTACCTGGAGTTGCTGTACGCCGCCTCGGTCGACACCGAACTCGTGGACGACCGGGACGGGTTGGCCCTGCGCAACGATCTCGTCTTCGGGCTGATCGAGGGCGTCATGCTCATCCGCCGCTCCGACCCGGCGCGCCCGATGGCGACCTTCGCGGAGGCGGCGGCCGATGCGGCCCTGCGGATCGCGGGCGTGGCGCGCTGAGGGTCGGCGCGGGCTGAACGGCTTCGCGTGCCGGGCGGCGCGTGTGTCGGGCGGCCGGCGCGTGTCAGGCGGCTTCGGGGTCGGATTCCCAGCCCGCCCGGTCGTCCCAGGCGCGCAGGCTCAGCCCGCTCTCCAGCTGATGGACCGTACCGGTGACGGGATCGGTGAACTCAAGCTTGCGGGCCAGCAGTTGGAGCGGGCGGCGGTAGTCGGCCGGATCCGCGGCGGGGGCGACCACCGGGTAGACCGGGTCCCCGAGGATCGGCAGGCCCAGGGCGTTCATGTGTACCCGCAGCTGGTGGGTGCGACCGGTGTGCGGGGTCAACCGGTACCGGCCCAGGTCACCCCGTACGGCGATGAGCTCGACGCGGCTCTCCGCGTTCGGCTCGACGTCCGGGAGTTCCACGGCCGCCATCACGCCGCGGATCTTCTCGATGTGACTGCGGACGGTCCGGGGCAGCGCCACCGCGGGATCGTGCGGGGCGAGGGCCTCGTACTCCTTGAAGACCTTCCGCTGCTCGAACAGCGACTGGTACGCGCCGCGGTCCTCGGGACGGATGCTGAACATCACCAGTCCGGCGGTCATCCGGTCCAGCCGGTGCGCCGGACTCAGCGCCGGCAGGTCCAACTCCTCGCGCAGCCGAGCCAGGGCGGTCTGGGTGACGTGGCTGCCGCGCGGGGTGGTCGCCAGGAAGTGAGGCTTGTCCACGACCAGCAGGTGCGCGTCCCGGTGCACGACCGGGATGGGGAAGGGCACCACGGGCTCGGCCGGCATGTCCCGGTGGAACCACAGGAAGCCGCCCGCCTCGTACGGGTCCTCCGGGCGCATTACCCGCCCGCCGACGCCGAGCACCCGGCCGTCGCGCAGGAGCCGCGCCATCGACTCGGCGCCGCGGGTACCCGCGTACCGGGCCGTGAGGTAGGTGCCGAGATCCGGCCACATCCCCTCCGGATCGGGGGGAAGCCGCAGCCGTACCGGATCGATGCCGGAGACCTGGGGCAGGGGCGCGGGCGGGATGTTCCGTTTCATCGGGCTCCAGCCTAGGCGCTGCCGCTGCCGCTGCCGCTACCGCTCGGTGAAGGTTCCCAGGTGGTCGGCGTCGAGGTACTCGACACGGAGCGTGCCGTCGGCGAACGTCACCCCGGTGCGGCCCACGGCGTTCTCGCCGACGGTCTCGAAGCTGAACACGTCGCCGTCGTAGTGGGTGAGCGGGAACCGCAGGGGCTTCGGCCCGAGAGCCAGGGTCAGTCCGTCGCCGTCCGGGTCCGCGGTGACGGTGGCCTTGCCGTAGTAGGGGTTGTCGTAGGTCCCGGTGTACGCGGCGACGTCCTGGGCGGGCTTCGCGCCGGCGGGCGGGTGGGCGTAGTCGGTGGGGGAGCGGCCCGCGGCGTCCATCTGCGCGTACAGCCCGCCGGTGAGCCCCAGCCAGTCGGCGGTGGCCTTGCCGTGTTCGGCGAAGTCGAAGAAGTCCAGGGCGACGGCGTCGGCGAGGCCGACGGGGGCGCCGTTGGTCAGGACGACGATCCCGAGCCGCTCCAGCGGCAGCATCGTGACGTTGGTGTTCGCGCCGAGCTCGAAGGCGCCGGAGTGGCTCAGGCGCAGCCGACCGGCCTGGTCGTAGGAGACGTTCCAGCCGAGACCGTAGAACCCGGTCGTCGCGGTGGGCGTGGCGGGCGGCTGCGAGACGATCGCGGGGACATGCGTGCGGGACAGGGTGTCCTCGGGGATGATCCGCCGCCCGTCCAGGGTGCCTTCGGCCAGTTGGAGGCGCAGCCAGCGGGACATGTCCCGGGCCGTCGAGCTGACCCCGCCCGCCGGGGACTGGGCGTCCGGGTCGCGGACGAGGCGCGGACTCCAGGTGCCGTCGGGGTTCCTCACGTGCGTGGCGGCCCGGTCCGTCGCCCGCTCGAAAGCGGCGAACTCCGTGCTGGTGCGCGTCATGCCCGCGGGCTTGAAGAGGGTGTCCTCGGCGAGCTTCTGCCAGCTGGTGCCGCGGGCCCGGGCGATGGCCTCGGCGGCGGCCGTGAAGCCGAAGTTGGTGTACGCGTAGCTCGCGCGGAACGGGGCAAGGGGCGCCACGCGCAGGTGATCGAGGATGTACGCCTGGTCGTAGCCGAGGTCTTCGAGGAGATCACCGGCGTGGTCCGGGAGGCCGCTGCGGTGCGAGAAGAGGTCGGCCGTGGAGACGTGATCGGTGACCCACGGGTCCTTGAGGGAGAAACCGGGGAGCGGGACGTGCCGGTCCCACTCGTCGGGAGTGGTCAGGGCGCCGGCCACCACCGTCGAGGAGACGGGCTTGGAGAGGGAGGCGATCTGGAAGACCGTGTCGGGATCGACCTCGGCGCTCCGGTCGGTCCGGCGCAGCCCGAAACCCTTGAGGTGGACGACCTCGTCGTCGTGGACCACGGCCACGGACACGCCGGGGACGCCGGTGCGACGCATCATGTCCGTGACGGTGGCGTCGAGGCGGGCCACCGCCTTGTCGACGGCGGCGTCGGTGAGGCGGGGCTTCGGTGGGGGCGGGACGGCCGTCGTTCCCGCAGGGGTGGGGGTGGTGGCGGTGGCGGTGGCCGCGGGGGTTGCGGTGCCTGTGCCCGCGGTGGTCGCGGTGGCCAGCAGCATGGCGGCCCCTGCCGCGCCGAGCACGCGGAGCGTACGCATGGGGTCATTGTCCCGCCGGACGGGCGGGGGCGCGCGGTGGCCTGCGGCCGGCCTGTGGGGGCGGGCGGTTCGGGGTGGGGGCGGTGCTTTGGGCGCGGGGCGGGTGCGCGGAGCGGCCCCGGCTGCGCCGGGCTTTCGGGGCCCGCCCCGGACCCCGCGCCTCGAACGCCGGCGGGGCTGGAACTGGTCGGGGTCGGTCCCGGGTCCGCCGGCGGGGGTGGATTTGGCCGGGCCGCCCCGGACCCCGCGCCTTGAACGCCGCTGGAACTGGTCGGGGTCGGTCCCGGGTCCGCCGGCGGGGGTGGATTTGGCCGGGCCGCCCCGGACCCCGCGCCTCGAACGCCGGCGGGCTGGAATTGGCGGGGGCCCCCGGGGGTCAGACCGTGGCGGGGGTGGGGAGTTCTTGTTCGGCTTCGACCTTGGCGTTCCAGTCGCGCTTGATCGCGCGCCAGCCCTCGTCGGTCTCGCCCAGGCGCCAGTAGCCGGAGATGGAGAGACGTTCCCGCGGGATGCCGCGTTCGACGCGCAGGTGGCGGCGGAGTTCCTTCACGAAGCCCGCTTCGCCGTGGACGAAGGCGTGGACGTCCGCGGAGGGGAACCGCAGGGCGGTGACCGCCTCGACCAGGGCCTCGCCGACGGGGCGGTTCCCGCGGTGCAGCCAGATCGGGGCCACGCCGTCGGGGGTGGCGACCTTCTGCTCGTCGTCCGGGCCGTCGACCTCGATGAAGGCGTGCACCACGGCCCCGGCCGGCATCCGCTCCATCGTCGCGGCGATCGCCGGCAGGGCGCTCTCGTCGCCCGCCAGGAGGTGCCAGCCCGCGTCCTCGGCCGGGGCGTAGGCGCCGCCCGGCCCGAGGAAGCGGACGAGCTCGCCCGGCTGGACCCGGGCGGCCCAGGGGCCGGCCAGACCCTCGTCGCCGTGGACGACGAAGTCCAGGGTCAGCTCGCGGTGCGTCGGGTCCCAGCAGCGCACCGTGTACGCGCGCTGGCGCGGCCACTCCTCGCTGGGGTGGGCCGAGCGGATCTGGTTCAGGTCCCACGGCACCGTGTACGTGACGCCGTCCGGTGCGAACAGGAGTTTGACGTAGTGGTCGGTGAACTCGCCCGCGCCGAAACCGGCCAGGCCCGCACCGCCCAACACGATGCGCACCATGTGCGGCGTGAGCCGTTCGGTGTGTACGACGACGGCGGTGCCGACTGTGCGGGCGCGTCCTTCTGCCACGGCGTCTCCCCTGACTCCCCAGAAACTTAGGATTACCTAAGTTAGCACCTCAGGGGCGCAGCGCGCCTCCCAGGCGAGATACGGCTCCACCAAGACCCCACCGGTGGGCCAACGCGTCGACCATCTCCGGATCCGCCGCAACCGCCGGGATGGCGGGGTCGAAGGGGGGAAGCGGGACGTCCGAGGCGACCTGGACCACCTTCGGGGCCACCGCCAGATATGGCCGGGATTCGTCGAGTCGCCTGCGCTGCGTGGGGGTGAGCCCCGACGTGGGGTCGTCGATCGCGGCGATGATCCCGGCGAGGTTCCCGTACGCGTCCAACAGCTTGGCCGCCGTCTTCTCGCCGATCCCCGGCACGCCCGGCAGGCCGTCGCTCGGGTCGCCGCGCAGCAGCGCCAGGTCCGCGTACCCGGGGCCGTCCACCCCGTACTTCTCGCGCAGCCAGGCCTCGTCGGTGACCTGGAGCGTGCCGACGCCCTTGAGCGGGTACAGCACGCGGCGCCGCTTCGCGTCGTCCACCAGCTGGTACAGGTCACGGTCGCCGGTGACGATGTCCACCGGGCCGGTCGCCCGCGCCGTCAGGGTGCCGATGACGTCGTCGGCCTCGTAGCCGGCGACACCCACCCGGGCGATCCCGAACGCGTCCAGCGCCGCCTCGATGATCGGCACCTGCGGGGCGAGGGTGTCGGGGGTCTCCTCCAGGTCCGGGCCGGTCTCCGTCTCCCGCGCGACCCGGTGGGCCTTGTAGGACGGGATCAGTTCCACCCGCCAGTGCGGTCGCCAGTCGGCGTCCATGCAGGCCACCAGGTCGTCGGGGCGGTGGTCCTGGACCAGCCGGCCGATGAAGTCGAGCAGCCCGCGCACGGCGTTGACCGGGGTGCCGTCGGGGGCCTTCACGGAGTCCGGCACACCGAAGTAGGCGCGGTAGTAGAGGGAGGCGGTGTCCAGGAGCATCAGGCGTCGTGTCGTCACGCTGACGATGATGCCGCAGCCGTCCGACGGCCCGCGGGCGAGGACGGGTCGAGCCGTGCACGCGAATCCGGGGGCGGTTGCTGCGTAAGGTGCTTACAGCACACCGATGTGCGTCCGACGGACAAGGGGAGGGCAGCCCCGCCATGAACGACAAGGACGGCAAGGTCGACACGGACGGCAAGGACGACAAGGACAAGGACAAGGACAAGGACGCCAAGGACCAACCGCTCCGGGTGGGCGTGGCCGTGCGCAAGCGGCGTCGCGCGCTCCAGCTGACCCTCGCCGCCGTGTCGGCGCGCAGCGGCCTGTCCGTGCCCTTCCTCAGCCAGATAGAGAACGAGCGCGCCCGGCCCAGCATGCGCTCCCTGGAACGGGTCGCGGACGCGCTGGAGACCACGGCCGTGGAACTGCTGGCCGCCTCCGACACCGCGCGCACGGTGGACCTCGTACGGGCCGGCGACGACTCCGGCCTGACCCCGGTCCCGGGAGTCCGGCCGCTCGTGCGCGGACACCACCAACTCCACGCACTGGAGTTCACCGGGGACCAGGACGCGGGCCGCGAGTACCAGCACCGCAACGACGAACTGATGTACGTGGTCGCGGGCGCCTGCCAGGTGGAGGCCGAAGGCCGGGCGTACCGGCTGGAGAGCGGCGACGCGCTGTTCCTGTCCGGCGGAGTGCGGCACCGCTGGCGGGCCGTCACCGAGGACACCCGGATCCTGGTCGTGGCGGTGGGCGAGCACATCCACGCCACCTCCGAGCCGCCCTCGCCGGGGCACTGAACCGGTGGGTGGCGGGCCCCGAAGGGTGTCGCGCGTCGTCTCGCTCGTGCCCTCGTTGACCGAGGCCGTGGCCGTGAGCGCGCCCGGCCTCCTGGTGGGGGTCACGGACTGGTGCACCCACCCCGACGACCTCGACGAGGCGGGCGTGGTGCGGATCGGGGGAACCAAGAACCCCGACCTGTCGAGGATCCTCGCGCTGCGCCCGGACCTGGTGATCGCCAACGAGGAGGAGAACCGGGCGCCGGACCTGGCCGCGCTGCGGGCCGCCGGGGCGGCGGTGGTGGTCACCGAGATCCGCGACCTCCCCCAGGCGCTGCGCGAACTGGAGCGGCTGCTGGTCACCACGCTGGGACTGGCCCGGCCGCGATGGTTGACGGACGCCGAGGCCGCGTGGGCGCGGGTGGAGCCCGCGGCGGACCGGGCGGCGTTCGTGCCGGTGTGGCGCAGGCCCTGGGTGGTGCTGGGACGGGACACCTTCGCCGGGGACCTGCTGGGCAGGCTCGGGGTGCGCAACGCGTACGCCGGACACGCGGAGCGGTACCCGCGGGTGCCGGTCGAGGAACTGACCGCGGCGGGCTGCGATCTGGTGGTGCTGCCGGACGAGCCGTACCGCTTCACCGCTTCCGACGGGCCCGAGGCCTTCCCGGGACTGCCCGCGGCCCTGGTCAGCGGGCGGCATCTGACCTGGTACGGGCCCTCGCTGGCCGAGGCGCCGGCCGTACTGGCGCGGGCCCTGCGCGCCGCGCGCTGACCGGCCGGGCCCGGCAGGCAGGGGCTCGGCGCCGGGCTCGGCGCCGGGCTCGGCGCGGGGCTCGGCGCGGGGTTCAGCGCGGGGCGAGGAGCAGACGGCCGGAGCGCAGGCCGCGCAGCGTGTGGACCGCGGCCGTCACCCAGGCGGTCAGCAGGGCCAGGAACAGGGCCGCGGCAAGCCAGGCGAAGGCGGTCAGTCCGGTGTGGCGGGCCAGGCCGGCGGCGCCGGTGACACAGGTGCCGACGGGGAAGGTCAGGGCCCACCAGGTCATCGCGAACCCCATGCCGCGCCGGGCGGCCCGCACCAGCATCGCCGCGGCCAGGGCCAGCCACAGCAGGGCGAAGCCCATGACGGGGACCCCGTAGACGACGGCGAAGGCTCCGAGCGCACCCGCGTACGGGGCGCCGATCGAGCGGGGGGCCATGTCCGCGAGCTGGTTGACGGCGGTGGTCGACTGGCCGAGGGGACCCAGGACCAGGAAGAGGGTCGGGGTCAACAGCAACGGCAGCGGACCGCTCGTGATCAGTCGGCCGAGGATCAGCGGGAGCATCAGCAGGGTGGCCAGGAGGCTGAGACCGAAGAGCGCGTAGCAGCCCAGCAGCATGGCCTCGCGGGCCTGGCCGGCGGGCAGGTGGGGTATCAGCAGCGGGCCCAGCGCGGCGGAGACCATCGGGGCGACCAGGGGGAGCAGCCACACGGGGGTGGCCTGCCCGGGCTCGACCTTGTGGCGCGTCACCATCAGGTACGGGACCAGCACGGCCACCAGCAGGCCGATCGCGGTACCGGCGGTGAAGAGCACGGCGTCCACGGCGACGGCCGCCTCCGTGCCGATCAGGTCCTTGCCGACGATCAGGGCGCCGCCGCCCACGGCCAGCAGCGCCATCGACAGACACCCGTGGAACGGGGCGACGGCCGGGTCCAGCAGGTGGGCGCGGGCCTGGTCGCGATGGTGCAGCCAGTGTCCGGCGCGGGCCGTGAGCAGGACCGCGAGGGCCGCCGCGGACAGCGCCCAGACGAGTTGGCAGGCCACCCGTTGGCCGGGGAGCTGGTAGGGCAGGGTCGCGCCGGCGTTGGCGACGATCGCCGTGCCCATGACCGAGGCGTACCAGTTCGGGCCGAGGTGCCGCAGCGCGGGGGTCTTGTGGGCCCGGGAGGCGGGAGCGGCGGTGGTGCGGGGACGTACGAGGGTGGTGGCCATGGGTCCAGCCTCGTGCCGGGCGGGACCGACCGGCAGAGGTCGCTGTCCTATGAGGTCATAAACTGACCTTATGGGCAATGAGGAGTGGGTTCCGCTGGCGCACCGCGTACCGGATCTGGGCGCGCTGGAACTGCTGCTCGCGGTCGCGCGCGTCGGCAGCCTGAGCGGGGCCGCCCGGCGGCTGGGCATCACCCAACCCGCCGCGAGCAGCCGCATCCGGGCCATGGAGACCCGCCTGGGGGTGGCCCTCGTCGACCGGTCCCCGCGCGGGTCCACGCTCACGGCGGAAGGCGCGCTGGTCACCGACTGGGCACGGCGGGTCGTGGAGGCGGCCGAGGCCCTCGACGCGGGCGCGCAGGCGCTGCGCGGGCGGCGGGACTCGCGGCTGCGGGTGGCGGCCAGCATGACCATCGCGGAGTACCTGCTGCCCGGCTGGCTGATCGCGCTGCGGGGCCAGCGCCCCGGGACGGCGGTGTCGCTGCACGCCGGGAACTCGGCCGTCGTCGCCGAACGGGTCCTCGCGCACGAGGCCGACCTGGGATTCGTGGAGGGGCTGTCCGTACCGGAGGGACTGGACTCGGCGGTCATCGCACAGGACCGGCTGGTGGTGGCGGTGGCCCCGGGGCACCCGTGGGCGCGGCGCACCAGACCCGTGCCCGCGGCGGAACTGGCCGCGACCCCGCTGATCCTGCGGGAGCGGGGCTCGGGGACGCGGCAGGTGCTGGACGCGGCGCTGGCCGGGTGCGGGGGACTGGCCGAGCCCCTGCTGGAACTGGCGTCCACGACGGCCGTGAAGGCGGCGGCGCTGAGCGGGGCCGGGCCGTGCGTGCTGTCCGAGCTGGCGGTGGGGGACGAGTTGGGGGCGCGGCGGCTGGTGGAGGTGCCGGTTGCCGGGGCGGCGTTGGACCGGGCGCTGCGGGCCGTGTGGCCGACGGGGGCGCGGCCGGCGGGACCCGCGCGGGATCTGCTCTCGCTGACCCGGGCGTGAGTCCTGGCCGGGCGTGAGTCCTGGCCGGGCGGTGAGGGGTGGGGCGGGTGCCGCGGGCCCGGCCCGGCCCCCGGGTGCGGCGCCGTTGCGGGGGCTCCGCCCCCGGGCCCCCGCGCCTCAAACGCCGGCGGGGCTGGAATCGGGCCGGTGCCGTGGAGGGGTCGGGGCGTGTCGGGGCCGCGCCTCGAACGCCGGCGGGGCTGGATGGGTGCCGGCCGGGCTGGGTTCGGGTCGGCGGGTCTGGGGGTCAGACGCGGGCCAGGGGTGCGGGGAGGGTGGCCGCGGTGATCAGGGCGGACAGCACGCGGGTGTCCTTGGCGCGTTCCGGGTGCCACTGGACGCCCAGGACCCAGCGGTCGGGGTCGGGGAGTTCGATGGCCTCCACCGTGCCGTCCAGCGCGTGGGCCGAGACGATCAGGCCCTGACCCAGTCGGTCCACGGCCTGGTGGTGGTAGGTCGGCACGTCCGCCTCCTCCGGCACGAGCGCCGCGTACCGGGTGCCCGCGACCGGGCGGACGGGGTGCGAGGAGATGGCGCCGGGGGTGTGGACGTGGCCGTCGAGGTGCTGGATCAGGCTGCCGCCCAGGGCCACGTTCAGCGCCTGCATGCCCCGGCAGATGCCGAGCAGCGGGAGGTCCGCGTCCAGGGCGGCCCTGATGAGGGCCAGCTCCCACTCGTCACGGACGGTCGCGGGTGCGCCCGTACGGGGGTCGCGCGGGGCGCCGTAGTGGATCGGGTCGACGTCCGGGCCGCCCGCGACGACCAGGCCGTCCACGCGGCTCAGCACCTCCGCGGCGCGTCCCGGTTCGTCCGGCGGCAGCAGTACCGCGGCGCCGCCCGCCGCCTGGACGAGTTCGTAGTACCCGGAGGGGACGAGGGCGGTCGGGAGGTCCCACACGTTGTAGCGGGTGGATTCCTCGACGTAGGTGGTGATGCCGATGAGCGGCCTGGGCACGGGTGCTACCTCCAGGGTGGTTCCGGGATGTTCCGACGGGCCCGTACCGGGCGGACCGGTACGGGCCCAGGATTTCAGTCGCGGGTCAATTCCGCCTCGGCGGCCGCCAGCGCCGCGAACTCCTCCTCGGGCGCGGAGGCCACCAGGTGGTGGCGGCTGTAGAGCGCGAAGTAGGCGAGGGCGACGGCGTACACGGCCAGCGCGATGAAGGCCGCGTCCTTGTCCACGAGGAAGGTCGCGACGAGGGCGGAGAGGGCCAGGACGAAGGCGACCGAGGAGGTGACGATGCCGCCCGGGGTGCGGTACGGACGCTCCAGAGCGGGCTCCCGCCGGCGGAGCACGATGTGCGAGAGGGCCATCAGGGCGTACGAGATGGTCGCCCCGAACACGGCGATGTTCAGCATGCGCGGACCGTTGCCGGTGGCTGCGGCCAGGGCGAAGCCGATCGCGCCGGGGATCAGCAGGCCCAGGTACGGGGCCTTGCGCTTCGAGGTGAGGGACAGGAAGCGCGGCAGGTAGCCCGCCCGGGAGAGGGCGAACAGCTGGCGCGAGCCGGCGTAGATGAGGGAGAAGAAGGACGCCACGAGCCCCGCGAGGCCCGCGTAGTTGACGAACGTCTTCAGCCAGGAGAGGCCCGGGTTTCCGTCCAGGGCGACGACCAGCGGGTTGCCGGCGTCCTTGAGGGCGTCGGCGCCGCGGGCACCCGTCGAGGCGAGGAAGGTGATCAGGGCGAGCAGGACGAGGATGCCCATGGAGATCGACAGGGCCCTGGGCATCGAGCGGACCGGGTCCTTGGCCTCCTCGGCCGCGAGCGGGACGCCCTCCACGCCCAGGAAGAACCACATGCCGAAGGGGAAGGCGGCCCAGATGCCGAGGACGCCGAGCGGGAGCCAGGAGCCCGCGCCGAAGGCCTCGGTGTCGACGGCGATGTCGTTCAGGTTCGACGCGTCGAACTCGGTGAACGCGCCGAGCGCGAAGACGATCAGCGCGATCACGGCGACGGCGGTGACGACGAGGGAGAAGCGCAGGGCCTCGCCGACGCCCCAGAGGTGGATCCCGATGAAGATCGCGAAGCAGGCGAGGTAGACCGGCCAGCCGGAGGTCAGGCCGAAGAGGTTCAGGGACTCCACGTAGTCGCCGATGAAGATGGAGATCGCGGCGGGGGCGAGGATGTACTCGATGAGGATCGCGGTACCGGTGAGGAAGCCGCCCCAGGTGCCCAGGGCCCGGCGGGCGAACCCGTAGCCGCCGCCCGCCGTCGGCAGGATCGCGGAGAGTTCCGCGAGCGAGAAGACCAGACAGGCGTACATCGTGCCCATCAGGACGGTGGCGATGGCCAGGCCGCCGAAGCCGCCCTGCGCCAGGCCTATGTTCCAGCCGGAGAAGTCGCCGGAGACGACGTACGCGACGCCGAGACCGGTGAGCAGCAGCCAGCCGGCGCTGCCGCGGCGGAGCGTGCGGCGTTCCAGGTAGCCGTCGCCGCCCTCGGGGGACTTGGTGGGATCGGCCGCGGCTGTCAGCCGGGCCTCGGTGTCGTCGGCCATGTGCGCTCCTGCCTAGGGCAATGGTTGTGAGGCGTACCTTTGCGCCATGGGAGTGGAGCGCGCAAGACCCCTGCGTTAAACAGGGGTTACGAATCGCTCTCGGTCCGAAACCGGGTCGAACCAGCCTTGAGGGGCTGGTTTTAGGCCAGAAATCCCCGCAGGAGCGCCGCCGTCCCGCAGCAGTGCTCGCGCATCGTCTCCCGCGCCGCGTCCGCGTCGCCCTCCAGGACCGCCTCCACCAGGGTCGAGTGCTGCTGCTGCGAGTGCTCCAGGTTGCGCACCAGCAGCGGAATGCAGTCCAGCAGGTCGTTCACGGTGGCGCGGACGGCCGCGTACTGGGCCGTCAGCGTGGCCGATCCGGCGAGTTCGCACAGGGTGAGGTGGAACAGGGTGTCCTGGCGGCGATAGTCCGCGAGCGGGGCGTCGTGGGTGGCGGTCAGCGCGCCGAGCAGCCGCTCGGCCCCCTCCTCGGTCAGCCCCTGCGAGGCGCACAGCCCGGCCGCGCCCACCTCCAACACCTCGCGGAAGCGCAGCGCGTCCTCGATGTCCACGCCCGCCACCCGTCTGCGCAACTCCTGCTCGGCGCCGCCGGCGGGGGGGTCGGGGCGGGTCAGCACGAACGTTCCGCCGTACCGGCCGCGGCGGGCCTCCACCAGGCCCTGGTCCTGGAGCACCTTCAGCACCTCCCGGAGGGTCACCCGGCTGATCCCCATCCGCTCGGCCAGCTCGCGCTCGGCCGGAAGCCGCTCCCCGCCCGGCACCAGGCCCAGTCGGACCACCTGGAGGATCTGCTCCAGGGCCTCCTCGAAACCGTTGCCCGCCCGCACCTGTCGCAGTACGGGATTCAGCCGGGCGATCGCGTCGCCTTCACTCGCCGTGTCGGTCATCTCGGCCCCTCCCCTTCCCAAGCAATGGTTCTATTCAATACCTTAGGCGCACTCGGCTCACCGAAGGAGAGATTCCAGTGGTAGACCGCAAGCCGCCGCTCGCGCTCGAGGAGCTCCGCTCCCTCGTCGCCAGCGGTGAGATCGACACAGTCGTCCTGGCCTTCCCCGACATGCAGGGGCGCCTCCAGGGCAAGCGGTTCGCCGCACAGTTCTTCCTCGACGAGGTACTCGCCCACGGCACCGAGGGCTGCAACTACCTGCTCGCCGTCGACACCGACATGAACACCGTCGACGGCTACGAGATGTCCTCCTGGGACCGCGGCTACGGCGACTTCGCCATGCACCCCGACCTCGCCACCCTGCGCCGCGTCCCCTGGAACCCCGGCAGCGTCTTCCTCCTCGCCGACCTGGCCTGGAACGACGGCTCGCCGGTGGTCGCCGCCCCGCGCCAGATCCTGCGCCGCCAACTGGAGCGCCTCGCCGACCTCGGGTACACCGCCATGGTCGGCACCGAGCTGGAGTTCATGGTCTTCCAGGACACCTACGAACAGGCCTGGAACTCCCACTACCGGGATCTGACCCCCGCCAACCAGTACAACATCGACTACTCCGTCCTCGGCACCGGCCGCGTCGAGCCCCTCCTGCGCCGCATCCGCAACGAGATGCAGGCCGCCGGCCTGGTCGTCGAGTCCGCCAAGGGCGAGTGCAACCTCGGGCAGCACGAGATCGTGTTCCGCTACGACGAGGCGCTCACCACCTGCGACCAGCACTCCGTCTACAAGACGGGCGCCAAGGAGATCGCGGCCCAAGAAGGCGTCTCGCTCACCTTCATGGCCAAGTACGACGAGCGCGAGGGCAATTCCTGCCACATCCACCTCTCACTGGGTGACGCCGACGGAAACAACGCGATGGCCGGCGGACCCGACGACCCCGGCGGCATGTCACCGGTGATGCGCCACTTCCTGGCCGGCCAACTCGCGGCGCTGCGGGACTTCTCCCTTCTCTACGCCCCGAACATCAACTCGTACAAGCGTTTCCGCCCCGGATCCTTCGCGCCGACCGCCGTCGCCTGGGGCGTGGACAACCGGACCTGCTCCCTGCGCGTGGTCGGTCACGGCCGCTCCATGCGCTTCGAGAACCGCCTGCCGGGCGGCGACGTCAACCCCTACCTCGCCGTCTCCGGCCTCGTCGCCGCAGGCCTCCATGGCATCGAGCACCGCCTGGAACTGCCCGAGGCCTGCACCGGCAACGCGTACACCGCCGACTTCGCCCACGTCCCCACCACCCTGCGCGAGGCCGCGGAACTCTGGGAGAACAGCGAGATCGCCAAGGCCGCGTTCGGCCCGGAAGTGGTCGCCCACTACCGCAACATGGCCCGCGTGGAGCTCGACGCCTACGACTCCGCGGTGACCGACTGGGAGCTGCGCCGCTCCTTCGAACGCCTCTGACCGCTTCCCGCCCCCTGCCCACCGCACCCGAACGTCTGAGAGGCACCACGTGTCCGATGAGCCGGCCCCCCTCGATCTGCGCGTGCTGAACCCGGCCACCGAGGAGATCGTCGCCACCGTCCCGACCGCCACACGGGACGACGTCGACGCCGCCGTCACCAGGGCCGCCGCGGCCCAACGAGCCTGGGCGGCGGCCTCGCCGGCCGACCGCGCCCGACTGCTGAGGCGCTTCGCCGCGGTGGTCGACGGACACGTCGAGGAACTCGCCGCCCTGGAGGTCCGGGAAGCCGGACACACCATCGGCAACGCCCGCTGGGAAGCCGGCAACGTGCGCGACCTGCTCGACTTCGCCGCCGGGGGAGTGGAACGGCTCTCCGGCCGGCAGATCCCCGTCGCCGGCGGCATCGACGTCACCTTCCTCGAACCCCTCGGCGTCATCGGCGTGATCGCCCCCTGGAACTTCCCCATGCCGATCGCCGCCTGGGGCGTGGCGCCCGCCCTCGCCGCCGGCAACGCCGTCATCCTCAAGCCCGCCGAGACCACCCCCCTCACCGCCCTGCGCCTCGCCGAACTCGCCCTCCAGGCCGGAATCCCCGAGCACCTCTTCCAGGTGCTCCCCGGCCGGGGAGCGGTCACCGGGGACGCGCTGGTCGAACACCCCGGCGTCGCGAAGATCGTCTTCACCGGTTCCACCCCCGTCGGCAAGCGGATCATGGCCAAGTGCGCCGACCGGGTGAAGCGGCTCACCCTCGAACTCGGCGGCAAGAGCCCCAACATCGTCTTCGCCGACGCCGACCTGGAGGCCGCCGCCGCGGCGGCCCCGATGGCCTTCCTCGACAACACCGGCCAGGACTGCTGCGCCCGCACCCGGATCCTCGTACAGCGCTCCGCCTACGACCGGTTCCTCGAACTCGTCACCCCGGGCATCGAGGGCGTCATCGTCGGCGACCCGTCCGACGAGAAGACCCAGATGGGCCCGCTGATCTCGCAGGCGCAACGGGAGCGCGTACGGTCCTACGTCACCGACGACCTCACCGCGATCCGCGGCGCCGCCCCCGACGGCCCCGGCTTCTGGTACCCCCCGACGCTCCTCACCGACGTCGACCCCACCGCGCCCGTCGCCACCGAGGAGGTCTTCGGCCCGGTCGCCGTCGTCCTGCCCTTCGAGGACGAGGAGGACGCCGTGCGCCTGGCCAACGCCACCGCGTACGGACTCTCCGGCTCCCTGTGGACCCGCGACATCGGCCGCGCGCTGCGCGTCTCGCGCGCCGTCGCCGCGGGCAACCTGTCCGTCAACTCCCACAGCAGCGTCCGCTACTGGACGCCCTTCGGCGGCTACAAGCAGTCCGGCCTCGGCCGGGAGCTCGGACCCGACGCCCTCACCGCTTTCACCGAGACCAAGAACGTCTTCATCAGCACGGAGGCCTGAACCCACCATGACCACTTCCGACAACGAGATCGTCTGCCGCCGCCTGGTCGGCCGTACCGCCGTCATCACCGGAGCCGGCAGCGGCATCGGTCTCGCCACCGCGCGCCGCCTCGCCTCCGAGGGCGCGAACATCGTCTGCGGGGACATCGACGAGAGGGCCGGCAAGGCCGCGGCCGAGGAAGTCGGCGGCACCTTCGTCAAGGTCGACGTCACCAGCCCCGAGGAGGTCGAGGCCCTCTTCAAGACCGCCTTCGACACCTACGGCTCCGTCGACATCGCCTTCAACAACGCGGGCATCTCACCCCCCGACGACGACTCGATCCTCACCACGGGCCTGGAGGCCTGGAAGCGGGTCCAGGACGTCAACCTGACGTCCGTCTACCTCTGCTGCAAGGCCGCCCTGCCCTACATGCAGCGCCAGGGCCGCGGCTCCATCATCAACACCGCCTCCTTCGTGGCGATCATGGGCGCCGCCACCTCCCAGATCTCCTACACCGCCTCCAAGGGCGGCGTGCTCGCCATGTCCCGCGAACTCGGCGTGCAGTTCGCCCGCGAGGGCATCCGCGTCAACGCGCTGTGCCCGGGACCGGTCAACACCCCGCTCCTGCAGGAACTGTTCGCCAAGGACCCCGAGCGGGCCGCCCGCCGCCTCGTACACATCCCGCTCGGCCGGTTCGCCGAACCCACCGAGATCGCCGCCGCCGTGGCCTTCCTCGCCAGCGACGACTCCTCCTTCATCAACGCCACCGACTTCCTCGTCGACGGCGGCATCTCCGGCGCGTACGTCACCCCCCTGTAGGCGTTCGCCCCCCACCACCCTCCCGACAGCCGGGCGTCGCACGACGCCCGGCTGTCGTGCTCCACCGTCCGCGACGATCCCCGCAGGAAACAGGAGTGTCCACCTCGATGACCCGATCCGGTCCCGCTCGTCGCCTGCAGGCCGCCGCGGCCGCCGCGGCGATCACCGCCGGCGCCCTGGTGGCCGCCGCACCCGCCGCCCAGGCCCGCCCCGGCGCCCACTGCACCACCCCCACGCTGAAGGCCGGTTGGTACGGGGACAACCAGGCCCGGCTCCAACGCCTCCTCGACACGTACGGGGCCTGCGCCCCCCACCGACCGAACCGCGACAAGCCCGTCGCCGTCTTCGACTGGGACAACACCGTCGTCAAGAACGACGTGGGCGACGCGCAGATGTTCTGGCTGCTGCGCAACGGCAAGATCCGCCTCCCCGCCGGCGGGGACTGGGCCACCACCAGCCGTCACCTCACCCCCGCCGCCGCCCGGGCCCTGGACGAGGCCTGCGGCCGGCTCGCCCGCCCCGGTGCCCCGCTGCCCACCGGCGCCCCCGCCGGCGCCGGCTGCGCCGACGAGATCAACGCCGTCTACGGCACCGCCGCCACCCGGTCCGGCGCCGCCGCCTTCGCCGGCTGGGACCACCGCACGACCGAGCCCGGGTACGCCTGGCCGGCCCAGCTGACGCGGGGCTGGAGCGCCCGCGAGGTCCGCGGCTTCGCCGCCGCCGCCCGGACCGAGAACCTGACCGCGCCCATCGGCGCCACACAGCGGGTCGGCACCGGCAGCGCCACCGCCTGGGTCCGCTACTACGAGCAGCAGAAGGACCTCATCGGCTCCCTGCGCAAGGCCGGCTTCGACGTCTGGATCAGCTCGGCCTCACCACAGCCGGTCGTCGAGGTGTGGGCTGAGGGCGTCGGCATCGACGCCGACCACGTCATCGGCATCCGCAACACCACCACGCGCGACGGCCGCCACACCGCCCACCTCCAGGGCTGCGGCTCCGTCAAGGACGGAGCCGACACGATGATCACGTACATCGACGGCAAGCGCTGCTGGATCAACAAGGAGATCTTCGGGATACGGGGCGCCGCCGCCGAGAAGGTCCAACCCGCCGCCCGACGCCAGGTCTTCGCCGCGGGCGACTCCGACACCGACGTCTCGTTCCTGCGGGACGCCACCGCGCTGCGGCTCGTGCTCAACCGCAACAAGAACGAACTGATGTGCCGCGCCTACGACAACAGCGACGGCAAGTGGATCGTGAACCCGATGTTCATCGAGCCCAAGGGACGCAAGAGCGCCCCGTACCCGTGCGCGACGACGGGCTACGTGGAGCGCGACGGCGCCCCGGGGCCCGTCCGTCGGGGCGACACCAGCGTCATCCCCGACCAGCAGGACACCGTGTACCGGCCACAGCACTAGAGGAAGGTGCGGCCCTCGCCCCGGTACGTCGGGGCGGTGGCCACCACCCGATCCCCCTCGACGAGGTGCAACGTGTCGAAGCGCTCGCACAGTTCACCGGCCTTCGCGTGCCGGAACCACACCCGGTCGCCGATCAGCAGGTCGTCGGCCGGGCTGCCGAGCAGCGGAGTCTGCACCTCGCCGGCGCCCTCCTGCGGGTCGTAGCGCAGACCCGCCGGAAGGTACGGCACGGGCAGCCGGTCCGGGCCGGGCGCTCCCGAGGCCGGATACCCGCCGCCGAGCACGGTCACGACACCCACGCCGGGCCTGCGGACCACGGGCTGGGCGAACAGGGCGGCCGGGCGCCCCCGGAAGGACGTGTAGTTGTCGAACAGCCGCGGCACGTAGAGCCCCGAACCGGCGGCGATCTCCGTCACCGCGTCCTCGGCGGCGGTCTGCTGCACGCTGCCCGTACCACCGCCGTTGACGAACTCCAGGTCGGGCACCACCGCACGGACGGCCCGTACCGTCTCGGCGCGACGGGCCGCCAACTCCTTGCGGGCCGCGCCCTGCATCAGACGGATCGCGCGCGAGCGCACCGGTCGCCCGGCCAACGAGTCCCCGACACCCGCGACATGACCCTCGTAGCCCATCAACCCCACGACCCGGAACCCCGGACGGGCCGACACCGCGCGGGCCAGGTCCGCGAGCTGCCGCGGCTCGCGCAGCGGCGAACGACGCGCACCCACCCGGACCCTGCCGCCGAAGAGGTGCAGCGCGGTGTCCAACTCCAGACAGACCCGGATCTCCTGCATGCCGCCGTCCCGGGCCCGGTCGACGAGTTCCAGCTGGGCGAGGTCGTCCACCATCACGGTGACCGCCCCGGCCAGTTTGGGGTCGGCCGCGAGTTCGGCGAAGCCGCCGCGATCGGCGGAGGGATAGGCGAGCAGCACGTCCTCGAACCCGGAACGGGCCAGCCAGAGGCTCTCGGCGAGGGTGTACGACATGATCCCGGCGAACCCCGGCCGTGCCAGCACCCGTTCGAGCAGCGCACGACACCGTACGGACTTGCTGGCCACCCGGACCGGCTTGCCGGCCGCGCGACGCACGAGGTCGTCGGCGTTGGCGTCGAACGCGGCCAGATCGACGATGGCCAACGGGGCGTCGAGGTGGGCGGTGGCCTTGTCGTACCGGGCGCGGTCGGAAGTCATGGCCGCAGCCTGCCATGCCGGTGTACCGGTGGGTAGGGGGTTCGTGCCACCACCCCGGGCGGTACGGGGCGGCGGCCGTCCGCCCGCGCTCCCGGCTCCGGCCCGCGCGACGGCCCCGGCGGCCGGAGCCGACCGCCAACCCCTGCCGCCCCCCTGCCGGAGCCCCCGTACAGTACGGGGAAGGCCGCAGCGTAGGAACGGGGGCGGAGCAGCCGGATGACGACGTCCACACCGCGATCGGCGGTCCTGGTCGAGCCCGACCCGCCCCCGCGCCGAGGCCCCGCCCGCGTGGTGGCGGCCGTCCTGTCCGGAGTCCTGGGAGCCGGCCTCGTCGGCGGAGCCGCGATCACCGCCTGGAACGAACACCGGGCCGCGCACCGCCCCGTGGCCCCCGACGCCGCCTACCGCAAGGCGGCCACGCTCTGGCGCGACGCCCCCGTCGACCGCCTCTTCCCGCCCGCCCTCGACGGCCGCGACGCCGGCCCCGACGGCGCCGACCGCTCCTGGACCCGGATCGCCCTCGCCCCCGACGTCGACTGCCCGGCCGCGCTCGACGCCACCTGGCGGGCGACCCTGGCCGACACCGGCTGCGCCCGCGTGCTCCGCGCCACCTACATCGACTCCACCCGCAGCTCCCTGATCGCCGTCGGCCTGGTCTTCACCACCGCGGACTCCGCCACGATGGCCGGCTTCCGCGACCGGATGACCCTTCCCCACGCCTTCGGGTTCTCCGACTCCCGGCGCGCCGCCTGGACCGCGAACCCCGTCTCCGGGGCCCCGGCGATCCTCTACACCGTCTCCGCCTTCGCCGACGGACGCGCACCGGACGCCCCCCGGCCCGCCGAGGAGGCCGTCCGGCAGGACGCGACCGGCGTCGTGGCCGAGTCCGGTCTCGGCCACGACGCCAAGGCCGTCGCGGCGGAGGTGGGGCGCGCGGTGGCCGCCCTCGCCGCCCCGCCCGCGTCACCCGCCCCGGACCGGAAGGCCCGCCCGTGAGCCGCCCGCCCGTGAGCCGCGCCCGCGCCGCCGCCGCGCTCGCCCTGGCCGCCCTCCTCGCGGCGGCCGGTGCGCACCCCGCCTCCGCCGACGCCATCCGGGACCGCCAGTGGGGCCTGCTGGCCCTGCGCGCCGAGGAGGCGTGGGGAACCACCCAGGGCGACGGGGTCACGGTGGCCGTCCTCGACACCGGCGTGGACGCCACCCACCCCGACCTCGCCGGTCAAGTGCTCGACGGCACCGACCTCGTCGGCATGGGCGCCGGCCGCGGCGACCGCGCCTGGGCCCGGCACGGCACCGCCATGGCGAGCATCATCGCCGGACGCGGCCACGGCCCCAGCCGCGGCCAGGGCATCCTCGGCATCGCCCCGCAGGCCAGGATCCTGCCGGTGCGGGTGATCCTGGAAGAGGCCGACCCGGGCCGGGCGAAGGCCCGCGGAAGCAAGTCCGGGGCCCTCGCCGAGGGCATCCGCTGGGCCGCCGACCACGGCGCCGACGTCATCAACCTCTCGCTCGGCGACGACAGCGAGTCCGCCCACCACGAGGGCGGCGAGGACGAGGCGGTCCGCTACGCGCTGGGCAGGGGCGTGGTCGTCGTCGCCTCCGCGGGCAACGGCGGCGAGCGCGGCGACCCCACCTCCTACCCGGCCGCCTACCCGGGGGTCATCGCCGTCACCGCCGTCGACCGCGAGGGCCGCAAGGCCGACTTCTCCACCCGCCACTGGTACGCGACCGTCAGCGCCCCCGGCGTGGACGTGGTCATCGCCGACCCCGACCGCTCCTACTACGAGGCGTGGGGCACCAGCGCCGCGGCCGCCTTCGTCTCCGGCACCGTGGCCCTGGTCAAGGCCGCCCACCCGGAACTGTCCCCGGCGCAGATCAAGAAGCTGCTGGAGGACACCGCCTCCGACGCCCCCTCCGGAGGCCGCGACGACGCCCGGGGCCACGGCACGGTGGACGCGGTCGCCGCCCTCCAGGCGGCGGACACGCTCCGCCCCGAAGGGCCGCTGCCCACCCCCGTCCCGGCCGGCCGGGAGTACTTCGGCCCCGGCCCCGAGCCCGTCCGCCCACCGCAACGCACGGCACGCCTGGGGGCCCCGGCGGCGGCCGCCGCGGGTGTGGTGCTGCTCGCACTGGCCGGCGTACTGGCCCGGCGTCCGAGGGTTTCGCGGCGGGATAGGGTCGGTTGATTGTGGCGAACAAGAACATTCCCGACCCCGGTTTCTCCGACGACGACGGCTCCGCCGATCCCGTCCTGAGCGCGGCCCTGGCCGCCTGGTCCCTGGACCGGGCGCGGGAACCGGAGGTGTTGGCCGCCCTCGCGGGCGCCCGCCTGCTGGTCCCCGTGGTCGCGGTCCTCGGCGAGGTGGAGACCGATCCGCAGACCGGGCTCAAGCGCGAGAAGACCAGCGACATGGCGGTCCCCACCCTCACGGCGGGGGACCGGCGGGCGCTGCCCGCCTTCACCTCGACCGCCTCGCTGGCGCTCTGGGACCCGGCCGCCCGCCCGGTCGCGGTGCCGTTGCACCAGGCCCTGGCCGCCGCCGCGCACGAGAAGGCCGACACGATCGTCCTCGATCTGGCCGGACCGGTGACGTACCAGCTGAGCGGTCCGGCGCTGCTCGCCCTCGCGGAGGGCCGGACGGGGGCGAGCCCGGTGGACGATCCCGCCGTGCGCGAGGCGGTGCGGGCGGCCGTGGCCGCCGAGCCCGCCGTGCTCCGGGCCCATCTGGTCGCGGGTCGGGGGGACGCCGACGGGACGCTCGCGATCGTGCCGGCCGCCGATGCCCCGCCGGCCGCGACCGCGCGCCGGGTGGCCGAGGCCATCGCCGCCGACGAGACCCTGCGCGGCCGGCTGGTGCGCGGGCTGGACCTGGCGCTGCTGCCGCCGGACGCGCCGGCGCCGCCGGGCGAGCCGCTGTACGTCCGCTGAGGGACGTACGCGAACGACGATGGCCGGCTCGGAGGGTTCCGAGCCGGCCATCGTCGGTTTCGTTCCGGTCGGGGCCTCGCACGCGCCCCGGTCGGCAGGAGACGGTCAGGAGAAGACGGGACCGGTGAACTTCTCGCCCGGCCCCTGGCCCGGCTCGTCCGGCACCAGGGAGGCCTCGCGGAAGGCCAGCTGCAGCGACTTCAGACCGTCGCGCAGCGGAGCCGCGTGGAAGGAGCTGATCTCGGTGGCGCTCGCGGTGACCAGTCCGGCCAGGGCCGTGATCAGCTTGCGGGCCTCGTCGAGGTCCTTGTACTCGGAATCCGGCTTGTCCAGGCCCAGGTTGACCGCCGCGGCGCTCAGCAGGTGCACGGCCACCGTGGTGATCACCTCGACGGCGGGCACGTCCGCGATGTCGCGGGTCATGGCGTCGTAGTCGGGGGCCTGGTCGGCGTCGGTGGCGGGAGTGGGGGTCGCGTCAGTCATGTCCCACACGATAAGCCGGGCCGCGCGGCCCGCCGACCGGTCCTCGGGGTGAGCGGGTCTGGCGCGCAGTGCTATATTGGGCTAACGACCGGCCGGAGACGCATGTCCCCGGCCCACAAGTGGAGGCTCCGATCTCCCACCTGACCGCCCTCCGGGGTGGCGGGTCACCGGTCAGGCGGTATCCATCGTTCCGTACGGACGATGGAAAGCTGCCCGAGTTGCGCCCCGCGTTCGCATGCGGCGGTGCTCCGGTCTTTTGGAGCCCCTGCCTGTGCCCGGCGGGGCTTTTTTGCATTCCCCGCCGCGGTAGGTCTGACGACCATATCGTCAGCGGCTGTCTGCCAGGCAGTCGTGTGGTGCTACCGAGGAGGATCCATCAGCACCGAGCCCCGCATCAACGACCGGATTCGCGTTCCCGAGGTACGACTCGTCGGTCCCAGCGGCGAGCAGGTCGGCATCGTGCCGCTTGCGAAGGCGCTTGAACTCGCGCAGGAGTACGACCTCGACCTGGTCGAGGTCGCGGCGTCCGCACGCCCGCCGGTCTGCAAGCTCATGGACTACGGCAAGTTCAAGTACGAGTCGGCCATGAAGGCCCGTGAGGCGCGCAAGAACCAGGCGCACACGGTCATCAAGGAAATGAAGCTCCGGCCGAAGATCGACCCGCACGACTATGACACCAAGAAGGGTCACGTCGTTCGGTTCCTCAAGCAGGGCGACAAGGTCAAGATCACGATCATGTTCCGTGGTCGCGAGCAGTCCCGGCCGGAACTCGGTTACCGACTGCTGCAGCGTCTCGCCTCGGACGTCGAGGACCTCGGGTTCATCGAGTCGAACCCGAAGCAGGACGGCCGAAACATGATCATGGTTCTCGGTCCGCACAAGAAGAAGACCGAGGCGATGGCCGAAGCCCGCGAGGCGCAGGCCGCCCGCAAGGCCGAGCGCCAGGGTGTCGCCCTCACCGACGACGAGGCTCCTTCCGAGGACGTCGTCGAGGTGACGGAGGACGCCGAAGGCGAGGTCGCCTCCGCCGAGGCGACCTCCGACGAGGCGGACACCTCTCACGAGGCACCTGCCGAGGCCTGATTCCGGGGCAGCCCGTCTCGGATCACCGACACAACATGACGCTCCCGCGAGCCGGTCCCGCAACGGACCGGTGGGGGGCGCCACCGACGAGGAGATAACGGCGCTATGCCGAAGAACAAGACGCACAGCGGTTCCAAGAAGCGCTTCAAGATCACCGGCTCCGGCAAGGTGCTCCGTGAGCGCGCCGGCAAGCGCCACCTGCTCGAGCACAAGTCGTCCCGTGTCACCCGCCGCCTGACCGGCACCGCGGAGATGGCTCCCGGCGACGCCGCGAAGATCAAGAAGCTTCTCGGCAAGTGACGCTCGCCGCTCCCACCACGGGAGCGGGACGTCAGGACCGGGACCCCATCGAATTCGGGCCGTGTGAAGACAACCACGGCCCCGCTACAAGGAGTTAAAAAGTGGCACGCGTCAAGCGGGCAGTAAACGCCCACAAGAAGCGCCGGGCGATCCTCGAGGCGGCCTCCGGCTACCGCGGTCAGCGTTCGCGCCTGTACCGCAAGGCCAAGGAGCAGGTCACCCACTCGCTGGTCTACAACTTCAACGACCGCAAGAAGCGCAAGGGCGACTTCCGTCAGCTGTGGATCCAGCGCATCAACGCCGCTGCGCGCCAGAACGGCATGACGTACAACCGCCTCATCCAGGGTCTGAAGGCCGCCAACATCGAGGTGGACCGCAAGATCCTCGCGGAGCTGGCCGTCAACGACGCCAACGCGTTCGCCGCGCTCGTCGAGGTCGCGCAGAAGGCGCTTCCGGCCGACGTCAACGCCCCGAAGGCCGCTGCCTAAGGCGTAGCCGGCCGCGTCACGCGGTCGGCACCCACGGACCCGCAGGCTCCACGCCTGCGGGTCCGTGTGCTTTCGCCCCGCACCGCCGGGGCGGGACCTCGCACCCCGCCACCACGGTGGCTCCCGCCGCCCGCCGGGCTCCGTCCGCCGGCGAAAGCGCGGAGCCACGCTCCGGACCCGAGAGAGAACCGCAGACACATGGGCACCCCCGAGCCGATCTCCCCCCGATCCACCCGGGTGGCCGCCGCCAGGCGCCTGGCGCGGCGCAACTTCCGCACCAAGGAGCGCCGGTTCATCGCCGAGGGCCCGCAGGCGGTCCGCGAGGCCGTCGAGCACCGCGGCCCGGGAGGCGCGTCGACCCTCATCGAGCTGTTCGCCACCGTCGAGGCCGCAGAGCGCTACGCCGACATCGTCGAGGCCGCGCTGCTGGCCGGGGCGCGCGTGCACTACGCCGACGACGAGGTCCTCGCGGAGGTCTCGCAGACCGTCACCCCCCAGGGCCTGGTCGGCGTCTGCCACTTCCTGGACTCGCCCTTCGAGGACATCCTCAAGGCGGGTCCCAAGCTCGTCGCCGTCCTCGCCCACGTGCGCGACCCCGGCAACGCGGGCACCGTGCTGCGCTGCGCGGACGCCGCCGGCGCCGACGCCGTGGTGCTGACCGACGCCTCCGTGGACCTGTACAACCCGAAGTCCGTACGCGCATCGGTCGGCTCCCTCTTCCACCTCCCGGTGGCGGTCGGAGTGCCCGTGGAACAGGCCGTCGAGGGGCTGCGGGCGGCCGGCGTACGGATCCTGGCGGCCGACGGAGCCGGCGAGGACGACCTCGACGCCGAACTCGACGCCGGCACCATGGGCGGTCCCTCGGCCTGGGTGTTCGGCAACGAGGCCTGGGGCCTGCCGGAGGAGACCAGGGCCCTGGCGGACGCCGTCGTACGGGTCCCGATCCACGGCAAGGCGGAGAGCCTGAACCTCGCCACGGCCGCCGCCGTGTGCCTCTACGCCTCCGCGCGTGCACAGCGGGCGCCCGGAGGGTGCCGCTCCGTGACCCCCAGCTAGTAATGTGGCGGGCCGGGGGGCCCACTGCGTTACTCGGAGATGTGGGGTACGGGGACATGAGCGTCGGTACGAACAGCACGCCGGCGGCCGTCGAGGCGGCCGGACCGCCGCCCCCGGCCGTCCCGGCCCGGGCCGCCCGGGGCGTTCCCACGCAGGCCACGCCCGCCCGCGCCGCCGACCGGCGGCCGCCCGCGTCGGAGTTCGCCGGCCTCGGCATCGACCCCGACGACCTGCCCGACGGACTGGTCGTCGCCGACCACACGGGCCGGGTCATCTGCTTCAACGCCGCCGCCGCCCGCATCACCGCCCTCCCGGCCGGCGAGGCGATCGGGGCGGCGATCGACCGGGCGCTGCCGCTCGAGGACCTCGAAGGCCGCCGCTGGTGGGCGCTGACCGACCCGTACGGGGGCCTGGCCACCCGGCGCGGCCAGCCCGAGCGGAACCTGCTGCTCCCCGGCGGGCGGGAGGTCCTGGTCTCCGCGCGCTACGTGCGCACCCACCCCACCGGCCCGCTGACCCGCCTGGTGGTCACCCTGCGGGGAACCGAGGCCAGACGGCGCACCGAGCGCAGCCACGCCGAGCTGATCGCGACCGTCGCGCACGAGCTGCGTTCGCCGCTCACCTCCGTGAAGGGGTTCACGGCGACCCTGCTCGCCAAGTGGGAGCGGTTCACCGACGACCAGAAACGGCTGATGCTGGAGACCGTCGACGCCGACGCGAACCGTGTCACCCGCCTCATCGCCGAACTCCTCGACATCTCCCGGATCGACTCCGGCCGGCTGGAGGTCCGCCGGCAGCCCGTGGACATCGCCACCGCCGTCGGCCGGCACGTCCAGGCGCTCACCGCGAACGGCCAGGCCCCCGAGCGGTTCTTCGTACGCGTCAGCCGTCCGCTGCCCGATCTCTGGGCAGACCCGGACAAGATCGACCAGATCCTCGGCAACCTCCTCGAAAATGCGGTGCGGCACGGCGAGGGAACCGTCACCATCGACGTGTCGCCGACCACTTTCGCGAACGCCGCGGGGAAGACCGAGAAGGGAACCGCCGTCACCGTGACCGACGAAGGCCCCGGCATCCCCGAAGAGTCGATGGGACGCGTCTTCACCCGCTTCTGGCGCGGCAGCAAGCGCGGCGGCACCGGGCTGGGCCTGTACATCGTCAAGGGCATCGTGGAGGCGCACGGCGGGACCATCGCGGTCGGCCGCGGTCCCGACGGCGGCGCCGAGTTCCGATTCATCCTGCCCGTCGCCGCCCCGGCCTATCTCACGCAGTAACCCCGCGGAGGGTCTCGCCAGGCGGCCCACGGGCTCCTTCACCCCCGGCGACCTTTAGACTCGACCTTTGGCACCTTTGTGTCCTTGTGCAGAACGGGTCGGTCGAGACTGTCGAGCGGGTCGCGCGGGGATCCACCAGCCAGCCATCGGAAGTACGGGAAGAGATGTCGGCACCGAACAAGTCGTACGACCCTGTCGAGGTCGAGGCACTGAAACCGGAAGAGATCGAGCGCATGCGGGACGAGGCGCTCGCCGCCTTCGCGTCCGCCGGCGACCTCGACGCACTTCGCGAGGCGAAGACCGCGCACATGGGCGACCGCTCGCCCCTGGCGCTCGCCAACCGCGAGATCGGCGCCCTGCCGCCCCAGGCCAAGGCCGAGGCGGGCAAGCGCGTCGGGCAGGCCCGAGGCGCCGTGAACAAGGCCTTCGGGGCCCGCACGGTCGCCCTGGAGGCCGAGCGCGACGAGCGGGTGCTGGTCGAGGAGGCCGTGGACGTCACGCTGCCCCACGACCGGATCCCGGCCGGCGCGCGCCACCCCCTGACCACGCTGATGGACCGCATCGCGGACATCTTCACGGGCATGGGGTACGAGGTCGCGGAGGGGCCCGAGGTCGAGGCGGAGTGGTTCAACTTCGACGCCCTCAACTTCACCCCCGACCACCCCGCGCGCCAGATGCAGGACACCTTCTTCGTCCAAGGGCCCGAGGGCACCGAGGGCGACGAGTCCGGTGTCGTGCTGCGCACCCACACCTCCCCGGTGCAGGCGCGCTCGCTGCTGGAGCGCAAGCCCCCCGTCTACATCGTCTGCCCGGGTCGGGTGTACCGCACCGACGAGCTCGACGCGACGCACACCCCGGTCTTCCACCAGGTCGAGCTGCTCGCCGTGGACGAGGGCCTGACCATGGCGGACCTCAAGGGCACCATGGACCACATGGTCCAGGAGCTGTTCGGCGAGGGCACCACCACGCGCCTGCGACCGCACTTCTTCCCGTTCACCGAGCCGTCCGCCGAGATGGACATGCAGTGCTACGTGTGTCGCGGCGCGTCGGTGGGCAACCCCGACCGCCCCTGCCGCACCTGCTCCAGCGAGGGCTGGATCGAGCTCGGCGGCTGCGGCATGGTCAACCCCAAGGTGCTCGTCGCCTGTGGGGTGGACCCGGAGAAGTACAGCGGCTTCGCCTTCGGATTCGGCATCGAGCGGATGCTGATGTTCCGGCACAACGTGGAAGACATGCGAGACATGGTCGAGGGTGACGTTCGTTTCACCCGGCCGTTCGGGATGGAGATCTGATGCGGGTCCCGCTTTCCTGGCTGCGGGAGTACGTAGACCTCCCCGCAGGTGAGACCGGCCGCGACGTGGCCGCCAAGCTCGTCGACGCCGGCCTCGAGGTCGAGACCGTCGAGCAGCTCGGCGCCGGGCTCAAGGGCCCCCTCGTCGTCGGTCAGGTCCTGACCATCGAGGAGCTGGAGGGCTTCCGCAAGCCCATCCGCTTCTGCACGGTCGACGTCGGTCGGGCCAACGGCACCGGCGAGCCGCAGGAGATCGTCTGCGGCGCCCGGAACTTCGCCGTCGGCGACAAGGTCGTCGTGGTCCTGCCCGGCGCGGTGCTGCCCGGCGACTTCGCGATCGCCTCGCGCAAGACGTACGGCAAGACCTCGCACGGCATGATCTGCTCCGGCGAAGAGCTGGGCATGGGCGACGACGGCACGCACGGCATCATCGTGCTGCCGCACGAGCACGAGGTCGGCACCGACGCGATCGAGCTGCTCCAGCTCGTCGACGAGGTCCTCGACATCGACATCACCCCGGACCGCGGCTACTGCATGTCGCTGCGCGGTGTGGCCCGCGAGGCCGCCACCGCCTACGGCCTGCCGCTGCGCGACCCGGCGCTGCTCGACGTGCCCGCGCCGAACTCCTACGGCTACCTCGTCAAGATCGACGACCCCGCCGGCTGCGACCGCTTCACCGCCCGCACCGTGACCGGTCTCGACCCCGAGGCGCGCTCCCCGATCTGGCTCAGCCGCCGGCTGCAGAAGGCGGGCATGCGCCCGATCTCGCTCGCCGTCGACATCACCAACTACGTGATGCTGGAACTCGGTCAGCCGCTGCACGCCTACGACCGCTCGCGCATCGACGGCGCCATCGGCGTCCGCCGTGCCGAGCAGGGCGAGAAGTTCACCACCCTCGACGGGGTCAAGCGCACGCTCGACGCCGAGGACCTGGTGATCACCGACAACAGCGGCCCGATCGGGCTCGCGGGTGTCATGGGCGGTGCCAACACCGAGATCGCCGACTCCGTCACCGACCCCGAGACCGGCCGGGTCACGGGCACCACCGACGTGGTCATCGAGGCGGCGCACTTCGACGCCGTGTCGATCTCGCGCACCGCCCGCCGCCTCAAGCTGTCCTCCGAGGCCTCCAAGCGCTTCGAGCGGGGCGTGGACCCGCAGGCCGCCGCCGCGGCCGCGCAGCGGACCGTGGACCTGCTCGTGCTGGTCGCGGGCGGCACCGCCGAGGCCGGGGTCACCGACCTCATCGCCCCGGGCGCCCCGCGCACCGTCGCCATGAGGGCCGACCACCCGGACCGCGTCGCGGGCATGGACTACGGCCGCGAGACCGTCGTCCGCCGCCTCCAGGAGATCGGCTGCGACGTCTACGGGCAGGACGAGCTCGTCGTCACCGTCCCGTCGTGGCGCCCCGACCTCGCCGAGCCCAACGACCTCGCCGAAGAGGTCATCCGGCTGGAGGGCTACGGCAACCTCCCGTCGACCCTGCCGCAGGTGCCGTCCGGTCGCGGTCTGACCGCCCGGCAGCAGCTGCACCGCCGGGTGGGCCGCGCGCTGGCCGGCGCGGGCTACGTCGAGGCCCTCAGCTACCCGTTCCTCGGCGAGGCCGTCTTCGACCAGCTCCAGCTGGCCGCGGACGACACCGCCCGCCGGGTCGTCAAGCTCGTCAACCCGATCTCCGACGAGGAGCCGGCGCTGCGCACCACGCTGCTGCCGGGGCTGCTGAACGCGCTGCGCCGCAACGACAGCCGGGGCAGCCACGACCTCGCGCTCTTCGAGACCGGTTCGGTCTTCCTCGCCGGCCCGCAGCCGGGTGTCGCCGTACGACTGCCCGTCGACCGGCGTCCCACGGACGAGGAGATCGCCACCCTGAACGCCGCCCTGCCGGCCCAGCCGCGGTACGCCGCGGTCGTGCTCGCCGGAGCGCGCGAGCAGGCCGGCTGGTGGGGCAAGGGGTACCCGGCGGGCTGGGCCGACGCGGTCCAGGCGGCGCGCTCGCTGGCCGTCGAGGCCGGCGCCGAACTCACCGTGCGCCAGGGCCAGTACGGCCCCTGGCACCCGGGTCGGTGCGCCGAGCTGCTCGTCACCCTCGACGGGGTGGAGACGGTCATCGGCCACGCCGGTGAGCTGCACCCGCGCGTGGTCAAGGCGATGGGCCTGCCGGCCCGCACCAGCGCCATGGAGCTCGACCTGGACCGCCTCGCGGCGGCCGGTGGCGAGGCCCTCCAGGCGCCCCGGATCTCCTCCTTCCCGGTGGCGACCCAGGACGTCGCGCTGATCGTGGACGCCTCGGTGCCCGCCGCGGCGGTCGAGGACGCGCTGCGCGGTGGCGCGGGCGAACTGCTGGAGTCCCTGCGGCTGTTCGACGTGTTCACCGGTGAGCAGGTGGGCGAGGGCAAGAAGTCCCTCGCGTACGCGCTGCGCTTCCGGGCGGCCGACCGCACGCTGACCGCCGAGGAGTCCACGGCCGCGCGCGACGCGGCGGTGGCCCTGGCCGGCGAGCGGACGGGCGCGGTGCTGCGGGGCGCGTGAGCGCACCGCCGACACAGGCCTGCCGAGGGGCGCGTCCGGATCACCGGACGCGCCCCTCGGTCGTTCGGTGCGGTGGATGCCCGGTGTCGGTGCGGGGCGCGGGCAGGCCGTCACGCACCGGGCCCGGTGGATGGGCCCGGTGCGCGGTCGGCCCGGTTCCGGCCGGTTCCCGGCGACCAACCGGGCGCCGGCGCAACCGTGGCGCGCCGCCCGTCCTGCCGTGGAGTGTCGGGCAGACAACAGGACGGGCGGCGCGGTGCCGGGTCGTCGCACTGTACGAGGGGGAGCCGACGACCCGAGCCGCCTCTTGACGAGGCCCTTAAGTGAAGCGCTCCGGGACACCTCCGCGGCAGGGTGCGTATCGCATTTATGCGCGTACTCGTTTCACACCCCGTGTGAACCGCCCACCCATTAGCCTGATGCGGACGAGCCCTTGGAGGGCCCCATGCAGCCCAACGCCCTGCTCGACGCCCTCCTCGCGGAGGCGGGCATGTCCCACGCCGGACTCGCCGCGCACGTCAACCAGGCGGGTCGTGGCCTCGGGCTCGCCCTGCGCTACGAACACACCGCGGTCTCCCGCTGGTTGAAGGGGCAGCGGCCGCGCGGCCAGGTGCCCGTGCTGATCTGCGAGGTGCTCGGCGGCCGGCTGCGCAGGCCCGTCACGCTCGACGACGTCGGGCTCGGCGCGACCGGCCGGCCCGCGCCCCACGCGACCCCGCTGAACGGGTTCGTGGACCGGGCCGCCGCCCTGTGGCGCTCCGACGAACAGGGCCGGTCCCCGCTGCGGTCCGACGAGGCGGTCACGGGCACGTCGGCCGTCATGCCGGTCTGGGAGTGGGAGAACCCGCCCGAGGACTGCGACGTGTCGCGCGACGGCCCGCTGCGGATCGGGCCCGAGCACATCGAGGTCCTCAGGGCCGCCCGCGCGCACTACGAGTTGATGTACCGCAGGGCCGGCGGGATGGCCACCCGGGCGCGGATCGTCCGTTTCCTGGGCACCGAGACCGCGCCGATGCTGCGCGGGAGTTACCCCGACGCGCTCGGTCGGCGGTTGCACCGGGCCACCGGCTCGCTGGTGGCCGTCGCGGGCATCTGCGCGTACGACTCCGACGCCCACGGCGCCGCCCAGCGGTACTTCCACCAGGCCCTGAGGATGGCGAAGGCCAGCGGGGACCGGGGACTCGGGGCGTACGTGATCGCGCTGCTCGTCAACCAGTCGCTGTACCTGGGGGACCACCGGCAGGCCGTGGCCTTCGCCGAGGCCGCGCTGCGGACCGCCGGCCGGCACACCACCCCGGCGCTGGCCGCGGACCTGCACGCGATGCAGGCGAAGGCGTACGCCCGACTCGGCGACGGGGCGGCCGCGTTGGCGTGCATCCGGCAGGCGGAGGCGGACGCCGAGCGGATCCGACCCGGTACCGAGCCGGCGGAGACGGGATACGTGCAGCCGGGGCTGGTCAACGTCCAGGTGGCGGAGGCGCTGCTCAGCCTCGGCGACCTGGAGGCCGCCCACGCCCAGGCGGAGGCCGCCGTCGGGACGCCCGCGCACGACCGCGGCCGGGTCCACCGGCTGGCCATCCTGTGCGAGGTGCAACTGCGGCAGGGGGAGCCGGACCGGGCGGTTCCGGCCGCGGTGGAGATGGCCGAGCGGGCCCAGGGGATGGAGTCGCGGCGGCTGCGGGATCGGCTGCGGGCGGTCAGGGAGGGGCTCCTGACCAGTGGTTGCGCCCGTGCGCAGGAGTCGGCCCGGCTCATCGACGGGGCGCTGCGCGTTCCCCTGTAAGGGGTCGAACTGCTGCCATGTTGCCACCGACGAATCGGAAGGTGGCACAACCGTGCAGTGGATGAACCTGAGTGAGCAGACCGTGTACAAGAACCGCTGGTTCGATGTGAACCTCGCGGATGTGGAACTCCCCGACGGGCGGCACCTGGACCACTTCGTGATCCGGCTGCGGCCGGTGGCGGTCGCCACGGCCGTCAACGCCGCCAACGAGGTGCTGCTGCTGTGGCGGCACCGCTTCATCACCGACAGCTGGGGTTGGGAACTGCCCGCCGGCGTGGTCGAGGACGGCGAGGACGTCGCCGTCGCCGCCGCCCGGGAGATGGAGGAGGAGTCGGGCTGGCGGCCCGGCCCGCTCCACCACCTGATGACCGTGGAACCCTCCAACGGGCTGACCGACGCCCGCCACCACCTCTACTGGGCGGACGGGGCCACGTACATCGGCCACCCCGAGGACGACTTCGAGTCCTCGCGCCGTGAGTGGGTCCCGCTCAAGCTGGTGCCGGACATGATCGCGCGCGGCGAGATCCCGGCCGCCAACATGGCGGCCGGGTTGCTGCTCCTGCACCATCTGCGGCAGGCCTAGTCGTGCCCTCGGCCCGGCCCTCGAAGGATCAGGCGTACGGGTAGAAGCCCGAGCCCGTCTTGCGCCCGAGGCGGCCCGCGTCGACCATGCGCTGGAGCAGCGGGGGAGCGGCGTACAGCGGCTCCTTGAACTCCGCGTACATCGAGTCCGCCACCGAGGCCACCGTGTCCAGGCCGATCAGGTCCGCGAGCTTCAGCGGGCCCATCGGGTGGGCGCAGCCCAGCTCCATGCCGTTGTCGATGTCCTCGCGGCTCGCGATGCCGGACTCGAACATCCGGATCGCCGACAGCAGGTACGGGATGAGCAGGGCGTTGACCACGAAGCCGGATCGGTCCTGGGCGCGGATCGCGTGCTTGCCCAGCACGTCCCGCACCAGGGCCTCGGCCCGCTTGATGGTCTCCTCGCCCGTGGTCAGCGCCGGGATCAGCTCGACGAGCTGCTGCACCGGGGCCGGGTTGAAGAAGTGGATGCCGATGACCTGGTCGGGCCGCGAGGTGGCGACGGCCAGCTTGACCAGCGGGATCGAGGAGGTGTTGGAGGCGAGGATCGCGTCCGGGCGGGTGATCACCTGGTCGAGTACCTGGAAGATCTCCGTCTTGACCTGCTCGTTCTCGACGACGGCCTCGATGACGAGGTCGCGGTCGGCGAACTCGCCGAGGTCGGTGGTGAAGGTGAGGCGGGCCAGGGTGGCGTCCCGCTCCTCCTCGCTGATCTTGCCGCGTTCGGCGGCCTTCATCAGGGAGTTGTGCAGCCGGGTGCGCCCGATCTCCAGGGCCTCGCCGGTGGTCTCGGCGACCATCACCTCAAGACCGCTGCGGGCACACACCTCCGCGATGCCCGCGCCCATCTGGCCACAGCCCACCACGCCGACGCGTGCGATGTCGGTCGGGAGGGTAGAGAGGTCCGTCACATCGTGCCTTTCGCTGCTCATCCATCGCGGGTCCCCCGTACTGGGCAGTGGTAACTGCGTTCCGGCGCCCGCCACGCCCCCCGACGTTACCCCCGACCTTGCCCCGGCCGGCGGGCCGGGGCGGGCATGCTGGGCGCACGCAACGCATTGTCACGGAACGGAACGGAGTCGTCACATGACGTACATCGGGCGGCGGGGACTGCTGGCGGCGGGCGCGGGGCTGTTGGCCTCGGCCACGGGGGCGGGGCCCGCCGGGGCGGCGGGCCGGACACGACCCGAGGGGCGAAGGCCGGTGCCGACGGGGGCGCCGGCCTCGGAGTTCCGGGGGATGTGGATCGCCTCCGTACAGAACGTCGACTGGCCCTCCGAGGCGGGGCTCTCCGCCGCCGCGCAGCGCGCCGAACTCCTCGCGCTCCTCGACACGGCCGTCGAGCGGCGGCTGAACGCGGTGGTCCTCCAGGTCCGACCCGCCGCCGACGCCCTGTGGCCCTCCGGGCTGGAGCCCTGGTCGCAGTGGCTGACCGGAACCCAGGGGGTCGACCCCGGCTGGGACCCGCTGGGCACGGCGGTCACCGAGGCCCACGCGCGGGGGCTGGAGCTGCACGCCTGGTTCAACCCGTACCGGGTGGCCAACCACACCGACCCGACCCGGCTCACCCCCGCGCACCCGGCCCGCCGCAACCCCGGCTGGACGGTCCCGTACGGCGGCAAGCTGTACTACAACCCGGGACTGCCCGAGGTGCGGGCCTTCGTGCAGCGGGCCATGCTCGACGCGGTCGCCCGCTACCCGGTCGACGCGGTGCACTGGGACGACTACTTCTACCCGTACCCCGTGGACGGCGAGGACTTCGACGACGACGAGGCCTTCGAGGAGTACGGCGGTTCCTTCGCCTCCCGGGCCGACTGGCGGCGGCACAACACCGACACCCTGGTGAAGGAGATGTCCGGGCAACTGCGCACGGTCCGTCCCGCGGCGAGGTTCGGCATCAGCCCGTTCGCGGTCTGGCGCAACGAGGGCGTGGATCCGCTGGGCTCCCCGACCCGGGCGGGCATCGGCACGTACGACGACCTGTACGCGGACACCCGCAAGTGGGTCAAGGAGCGCTGGATCGACTACATCGCGCCGCAGGCCTACTGGCAGATCGGCCATCCCACCGCCGACTACGCCTCGATCGTGCCGTGGTGGGCGCGCACGGTCGAGGGCACTGGCGTGGACCTGTACGTGGGGGAGGCGCTCTACCGCTGCGACGCCGACAGCCCCACCGCGGCGTGGCGCGACCCGGGGGAGCTGTCTCGGCACGTGCGCTTCGCCCGGGACCACGCGCAGGTCCGCGGCCACTGCTACTTCTCGGCGAAGCAGGTGGTCGCGGACCCCAACGGGGCGATGGCCAGGGTGGTGGCCGATCACTATCCGACGCGGATGCCGCCGCGATGAGAGGGGCGCGCGCCGAGGTGCGTCCGGGGGTGTGCGTCGGGCCGGGCCCCGGGACGTGCGTCGGTTCGGGTGGCCGGGGTCAGTGGGTGGGCTCGGGCGGGTGCTTCACGACGCAGTCGGGGCCCGGGGACATCACGGCCTCGTGCCCGTCCTGGAAGCGGACCCGGTAGGGAGGGGTTCCGTTCTCTCCCAGGACCTGGGTGATCTCACCCACCTTGTCGTGCTGGCCCACGATCCTGCCGTGCTGTACCAACTGGTCGCCCTCGGTCGCGCGCATGGCTGGCCTCCCTCACAAGGCGCTCTGATCCGGTGCTAGCAGTTTAGGGCGTTCCCGCACTATTTGACCCGCTGCGTCACCGCGATGCAGACCAGGACCGCACCGGCCGCCACCGGTGCGGCCGGGGACATGTGCTCGCCGAGCAGCGCCACCGACCAGACCAACGTCAGCAGGGGCTGCGCGAGCTGGAGCTGGCTGGCCCGGGCCGCGCCGATCTCGGCCATGCCCCGGTACCAGACGTACAGCCCCAGGAAGGTCGAGCCCGCCGCCACCCAGACCAGCCCGATCACCCCGTGCGCGGTCAGGTGCACCGGCTCGTACGTCAACCCCAGCACGGAACCGGCGAGGCTGAGCGGCAGGCACAGCACCAGGGCCCAGCCGATCACCTGCCAGCCCGGCAGCAGGCGCGCGAGCCGACCGCCCTCGGTGTAGCCGGCGGCGCAGACGAGCAGCGCCCCGAAGAGGTAGCCGTCGCCGGCCGAGAGGGAGCCGCCGCTCTGGCCGAGCGTGAACCCGAGCACGATCACCGCTCCGGCGACGGCCGCGGCCCAGAACCCCTTCGACGGCCGGGCGCCCGTACGCAGCGAGGACACCACGGCGGTGGTCAGCGGGAGCAGGCCGACCACGACGGCGGCGTGCGAGGTGGTGGAGGTCTGGAGCGCGAGGGTGGTGAGCAGGGGGAAGCCGACGACCACCCCCGCGGCGACGACAGCGAGCCCCGCCCAGTGTGCGCGGTCGGGCAGCGGTACCCGGCGGGCCAGCAGGAAAGCGCCCGCGATCGCCGCGGCGAGGACGCTGCGCACGGCGACGAGGGACCAAGGGCCGAAGCTCTCCAGGCCCCAGGCGGTGGCCGGGAAGGTCAGCGAGAAGGCGACGACCCCGAGGCCCGCGAGAGCGGATCCGCTTCTGGCCCCGCCCTGAACCGCTATCGAAGTCGAGCGAGTAGCGCTATTCTGTGCTGTCATGTACGAGCGTAGCAGTGCGGCGGAGCTGGCCGAATCCCTCAAGTCCGAACTCAACCGCTACTCGGTGGGTGGAAAGCTCCCGTCGAGCCGGGCTCTGGTGGAGCACTACCGGGTCAGTCCCGTCACCGTGTCGCGCGCCCTCGCCCTGCTCGCGGCCGAGGGACTGGTCGTCACCCGACCCGGCGCCGGGGTCTTCCGGGCCCGAGCGCGCTCCGCGGAACCCGCCTCCGGGGACACCTCCTGGCAGGAGGTCACCCTCAGCGGGGAGGGCGCGGGAGACGTGGTCCCGCGGTCCGTGGACGCCTCCGGGGTGCTCGTCTCGCTGGCCGCCCCGCCGTCCGGGGTGATCGAGCTGAACAGCGGCTACCTGCACCCCTCGCTCCAGCCCGAGCGGGCCATGGCGGCCGCCCTCGCCCGGGCCGGCCGCCGGCCCGGCGCGTGGAGCCGGCCCCCGGTGGAGGGACTGCCCGAACTGCGCGACTGGTTCGCCCGCGAGATCGGCGGCGCGGTCTCGGCGGCCGACGTGCTGGTCACCGCGGGCGGGCAGAGCGCCCTGACCACCGCGCTGCGGGCGCTGGCCCCGCCCGGCGCGCCGATCCTCGTGGAGTCGCCCACCTACCCCGGGCTGCTCGCCATCGCCCGCGCCTCGGGCTGCCGTCCCGTGCCGGTCCCCGTCGACGCCGAGGGGGTCCGGCCGGAGTTGCTGGCCGCCGCCTTCGAGGCGACGGGCGCCCGCGTCTTCGTCTGCCAGCCGCTGTTCCAGAACCCGACCGGCGTCGTCCTCGCGACCGCGCGCCGCGCGGAGGTGGTACGGATCGCGCGCGCGGCCGGGGCCTTCGTGGTCGAGGACGACTACGCGCGGAACCTGGCCCACGAGGACGCCGGGCCGCTGCCCGCCACCCTCGCCGCCGACGACGCCGACGGGGTCGTCGTCCACGTACGGTCGCTGACCAAGGCCACCTCGCCCAGCCTGCGGGTGGGGGCACTGGCCGCCCGGGGCCCGGTCCTCGACCGGCTGCGGGCCATCCAGGTCGTGGACAGCTTCTTCGTGTCCCGCCCGCTCCAGGAGGCCGCGCTCGAACTGGTCGGCGCGCCCGCCTGGCCCCGGCACCTGCGGGCCGTCGCCGCGGAGCTGCGCCACCGCCGGGACGTCCTCGCGGGCGCCCTGCGCCGGGAGCTCCCTGCGCTGACCCTTCCCCATCCGCCCTCCGGCGGATACCAGTTGTGGCTCCGGCTCGGGGAGGGCGCGGACGAGGCCGCCTTCGTCGCCTCGGCCCTGCGGGCCGGGGTGGCCGTCGCGCCCGGCCGCCCGTACTTCTGCGCGGAACCGCCGGGCCCCTACGTACGGCTCAGCTTCGCCGGGGTCGCCGGCGCGGGGGAGCTGACCGAGGCCGCCCAGCGGCTGCGCTCGGGTCTCGGCCCGCACGTCTGACGCCGCCCCCGCAAATTCGGTTGAAGGGCGGACGGGTCGTGCCTGGCCTGCGCCCATGACCGGCATCGAGATCACCACCCTGGCCCGCCGTCCCGAACTGGCCGACCGGCTCTGGGACATGAAGGACCCGTGGCCCCCGTTCGCCGGTCACGACTCGCTCGCCTGGCTGCTGTACCCGCGCATGGTGGCCGAGTTCCCCGACCACGTGCTGGTCTGCACGGACGGCGACGCGGTGATCGCCAGGGCGTTCAGCCTGCCCTTCGCCCTGCACGCGGACGGTCGCGGCGCCGGCGTGCTGCCCGCCCGCGGCTGGGACCAGATCCTGCTGTGGGCCTTCTCCGACCTGCGCCGCGCGGCCGAGCCCGACACCGTCGGCGCCGTCGAGATCACCGTCGCCGCCGACCGGCAGGGCGAGGGCCTGTCGGGACGGATGTTGGCGGCCATGCGGGACAACGCCCGCGCCCGCGGCTTCGCCGAGGTCGTGGCTCCCGTCCGGCCGAACGGCAAGCACGCCGAGCCGGACACCCCGATGGACGTGTACGCGTACCGCACGCGTGAGGACGGGCTGCCCCACGACCCGTGGCTGCGGGTCCACGTGCGCGCCGGAGCCGTCATCGACTCCGTGGCCCCGCTGTCGATGACGATCAGCGGGTCCCTGGCCGACTGGCGGGAGTGGACCGGCCTGCCCTTCGACGTCACCGGCCCGGTGCGGGTGCCGGGCGCGCTCGTCCCCGTCCGGTGCGAGGCGGAGCGGGGGTACGCGGTGTACGTGGAACCGAACGTGTGGGTGCGCCACCCGCTCGGTTGAGGCCGGCGGGCCGGTCAGAGGATCGGCTCGCCGATCCCCACCAGGTTCCCCTCGCTGTCGCGGAACCAGGCGGCGCGCTCACCCCGCGCGCCCTTGCTCGGATAGTTCCCGTCGATCTCGGCGATCCCGTCCGTGGTGTGGAGCCCGGGCGCGTCGACCTCCTCGAACCGCACCCCGCGCCGCCGCAGCTGCGACACCACCGACGCCAGGTCGTCCACGACCCATGCCATCTGGGTGAACGTGCCGGGCGACGCCCCCGTCGACGCGTACAGGACGAACTCCGTGCCCCCGCACCGGTACAACAGCCCGCCGGGCCGTTCGTCCACCGGCTCCAGGCCGAGCCGCTCGGCGTAGAAGCGCCGCGCCCGCTCCAGGTCCTGGGCGGGCAGCCGGGTCGCGACGTGCCCCCGGGCCAGAATGTTCCTGTCGTCAGCGTTCATGACCCCACTGTGCCGCGCGCCGCGGCCGGACGACCGGGCGACATGCGCGGGCCGGCGGGGCCGACGCGGGGCGGGGCGACGCGGGACGGCGCCGGGCAGGACCGGGCTGTGCAGCTTTGCATAAACCTGCGTAGATACGTATAGTCATGCCATCGATGAGGAGGGTCCGATGGTGGTACGTGTAGCGGTGGCCGGAGCGAGCGGATACGCGGGCGGTGAAGTCCTGCGCCTGCTGCTCTCGCACCCCGAGGTGGAGATCGGCGCGCTGACCGGCAACTCCAACGCGGGCCAACCCCTCGGCGCCCTGCAACCGCACCTCGTGCCGCTCGCCGACCGGACCCTGGAGGCGACCACGCCCGAGGTCCTCGCCGGGCACGACGTCGTCTTCCTCGCCCTGCCGCACGGCCAGTCCGCCGCCGTCGCCGCGCGGCTCGGCGAGGACGTGCTCGTCGTCGACATGGGCGCCGACCACCGGCTCAAGGACTCCGCGGACTGGGACCGGTTCTACGGCGCTCCGCACGCCGGGACCTGGCCCTACGGACTGCCCGAGCTGCCCGGGGCCCGCGCGGCCTTGGAGCGGGCCAAGCGTATCGCCGTTCCCGGCTGCTTCCCGACCGCCGTCTCGCTCGCGCTGTTCCCGGCGTACGCGGCCGGGCTCGCCGAACCGGAGGCCGTGATCGTGGCCGCCACCGGCACCTCCGGCGCCGGCAAGGCCCTCAAGCCCCACCTGCTCGGCTCCGAGGTGATGGGCTCGGTCAGCCCGTACGGGGTCGGGGGCGGTCACCGCCACACGCCCGAGATGGTGCAGAACCTGAGCCCCCTCGCGGGCCGGCGGGTCTCGGTGTCCTTCACGCCGACCCTGGTGCCCATGGCCCGGGGCATCCTCGCCACCTGCTCCGCCAAGGCCCTCCCCGGCACCACCGCCGACGCGGTCCGCGCCGCGTACGAGAAGGCGTACGCCGACGAGCCCTTCGTACGCCTGCTCCCCGAGGGGCAGTGGCCCGCCACGAAGTCCGTCCACGGCTCCAACGCCGCCCAGGTGCAGGTGGCGTACGACGAGTCCGCCGGGCGGATCATCGCGATCAGCGCCATCGACAACCTGACCAAGGGCACCGCCGGCGGCGCCGTGCAGAGCATGAACATCGCCCTCGGGTTCGACGAGGGCCTGGGTCTTTCCACGATCGGAGTCGCACCGTGAGCGTCACGGCAGCACAGGGGTTCACGGCGGCGGGCATCGCCGCCGGAATCAAGACGAACGGCAGTCCGGACGTGGCCCTCGTGGTCAACAACGGGCCGCGCCTGGCCGCCGCGGGCGTCTTCACCTCCAACCGCGTCAAGGCCGCGCCCGTGCACTGGTCCGAGCAGGTCCTGCGCGGCGCCACCGTCAGCGCGGTCGTCCTGAACTCCGGTGGCGCCAACGCCTGTACCGGGCCCAAGGGCTTCCAGGACACCCACGCCACGGCCGAGAGGGTCGCCGCCGCGCTCGGCGGCGACCACAACGCCGGCGAGATCGCCGTCGCCTCCACCGGCCTGATCGGCGTCCTGCTCCCCATGGACAAGCTGCTCGCCGGCGTGGACACCGCCGTCACGGCCCTCGCCGCCGACGGCGGGGAGGACGCGGCCATCGCCATCAAGACGACCGACAGCGTGCACAAGACGGCCGCCGTCACCCGGGGCGGTTGGACGGTGGGCGGCATGGCCAAGGGCGCGGGCATGCTCGCCCCGGGGCTGGCCACCATGCTCGTCGTCCTCACCACCGACGCCGACCTGGACGGCGACACCCTCGACAAGGCGCTGCGCGCCGCCACTCGCACCACCTTCGACCGGGTCGACTCCGACGGCTGCATGTCCACCAACGACACCGTGCTGCTGCTCGCCTCGGGGGCGTCCGGCCGGGTGCCCGCGTACGAGGACTTCGCGGAGGCCGTACGGACCGTCTGCGACGACCTCGCCCGGCAGCTGATCGGCGACGCCGAGGGCGCGAGCAAGGACATCCGCATCGAGGTCGTCGGCGCGCTCAGCGAGGACGACGCGGTCGAGGTCGGCCGGTCCATCGCCCGCAACAACCTCCTCAAGTGCGCCCTCCACGGCGAGGACCCCAACTGGGGCCGGGTGCTCTCCGCCATCGGCACCACCCGGGCCGCCTTCGACCCGGACCGGCTGAACGTCGCCATCAACGACGTGTGGGTGTGCCGCAACGGTTCGGTCGGCGACGACCGCGACCTGGTCTCGATGAAGGACCGCGAGGTCCGCATCACCGCCGATCTGGCGAACGGCACCGAGTCCGCGGTGATCTGGTCCAACGACCTGACCGCCGAGTACGTCCACGAGAACAGCGCGTACAGCTCATGAGCACCGCGAGGAAGCACACCGCGCTGCCCAAGGCCGAGATCCTCATCGAGGCCCTGCCCTGGCTCACCCGCCACAACGGCAAGATCGTCGTGATCAAGTTCGGCGGCAACGCCATGATCGACGAGGACCTCAAGGCCGCCTTCGCCCAGGACGTGGTCTTCCTGCGCCAGGCCGGCCTGCGGCCCGTCGTCGTACACGGCGGCGGACCGCAGATCAACGCCCAACTGGACAAGCAGGGCCTGGTCAGCGAGTTCAAGGCCGGCCTGCGCGTCACCACCCCGGAGGCCATGGACGTCGTACGCATGGTCCTGGCGGGGCAGGTCCAGCGCGAGCTGGTGGGGCTGCTCAACCAGCACGGGCCGCTCGCCGTCGGCATGACCGGCGAGGACGCCCACACCATCACGGCGACCAAGCACAGCCCGCAGATCGGCGGCGAGCTCGTCGACATCGGTCGGGTCGGAGTGATCACCGCCATCGAGACGGGCGCGATCGAGGCACTGCTGGCCGACGGCCGGATCCCGGTCATCTCCTCCATCGCGCGCAGCGCCGACGACCACCACGTCTACAACGTGAACGCCGACACGGCGGCCGCGGCCCTCGCCGCCGCGCTGGGCGCCGAGACGCTGATGGTCCTCACCGATGTCGAGGGCCTGTACGCGGACTGGCCGAACAGCGACGAGGTGATCAGCCGGCTCACCGTCAGCCAGTTGGAGAAGCTGCTGCCCGAGCTGTCCAGCGGCATGGTTCCCAAGATGGAGGGCTGCCTGCACGCCGTGCGCCACGGGGTGAACACCGCCCGCGTGATCGACGGACGGGTCCAGCACTCGATCCTCTTGGAGATCTTCACGGACGAGGGAATCGGCACGATGGTCGTGCCCGACGCACAGGGAGGGGAACCGGTATGACCGGCGACCAGGAGACCGGCAACCAGCGCTTCGCCGCCCGCTGGCAGGGCGCGCTGACCGACAACTACGGCACTCCGGCGCTGGCCCTCGTGCGCGGTGAGGGCGCCCAGGTCTGGGACGCGGACGGCAAGCAGTACACCGACTTCGTCGGCGGCATCGCGGTCAACGCCCTCGGTCACGCGCACCCGGCGATCGTGTCCGCGGTCACCGAGCAGATCTCCACGCTCGGCCACGTCTCCAACCTGTACGCCTCCGAGCCGGTGCTGGCGCTCGGCGAACGGCTGCTCCGGCTCTTCGACCGGCCGGGACGGGTCTTCTTCTGCAACTCCGGCGCCGAGGCCGTCGAGGCCGCCTTCAAGATCGGCCGGTTGACCGGGCGGACCCACATGGTGGCCACCGACGGCGGCTTCCACGGCCGGACCATGGGCGCCCTCGCGCTCACCGGCCAGCCCAAGAAGCAGGAGCCCTTCCTGCCCCTGCCCGGCGAGGTCACGCACGTCCCGTACGGCGACGCGGAGGCCCTGCGGGCCGCCGTCACCGAGGAGACCGCGCTGGTGATCATCGAGCCGATCCAGGGCGAGATCGGCGTCGTCGTCCCGCCCGCGGGCTACCTGACCGCCGCCCGTGAGATCACCCGGGCCACCGGGACCCTGCTCGTGCTCGACGAGGTGCAGACCGGCATCGGTCGGTGCGGCCAGTGGTTCGAGCACCAGGCCCACGAGGGCGTCGAACCCGACCTCGTCACGCTCGCGAAGGGCCTGGGCGGCGGCCTCCCCATCGGCGCCGTCGCGGCCTTCGGCCCGGCCGCCGACCTGCTCCGGCCCGGCCAGCACGGCACCACCTTCGGCGGGAACCCGGTCGCCTGCGCCGCCGGCCTCGCCGTGATCGAGACCATCGCCGCCGACGACCTGCTCGACCGGGTCAAGGAGCGCGGCGAGCGGCTGCGCTCCGGGATCGAGGGGCTGGGCCACGGCCTCGTCTCCCACGTGCGCGGCGCCGGCCTCCTGCTGGGTATCGTGCTGACCGAGCCCCTCGCGCCACTGGTGCAACAGGCGGCTCAGGGCGCCGGCTTCCTGGTGAACGCGCCCGCCCCCGACGTCGTACGGCTGATGCCCCCGTTCGTACTGACCGAGGCGGAGGCGGACGCGTTCCTCCGGGCACTGCCCGGCGTACTCGACGCTGCCAGGGACGCAGCCAACGACGCAGCCAACGGGGACGGACGAACCGGGGAATGAGACGACGATGAGTCAGGCGCAGGAACACGAGCAGAACGGCCAGTCCGTCCCCCAGACCCGCACCGCACGCCACCGCCGGATCGTGGACATCCTCAACCGGCAACCGGTGCGCTCGCAGAGTCAGTTGGCCAAGCTGCTGGCCGACGACGGGTTGAGCGTCACCCAGGCGACGCTCTCGCGCGACCTCGACGAGCTGGGCGCGGTCAAGATCCGCAACACGGGTGGCGAGCTGATCTACGCGGTCCCCAGCGAGGGCGGCTTCCGCACCCCGCAGGCCCCGCTCGGGGAGTCGGCGAAGGAGGAGCGCATGCGGCGCCTCTCCGGGGAACTGCTGATCTCCGCCGAGGCCTCCGCGAACCTCGTGGTCCTGCGCACCCCGCCCGGAGCGGCCCAGTTCCTCGCTTCCGCGATCGACCAGGCCGAACTCCGGGAGATCCTCGGCACCATCGCCGGCGACGACACCCTGATGCTCATCAGCCGCGATCCGGCGGGCGGTCAGGCCCTCGCCGACCACCTGCTGCGGTTGGCACAGAAGGAGGGCTGAGCCCCGCCCGCCGCGCGCCGCGCGCGTCGCGTCGGGTAGCACCGGACGCCCGCCGGACCGCCCTGGTGCACCTGCCTAGTGGCGCGTCACGGCCAGCGGGCCGTCCTGCGTGCCGACCGCGATGTGCGGGTGCCGCCGGGGGTCCGCCCAGCGCAGGATCGCGCGCATCGACCCCTCCGGCACGGACACGCAGCCCGCCGTCGCGCCCTTGCCGTCGACGTGCAGGAAGATGCCCGCGCCCCGGCCGCGTACCGGCCGCTCGTAGTTGAAGTCCATCACCAGCGCGTACGCGTACTGCTGCCGGTACGTGATCAGGTGCTCCGCCTCGCCGGGCGCGCAGTCGGCGGGCAGCGGCTCCACCCAGCGGTTGTAGCTGCCGGACGCGTTGTCCTGGCACCACCAGGAACCCTCGGTCACCCGCCGGTACAGGCCGCGGTACTCCGTGCCCGCGGGCGGGGCCTCGATGCCGAACGCGTACGGCAGCCCGTACAGGCCGGCCGGGGTGGTGCTCGTACCCTGGACCCGGGTCGTGCCCTCGGTCAGGCCGTTCGCCCCGAACCGGGCCGGGGCGCTGCCCACCTCGTACCAGTGGTCAGCCCGCCGGTCCCACCAGGTGAGCCGGCCGGTCGTGGACCCGGCGGAGGGGGCGACGGCGACGATCAGCTGACTGCCGCCCCCGGTGTCGGCGAGGCGCGCGGGCAGGGGCGTGGGCAGGGGCGGGGGGCCGGGCCACAGCAGGCTGGTGACGAACAGTGAACCGGCGAGGAGAGCGGTACGCAGCACCTGTCAGACGGTACGGGCAGGAAGGGGCACGGGCAGTGCAGGCAGGCCGTCGAGACTCACCGCGACCTTCTTCTCGCAGTACGCGGCGAACTCCTCGTCCGTCTTGCGGGCGAAGTACTCCGCGTGCAGGGTGCGCTCGCCCTGGTACTCCATGAAGGGGACGGCGTAGCCGCACACGTCCGAGATCCGGCGGGCGTGGACCACGACGATCGCCCGGGCCGAGGGCCCGTCGGCGTCCCCGAACAGGGCGATCAGCTCGCCCCAGCGCGGGTCGTCACGGAAGACCGTCTCGCCCTCCCCGTGGACGCGCACGATGTTCGGCGGACCGGAGAACGCGCACCACATCAGCGTGATGCGGCCGTTCTCGCGGACGTGGGCGATGGTCTCGGCGCCGCTCCCGCCGAAGTCCAGGTAGGCGAGGGTCTGCTCGTCGATGACGACGAGGGTCCCGGCGCGGCCCTTGGGGGAGAGGTTGACGTGGCCGTCCCCTGCGAGCGGCGCGGTGGCGGTGAAGAAGACCGGCTGCTCCTCGATGAATTTCCGCAGGCGGCCGTCTATCCGTTCATGAAGTTTTCCCATGACCTGATCATCCACGGTCATACGAACGCCCGCCGCGCGTTTCACCCTCCGAGACCCATGCGCGAGCGCCGCAGCCTCGTTCATGCGGCCCGGGCCGGCGAATCACCGCAGGCCGGAGCGCTGGAAACGAGGTCGATTGACGAAACATACGGAGCAGTGCATAGTTATGCCTGTCGTTGAATGCATCATGTCGAACACACCGTGAGGAGGCACCCGTGACCGAGCGCGTCGTTCTCGCCTATTCGGGCGGTCTGGACACCTCCGTCGCCATCGGCTGGATCGCCGAGGAGACGGGCGCCGAGGTCATCGCCGTCGCCGTGGACGTCGGCCAGGGCGGCGAGGACCTGGACGTCATCCGCGAGCGCGCCCTCGCCTGCGGCGCCGTCGAGGCCGAGGTCGCGGATGCCAAGGACGAGTTCGCCGACGAGTACTGCCTCCCGGCGATCAAGGCGAACGCCCTCTACATGGACCGCTACCCGCTGGTGTCGGCCCTGTCCCGACCGGTCATCGTCAAGCACCTCGTGGCGGCCGCCCGCAAGCACGGCGCCTCGACCGTCGCCCACGGCTGCACCGGCAAGGGCAACGACCAGGTCCGCTTCGAGGCCGGCATCGCCGCCCTCGGCCCCGACCTGAGGTGCGTCGCCCCGGTCCGCGACTACGCGATGACCCGGGACAAGGCGATCGCCTTCTGCGAGGAGAAGAACCTCCCGATCGCGACCACCAGGAAGTCCCCGTACTCCATCGACCAGAACGTCTTCGGGCGCGCGGTCGAGACGGGGTTCCTGGAGGACATCTGGAACGCGCCGATCGAGGACATATACGAGTACACCGCGAACCCGGCGCTCCCGCGCGAGGCCGACGAGGTCGTCATCTCCTTCGAGGAGGGCGTCCCCGTCGCCCTCGACGGCAAGCCCGTCACCGTGCTCCAGGCCATCCGGCAGCTCAACGAGCGCGCCGGCGCCCAGGGCGTCGGCCGGATCGACATGGTCGAGGACCGTCTCGTGGGCATCAAGTCCCGTGAGGTGTACGAGGCTCCGGGCGCGATCGCGCTGATCACGGCCCACCAGGAGATGGAGAACGTCACCGTCGAGCGCGAACTGGCCCGTCACAAGCGGCAGGTCGAGCAGCGCTGGGGCGAACTGGTATACGACGGCCTGTGGTTCTCCCCGCTCAAGCGCGCCCTGGACGGCTTCCTCGACGAGGTCAACCGGCACGTGAGCGGCGACATCCGGATGACCCTGCACGGCGGCCGCGCCGTCGTCACGGGCCGCAGGTCGCACGCGTCGCTCTACGACTTCAACCTGGCCACCTACGACTCGGGCGACACCTTCGACCAGTCCAAGGCCCAGGGTTTCATCGAGATCTTCGGCCTCTCGTCGAAGATCGCCGCACGCCGCGACCTCGCCTGAGTCCCAGTCGTTGGGTCGTTACGCAGTACGAGATCGGCCTCCCCGACACCTCCGCGGCGGGGAGTCCGCGCACATCCGAGCATGCAGTCCTGAGGAGCAGTAGCTGTGAGCAGCAACAACGGTGACGTTCGGCTCTGGGGCGGCCGGTTCGCCGACGGCCCCGCCGAGGCCCTCGCGAAACTGTCCGCGTCGGTCCACTTCGACTGGCGCCTCGCGCCGTACGACATCGCCGGCTCCCGGGCCCACGCCCGCGTGCTGCACAAGGCGGGTCTCCTCACGGCCGAGGAACTGGACCGGATGATCACCGGCCTGGACCGGCTGGAAGCCGACGTGGCCGACGGTTCCTTCGTCGGCACCATCGCCGACGAGGACGTCCACACCGCCCTGGAACGGGGTCTCCTGGAGCGGCTCGGCGCCGACCTCGGCGGCAAGCTGCGCGCCGGCCGGTCCCGCAACGACCAGGTGGCCACCCTCTTCCGGATGTACCTGCGCGACCACGCCCGGATCGTCGGCGGCCTGATCGCGGACCTCCAGGACGCGCTGGTCGGACTCGCCGAGGCGCACGCCGACGTGGCGATGCCGGGCCGGACCCACCTCCAGCACGCCCAGCCGGTGCTCTTCGCCCACCACGTGCTGGCCCACGTGCAGTCCCTGTCCCGGGACGCCGAGCGGCTGCGCCAGTGGGACACCCGGACCGCGGTCTCCCCGTACGGATCGGGCGCCCTCGCGGGCTCCTCGCTGGGCCTGGACCCGGAGGCGGTCGCCGCCGACCTGGGCTTCGAGCGGGGCTCGGTCGGCAACTCGATCGACGGCACGGCCTCGCGCGACTTCGTCGCCGAGTTCGCCTTCATCACCGCGATGATCGGGATCAACCTGTCCCGGATCGCGGAGGAGATCATCATCTGGAACACGAAGGAGTTCTCCTTCGTCACCCTGCACGACGCCTTCTCCACCGGCTCGTCGATCATGCCGCAGAAGAAGAACCCGGACATCGCCGAGCTGGCGCGCGGCAAGTCGGGCCGGCTCATCGGCAACCTGACCGGTCTGCTCGCCACCCTCAAGGCCCTCCCGCTCGCCTACAACCGGGACCTCCAGGAGGACAAGGAGCCCGTCTTCGACTCCTGCGACACCCTCGAAGTCCTGCTCCCCGCCTTCACCGGCATGATGGCCACCCTCACGATCAACCGGGAGCGCATGGAGGAGCTGGCTCCGGCCGGCTTCTCCCTCGCCACCGACATCGCGGAGTGGCTGGTCAAGCAGGGTGTGCCGTTCCGGGTGGCGCACGAGGTGGCCGGCGAGTGCGTCAAGGAGTGCGAGGCGCTGGACATCGAGCTCGACGAGCTCACCGACGAGCAGTTCGCGAAGATCTCGGAGCACCTCACCCCCGAGGTCCGTACCGTCCTGAACGTCGCCGGAGCCCTGGCCTCCCGCGACGGCCGCGGCGGCACCGCCCCCTCGGCGGTGGCCACCCAGCTCACCGAACTCAAGGCCGACCTGGTCATCCAGCACGCCTGGGCGACCCACAAGCAGTAGCCGTACGACAACAGCAGCCGTAGACAGCCGCATGACCCGAAGGGGGCGGCCGGAGCACCCGCTCCGGCCGCCCCTTCGGCGTGCCGCGCCGTCCGTCCGCCGGTTGCCCGTCCGTCCTACGCCGCCCAGTGCGCCAACGCGTCGAAGCCGGCCCGGGTCAGCCCGATCCGCTCGTCGATCCGCATCAGCAGGGTGCGCGCCGGATGGCGCTGGTCGACGTACTCCCGGTCCATCGCGGTGATGTCGTCGTCGATCCACGCGAAGGGCCGCCCTCCTGCGTACTCCAGGACGTACTGCGTCTTCCAGAAGGTGCCGTGCGGCGCCCGGCCGTGCATCTGCGGCCAGTCGATGTACGGGAGCCGGGGCAACCCCAGGATTCCTTCCGCCGTCCGCAGGGGCAGCTGATTTTCTGGTCACTTCAATGAGACAAACTTGTCTCATTCGGGTTATGGTTGTCTCATGGCCATGGATCGTGACCAGGTGCTCCGCGACGCGGCGGCCCTGCTCTCCCGCAAATCGACCGCGACGATGGACGAGGTCGCCCGCGCCGCCGGCATCGGCCGCGCGACTCTCCACCGGCACTTCGCCGGCCGTGACGCCCTCGTGCGGGCCCTGGAGGAACTGGGGATCCGCGAGTTCGAGGTGGCGTTCGACAACGCCCGCCTCGGCGAGGACACGGCCGTCGACGCGCTCACCCGGCTCGTCGCCGAGGTGGAGCCCAACGCCCAGCTGCTGGCCTTCCTCGTCACCGAGAACCAGCTGTTCGAGGGCGACGAGGTCAACGAGGGCTGGGCCCGGCTCGACGCCCGCGTGAGCGCCCTGTTCCGGCGCGGCCAGGAGGAGGGGGACATCAGGATCGACCTGACCCCCGCCTGGCTCACCGAGGCCCTCTACGGGCTGGTCGGCACCTGCGCCTGGGCCGTCATGGACGGCCGGGTCGCGGCCAAGGACTTCCAGTACATGATCATCGAGCTGTTGCTCGGTGGCGCACGACGGAGCGTGGAGAAATGAGTCGTACCGAAGAGCTGAGCAGGCGGACGGGGACGGAGGGACAGAGTCGGGGGCGCTGGCTGGCGCTCTCCGTGCTCGTCCTGGCCGTGCTGCTGGTCGCGGTCGACGCCACCGTACTCGGCCTCGCGACCCCCGCCCTCAGCGAGGACCTCAAGCCGTCCGGCACCCAGCTGCTGTGGATCGGCGACATCTACTCCTTCGTCATCGCCGGCCTGCTCGTCTCCATGGGCTCCCTCGGCGACCGCATCGGCCGCAAGAAGCTGCTGCTCATCGGTGCCACGGCCTTCGGCGCCGTCTCCGTGCTCAACGCCTACGCGAGCAGCCCCGAGATGATGATCGTGGCCCGCGCCCTGCTCGGCGTGGCCGGCGCCACCCTGATGCCGTCCACCCTGGCGCTGATCCGCAACATCTTCCACGACCCCAGGGAACGCAGCCTCGCCATCGGCATCTGGGGCGCCACCGCCTCGGCCGGCGCGGCCGTCGGTCCCGTTGTCGGCGGAGCGCTGCTCCAGCACTTCTGGTGGGGCTCGGTCTTCCTCATCAACCTTCCCGTGATGATCGTCCTGGTCATCGTCGGCATCAAGCTGCTGCCCGAGTCCAAGAACCCGGTCGCCGGGCCCTGGGACCTGGTCAGCGTCGCCCTCTCCCTCGTCGGCATCATCGCCGTCGTCTACGCCGTCAAGGAAGCCGCCACCCACGGACCCTCGTGGGAGGCCGCGGGCATCGCGGTCCTCGGCTTCGGAACGCTCTACGCCTTCGTGCGCCGCCAGTTCACGCTGACCGCGCCGCTGCTCGACATGCGGCTGTTCAAGCACCGCGGCTTCTCCGGCGCGGTCCTCGCCGACCTGCTCACCGTCTTCGGGCTGTCCGGGCTGGTCTTCTTCCTGTCCCAGTTCCTCCAGCTCGTCCAGGGGCGCCAACCGCTGGAGGCGGGCCTCGCGGAGCTGCCCGCCGCGATCGGCGCCGTGGCCACGGGTCTGCTCGCCGGCCGGTACGCCCGCAAGTACTCGGTACGGGTACTGGTCAGCGGCGGCCTCGCCGCCATCGGCGCGGCCCTGGCCGTCCTGACCGTGATCCACAAGGAGACCGGGTACCCGCTGCTCGGCGCGGCCCTGCTCGTCGTCGGCCTGGGCGCGGGCTTCTCCTTCACGGTCACCGCCGACGTCATCCTCTCCAGCGTCCCCAAGGAACAGGCCGGGTCCGCCTCGGCCGTCTCCGAGACCGCGTACGAACTCGGCGCCGCCCTCGGCATCGCCCTGCTCGGCTCCATCGTCACCGGCGTCTACCAGGGCTTCAACGCCCCGGCGTCCGTCTCCGGCCCGGTCGCCGACGCGGCGCACGAATCGCTCGGCGGCGCCGTCGAAGCGGCCAAGTCGCTGGACCCGCAGACCGCCCGGACCATGGTCGACGCGGCGCAGATCGCCTTCGTGGACGGGCTGCGACTCGCCTCCGGCGTCGGCGCGGCCGTCCTGCTGGCCACCGCCGTGGCCGCCTGGTTCCTGCTCAAGGGGCAGAAGCTCCAGGACGGGATCGAGCACTGATCGCGCTGCCCTGATCGCCGGTCAAGGAAGGCTGTCCCGCGCGCGGTTGACAGTCCGTCGACGGGCGGGACACCATCCCGGCGATGGAGATCAACGAGCTGACGCCGGCCGAGCGCCGCGTATGGGACGCCTTCCCGCGCGGCGAAGGCGTCGACTTCAGGCCGTCGCCCGACGAGGACTCCTCGGGCGGCGCCTCCTGGGGGCCCGAGCGGACCCTGCGCGCCGAGGTGATCACCGCCCTGGTGCTGAGCGGGGCCCCGGCCGCCGGCCAGGTGCCGGGGCTCAACGTCAGGGGCGCCCGGATCACCGGCAAACTGGACCTCAAGTACGCGGTCGTGCCGTACGGGATCCGCCTGCGGGGCTGCTGGTTCGAACGCAAACCCCTCGTCCACGGGGCCCAGCTGCGCGCCCTCGTCCTGTCCGACTCGACGCTGCCCGGCCTGACCGGCGCCACCGTGAGCGTCGACGTCGCGCTGCGACTGTCCTGCTGCCGGATCACCGGGCCCGTCCGCCTCCAGGGCGCCCGGATATCCGGCGGCCTCTTCATCCGGCGGGCGGTCCTCGGGAACCCGGACGCGCCCGACGGACAGGATCCGGACGAGGAACCGCTGCTCCAGATCAACCACGCCCAGATCGCCACCGACGTCATCGCCATGGACCTCACCGTCCACGGCCAGACGCGCGTCAACGGCGCCGTCGTCGGCGGCCAGATCAACCTCGACGGCGCCCGCCTGTACGCCCCCGGCGGCACCGCCCTGCACGCCGAGAACCTGACCGTCGGAACCGACCTGCGGGCCATGCGGATGGAGGCCCGGGGCCGGGTCAACCTCAGCGGAGCCCGCGTCCCGGGCCAGCTCAACTTCGCCCACGCCCGGTTCGTCAACCCCGGCGGGGTCGCCCTGCGCGCGTCGAGCTGCGTGATCGGCGAGGTCTGGCTGCGGTCCTGCGCGAAGCTCCAGGGCGACGTCAACCTGCGCCGCTCCACCTTCGACCTGCTCCACATCGAGCCCGACACCTGGCCGGAGCGGATCCGCCTCGACGGCCTGACCTACCGCACCCTCGCCCCGCACCTGCCGGCCGAGCGACGGCTCCCCGCCCTGGAACGCGAGGAGTCCGGGTACCTTCCGTACGCCTACGAGCAGCTCGCCGCGGCCTACCGCACGGTCGGCGACGAGCTCGCGGCCCGGACCGTCCAACTCGCCAAGCTCCGCCGGCACCGGCGCACCCAGCCGCGGCACGCCCGGCTGTGGGGACTGCTGCAAGACGTCACCGTCGGCTACGGATACCGGCCGATGCGGGCGGCGGGCTGGCTGCTGGCCCTGCTGCTCACGGGGTGGATCGCGTACGGGCTGGAGCCGCCGCCGGCGCTGAAGGCGGACGAGGCCCCGCAGTTCAACGCGGTGTTCTACACGATCGACCTGATGCTGCCGATCATCGGATTCGGGCAGGAGGGCGCCTTCGCACCACGGGGCCGGTACCAGTGGCTGTCGTACCTGCTGATCGTGACCGGCTGGATCCTCGCCACGACCACCGCGGCGGGCGTCAGCCGGTCACTGCGCCGCCAGTAGCGGCGGCGGGGGACCGGATCAGGCGGCCTTCGCCTTGGTGGCGTACATGTCCACGTACTCCTGGCCGGACAGGCGCATGACCTCGGCCATCACCGAGTCGGTGACGGCGCGCAGCACGTAGCGGTCGCGGTCCATGCCCTCGTACCGGGAGAACTCCATCGGCTCGCCGAAGCGCAGCGTGACCCGCCCCGGGCGGGGCATGCCCTTGCCGCCGGGCTGGAGCTTGTCGGTGCCGATCATCGCGAACGGCACCACGGGCGCGCCCGTCATCAGGGTCAGACGGGCGATGCCGGTGCGACCGCGGTACAGCCGGCCGTCGGGGGAGCGGGTGCCCTCCGGGTAGATGCCGAAGATCTTGCCCTCTTCGAGGATCCGGCGACCGGTCATCAGGGCCGCGACCCCGCCGTTGGCGCCGTCCCGGTCCACCGGGATCATCCCGGAGCCGGTGAAGAACCAGGCCATCACGCGACCCTTGAGGCCCTTGCCCGTCACGTACTCGTCCTTGCCGATGAAGTGCACCGTCCGGTCGCACACCAGGGGCAGGATCATCGAGTCGATGAAGGTGAGGTGGTTGCCCGCCAGGATCACCGCCCCGGTGCCCGGAATGTTCTCGATGCCCTCCACCTTGGTGCGGAACATCAGCCGCATGACGGGTCCGACGGTGGCCTTGATGAGCGCGGTACGGAACAACGTGAGCCCTCCGGCATCGAAACGCGGGTTGCGCACCACACAGTGGTAGTGCAGGTGAGGACGATACTCGCGGGTCATCACTGATCGCACATCGGGTTCACGTGTCGGATACGCAGTGTTGACGCGCGTTCGCGCCAAATTCGGCCACGCGGCCCCTGCGGGCCATCCACCGCTGCCTACCATCGGCACGCCGATTCGGGCCGTCTGACACCGGGCCACCACAGGCCCCGGGACCACCGGCCCCTGTCCGAACGGGGAGTGGCATGACGCAGGGTGGGACGGCGCGGCGCGCGGTACTGGGAGCGGCGGTCCTGGCGGCGGGAGGCGGGCTCGTCGGACTCTCGGCGCCGACCGCCGCGGCCGCGGGCACGGGACGCGGCGGCTACCGGGACCTTCCCGTCCCGACGGTGATCGGCCATCGGGGCGCGTCCGGCTACCGGCCCGAGCACACCCTGGGCTCGTACGGACTGGCCCTCGACCTTGGCGCCGACATCATCGAGCAGGACCTCGTCCCCACCAAGGACGGGCACCTCGTGTGCCGTCACGAGAACGAGATCGGCGGCACCACCGACGTCGCCGACCACCCCGCGTTCGCGTCCCGGCGCGCCACCAAGTCCGTCGACGGGGTCTCCGTCACGGGCTGGTTCACCGAGGACTTCACGCTCGCCGAACTGAAGACGCTGCGCGCGAAGGAACGCATCCCCGCCGTCCGCCGGCGCAACACCCTCTACGACGGCCGGTGGGCCGTGCCCACCTTCGAGGAGGTGCTGCGCTGGGCGGACCGCGAGGGCGACCGCCGGGGCAGGCGGATCTGGCTGCACGTCGAGACCAAGCACCCCACGTACTTCCGGGGGCTGGGCCTGGGCCTGGAGGAACCGCTGGCCCGGCTGCTGCGCCGGTACGGCCGCGACGGCCGCGACGCGCCCCTCTTCCTCCAGTCGTTCGAACCGTCCAGCATCCGGCGGCTCGCCCGGCTGGTGTCGGCCCCCCGCGTGGTGCTGCTGTCGGCGGCGAACACCCGCCCGTGGGACTTCGAGGTCGCCGGCGACCCGCGCACGGTCGCCGACCTGGTCAAGCCCGCCGGCCTGAAGTGGATCGCCGGCTTCGCCCAGGGGATCGGCCCGACCCTCGACCTGGTCGTGCCGCGCACCGCGGACGGCCGGCTCGGCGAACCGACCACGCTGGTGCGCGACGCCCACGCGCGCGGCCTGCTGCTGCACCCCTACACGGCGCGGAACGAGAACAGCTTCCTGCCGGCGGAATACCGCAGGGGCACCGACCCGGCCGACTACGGGGACGCCTTCGGCGCCTTCCGTAAGTACTTCGAACTGGGCATCGACGGGATCTTCACCGACAACCCCGACACCGGACTGCTCGCGGCCGAGGACTTCCGCCCGGGCCGCGGCGCACGCGGCTAGACCGCACCCGCGGCCCCGCCGGGAACGCCGGCCGAACGCGTCAACGGGCACACGGAGTTTCTCGTACGAGTGTTCCGGGTCCGGCGCGGAAACCGCCGGGCCGAACCCCCGCGTCCCGCCCGGCATGGAACTGCTGAAGGACGCCGACCTCCTGAACGAACTGGGACCGCTGCTCTCCGCCGAGGCGGCCGCGGAGGCGCCGGCCGCCGGAGTGGACGCGGCCGACCTGGAACAAGCCGTCTGGGTCAGGCTGCTGGAGGGCGGGCCCGCCCCCGAGCCGGCCGACCGCGCGAGCTGGCTGCGCCGGGCGGTGCGCGCCGAGGCCCGCGGGGCGCGCCGCCGGGCCCGGCGCGAAGTCCCCTACGGCGCCCGCCCGGGCAGCGCCGGCGCCGAACCGGAGGACGCGGCCCTGCACGGGGAGGTCAACCGTGTCCTCCGATCGGCTGTCGCCCGGTTGCCCGGACGTTGTCCGGAACTCATAGGGGCACTTCTGTCGCCCAGGGATCTCACCTACCGTGAAATCGCAGGAGAGTTGGGTATCTCACAAGGAAGTTTGGGACCCGTACGTTCCCGTTGCCTGGGATGTCTGCGCAGAATGCTGGCTGCAGAGGTTGCGGCTCCTGACCTGCGGGGAAGGGAGCGGTAGACCAACGGGCCACCAGGTGAGCGGGAGGCATGCGCACATGGGCATGAGTGTGACCATTTCGGCGGCGGCCGCCGAGGACGCGGAGCAGATCTTCAAGCTGCAGTACCTGGCGTTCCAGCGCGAGGCCGAGCTGTACGGCAACTACCTCATCCAACCGCTCACCCAGTCGCTCGACTCCCTGAAGGCGGAGCTGGAGACGGACACCGTGCTGGTGGCCCGACTCGGCGACGAGGTGGTCGGCACCGTCCGCGGCAACGTGGACGAGGACGGCACGGGCAGCATCGCCAAGCTCTGCGTCCACCCCCGCCTCCAGGGCCACGGCCTGGGCGCCCGGCTGCTGCGCGCGGTCGAGGCGGCGCTCACGGACGACGGCGGGACCAGCCGCTTCCGCCTGCACACCGGCCACAAGAGCGAGGCCAACCTCCGGCTGTACCGCAAGGCGGGCTACATCCGGGTCGGCGACCGCACCGCCTCCGACGGCGTGCTGCTGGTGATCCTGGAGAAGGAGGCGAAGGCCTCGGACTTCGCCGTCAGCGCCTGACCTCCCGTCACCTCCGGTCGGCCGTCCCCACCTCGGGGCGGTCGACCGTCACCACCGGCCGGCCCCCGGGGTGGAGCCCTCAGCCCTGTCGGCGCCGGCGCAGCCAGAGCATCCCGGTGATCGGCAGGATCACCGGGATGAACAGGTAACCCATCCCGAAGTCCGACCACACGGTCGCGTCCGGGAAGGCGTCGGGCTCCACCAGCGTCCAGGTGCCCACGACCAGTACGCCGGTCAGCTCGGCGGCGCAGCAGACCCGCGCCGCCTTGCGGGCCGTCTCCCCGCCGCGCACCAGTGAGTACGTGATGAAGGCGTAGACCAGCGCGGCCACCGCCGACAGGGCGTACGGCAGCGGCGCCCGGTCGAACTCGGTGGAGATCTGGTAGGCCGACCGGGAGACCGCGCCGACCGTGATCACCCCGTACAGCCAGACCAGCAGCAGGCCGGGTCCGGAGACCAGCCGTTCGCGCGCCGGGGCGGGCGGGGCCGCGGCGGAATCGGTGTCGGGCATGTCAGGCACCGGCGGTTCCCCAGATGTCGTAGAGGCGCACTTCGAGCACGGCCAGGACGACCGCGCCCGCGGCCACCGTCACCGAACCCCACTTGGTCCGCTCGGTGAGCGAGAGCATCCCGGCGGCCGGGACCGCCGCGAAGGCACCCAACAGGTAGGCCACGAAGATCACCGTGCCCTCGTCGGCCTTCTCGCCCCGACCCAGCTGCACCAGGCCGATCACCAGCTGGGCCAGGACCAGCACGGTCACCACGGCCATGCCGATGAAGTGCCAGTCCTTGGTCGGCTGGTCCCGCAGTGCGGCGAAACCGCACCAGGCGGCGAGGGCGAGTGCGGCCACACCGATGGCGACCGTCAGGGCGTCGAGCATGCAGCGAGGGTATTACGGGCCGAAAGACCCGATGCGCTCACCCCTCGGCGCGGGCTTTCCTGGAAGGCGTGAAGCCCGCAGACGCACATCACGAGCGCGCGGCCGCGCACGACACCCCTGCGGGCACCTGCGTCACGCGGGTCGACGCCCTGCTGTTCGACAACGACGGCACCCTGATCTCGTCCATGGAGTCGGCGCGCCGCTGCTGGACCCGGTGGCCCGCGAGCACGGGATCACCGCGCAGGCCTTCCGGGTCGATCCGGCCCGCTGCGTGGTCTTCGAGGACGCCCCCGCCGGCCCGGCCGCCGGTCGGGCGGCCGGCATGCGGACCGTGGCCTTGACCACAACCCACCCGCCGCGCGGCTCGACGCGGACGTGGTCGTGCGGGACCTCCCGGCCGTGTCGGTGCAGGTCACGGGCGCCGGTGTGACGGTCCGGACAGGCGGCTGAGACTGATCAGCGCTGTCCGGAATGTGGTCGATAATCGTCCGCTATCCGGACGTCATTGATCGGTGAGGTGACAGGTCTGCTTTACTGGGGCCATGACCACGACGAGCAGCCGCACCCTTGCGACCGAGGCGACCACGACGCCCGGTGCTCGTTGTATGTGTCGAATGTGCGCCTTCTGAGGGCCCCTTCCTTGCAGTCTCGCGCCCCGAAGCGAGACCGGCCGAGCCCCGTCCGGCACCACCGTGTGACACCCGGAACGCTCCTGCCCCGCGCACACGCCGCCATCGCCGTTTCGTGATGGTTCGCCCCGTGACGCGTCCCCTGATGTTTGCCCCGTGCCCGGCACCCCGCACCGCCGTGCACTCGACAGCGACGGAATTCCTGTGATCACCACATCGGGCCTCACGAAGGTCTACCAGTCCCGTGGCCGCGAGGTCACCGCCCTGGACGGCGTCGATCTCCACGTCCGCGAGGGCGAGGTCTTCGGAGTCGTCGGCCAGAGCGGCGCCGGCAAGTCCTCCCTCATCCGCTGCGTGAACCTGCTGGAGCGCCCCACCACCGGCACCGTCACCGTCGACGGCGTGGACCTCACCGCGCTCGCCGGCCGCGGCCGGCGCGCCGGCAGGGAACTCCGCGAGGCCCGCAGCCGCATCGGCATGGTGTTCCAGCACTTCAACCTGCTGTCCTCGCGCACCGTGCAGGCCAACATCGAGCTGCCCCTGGAGATCCTCGGGATCTCCGGCCGCGAGCGCTCCCGCAAGGCCGCCGAGCTCCTCGACCTCGTGGGCCTCGCCGACAAGGCCAAGGCCTACCCCGCCCAGCTCTCCGGCGGCCAGAAGCAGCGCGTCGGCATCGCCCGCGCCCTGGCCGGCGACCCCAAGGTGCTGCTCTCCGACGAGGCCACCAGCGCCCTGGACCCCGAGACCACCCGCTCGATCCTGCAGCTGCTGCGCGACCTCAACCGACAGCTCGGCCTGACCGTCCTGCTCATCACCCACGAGATGGACGTGGTCAAGGCCGTCTGCGACTCCGCCGCGCTGATGAAGAACGGCCGGGTCATCGAGTCCGGCACCGTCTCCGAACTGCTGGCCACCCCCGGCTCCGAGCTGGCCGCCGAGCTGTTCCCCGTCAGCGGCGCCGCCGGCGGCCCCGACCGCACGGTCGTCGACGTCACCTTTCACGGCGAAGCCGCGACCCGGCCGGTCATCTCCCAGCTCTCGCGGACCTACAACATCGACATATCGATCCTCGGCGCGGCGATGGACACCGTCGGCGGGAAGCAGATCGGCCGCATGCGCATCGAGCTGCCCGGCCGCTACGAGGACAACGTCGTTCCCGTGGGCTTCCTGCGCGAGCAGGGCCTCCAGATCGACGTGGTCGACGAGGTCGAAGACGTACAGACCGCGGTGAACACGATCACCGACGCACTGGTCAAGGAAGGTGCCAAGTGACCTGGTCCGAGATGCAGCCCCTGCTCACCCAGGGCACGTACGACACCCTGTACATGGTCCTGTGGTCCACCCTGGTGACCGTCGCCGGCGGCCTGCCGATCGGCATCCTCCTCGTTCTCACCGACAAGGGCGGCCTGCTGCGGAACCAGCCGCTGAACAAGGTCCTCGGCGTGATCGTGAACATCGGCCGCTCGCTGCCGTTCATCATCCTGCTGATCTTCCTGATCCCGGTCACCACGGCGGTCGTCGGCACCTTCATCGGCCCCACCGCCATGATCGTCCCGCTCGCCATCGGAGCCATCCCCTTCTTCGCCCGGCTCGTCGAGACGTCGGTCCGCGAGGTGGACCACGGCCTCGTCGAGGCCGTCGAGTCCATGGGCGGCGGCGTACCGACCCTGGTCGGCAAGGTCCTGCTGCCCCAGGCCCTGCCCTCCCTGATCGCCGGCGTCACCACCACCGTGATCACCCTCGTCGGCTACTCCGCCATGGCGGGCGCCGTCGGCGGCGAGGGACTCGGCTCCAAGGCCATCACGTACGGCTTCCAGCGGTTCGAGACCGGCTTCATGGTCGCCACCGTCGTGGTCCTGATCGCCCTCGTCACGATCATCCAGCTGATCGGCGACGGCGTGGTGCGCGTCCTGGCCCGCCGCGGCCGGACGGCCTGAACCACCCCCCAAGACCCACCCCCAGAGAGCCCGCACTTGTCGTGCTTGGGCCACCACCCCGCAAGAACCGCGCGCGATCCGCGCCCTTGCAAGCAATGAAAGGCACTCTTCGTGCGTAAGAACATCAAGCTCACCGCCTTCGCCGCCGCCTCCGCCGCGCTCGCCCTCGGCCTCACCGCCTGCGGCAGCTCCTCGGACCCGTCCGCCAAGAGCGACGGCGGCACGGTGGACGAGAGCAAGCCGCTGGTCATCGCCGCGTCCCCGAGCCCGCACGCCGACATCCTGAACTTCGTCAAGGACAAGCTGGCGGCCAAGGACGGCCTCAAGCTGGAGGTGAAGGAGTTCACGGACTACGTCCTGCCCAACACCGCCACCGAGCAGGGCCAGGTCGACGGCAACTACTTCCAGCACAAGCCGTACCTCGACGACTTCAACAAGAAGAACGGCACGCACATCGTGCCCGTCGTGAACGTGCACCTGGAGCCGCTCGGCCTCTACTCCAAGAAGATCAAGGCCATCGGTGACATCAAGGCCGGCCAGACCATCGCCGTCCCGAACGACACCACCAACGAAGGCCGCGCGCTGCAACTGCTCGCCACCAACAACCTGATCACCCTCAAGGAGGGTGTCGGCACGAGCGCCAAGCTGTCCGACATCACCGACAAGAAGGGCCTGGAGTTCAAGGAGCTGGAAGCCGCCACGGTCCCGCGCGCCCTGAACGACGTGGACGCCGCCATCATCAACGGCAACTACGCCATCGAGGCCGACCTGGCGCCCGCCAAGGACGCGCTGGTCCTGGAGAAGGCCGAGGGCAACCCCTACGCCAACTTCCTCGCCGTCAAGGACGGGAACCAGAACGACCCGCGCGTCCAGAAGCTCGCCAAGCTCCTGAACTCCGACGAGGTCAAGAAGTTCATCGCCGACAAGTACCAGGGCTCGGTCGTCCCCGCCTTCGGCGCCCCGAAGGCCTGATCCACAGCGGTACTTCGGCCCCGCACGCCCCCGTCGGCGTGCGGGGCCGCGCTCTGCCCGTTTCCGGGCAACCCGGCCCTGCACAACCCATGGCCGATGCTGCATGCTGTGGCCTACGACCCGCACAAACGGTCCCGCAACACGGTCGCACCACGGTCTCAGGCATGGAGCTGCGCATGACTACCACCTTCCCGGACGTCACCATCAGCACGGACCGGCTGGTGCTGCGCCCCTTCGAGGTGGACGACGTCAGCGCGCTGGTCGAGATGATGAACGACGAGCACGTCATCGCCTGGAGCGGTGCCCCGCACCCGTACACCCGTGCCCACGGGCACCGTTGGGCCATCCGCGAGTCCCACGCCGAACGCACCGAGGGCCGCGGGATCGTCCTCGCCGTCACCGAGTTCCTCACCCACCGCCTCGTCGGCTTCGTCCGACTGACGAACACCGACTGGCGGACCTTCACCACCGAGGTCGGCTACGTCACCGCGCCCTGGGCGCGCGGCGAGGGCTACGCCGGCGAAGCCGTGCTCGCCGTCGCCCAGTGGCTCTTTCGCGACCGAGGGTTCGAACGCCTCGAACTGCGCACCGCCGCCGACAACACCGCCTCCCAACAGGTCGCCCAGAAGATCGGCTGCATCAGCGAGGGAGTCCTGCGCAACGCCTGCATAGTGCGTGCCCAGACCAGCGCCGGCGGCTGGATCGAGACCCGCAGCGACCTCATCGTCTGGGGCCTGGTCCCCGAGGACCTGGACGACGTCGACGGCCACGACGGCCACCCAGGCCACGGCGACCAGTACGCGTTCGGGCAGCGCGCCGACGCGAGCGGATACCCCGTCGGGGCCGACTGGAGCTGACCCGATGACCAGGTAGTCTCACCGTGACCGCCCCCCGACGCATCCCAGGAGACTGACGACGATGGCCGACCGGGTCACGGTGATCGGCTGGGACGGTTCGCCACTGACCGCGGCCGCCCGGTCCGCGCTCTCCGCCGCCACCCTCGTGGCCGGCGCCGCACACCACCTCGCGCTCCCCGAGATCCCCCCGGGCGCCGAACGCATCCGCCTCGGCAGCCTCGGCCTGGCCGCCCGCCGCATCGCCGGGCACCGCGGCACCGCCGTGGTCCTGGCCGACGGCGACCCCGGCTTCTTCGGAGTCGTACGCACCCTGCGCGCCCCCGAACACGGCCTCGAAGTCGAGGTCGTCCCCGCCGTCTCGGCCGTGGCCGCCGCCTTCGCCCGCGCCGGAATGCCCTGGGACGACGCCCAGGTCGTCGTGGCCCACCCCCGCACCCTGCGCCGCGCCGTCAACGTCTGCCGCGCCCACGGCAAGGTCGCCGTACTCACCTCACCCGGCGCCGGCCCCGCCGAACTGGCCCTGCTCCTCGGCGGAGTCCACCGGACCTTCGTCATCTGCGAGGAACTCGGCACCGACCGCGAACGGGTCACCGTCCTCACCTCCGACCGGGTCGCCGACCACACCTGGCGCGACCCCAACGTCGTCATCGTCATCGGCGGCGCCGCCCAGACCGGCGTGGCGGCCGAATCCGGCTGGCTGCTCGGCCAGGGCGTCGCCCACGGCGGCGACCGCGGCTGGGCCCGACCGCAGGCCGACACCGGGGAGGGCGAGTCCGCGCCGCTGCGGGCCGCCCAACTGGCCCGACTCGGCCCGCGCCCCGGCGACCTCGTCTGGGACATCGGCACCGGCTCCGGAGCCCTCGCCCTGGACGCCGCCGCGTTCGGCGCCGCCGTCATCGCCGTGGACGCCGACCCGCACGCCTGCGCCCGCCTCGTCGCCACCGCCCGCGGCCGGGGCGCGCAGCTCCAGATCGTGAACGGCCGCGCGCCGCACGTCCTCGAAGACCTGCCCGAACCCGACGTCGTCCGGGTCGGCGGAGGCGGAGCCGAGGTCGTCGCCGCCGTCGCGGACCGGCGCCCCGAGCGGATCGTCAGCCACGCCTCCACCCGCGACGAGGCCGAGGCCATCGGCCGCACCCTCACCGAACACGGGTACGCCGTCGAGTGCGCGCTGCTCCAGTCCGTCGGCCTCGACACCCGCACCTGGACCGAACGCCAGCGCTCCGTCGTCTTCCTGCTGGCCGCCGAACGCCCCGCGAACCGCCCGGACAGGACCTGAGGAAGAGCCCGGGGTAGGCTGACCGATCGGCGTACTGCCCGCAGACCGCGCGACGTGGCGCAGTCCACAACGGACCGTGGTGATTTCTGGCCGACACGGCGGCTGACGAGCGCGACAATGCTCAGTGGTTGTCGTGCGTACGGGCGAGACGCGAACGCGACGCACGGCGACCCCGCTCGTTGGTCACGTGGGCGTCGGGCGATCGAAGAGGCAACACCGATGGGCGAGGGGTACGCATGACTGACACCGGCCAGGTTCCGGGCGAGGGCCACCCGGACAACGCGGGCATGGTGGATCAGCAGAGCATCCCCGCCCCCGTCCCGCCCCAGATCCCGGCGGGCTACGCCTTCCAGGACCTCGTGGACAACCCGGCCGAGCCGGAGGACGAGGAACTGCTGCTGATGCCGAGCGGCCAGGGCGCGTGGAGCGACCCGCAACTGGTCCCGCCGCCCGCGTTCCCGATCGAGTCGGCCCCCGCGTACGAGGGAGCCCCCGCGTACGAGGAGTACGCGCAGCAGTCCGCGGCCCCGACCGGCCCGTACGCCGACCCCGCCGCGGCCCCCCTGTACGCCGACCCCACCGCCGCACCCCGCTTCCCGGGGCCTGCGGCGCCGCTCTACGCCGAGCCCGCCCCCGCCTACGCCGAGCCCGCCGCCGCGCCCGCGTTCGCCGAGCCCGCGCAGCCGGGCTTCCCCGACGCCGGACAGCCCGAGCCCTTCTACAGCGCCGGTGCCCACGAGGCGGGCGGCCGGGACTCCGGCGCGCTCGACCTCGGCGGCCTCCTGATCCCGACGCCGGCCGCGCCGCCCGTCCCCCCGGCCCCGGTGACCCCCTCCCGGCGCCCCCTGCACATGGGCCCGCCCGTCCCCGAGGCCGGTGGAGTCGTACGGTCCCTCGCCGACCGGGGGCCGGCCGCCGCGCCGCAGAGCCCCGTGATGCCGTTGCGCCAGGCGGGGCCGCCCACCACGGGCCCCGAGTACCTGGACATCCCGCGCGCCGAGGACGCCCCCGTCCCCGCCGCGCCGCAGGGTGAGATCCCGCCGCAGGCCGGCGCCCCGTGGCCCGCCGAGCCGGTGTTCCCGACCCCCGTGGCCGAGCCCGTCGCAGCCGAGCCCGTCGCCGCCGCGGTGGAGCCCGAGTCCGAGACCCCGGTGGAGCCCCTACGGGCCGCCGAGGCCGAGCCGGCCGACCCCGAACCGGTCCCGGCGAACGAGCCCGAGCCGGCTGTCGTCCCGCAGCCGACGGCCGAGGCCGTCGAACCCGTCGAGACGGCCCCGCCCGCCGAGGTCCCCGCGCCCGCAGACGTCGTGGAGGCCCCGACGCCCGCGGAGGCCGGCACGGCCCCCGCACCGCAGCCCGAGCCCGCCCCGGAACCGGTTGCCGCGGTCGAAGCCCCGCCCGTGGTGGTGGAGGCCGCGCCCGAGCTCCCGCAGCCCGTCGAGACCGCGCCGCCGGCCGCCCCCGAGGTGCCCGAGGCCGTCGCTGCGCCGCTTGAGCCGCAGCCGCTGCCCGCCGAGACCGTGGAGAGCACCGAAGCCGCGGCGGAGCCGGCCGAGCCCCAGGCGGCGGAGCCGGCGCCGGTGGAAGCGGTCCCGGCCGCCGAGCCCGTCGTCGAAGCCGTCGTCGTACCCGAGGCACCGGCCGCGCCGATCGCCCCCGCCGCCCCCGCCGAGGTGGAGGAAGCCGAGGTCGAGGCAGTCGCCGCCGAGTCCGCCGAGCCGCAGGAAGCCGCGCAGGCCGTCGAGCCGCAGGAAGCCGCGCGGCCCGTCGAGCCCGCGCCGCAGCCCGTCGAGCCCGTGCACCCCGTCGCGGCCGTGCCCGAGGAGACTCCGCAGACCCCCGAGGCCACCGAACCCGTCGAGGCCGTGGCCCCCGAGCCCCTCGCCGCCGCCCCCGTCGGCGAGCCGGCCCCCGCCGGCTACGACGAGGCCGAACGCGACGCCATCCAGCGGGTCATGCGCGAACGCCGCGACATCCGCAAGGGCTTCCGCTCCGACCCGATCCCGCACGAGGTGCTGCTGCGCGTCCTGGAGGCGGCCCACACCGCCCCCAGCGTCGGCCACTCCCAGCCCTGGGACTTCGTCGTCATCCGATCCGCCGAGACCCGCCGGACGATGCACGAACTCGCCCAGCGCCAGCGCGAGGCCTACGCCAAGTCCCTCCCCAAGGGGCGGGCGAAGCAGTTCAAGGAACTCAAGATCGAGGCCATCCTCGACACCCCGGTGAACATCGTCGTCACCGCCGACCCGACCCGCGGCGGCCGTCACACCCTCGGCCGGCACACGCAGCCGCAGATGGCGCCGTACTCCTCGGCCCTCGCCGTCGAGAACCTCTGGCTCGCCGCCCGCGCCGAAGGCATCGGCGTCGGCTGGGTCAGCTTCTTCGACGAGCGCGAGATGGTCCGCGAGCTGGGCCTGCCGGAGCACCTGGAGGTCGTCGCCTACCTGTGCGTCGGCTACGTCGACGAGTTCCCCGAGGAGCCCGAACTGGCGCAGGCCGGCTGGTCCCAGCGCCGGCCGCTGGCCTGGGTCGTCCACGAGGAGACGTACGGGCGCCGCGCGCTGCCCGGCGCGGAACCGCACGACCTGCTCTCCGAGACGGTCGCCGGCATCCGCCCGCTCGACGCGAAGGCGCTCGGCGAGGCCTGGGAGCGACAGAAGCGCATGACCAAGCCCGCCGGGGCCCTGGGCATGCTCGAAATCATCTCCGCGCAACTAGCCGGTCTGTCCCGCGTCTGCCCGCCCCCGATCCCGGAGCCCGCGGCCGTCGCGATCTTCGCCGGAGACCACGGGGTGCACGCCCAGGGCGTGACCCCCTGGCCGCAGGAGGTCACCACCCAGATGGTGGCCAACTTCCTCGGCGGCGGAGCGGTCTGCAACGCCTTCGCCAACCAGGTGGGCGCCGAGGTCTGCGTCATCGACGTCGGTGTCGCCGGAGACCTGCCCGCCACCCCCGGGCTCCTGCCGCGCAAGGTGCGGCCGGGCACGGCCGACATGTCCGTCGGTCCGGCGATGACCCGCGAGGAGGCCATCGCGGCCATCGAGGTCGGCATCGAGACCGCCCGCGACCTGGTGGCAGCCGGGAACAAGGCGCTGCTCACCGGCGAGATGGGCATCGCGAACACCACCGTGTCGGCGGCCCTGATCTCGGTCTTCACCGGGGTGGACCCGGGCGAGGTCACCGGACGCGGCACCGGCATCAACGACGAGACGCACGCCCGCAAGGTCGAGGTCGTACGCCGCGCCCTGGAGCTCCACCAGCCCGACCCGGCCGACCCGATCGGCGTCCTGGCGGCCGTCGGCGGCCTGGAGCACGCGGCGATCGTCGGACTCCTGCTCGGCGGAGCCTCGCTCCGTACGCCGGTCATCCTGGACGGCGTCAGCGCCGGCGCGGCCGCCCTGGTCGCCCGGGCGATCGCCCCGGAGGCCCTGTCGGCGTGCATCGCCGGACACCGCAGCGCGGAGCCGGGCCACGTGGCCGCCCTGAACAAGCTCGGCCTGCGTCCCCTGGTCGACCTGGACCTGCGCCTCGGCGAGGGCACGGGAGCCCTGCTGGCCCTGCCCCTGGTCCAGAGCGCGGCCCGCGCGATGCACGAGGTCGCCACGTTCGACTCGGCGGGCGTCACCGAGAAGTAGCCGTTCCGGCCGGGGGAGCCGCCGGCCACCGTCCCGGGCATCCGCCCGGGGCGTCGGGCCGCTCCCCCCGGGCTCCGGCCCGGCCCGGTCGGCGCCCCCGCGGCTCGCCGCGCGGCGACGACGCGGCCGGGCCCGCGGGCCCGCGCACCGGCCCCCGGAAGGACCGGTCGGCGACCGGGTCGTATCGTGGACCCGGGCACACCACACCCCGCCCCACCAGCCGCTTCAGCGCCGCAGCGGCCTCACCCCGCCGCATCAGGAGCCGCACCGCCATGGCACATCCCGCCTACCCCGTAGGACTCCGCCTGGCCGGCCGCCGCGTCGTCGTCATCGGCGGCGGCCAAGTAGCCCAGCGACGCCTCCCCGCGCTCATCGCGGCCGGGGCCGACATCCTGCTCATCTCCCCTTCTGCCACGCCCTCCGTGGACGCCATGGCGGAGACCGGCGAGATCCGCTGGGAACGCCGCCGCTACCAGGACGGCGACCTCGCCGGCGCCTGGTACGCCCTGATCGCCACGCAGAACCGCGAGGACAACGAGCGGGCCTCCGCCGAGGCCGAGCGCGAACGCGTCTGGTGCGTGCGCGCCGACGACGCCTCCGCCGCCAGCGCCTGGACCCCGGCCACCGGCCGCGTCGAGGGCGTCACCGTCGCCGTGCTCACCGGCAACGACCCCCGCCGCTCCGCCTCCGTCCGCGACGCGATCGTGGAGGGCCTGCGCGAGGGCACCCTGGCCGCCCCCGGCCACCGACACCGGTCCGCCCCCGGCGTGGCCCTCGTCGGCGGCGGCCCCGGCGACCCCGACCTGATCACCGTGCGCGGCCGCCGGCTGCTCGCCGAGGCCGACGTGGTCATCGCGGACCGGCTCGGCCCCCGTGACCTGCTCGACGAACTGCCCCCGCATGTCGAGGTCATCGACGCCGCGAAGATCCCGTACGGCCGTTTCATGGCCCAGGAGGCCATCAACAACGCCCTCATCGAGCACGCCAAGGCCGGCAAGGCCGTGGTCCGGCTCAAGGGCGGGGACCCGTACGTCTTCGGCCGCGGCATGGAGGAACTCCAGGCCCTCGCCGAAGCCGGCATCCCCTGCACCGTCGTGCCGGGCATCTCCAGCTCCATCTCCGTCCCGGGCGCGGCCGGCATCCCGGTCACCCACCGGGGAGTGGCGCACGAGTTCACCGTGGTCAGCGGCCACGTCGGCCCCGACGACCCGCGCTCCCTCGTGGACTGGGCCTCGCTCGCCAAGCTCACCGGCACCCTGGTGATCCTCATGGGCGTCGACAAGATCGGCCTGATCGCCGAGGCCCTGGTCCGCCACGGCCGCCCCTGCGACACCCCCGTCGCGGTCGTCCAGGAGGGCACCACCGCCGCCCAACGCCGGGTCGACGCCACCCTCGCCACGGTCGCGGAGACGGTGCGCGCCGAGGAGATCCGCCCGCCCGCGGTCATCGTGATCGGCGCGGTCGTCGCGGTTCACACCCCCAGCGCCTGACCGGGCCGTTGGCACCACACCCAGGACAAGGCAGTATCACCCTGTGGCAGATCTCATCACCGTCGAAGACCCCGACGACCCCCGCCTGCGCGATTACACGGGCCTGACCGACGTCGAACTGAGACGCCGGCGCGAGCCCGCCGAGGGCCTCTTCATCGCCGAGGGCGAGAAGGTCATCAGACGGGCCAAGGACGCCGGTTACGAGATGCGTTCGATGCTGCTGTCCGCCAAGTGGGTCGACGTCATGCGCGACGTCATCGACGAACTCCCGGCCCCCGTCTACGCGGTCACGCCCGAACTCGCCGAACGCGTCACCGGCTACCACGTGCACCGCGGCGCCCTCGCCTCGATGCAGCGCAAGCCGCTGCCGACCGCCGGGGAACTGTTCGCGCAGGAGTCGACGGGGCAGCGCATCGGCGTGTTCGAGGGTTTCGTCGACCACGCCAACCTGGGCGCCGCGTTCCGCAGTGCCGCCGCGCTCGGCATCAGCGCCATCCTGCTCTCCCCGGACTGCGCGGACCCGCTGTACCGGCGTGCCATCAAGGTCTCGATGGGCTCGGTGTTCTCCGTGCCGTACGCGCGCCTGGACCAGTGGCCCGCCGACCTGGAGAAGGTCCGCGAAGCGGGCTACCGGATCCTCGCCATGACACCCAGCGAGAAGGCCACCCCCTTGGACCAGGTGCCGGCGGAGCGGTTCGCGCGCTCCGCGATCATGCTCGGTTCGGAGGGCCACGGCCTGTCCACGTACGCCCTGCGGGCCGCCGACGAATGGGTGCGCATCCCCATGGCCGAGGGCATCGACTCGCTCAACGTGGCGGCGGCCTCCGCCGTCGCCTTCTACGCGACCCGCCCGCCCGCGTCCCCGCGGGCGTAGGGCCCGGGCACCCCGCCCGGGGTGCCCGCGACGGGGCCTCCGGGAGCCCGTCTAGAGCTTCTGCGCGGCAGCGATCCCCAGGGCCACGACCAACGTCACGACGATGAACACGATCAGTCGCTGCCGCATCAACCTCGGGTCCGGCCGCGACGGCCGCCGTCCCGTCCCGGTGGTCCGCGGAGAGGTACGACCACCCGTACGGCCGGCCGTGGAGCCCGGGTTGCGGGGGGACGAGGGCCGCGAGTGCGGTCCGCTGTGCGGCCCCGTGGCCCGGGGGATCGTGTTGCCCCCCGTACGCAACTCCGTCCGCTGGTCGACGTACTCCTCGGCGGCCGACCGCTCGGTGCGGCCGCGCTGCGCCGGCGGCCGGGCCTCGCCCAGCCCCTGTGCCTCGCGGGCCGCGATCTCCTTCAGCCGCATCGACAGTTGGAGGGTGCTCGGCCGCTCCTCGGGATCCTTGGCGAGGCAGGCCCGCACGAGCGGCGCGAGGGCGTCCGGGACCCCCTGGAGGTGGGGTTCCTCGTGCACCACCCGGTACAACATGACCTCGGAACTGCCGTGCCCGAAGGGCGAGTCGGCCGTCGCGGCGTAGGCGAGGGTGGCACCGAGGGAGAACACGTCCGTCGCGGGGGTGACGGCCGCTCCGCGCACCTGCTCGGGCGCGAGGAAGCCGGGGGAGCCGACGGCGGTGCCCACATGGGTGAGGGTGCTCGCCCCGGTGGCCCACGCGATCCCGAAGTCGATGATCCGCGGGCCCTTGGGGGAGAGAAGAATGTTCGAGGGCTTGAGGTCGCGGTGGACGACACCGGCCTCGTGCACGGCGACGAGCCCCTCCGACAGCGCGGCCCCGATCGCGGCGATCTGCGCGGCCGTGAGCGGGCCCTCCTCGGCCACCTTGTCGTGCAGGGAGGGTCCGGGAACGTACTGGGTCGCGAACCAGGGCCGCTCGGCCTCCAGGTCGGCGGCCACCAGCCGCGCCGTGCACCCGCCCCGGATCCGCCGCGCGGCGGACACCTCACGGGCGAAACGGGACCGGAACTCCTGGTCCTCGGCCAGATCGGGCCGGATGACCTTGAGCGCGACACGCTGCCCACGCCGGTCGGATCCCAGGTAGACCACGCCCATGCCGCCGGCGCCGAGCCGCCGGTGCAGCCTGAACGAGCCGACGACACGCGGGTCCTCGCGCCGGAGCCGCATCATCGCCATGTCCACCCCGCTGCCCGGTCGTCCTGCTGACGTGCCACAGCTTACGGACCATCCGCCATCGGCGCTCAGAGGCCGCGCCCTCGCCGGTGGATTCGATCGTCAGTGCGGGGCAAGCCACTTGAGGGTTGTTCAGGTGAAGGCGCCGTGCTCGACCCCACTCGCTCGAAGAGGCCCAAACGGCCGTACCGGCAAGGGGATTGGCCCCGTACCGGGCCGATCCGACGGCCGCACCGGAGTGGATCTCACCCGGCGACGGCGCCGGCTTGATCCACACCGCGTGGCAGGACACGCGTGTGCGGGGAGTGACGGAAGTGAGCGAAGTCACTACCCTCCGGTCATCCCCTCCGGGAAGACCCTCAGGACGGGGGACCGGTCTCCACCCAGGGGAGTAGGCCGGGGGTGGCCCCGTCATCCTCCTGGAGGCCTGCCAATGGGTACGGAGGCATGAGGCCAGGCGCCCGCCGGCCGCCTAGTGTTGAAGACAAGCGGCGGGTGGCGCACTCGTCCCCCGAGGTCACAAGCCCGCCGCTGCCAAACGACAGGGAGAGGGCCATGGCGGACATCGCACGGCAGGGACGCAAGGCATTCGCGTTCAACGGCCATGAGTCCGGCAAGCGGCACCCGCTGGTGGCCGCGGCCATGGTCCTCCCCCTGGCCGCCGTCCTGCTCTTCGTCTTCGGAGGGTTCGACCAGGTGGCGGCGCAGGCGTCGTCCGTGGGCGCGATGCTGGGGCGCTGAGCGGCGCCCCGGGTCCGGGAGAGCGGCCCGGGCCGGGACATCGGCCCGTCCAACCCCGTGGGGACGGGGGCGCGACGGACGGCAGGTGAAGGGTGCTGCCCGTACGACTGGGGAGTCGGACGGGCAGCACCCTTTTTCATTCGACCGGCCCCGCCGGTGAGCGGGACACGGGCTCGCCGCGGACGCCCACACCCGCACCCGAGTCCGTAACCTCCTCCTGGGACCGCGGCCGCGCCCGGCGGCGGCGGGGCGACACCGGAGCCGGCCACCATGACCCAGGACGACGCCACCTGGCGCCTGATGCGCGAGGACGTGCTGCTCGGCACGATCACCGTCGAGGAGGCCGACTTCCCCTGGATGTACGGCCGCTTCGCCGCCGAGCCCGCCTTCGCCGAGGTGAAGCCGTGGTTCGACGCCGTCCGGGAGACGATGGCCGCCGAGGTCTACGACGAACGGTTCGACGCCGCGTACGCCCCCATCGCGCGGGCGCTGACCCTCGTCTCCCCCTCGGGTCCGGTGGTCGACTTCCTGCTCCACATCGACGGGACGACCGCATGGTTCCGCTGAACGACCGGCCGGCGGGCCTGCCCGCCGCCCTCGCCGCGTACGCCTCCACGGTGTGGCCCGACACCCCGCCCCACCCGTACGTCCTCCTCGCCGACCGCGACGACGGCACCGTCGTGCGCTGCGGCGCCGCCGTGGTCAAGGCGCACGCCGAGGACACCGACCGGGGCGGGCTCGCCGTACGGATGCGGATCGCGGGGGAGCGGGCGCTGGCCGGGGTGTTGCTGGCGCCGCTGACCGTGGAGGCCGGCCACGTCCTGCGCCGGCCCGTCTCGCTGTGGCCCTACGGAGCTCCCGTCGATCCCGCGCGCCCCGAGGACGCCCCCTGGGAGGAGGTCGCCCGACTCCTGGCCGCCCTCCACCGCGTCCCCGTGCACACCCTCCCCGGGCCGGTTCCGCCGATGCGCGGTCCCGCCAAGGTCGCCCGCGCCCTGCACCGCCTGGCCGAGGCCCTCCCCGACGTCGCGCCGCGGGCTTCCCGTGACGTCCCGGGCCCCGCCGACGCCCGGGCGGTGTGGAACGCCGCACGGTCCCTGCCCGGCTGGGCGCGCGGGGCGGGCGAACCGCCCCCCGGCGACGCCCTGTGCCACGGGGACCTGCACCTCGGGCAACTGGTGCGCTGCCCGGCCCCGGACGGCGCCTGGCGGCTCATCGACGTGGACGACCTCGGGCTCGGCGTCCCCGCCTGGGACCTGGCCCGCCCCGCGGCCTGGTACGCCGCCGGCCTGCTCGCCCCCGAGGACTGGCTGTGCTTCCTCGACGCCTACCGGGCAGCCGGCGGGCCGGCCGCCGGTCCTCCCGGCGCCGACCCCTGGCCGGAACTCGACGTCGTCGCCCGGGCCCTGACCGTACAGACCGCCGCACTGGCCCTGGCCAAGGCGGCGGCCGGCCATCGGGACCTCGACGAGGGGGAGCGGCTGATGGTGGACTCCTGTGCCCGAATTTCCGCCCTCCCGCCCGAGTTGGAGCCGCAGCCTCCGTCGTAGGGTGAGCCCCACGCCACCGGGGCGTCCCTCCGGTGGCGACGCACACGGCGAGGAGTTGATCCGGTCATGCAGTGTCCGAAGTGTCACGCGATGATGCACACCTACAACCGCAACGGCGTCCAGATCGAGCAGTGCAGCGGCTGCCGCGGCATCTTCCTCGACTACGGCGAGTTGGAGGCGCTGACCCGCCTGGAGTCGCAGTACACCTCCCAGCAGTACGGCCAGGTCCCGCCGCCCGCCCCCTACCCGGCCCAGCACGGGGCCCCGGCGCCCGCGCCGGCCTGGGGCGCCCCCCAACAGCACGGCGGCTACGGCCACGGCCACGGCAAGCACCAGCGCGGCGGCTTCGGCCGGATGCTGTTCTCCTCCTGACGACAACGCGGAAGCCCCGGCCGTCGAGACGGCCGGGGCTTCCGGGTGGTGCGCGATACTGGGATTGAACCAGTGACCTCTTCCGTGTCAGGGAAGCGCTCTCCCGCTGAGCTAATCGCGCGGGAACGGCTTGATGGCCGCAAGTGAAGCACGTGTTGCGATGGTACAGCGTGCGCGATACTGGGATTGAACCAGTGACCTCTTCCGTGTCAGGGAAGCGCTCTCCCGCTGAGCTAATCGCGCGGGGATCCTTGCGGACCAGTGGACGATACTGGGATTGAACCAGTGACCTCTTCCGTGTCAGGGAAGCGCTCTCCCGCTGAGCTAATCGTCCTTGGAGGTGGAGACGGGATTTGAACCCGTGTAGACGGCTTTGCAGGCCGTTGCCTCGCCTCTCGGCCACTCCACCATGGAGCTGCGGGGGTTCTCGGGAAGGATGATCCCCCACTTCGAGCGGACGACGAGACTCGAACTCGCGACATCCACCTTGGCAAGGTGGTGCTCTACCAACTGAGCTACGTCCGCAGGTCACCGTGTTTGCTCCGGGGTGTTGCCCCTTCGCTCCCTGGCGACGTGTTGAACTCTAGCGGATTCCCGGGCCAGCTCAAAAACGCGTTTGCGCAGCGTGCTGCCGGTCGATCACCACCGGTCACCCGGCCGTCACCGCACCGGCGAGAACCCGTCACCGGTCATAGACTCGCAGCCGTGCACGACCTGCCCCCCCTGGCCCGCTTCGGCGGCCGCCTCGCGACCGATCTCCGCGATGTCACCAGCGATCCCTCCGCCCTCGACTCCACCGGCTTCTGGGCGGTGGCCGCCGACTTCGAGGGCCGACTGGTCTGCGCGCGGTTCGGCGACGTACGCCCCGACCCCGTTCCCGCGCCGCTGCCCGGCGCCTGGCGCGGCCCCGCCGCCGACGGCTGGGTCTCCTCGCTCGACCGTGCCGCGTACGTGGCCGGCGTCCGGCGGGTGCGCGAGTACATCGCGAAGGGCGAGGTCTACCAGGCGAACCTGTGCCGGGTGATGTCGGCGCCGCTGCCCGACGCGGCCACCGCCGACGTGGACGCCCTCACCGCGCTGCTCGCGCGCGGTAATCCGGCGCCCTATGCAGGAACGATTCGGCTGCCGGCGCGGGGCGTCGAGATCGCGACGGCCTCGCCCGAGCTGTACCTGCGCCGCAGCGGCCGCCACGTGGAGTCGGGCCCCATCAAGGGCACCGGTCGGACCGTCGCCGACCTGCTCCCCAAGGACCACGCCGAGAACGTGATGATCGTGGACCTCGTACGCAACGACCTCGGCCGCGTCTGCGCCACCGGCTCCGTCGCGGTCCCCGCCCTGTGCGAGGTCGAGGAGCACCCGGGGCTGGTCCACCTCGTGTCCACCGTCAGCGGTGAACTCGCCGAGGGTGCGGGCTGGGCGGAGCTGCTCGACGCGACCTTCCCGCCCGGCTCCGTCACCGGCGCCCCCAAATCCTCCGCGCTGCGGATCATCGAAGAGCTGGAGACCGCCCCGCGCGGCCCCTACTGTGGCGGCATCGGGTGGGTCGACGCCGATCAGGGCACCGCCGAGCTCGCCGTCGGCATCCGGACCTTCTGGATCGACCGCGCGGCGGCGGGCGGACCGCGCCTGTGCTTCGGCACCGGCGCGGGGATCACCTGGGGGTCCGACCCGGACCGCGAGTGGGCGGAAACGGAATTGAAGGCCGCCCGGCTGCTCGGCGTCGCCTCAGGCACGCCCGAGACGCACGGGCTGAGCGCGGGGAGCGTGCGGTGAAGATCTGGCTCGGCGGCACATTGCGGGACGTGGACGACGCGAAGGTGTCGGTGCTGGACCACGGGCTGACCGTGGGGGACGGCGTCTTCGAGACGCTCCGGGCGAGCGACGGGCAGGCCTTCGCGCTCACCCGTCACCTGGACCGGCTGACCCGCTCGGCACGCGGCCTCGGTCTGCCCGACCCCGACCTCGACGAGGTGCGCCGGGCCTGCGCCGAGGTGCTGAAGTCCAATCCGATGCCGCTCGGCCGGCTGCGGATCACCTACACCGGCGGGGTGTCCCCACTCGGCTCCGATCGCGGGGAGGCCGGTCCCACCCTGATCGTCGCGGTCGGCCCGACGGCCCGACGCCCGGACACCACCGCGGTGATCACCGTCCCGTGGGTCCGCAACGAGCGCTCGGCCGTGACCGGACTGAAGACCACCTCGTACGCCGAGAACGTGGTCGCGCTCGCCCGCGCGCACGCGGCCGGGGCCAGTGAGGCGCTGTTCGGCAACACCGTCGGTCGGCTCTGCGAGGGCACCGGCTCCAACGTCTTCGTGGTCCTCGACGGGCAGGCCCACACCCCGCCCGTCTCCTCGGGTTGCCTCGCCGGCATCACCCGGGCCCTGACCGTGCGGTGGATCGGCGCCAAGGAGACCGATCTGCCCCTCGACGTCCTGGATCACGCCGAGGAGGTCTTCCTGACCTCGACCCTGCGCGACGTCCAGGCCGTCCACCGGATCGACGACCGGGACCTCGCCGCCCCCGGGCCGGTCACCGCCCGGGCGATGCGGATCTTCGACGAGCAGGCCGGCGCGGACCTCGATCCGTAGGCCCCGTCGGGGAAAGGCACTGTCGCGGCGGCGGCCCGGCGGGTAGAACTCGACGATGACCACCACCCTGCGGCCGAGCGGGCCGCTTCAGCAGAGCGACGGGGGCGCGCGCTCGCGCCCGTACGAGGTACGCGTCAACAGCAGGCGCGTCGGGGCGCTGACGATCGCCGCGGACACGCCCTTCGGACCTGCCGTCGGCGAGATCCGCGACCTCGTCGTCGACGAGCCCGACCGCCGGCGGGGCCGGGCCACCGTCGCGGCGCTCGCCGCGGAGGAGGTGCTGCGCGGCTGGGGCTGCCGGCGGGTCCGCGTCTCGGTGCCCGCCGACTCGGCGGGCGGGCGGCGGTTGGCCGAGACCCTCGGTTACGTCGAGCACGGCCGCAACATGGCCAAGGAACTCCCCGCCGAGCCGCCCGCCGCCCGCGAAGGGGTGACCGACCGGCCCATGACGCCGGCCGAGTACGAGGAGTGGGAGGCCCTCGCCCGTGCGAGCTACGCCGCGCTCTGGGTCGAGCGCGGCATGTCCCCCCAGGCCGCGGCAGCCAAGTCGCAGGCCGACCACGACGCCAACCTGCCCCGGGGACTGGCCAGTCCGGGCGTCTCGCTGTCCGTCCTGGAGGCGGGCGGCGCCACCGTCGGGACGCTGTGGGTCGCGCGGCATGACGGGGGCGCGTACGTCTTCGACGTCGAGGTGGCCGAGGAACACCGAGGGCGCGGCCACGGCCGGGACCTGATGCTGCTCGCCGAGCGCGTGGCCCTCGCCGACGGCCAACGGACCCTGGCGCTCCACGTCTTCACCACCAACACCCCGGCCCGGCGGCTCTACGAGTCCCTCGGCTACCGCCCGACCCGCCTCAACCTCGCCAAGGACCTGCTCTGAGCCGCTGAACGGGGCTCGGTCAGGGGGCCAGCAGACGGTCGGCGATCTCCTCGACGCGGGCGCGCAGACCGTCCTGGCTCTTGCCGCCGTCGAGGCGTTCGCCGCCGATCACGTACGTCGGCGTACCGCTCACGCCGATCGCCTTGCCCTCGGCCTGGTCGGCGTCCACGATCAGGATGTGCCGCCCGTCGACCAGGGCGGTGTCGAACTCCTCGACGTCCAGGCCGAGTTCGCGTGCCACGTCCAGCAGGACGGGTTCGCCGAGCCGGGCGAGCTCCGCGGTGCGGGCCAGTACGGCCTCCACGTACGGCCAGCCCTGACCCTGCTCCACGGCCTCCTCGGCGGCCTGCGCGGCGGCGAAGGCGTGCTTGTGCTTCTCCAGCGGGAAATGGCGCAGCACGATGTCCAGGCGGTCGCCGTAACGGGCCCGCAGGGCGCGCACGTCGTCCAGGGCGGCGTGGCAGTCCGGGCACTGGAGCTCGCACCACACCTCCAGGACGACGGGGGCGGGAGTGGAGGCGGCGGTGGCGTGGGAATCGGTCATGGACACAGTCTCCCAGCAGTGTCCGCACCCGTCGGCACCCCCACCCACCGGCACCCGGGGAGGAGGCGCGACCCGGAGATGTCCCGGAGATCGGCGCGGGATCCGTTCCGGGCGTGGCCGTGGCGGTGTCGCCCGGTGCAGGATGGATAGGGACAGAACGCCCAAGCCTCACAGACAGCCCTGCCCTGGAGGACAGCATGCTTGCCGAGACCATATGTTCCGCGGTGTCCGCGGCGGGCCTGGGCTTGGCCGCGGTGACGGCGTACCGCAGGCGTTTCCTGGCCGCCACCCGGATCGCCGCCTACGCGCTGGTCCCGGTGGGCCTGGTGCTGACGGGCGTCGTGGAGTGGGTGTCCGGCATGGTCTTCAAGCCGTCCGTCTGGATCGGCTTCGGGCTCCTGGGCCTGTCCTGGCTGCTCTTCGCGACCACCCGCGCCGTCGAACGCCGCGCGCTCGCCAAGGGCGGGAAGCCACAGAAGGAGCCGAGGGCCGCCAAGGGCCGTCGGGCACCCGAGGCCGTCGCCCCGAACGCCTCCGCGCCCTCGCTCGGCGCCGGTGCGCCCCGGCCCGCCGCCGGCCAAGCCCCGGCGGCCCCCGCGGACGACTTCTCCGACATCGAGGCCATCCTCAAGAAGCACGGCATCTGACCCGGTCGAAGGAGCCCGCGGCGCTCGGCCCGGTCGGGCCGTGGCGTCGGCGGGGCGTGTGCGAACCGACGGGAACTGACGAACTCCCGCGTGTTCGTTGGCGTGTTGAGCGCCGATCGGGGTCGTGCTGCGCGATCATCGGCCCGACATGCTCGACACATCGCAGGGTGAGCCGCAGGCTCCCGCCCCCGTCGCCGAGGACCCCGCCGCCGAACGTGGGCGCGGCTGTCTCTTCGCGCTCTCCCAGCCGCCCCTGATGATCTTCCTAGGGGTGATCGGAACCCTGCTGCTGCTCGCCGCCGTGCACGACCTCTTCCTGCTCTGAGCCGTGCGCGTCCGCCTCCTTGCGGCGCGCCCGGTACGCCGCCACGTGCAACCGGTTCCCGCAGGTCCGGCTGTCGCAGTAGCGTCTCGACCGGTTCCGGGACAGGTCCACGAAGGCGCGCCGGCAGTCCGGGGCCTCGCAGCGACGCAGCCGCTCCTCTTCCCCGGACACCACGATGAAGGCCAGCGCCATCCCGCCGTCCGCGGCCAGGTGGTCGCCCAGCGAGGCGCCCGGCGCGAAGTAGTGCACGTGCCAGTCGTAGCCGTCGTGGTCGGTCAGCCGGGGGGTGGTGCCCGCCGTGGCCACGAGTTCGTTGATCTGGGTGGCGGCCGCCCGCGAAGTCGGCGCCGCGAACACCTGGGCGAACTTGCCGCGTACCGCGCGCACCCCGGACAGGTCACGGGCGCCGAGTTCGCCGACGTCACTGATCGCGTACTCGCGGACGAATCCGCGCAGCGCGCCCAGGTCCGACAGCCCGTCCGTCCGGCCGGGCTCGGCCGCGGTGTTCACCAGCGCGACGACGACGTCGAGCGCGCGACGGGTGTCGTGGGGGATCTGCACGAGGTCTCCCTGTGGGGCGGGCCTGCGACGACGGGCCTGCCGTCACTTGGGGGCCGACTCTAGCGGGTCCTGCGCGCAGCGCACCGGCGCCGCCCTCGCGGTTGGCTTCCGCGAGAACAGCGCCGGCACGGCCGTATGTGGTTGTCCGACGCGCACCGTCGCCCCGAGTCGGACGGTGTCGCGCCGGTGTAGGCCTGGCTCAGCTTTCGGCCAGGATGTGGGAGAGCTCCTTGTCGAGGTCGAAGTGCCGGTGTTCGGTCCCGGGTGGGACCGCGGCGTCCGTCCGCTTGAGGAACGACTCGAGTGCTCGGGCGGGTGCTTCGAGCAGTGCTTCTCCCTCCGGTGAGCTCAGGGCGATGCAGACGACGCCCTGACCGTGGCTGCGGGACGGCCAGACGCGGACGTCGCCGGTACCGGTGGGCCGGTGGAGGCCCTCGGCGAGGAGGTCGCGGGCGAATACCCATTCGACCGTCTCCTCGGCGCCGGTGTGGAAGGTGGCGTGCACGGCGTAGGGGTCGGCCGTGTCATACCGCAGGCCCGCGGGAACAGGCAGTGAGGACTCGCTCGACACAACGAGGCGCAGGTGCAGCTCGCAGCTGACCGTGGTGTTCATAAGCGCCAGGGCCTTTCGCTCAGTGTGCGCTCGGGGATTCGCACGTCGGCGAAATCGACATGCCACCTACGGTGCCGTTGTAAACCCCTCTGACCGTTTTGCGGACCTCTGGGTCCCTCGAACGGCGGATCCAAACCATCGTTCACGCGTGTATCCGGCTCGGGTAGATTCGGCGGCATGAATACGGGGAGTGACCGCGAGGCCCAGGAGCCCGCGACCAGTGAGACGACACCGGACGAGAAGCCGCACGTGTCGAGGGCGCCGGCCTTCGTCAAGGCCCGGCGCAGCCTGCACCTGAGCTGGCAGGTCGGCGTCTTCATCGTCGGCCTGGCCGTCATCGCCGCGGGTGTGGCGATGCTCGTCCTGCCGGGCCCGGGTTGGGTCGCGATCTTCGCCGGCCTGTTCATCTGGGGCACCGAGTTCGCCTGGGCGCAGGTCGTGCTGCGCTGGACCAAGCGCAAGGTGGCCGAGGCGGCCCAGAAGGCGCTCGACCCCAAGGTGCGCCGCCGCAACATCATCCTGACCAGCGTCGGACTCGTGATCGCCGGCGCGCTGGTCGGCTTCTACCTGTGGAAGTACGGCCTGATGCTGCCGTGGAACATCAAGGACCAGTGATCCGTCCCTGATGGCGGGAAGCACCGCTGACATGCGGTAATGTTTGCGGTGCGTCCGGGCGATTAGCTCAGTGGGAGAGCACTTCGTTCACACCGAAGGGGTCACTGGTTCGAACCCAGTATCGCCCACCCGGACCAGAGGCCCGGAGACTTCACCGTCTCCGGGCCTCTGGCGTTTCCCGAGCGATGTCACCCGAGCCGGCCGAGCGCGTTCCGCAGCCGGCGGGCGTCGCGCAACCGGCGCTCGTACGTCGCTCCGACCAGCAGCAGCAACAGGCCCGCCAGCGCCGGCGGCAGCCACCTGGGCAGCGCGCCGACGACCTGGACCACGTACGGGGCCAACTCGTGCAGGGCCACCGCCGCGAGCGTCGCGCCGCCCAGCAGGAGCGGGGCCTGGAGCCGTTGCCGGGCGCCGACCAGCGTGAGCGCCAGCGCGGCCAGGCCCAGCAGCAGCGGTCGCTGCCAGTGCGGGTCGCCCCAGGCCGCGATCAGGGCGGGCAGCAGGGTCGCCGCCAGACCGGGCGCGTACGCCGTCCAGGACGAGGCGGCCGGATCGCGGCGACGGCGTACGAAGCCCACCACCAGCGCCGGGACCGTCACGGGCAGCGTGTACGCCTCGGGCCAGGCCACCCCGGACGCGCTCAGCCGGACCCAGGTCGCGGCCACGAACAGCGCCCAGGCCGCCCAGCCCAACCGGCGCCGGTCCGCGCGCACCGCCGCGGCCGCGCAGACCACCCCGGCCAGGGCCAACGCCGGTGCCAGGGCCCGCGCCGACGGGTCGGAGGCGGCCAACGCCAGGGCGAGCACCCCCGACGCGATCGACGCCGCCTCGGCGGGAACCCGCACCGCGCCCCACCGGGGGCCGAACGCGACCACCGCGGCCGGGACCGCCAGTACCGGCGGCGCCCACCAGGCCACCGCGAGCCCCGACAGCGTGCACAGCGCCACCACCAGCGCCGTGGCCCACCCGACGGCGAGCACCGCGGCCCCGCCCCGGGCCCACCGGGGACCGGGCCGGTACGCCGCTCCCGCCGCGCCGGCGGCCGTCAGGGTCCCCAGCACCAGGACCGTGGCCAGTCGGCCGTCCAGCGCCCCCACAGCGGTGCTCCCGGCCCCCAGGAGCGCGCAGCCGGCGGCCGCGATCCCGATCCCGATCCCGATCCCGATACCGATCCCGATACCGGTATCGGTATCGGCGGGCCGGGGCCGCAGTGCCAACGCCCCCGCGGCCACCGTCACCGACAGGTGCGCCGCGAGCACCACCGCCACCGGGAAGCCCAGCAGCACCGGGGCCGCGAACAGCCCGGCCCACCCCAGCACCACCGCGAGCACCCCGGCCTCGGGTCTGGCCGGGAACAGCCGGGCCGCCCGAGCGGCCGCCCCCGCCGTCACCAGCAGCGTCACCGCCACCGCCGCGCCCGTACCGGGCCGGTTCGCCTCCGGGGTCGTCGCCGCCCACACCTCGCCGAGCACCCGCAGCCGGCTCGACAGCGCCGGCGCCACCGACGCCAGGGCCCAGAGCGCCGCCGCCGCGGCCACGCCCAGCCCCGCGCCGGCCAGACCGCGCCGCACGGCCGCCGGGAGCGCGGTCGCCGGGAGCGCGTTCGCCCCCACCCCCGCCGGCAGGGTCAGGACCAGGGCCACCGCCAGGTGCGCCACCACCGCCCAGCCCGTGTCCCCTCGCGGGGAGAGCGGGCCGCCCACCGCCACCACCGCGGCCAGACCGCCGGCGAGCGCGGCCGCCCAGGCCCGCGGCACCCGCCAGGCCACGGCCACGCCGAGCGCCGCCACTGCCGCGAGCAACAGGGCCGGGGCCATCGCGCCCGGGGTGAGGGCCGACTCCACCAGGCCGACCGCGAGCGCGGCCACACCCAGCGCGGCCCCGGCCGGCCACGCGGCCCGCGCCCGGGCCACCGTCATCGCCGCGACCACGTCCAGCGCGGCCGTCGCCAGCAGCGCCCACCCGAGCCCCACCGGGTCCGCCGCGGAGGCGAGCGCCGCCAGCGGCAGGGGGAACTGCGCCGCCACCACGGCGACGGGCCACGGCAGCCGCAGCCCGGGCAGCGCCCGCCCGTACCCGGCCCAGAGCGCCGCCAGGACGGCGGCCGCCCCCGCCGTGTACGCGACGCCGTCGATCCCCGACATCCCGACGGCGTGCACCGCGTACGCGTCCAGCACCGTCAGCGACAGCCCCAGCGCGGCGACCGACTCCGCCGTGGACCGCAACCCGCGACGCAGCAGCGGCAGCGGCGCGACGAGCGCCCCCGCCGTCACCACGGCCAGTACCGCGGCGCGGACGGCGATGCCGAGGGAACCCCAGCTGACGAGGGTGAAGGCCAGCGCCGCCACCGAAAGCAGCACCGCGCCCAACGTCAGCAGCACGTTCTGCGCGCCCCGGCCCGAGGCGTCCTTGACGGGGGGCGAGGGCGGCGCCGGCGCGGGCGCCGACGGCCACGGGGTCGGCGGCAGGCGCAGCAACCAGTCGCGGCGGGCCGTCAGATGGGCGCGACGGGCGTCGAGTCGGGCGAGTTCGCCGGCGATGAGCGCCAGCTCCTCGGCGGGCGACAGAGGCGTGTTCATGCTCGGAGTGTGGTGCCCGTCACGCCGTCGGCACATGGGCGGGTGTACTCAGATCCGCCTGAGTACGCCCGGTGCCCGGAGCGGGATCCGGATGCCGCGAGAGGCCGGCCCGAGGGTCGACCGGAAGCGGTTTGAACAGACCCCGGGGCTCTTGTATTGTTCAGTCCGTTCCCGGGCGATTAGCTCAGCGGGAGAGCACTTCGTTCACACCGAAGGGGTCACTGGTTCGATCCCAGTATCGCCCACCGGGAGAGGCCGGTCCGTCACAGACGGACCGGCCTTCCGCATTCCCGCACCAACCGCCCGCTACGCCGCCGCTCCCAGTTCCGGCCGCAGCGGCCAGTGCGGATCCACCGACTCCGGCGTTCCCTGGCGGGCGAACCAGGCCTGCAGCCCCCGGGCCTGCGCCGCGTGCCACACCGCCTGGAGCGTGTGCAGCTCGGCCGGGGTCAGCCGCTCCAGCCGGCCCGCGAACCGGCGCCCGACCGCCCGGACCACCTCCAGCGAGGCCAGGGCGTCCGCCGAGGCGTCATGGGCCCCCTCCAGTTCTATGCCGTAGTGCGCGCACAGGTCCGTCAGCGTCCGGCGACCCTTGCGGTAGCGGTCCAGGTGCTTGTCCAACACCCGCGGATCCAGCACCGTCAGCGGCCGGTTGTCCAGATACCGCGCCAGCGAGGAGGCCCGGTGGCGGCGCAACTCCCTGTCCAGCAGCGTCAGGTCGAACGGCGCGTTCATCACCACCACCGGCCGGCCCGCCACCTGCTGCTCCGCGAGCGCGCGGGCTATCTCCTCCACCACCGGCGCGGGCCAACGGCCGTGACGCTGAAGGTGCTCGTCGGTCAGGCCGTGGACCTCCGTGGCGCCCGGGGGTACCGGGACGCCGGGATTGACCAGCCAACGGGTGGAACGGACGCGACCGCCCGCGCACTCCTGCACGACGAGCGCGGCGGACACGATCCGATCCTCCTCGACGTCCACTCCGGTGGTCTCCGTGTCGAATGCGGCCAGCGGGCCCTCATACCAGCGTGTCATGGCGAACTCCTCGTCCCCGGTCGGCAGATGGGGCGCACCCGGATCACGCCGCCCTTGCCCGAATCGGTGATACCCGGGCTGTTTGCCCCGTACGCCGTTTGCGACTCGTCTGCTACGGAGACAACTTCCCTGGGGGGCCGTACACATGACCGGTCATCACCCCGACACCTCACTCTGCGGAGCCCGCAAGGCATGGGGAGCCGGCCATGGCGCTCACACAGCCCGAACCGTTCGGGGTGCCACCGGCGCAGATCGGTCCGCGGCCGGACGCGCGGACCGGACCGCTGCGCGGCACACTCGCCACCACCGCCTGCATGGAGACCCTCCAGGTGGGATACCTCCACGCCGTCGCGGCCGCGGCCGGCTGCTCGCTGTCCCAGCCCTTCCCGGACAACGGCATCGACTGGCACGTCAGCCACGGCGCCCCCGAGCACGTCGTCGACGACGAGGTCACCATCAAGGTGCAGTTGAAGGCGACCTACCAGACACCGCCGCGGCCGGCCGGAGCCACCTTCGGCTTCACCCTCGACAACGAGCACCTCGTGAAACTGGCGCGCACTCCCGTCGCCGTCCACAAGATCCTCGTGGTGATGCTCGTGCCCAGGGAGCGCGAGCAGTGGCTGGCGGCCGGACACGACCGGCTCGACCTGCGGCACTGCTGCTACTGGACCAACCTCGCCGGACAGCCCGTGACCGGCCGGCGCCGGACCACCGTGCGGATACCGACCGCGCGGATCTTCGACGACCGGGCGCTGTGCGAGATCATGACCCGGGTCGGGTCGGGAGGGACACCTTGATGGAACGGTACTCACCGCGCCCGGAGCCGCTGACGCCCCCGGATCCCACCGGGTACGCGGACGCCGCCACGCCCGATCCCGCGAAGGTCGATCCCGCCGTGCTCGGCGCGCTGTTGCACCGGCACGGCTGGCTGCGCCGCGGCGGGGCCGCCGGTCGGTACGGGAGGTGGACGCCGCCCGGGCTCCCGGGCACCAGCCTGCTCGTCCCCGAGAGCCGGACCTTCCCCGACTGCGCGGACCTGCTGGACGAGGCGTTGGCCGCGCTGGCGCACAGCGGGCTGCCCTCGGCACGGGAGGTGCTGTTCGGGTTGAGCGTCCCGAGCGACGAGATCCGCTGGGAACGGGAGTTCCCCGAGGGCTCGTACCCGGCGCGGGGCGCGGAGGCCTGGACCGTGCAGGAACAACTCCGCTCGGCCGCCCGGCAGCTGCTGCTCGCCGGGGCCCTGGCGGCGCACGCCCGCGCCGGGTACTACGGGGCCCGTCACCGGGCGCAGGCCGAACGGGCCCTGGACGGGGTGCTGGTGGGACCCTCGCCGGGCGGCCGGCGACTCGCCGCGTACGTCCCGGTGGACGGGGGGCGGGGCGTCACCGCCCGGCTGCACCACGCGCTGCACGCGGCCCGCGAGGCCGTGGACTACCGGCGCGCCACCGGCGGCATGGAGGCCTTCGACGCGGCCGTGGAGGCCGGCGTCAGCCGGGAACTCGCCGACGCGCTCATCGCCCTCGTGCGGGGCTCGGAGGGGGCCCGGATCGCGTTGGCCTGGGCTCCGGCGGCGGGCGTTCCGGCGGGGTGCGCGGCCCGGCCGGAGGCCGTGGAGTTCTCCCCGGGCGACCTCCCGGTGCTGCGCGAGGCGGCCGCCCGGTACACGCGGGACGAACCGGCGATCCCCGTCCGGTTGGCCGGGGCCGTGGTCCGGATGCGGCGCTCGGCGGCGGGCGGCGGCGGAACGGTGCGGCTGCGGGTCTTGTCGGGGGCGGAGGTGCCGTACGTACGGGCCGCCCTCGACGAGGAGTCGTACCGGGTCGCGGGCCACGCCCACCTGATGGGCCTGCCGGTCCGGGTCAGCGGGCGGCTCCAGCGGCGGGGCGGGTTCCGGAGGCTGACGGACGCGGTGGACGTGCGGCCGGTCCCGCTCGACGAGGTCGAACGGGACCGGCTGATGAAGTCCCTCGACGAGTCCTTCGACCCCTCCGAGGTGCTTCCCTCCGACGACTAGGACGCCGCCGGCGCTTCGGCGTCGGGGATCCAGGAGCCGTGGATCATGGCGGGGACCCGGCGGGGGAGGTGGACGGTCGCGACCGGCGGGAGGGTGAGGTCGGTCGCGTCCAGGACGAGCAACCGCGAGGCGTCGGCGTTCAGGTCGCTGACCACGGTCAGCAGGTAGCCCGCGTCCTCGTCGCCGGGGCCCGCGTCGGCGGCCGGTACGAACACGGCCTCGCCGGGCAGCCGGCCGGTGCCGAAGGGCAGGATCTGACGGCCGCCGGTGGTGCGGTCGTACTTGACCAGTCCGTGGTTGCCGACGCCGAGGTCGTCCGGGAAGGACAGGGCGTACTGGTAGCGGTGTTCCCGGCCCAGGTACGCGTCGTTGATGGTGGGGAACTCCACGGTCAGGTCGTCCGTCTGCTCCTGCGTGACCGTGCCGGCGGCCAGGTCGACGGTCCAGCGACGGCCGCGGGAGCCGGAGTTGGGCTCGGCGCCGCGGTCGGGGGCGCCGACCCACCAGTTCCAGGAGCGCTGCCAGCCCGCGCGGCCGACGGCCGGGCCCTCCACGACGATCCGACCGCGCGCGTCCTCGTACGCGTTGGCGAAGTGCATTCCGTAGCCGGGGGCGATCTCGAACCAGCGGATCCGGGCCGCGCCGCCCGCACCCCGGGGCATCACCCCGATCCGGGAGACCTGGCTCTCGCTCCAGCCGTACGGGATGCCGGAGTGCTCGGAGGGGTCGAAGGTCACCGAGCCCTCCAGGAAGACGACGTGGTGGGCGGTCAGCGCGAAGTCGTGCTTCAGCGCGGCGCTCGCCCCCGGCACTTCCGCGCTGTCGAGGACCTTGCCGTCGGCCGAGGCCACGTGGTGGATCAGGAACGGCGGGAACGGCGAGGAGGCGAAGAAGTGGAGCTCCCCGGTGACGGGGTCCTCCTTGGGGTGGGCGGTCATCGCCGAGGTGAGCCTGCCGCCGAAGTCGTAGGCGCCCACGGTCTCCAGGTCGGGGGTCAGCTCGAAGGGCAGGGCGGCCTCGCTGAGGGCCAGGAGCCGTCCGGCGTGCTCGATGACATGGGTGCCGGCGGTGCTCGCGGTCAGATCGGGGCCGCGTTCGGTCATGTACGGGGCGCCGTCCAGCGCGGGGGTGTGCACCCAGCGGTTGCGGTACCACTCGGCGCGACCGTCGCGCAGCCGGATGCCGTGGACCATGCCGCTGCCCTTGAACCAGTGGGTGGGGGTGATGCCGGGCTTGGGGTTGTGGCTGTTGCGCAGCAGCCGACCGGTCAGTTCGGGCGGGAGCGCGCCCTCCACCGTCAGGTCGGTCGCGGTGATCTCGTCGACCACGGGGGCGTAGTGGCCCGTCAGGTACGGCTTCTTCGCGTCGGTCATCGTCTTCACTTCCTGGCTGGTCCGCACGGTGGGCCTCGGCTTTCGGCGGGTGCGGTGGGGAGGTGGCGGGGTGTTCGGTCGGCTTCAGCGCGCCTCGGCGGGCTTCAGCGGGCTTCGGCGGTGCTCTTCAGGAGGTGGAGCCACTCCTCCAGGGACTGGCGCAGCGCCGCCTCCATCTCGGAGGGGCGCGCCTCGACGGGGGCGCCGGCCCAGGACTCCTCGGTGCGGACGGTGACCCCCGCGGCGTCCTCGTGGAAGGTCCAGACGTGCACTCCGTCGATCCCGTGGGCGGGGCCGCCCCAGGCGATCCGCCGGCCGGGCGTCACGTCGAGGACGGTCGAGGTGATGTCGAGTCCGTGGGTGAGCCAGCGGAAGCGGGAGCCCGCGGCGAGGGGGCCCACGAACTCGACGCGGTCGACGCCGGTGTGCCAGTCGGCCCAGCCGGCGATGTCGGTGTGCAGGGCCCAGACCGTGGCGAGGGGTGCCGCGATGGTGGTCTCCAGGCGGACGACGGCGGGGGCGTTCTCGTCGATCGTGGTGGGGCGGGTGGTGTTCGTGGTCATGTCCGGTGCTCCTGGGTTCGGTGGGGAGGTGGTCGCTGGTATGTGTGTGGTTGACCACTCACTCTTTGGTCCGGAAAGAGGGCGGGCTCCGGGGCCCGCCCTGTTCCGTCGTTCGTCCTCGTGGTCGCCCGGCTCGTCAGTAGTGCCGGACCCCGGCCGAGAGGGTCCGCGTCCACGGCGCGTCGACGGCCTGCGTGTCCATCGACACCAGCAGGTGGCAGAGCATGCCGACCGCGAAGAACCGCTGCACCTCCGGCTCGCCGCCGCCCGAGGCGCCGCGCACGTACTCCACCAGCCGGGCGTAGCCGGCCCGGACGGTGTCCCGGACCGCCACCTCCGACACGGCCGCCGCCTGGGCGTGGGTGAGGACGAGCAGCAGGTCCTTGTCCGCGATCAGGTGGGCGTAGGCGTCGCCCATGGAGCTCAGCACGGCTTCGGGTGAACCGCCCCCGGCGTTCGCCGCGCCCTCCTCCAGGCTGGCCCGCACCCGGGTGAAGCAGTGGTCGACGACGGCGGTGAACAGCGCCTCCTTGTTTGGGAAGAGCCGGTAGACGTACGACTGGGAGATGCCGGCGGCCTTGGCCACCTCCGTGGTCGTGGTGCCGAAGTAACCGCGCGAGGCGAAGGCCCCGATGGCGGTGCGCAGCACCGTCTCCCGGCGTTCCTCCGCGGAGGAGAGCTGTCGACGTCGTTCCGTGTTCATGTGAGTAATAAACCACTCACACTTTTCGGTGTCAACGGATCGGGGGAGGGGGATTCCGGGAGAACGCGGCCATCCGCAGTCCCGGGACAGGCTCGAAGTCCTCGCCGCGCACGAAGCCGAGACGCTCGTACAGGGCCACGGCGGGCGCGTTCGCGGCGCCGGTGGTGACGGTGACGGGGCGGTCGGCCGGCAACCGCGCGCACAGCAGCGAGGCGACTCCCCGACGGAACCACGCCGGGTCCACGCACAGCCGGTCGACGCACACGCCGCCGTCCTCCGTGTCCTCCCACGCCAGGAATCCGGCGAGCGTGCCGTCCCGTGCGACGGCGCCGATCCAGCGCAGCGGCCGCTCCCGCATCTCGTCGAGGCTCTCGCGCAGGGCGGGGATGCCGTCGAAGCCGATGAGCGCGGCCTCCACGGCGTACGCGGCCCGACCGACGCGGTGGACGGCGGCGGCGGTGGGGTCGTCGATGAGGTCCAGCGGGCGGACGAGGACTTCCGGCACGGCGGTTCGCTCCAGGGGGTGGGGTGGCGGCGAAACGGTACCCCGACCGGTCGCCGCCGGGGCGGGCGTCGGGCTCCGGCGAACAACCGTTTAACGGTGGCGCCCCCCGGCTCGGTACGATTCAGGCGCGCAGTGTTCGCTCGCGCACCCCCTGAGTCAGGAGAGACCGGTGTCAGACGTCCGTGTGATCATCCAACGCGATTCCGAGCGGGACGAGCGCGTGGTGGCCACGGGCACTACGGCGGCGGAGCTCTTCGCCGGCGAGCGCACCATCGTCGCCGCGCGCATCGCGGGTGAGCTGAAGGACCTCGCGTACGAGGTTCGGGACGGGGAGACCGTCGAACCGGTGGAGATCTCCTCCGAGGACGGCCTGAACATCCTGCGCCACTCGACCGCGCACGTCATGGCGCAGGCCGTGCAGGAACTCTTCCCCGAGGCCAAGCTCGGCATCGGCCCGCCGGTCCGCGACGGCTTCTACTACGACTTCGACGTCGCGAGGCCCTTCACCCCCGAAGACCTCAAGGCCGTCGAGAAGAAGATGCAGGAGATCCAGAAGCGCGGGCAGCGGTTCGCCCGCCGCGTGGTCACCGACGAGGCGGCCCGCGAGGAGCTCGCGGACGAGCCGTACAAGCTGGAACTCATCGGCATCAAGGGTGCGGCCTCCACCGACGACGGCGCCAACGTCGAGGTGGGCGGCGGCGAGCTGACCATCTACGACAACCTCGACGGCAAGACCGGCGAGCTGTGCTGGAAGGACCTCTGCCGCGGTCCCCACCTGCCCACCACCCGCAACATCCCCGCCTTCAAGCTCATGCGCAACGCCGCCGCCTACTGGCGCGGCAGCGAGAAGAACCCGATGCTCCAGCGCATCTACGGCACCGCGTGGCCGTCGAAGGAGGAGCTGAAGGCCCACCTCGACTTCCTCGCCGAGGCCGAGAAGCGCGACCACCGCCGGCTCGGCACCGAGCTCGACCTGTTCTCCGTACAGGACGAGATCGGCTCCGGCCTGGCCGTCTTCCACCCGCGGGGCGGCGTCATCCGTCGCACCATGGAGGACTACTCGCGCAAGCGGCACGAGGAAGAGGGCTACGAGTTCGTCTACACCCCGCACGCCACCAAGGGCGCCCTCTTCGAGAAGAGCGGGCACCTGGACTGGTACGCGGAGGGCATGTACCCTCCCATGCAGCTCGACGGTGGTACCGACTACTACCTCAAGCCCATGAACTGCCCGATGCACAACCTGATCTTCGACGCGCGCGGCCGCTCCTACCGCGAACTGCCGCTGCGCCTGTTCGAGTTCGGCACCGTGTACCGGTACGAGAAGTCCGGCGTGGTGCACGGCCTGACCCGCTCGCGCGGCTTCACCCAGGACGACGCGCACATCTACTGCACCAAGGAGCAGATGGCGCAGGAGCTCGACCGCACCCTGACCTTCGTGCTGAACCTGCTCCGCGACTACGGCCTGACCGACTTCTACCTGGAGCTGTCGACCAAGGACCCGGAGAAGTTCGTCGGCTCGGACGAGGTCTGGGAGGAGGCCACCGCCGTCCTCCAGTCGGTCGCCGAGAAGCAGGGCCTGCCCCTGGTCCCGGACCCGGGCGGCGCCGCGTTCTACGGCCCGAAGATCTCCGTCCAGTGCCGTGACGCGATCGGCCGCACCTGGCAGATGTCGACCGTGCAGCTCGACTTCAACCTGCCGGAGCGCTTCAACCTGGAGTACACCGGCCCCGACGGTTCGCGGCAGCGCCCGGTCATGATCCACCGTGCGCTCTTCGGTTCCATCGAGCGGTTCTTCGCGGTGCTGCTGGAGCACTACGCGGGCGCCATGCCGCCGTGGCTGGCCCCCGTCCAGGCCGTCGGCATCCCGATCGGCGACGGGCACGTCGAGTACCTCCAGGAGTTCGCCGCCGAGGCGAAGAAGCAGGGGCTGCGGGTCGAGGTGGACGCCTCCTCGGACCGGATGCAGAAGAAGATCCGCAACCACCAGAAGCTCAAGGTCCCGTTCATGATCATCGTCGGTGACGAGGACATGGCCGCCGGCACCGTCTCCTTCCGCTACCGCGACGGTTCGCAGGAGAACGGCGTGGCCAAGGACGAGGCCCTGGCCAAGCTGGCCAAGGTCGTCGCGGACCGCGTCCAGGTCTGACCGTCCGGCGGCACGTCAGGACGGAGCCCCCGGGGAACTCTGATTCCCCGGGGGCTCCTTCTCGTCCTCCCGGCGGAAGACCTGGATCAGCCAGGACGAGAAGGAACCGGTCACCGCGCCCAGCAGGGCCACGCCGAAGACCATCATCACGACCGCGATCAGCCGCCCCACCGGGGACACCGGGGTGATGTCCCCGTAGCCCACCGTCGTCAGCGTCTGGCTCACCCACCACAGCGAGTCCCCGAAGGTGCGGATCGTGGAGCCGGGGATCAGCCGCTCCTCGTGGTAGACGCACAGCGCCCCCGAGAACCCGAGCAGGACCGCCGAGAGCCCGGCGTACGTGATCACCCGCTCGTACAGCCCCCGGCGCGGACGGTTCTGCCTGGCCTGGACCGCGTCGTGCACCTTGACCATCCGCAGCGGCCGCAGCAGCGGCAGGATGACCACGAGGGTGTCCAGCCAGTGGAGCCGGACGAAACGGAGCGGGCTCTCGCGGCTCAGCACCATCCGGACCACGAAGTCCACGATGAAGCAGAGCCACATCAGCAGGACCAGCAGGCCGGCGACGTCCCGCCAGACGTGGTCCGCCTTGTGGGCGAGTACGCGGACCGCGTATCCCGCGATGAAGATCAGGGAGGCGTAGAACAGCGGCAGCTCGGTCCGGCGTTCCCAGGCCTTGTCGCGGGGCTCGACATCGGGATGCATGTGCCCAGCATCGGGGCGGGGGCCCCCGCCTTCGCCCCGGCGACACGCCCCGCGGGGGCAAGGTCATATGCTGCATCCCATGACGATTGAGCCGGAGCAGCAGATCGGTGTGGGCACGCAGGACGCGTTCCAGCGTCTGTGGACGCCCCACCGGATGGCCTACATCCAGGGGGAGAACAAGCCGACCGGCCCGGAGGCCGGGGACGGCTGTCCCTTCTGCGGGATTCCGGAGATGTCCGACCAGGACGGCCTGGTCGTGGCCCGGGGCAGGCACGTCTACGCGGTGCTCAATCTGTACCCGTACAACGGTGGCCACCTGATGGTCGTCCCCTACCGGCACGTCGCCGACTACACGGACCTCGACGCCGCCGAGACCGCCGAGCTCGCGGACCTGACCAAGCGGGCCATGGTCGCCCTGCGCAAGGCCTCCGGGGCGCACGGGTTCAACATCGGCATGAACCAGGGCGCGGCGGCCGGCGCCGGCATCGCCGCGCACCTGCACCAGCACATCGTGCCGCGCTGGGGCGGGGACACGAACTTCATGCCGGTCGTCGGCCACACCAAGGTGCTGCCGCAACTCCTCGCGGACACCCGCCAGATGCTCGCGGACTCCTGGCCCACCGACTGAGACGCGGCGCACGGCCGGGGCCTGGGCCGGGCGGCCCGCGCCGCCCGGCCGGCCGGACCTACGCGTCGTAGACGTCGGCCTTGCGCGGCGACGGCTCCTGGATCAGGCCGCTCATGATCGAGGAGCGGTTGGTGAAGCGGTCGGTGTCCACGCCGTTCTCCTCCAGGACCTTGAACGCGGCGGTGTGCACCGAGCGCAGGACCGGGGCCACGGTGCGCAGGGCGTCGTCCGCCATGAAGCGGTGGCGCCACATCGAACCGGCCCACACGTGCCGCAGCCCGAACGGCTCGGGCAGGATCAGCTTGCCGCCGAAGTACTCCAGGACCGGCGGGTACCAGGTCAGCGAGGCGCGCACGGCCAGGCGGACCACCTCCGTCGCGTCCACCAGCGGGAGCTGTCGCTCGACCGTCTCCCAGAAGCGGACGGACTTGGACACCTCGACCGTCTTGGGCGCGGACTTCGTGGTGAACAGACCGTGCACGGGGCCCAGGGCGTGGGCGGTGACGTCCACCCGCAGCGTCTTGTAGAGCACCGTGACGGTGACCAGCATGGTGATGACGAGCTGCCCGTCCCAGAGCGGGTACTGGATGCCCAGGTAGTGCCGGTTGCCGGCGCTGAACTGCTGCTCGTTGCAGATCCGGGTGATCTCGTGCGGCTTCACCAGGAAGGTGTCCACGTCCTCGCCGGTGGGCCGGGCCACCTCGGCCGCGCCCTCGCCGATCGGGGTGACGATCCAGTGCTGGATCGACGCGGTCGGGAAGCCCCCGGTGTGCAGGGGGCCGCGCTCCAGCTTGCGGAGTTGGGTGTCGATCGCTCGTATGACGTCCCAGCTGCGGAAGGGATGGATGTCGGCGCCCTCGGTCCTCGGGGTCAGCTCCTCGGCCATCTGCCAGCTGCCCCAGCGGGTGCCCATGCCGAGGATCCCCTTGGGGCCGGCGTAGAAGGCGGAGTTGCTGCGGTCCTCCGCGGTGAGCTTCGCCAACTGGTGGCGCAGGTCCTCGCGGGCCTTCTCGTCGGGATTGCCCGGCACCGCCTCGGGGATCTTGGCGGCGACGCCCCCGCCGCCCAGCAGCCCGTCCCAGCGGGAACGCATGTCGACGGCGGTCGCCTCGCAGATCCGGCGGGCCAGGAACCAGCCCAACGCCGGAGCGATGATCATCGCGCGCAGGTATATCCCGAGGAACCCGGTGAAGGGCAGCCGGAACATCAACACCGCCACGACTATGGCGACGCCCACGAGCAGGGCCGTGACCAGCCACGACCGCTTGCCCTCGCCCTTGCCCAGGGACTTGCGGAGCTGGAACAGGCCCAGCCACAGCAGCAGCCCGGGCAGGAAGAGCACCCCGCAGACCAGCACGATCATGCGCAGCTTGCGGTCGCGCTCCTTGCGGATGCGGGAGGCGGCCAGGCAGTGCTCGACGACGGTCTGCGGATCGGCGCCGAAGGACTGGATGAGCGGCTTGCGGCCGGCGCCGAGGGTGCGCGCCTCGACCGCGCGGCAGAAGGCCTCGCCCAGGTTGGGCTCGAAGAGGGAGATCTTGGGCGCCTTGACCTTCGACTCGTGGAGGTCGTTGTTGGCCTTGAGGATCTCCTCCAGCTTGCCGTCGCGGTACGCGGCGGACGCCAACGCGTTGGTCGCGGCGGTCTGCCCACCGCCTCCCTGGAGCGGAACCTGCGCCCCGGGCCTGAAGTCGAAACCGTCGTCCGCCACCGTTGCCCCCATCGCCGTGCGCCTGTGCCCACTGCCGACCCGCGCCTGCCGTCTTCCTGCCCCGCGCCGCCGAAAAGCCTATCGGCGCGGCCTGCCCCATGGTCATGGGACAGGGAAATACCGCCCACCGCAAGCGGGTTGGGTGGGCGGTCGCCGCAGCGCTATGTCAACTACGTTCCCTTCTCGGCCTGTTCGCGAATCTTTTCCGCCAATTGTGGTGGCATGGGCTCATGGCGGGCGTACGCGCGACGGAACCCGCCCGTGCCGTGCGACACGGACCGCAACTCCACCGCGTACCGGCCGATCTCGATCTCCGGGATCTCCGCGCGCACCCGCGTCCGCCCCGGCCCGGCCCGGTCGGAGCCGACGACGCGGCCGCGTCGCCCCGCCAGGTCGCTCATGACCGGGCCGACGTACTCGTCCGGTACCAGTACGTCGAGCTCGGCGACCGGCTCCAGGAGGTGCATGGTCGCCTCGGCGGCGGCCTCGCGCAGGGCGAGCGCGCCCGCGGTCTGGAAGGCGGCGTCGGAGGAGTCCACCGAGTGCGCCTTGCCGTCGAGCAGGGTGATCCGTACGTCCACCAGCGGGTACCCGGCCGCGACCCCGCGGGCGGCCTGGGCGCGGACGCCCTTCTCCACGGACGGGATGAACTGGCGGGGCACCGAACCGCCGACCACCTTGTCGACGAACTCCACGCCGCTGCCGGGCGGGAGCGGCTCGACCCGGATCTCGCAGATGGCGAACTGCCCGTGGCCCCCGGACTGCTTGACGTGGCGGCCGCGCCCGGTGGCCTCGGCGCCGAAGGTCTCGCGCAGGCTGACCTTGTGGGGGACGGGGTCCACCTGGACCCCGTAGCGGGTCCGCAGACGTTCGAGCACGACGTCCTGGTGGGCCTCGCCCAGGCACCACAGGACGAGCTGACGCGTGTGGGGGTTCTGCTCCAGCCGCAGCGTCGGGTCCTCGGCCACGAGGCGGGCCAGCGCCTGCGAGAGCTTGTCCTCGTCGGCCTTGCCGTGGGCCTCGACGGCCAGGGGCAGCAGCGGATCGGGCATCGACCAGGGCTCCATCAGGAGCGGCCGGTCCTTGGCGGACAGGGTGTCGCCGGTCTCGGCGCGGGTGAGCTTCGCCACGCTGGCGAGGTCGCCGGCGATGCACCGGGCGAGCGGTCGCTGGTGTTTGCCGAAGGGGGAGGAGAGGGCCCCGATCCGCTCGTCCACGTCGTGGTCCTCGTGCCCGCGGTCCGCGAGCCCGTGCCCGGACACGTGCACCGTCGCCTCCGGGACCAGGGTGCCGGAGAAGACGCGGACCAGGGAGACGCGGCCGACGTACGGGTCGGAGGAGGTCTTGACGACCTCGGCCACCAGGGGGCCGTCGGGATCGCAGGTGACGGCGGGCCGGGCGGCGCCGTCCGGGGCGGTGACGGCGAGGGGGGCGCGTTCCGCGGGGGTGGGGAAGCCGCCGGTGACCAGTTCGAGGAGTTCCACCGTCCCCAGGCCCTGGCGGGCCCCCTCGGCGGCCGGCGCCGCCATCAGGACGGGGTGGAAGGTGCCCCGGGCGACGGCCCGCTCCAGATCGTCCACGAGGGTCTTGAGATCGATGTCCTCGCCGCCGAGATAGCGGTCCATGAGGCTCTCGTCCTCGCTCTCCGCGATGATCCCCTCGATCAGGCGGGAGCGCGCGTCGGTGATGAGGGCGAGCTCCGCGGGGTCCGGGTCGCGTTCGACGCGTTCCCCGGAGCCGTAGTCGTACACGCGCCGGGAGAGCAGGCCCAGCAGCCCGGTGACGGGGGCGTGCCCGTCCGGGCCCGCGGGCCCGTGCAGGGGCAGGTAGAGCGGCACGACGGCGTCCGGGTCCTCGGCGCCGAAGACCTCCCCGCAGACGCCGGCCATCTGGGCGTAGTCGGACCGGGCCGCCTCCAGGTGCGTGACGACGATGGCCCGGGGCATGCCGACGGCCTCGCACTCCTCCCAGACCATGCGGGTGGCGCCGTCGATCCCGTCGCCGGCCGAGACGACGAAGAGGGCCGCGTCCGCGGCGCGCAGACCGGCCCTGAGCTCACCGACGAAGTCGGCGTATCCCGGAGTGTCCAGGACATTGATCTTGATCCCGCCCCATTCGACGGGGACGAGGGAGAGCTGGACGGACCGGTGGCGACGATGTTCGATCTCGTCGTGGTCGGAGACGGTGGAGCCGTCCTCGACCCGGCCGGCGCGGTTGACGGCCCCGGCGGTCAGCGCCAGGGCCTCGACCAGGGTGGTCTTGCCGGCGCCGCTGTGGCCGACCAGCACGACGTTCCGTACGGAAGTGGGCCGGTCGGCCGTCAGTGCCCTGCCGGCGGCCCCGGCTTGGTGTGATGTGGCTCCCATGATGCTCGTGCCTCCCGTTGTCGCGGTGAGGAGGATGATCGGGGTCCTTCGAGCTTTGCACCGGTGTCACACCACGTCCATACGTCGTACCCGCCGCCGTCCGGAGCGTGGAGAGGGGGCGGCGCGGGGATTGTCCGGGGCGAACCGGTGGGTGCGCGGCGCCCGGGGCGCGGGGCGCCGGCTACGATGGGCCAGCCGGTGGCCGCTGTGGCCGCGCGGCCCAGCGACCCTCCGGGAAGGCCATGCTGAACAAGTACGCGCGTGCATTCTTCACGCGTGTTCTCACGCCGTTCGCCGCATTTCTCCTCCGTCGGGGGGTGAGCCCGGACGCCGTCACCCTCATCGGCACCGCCGGAGTGGTGGCCGGAGCGCTGGTCTTCTTCCCCCGGGGCGAGTTCTTCTGGGGCACGATCACCATCACCCTCTTCGTCTTCTCCGACCTGGTCGACGGCAACATGGCCCGCCAGGCCGGCGTCTCCAGCCGGTGGGGCGCGTTCCTCGACTCCACGCTCGACCGCGTGGCCGACGCGGCCATCTTCGGCGGGCTCGCGCTCTGGTACGCGGGCGGCGGGAACCACGACGTGCTGTGCGCCGTGTCGATCTTCTGCCTGGCCAGCGGCCAGGTGGTCTCCTACACCAAGGCCCGCGGCGAGTCGATCGGCCTGCCGGTGGCCGTCAACGGGCTCATCGAACGGGCCGAGCGCCTGGTGATCACCCTCGTCGCGGCCGGCCTCTCCGGGCTGCAGACCTTCGGCGTCCCCTCCTGGATCGGGGTGCTCCTGCCGATCGCCCTGTGGGTGGTGGCGGCGGGCTCCCTCGTCACGCTGATCCAGCGGGTGGTCACCGTACGCCGTGAGGCGGCGGAGGCCGACGCGGCCGCGGCCGAGGGCGGTGTCGTCTGATGGGCGCCGCACAGGACAAGCTCGTCGACGGCCTCTACGGGCTCGGCTGGGCGGGTGTGAAGAAGCTCCCGGAACCCGCGGCGGTGGCCCTCGGCCGCCGGATCGCGGACTACGTCTGGAAGCGGCGCGGCAAGAGCGTGCTGCGCCTGGAGTCGAACCTGGCCCGCGTGGTCCCGGACGCGACCCCCGAGGCCCTGCGCGAGCTGTCGCGGGCCGGCATGCGCTCGTACATGCGGTACTGGATGGAGTCCTTCCGACTGCCCACGCTGGACCCCAAGCGGTTCGGCACGGACGTCGAGATGAAGGACGACCACATCCTGCGCGAGGCGCTGGCCACCGGACGCGGGGTCGTGGTCGCCCTGCCGCACCTGGCGAACTGGGACCTCGCCGGCGCGTGGGCCACCGGCCACATCGGGGTGCCGTTCACCACGGTCGCCGAGCGGCTCAAGCCCGAAAGCCTCTACGACCGCTTCGTGGCCTACCGGGAGAGCCTCGGCATGGAGGTGCTGCCGCACAGCGGCGGCGCCGCCTTCGGCACCCTCGCGCGACGGCTCCGCTCCGGGGGACTGGTCTGCCTGGTCGCCGACCGGGACCTGTCGGCCTCCGGGGTCGAGGTGGACTTCTTCGGCTCGGCGGCGCGCATGCCGGCCGGACCGGCGCTGCTGGCCCAGCAGACGGGCGCGGTGCTGCTCCCGGCCACCCTGTACTACGGGGACAGCCCGAAGATGTACGGCCGGATCCACCCCGAGGTGCCCGTACCGGAGAACGGCACCCGGATCGAGAAGACGGCCGTCATGACCCAGGCCGTCGCCGACGTGTTCGCCGGGGGGATCGCCGAGCACCCCGAGGACTGGCACATGCTGCAACGGCTGTGGCTGGACGACCTGGAGGAACGCGCGCAGTGAAGATCGGCATCGTGTGCCCGTACTCGTGGGACGTACCGGGCGGCGTCCAGTTCCACATCCGTGACCTCGCGGAACACCTGATCCGCAGTGGCCACGAGGTGTCGGTGCTGGCCCCCGCGGACGACGAGACCCCGCTGCCGCCCTACGTGGTCTCGGCGGGACGGGCGGTGCCGGTGCCGTACAACGGGTCGGTGGCCCGGCTGAACTTCGGCTTCCTGTCCGCGGCCCGCGTACGACGCTGGCTCCACGACGGGATCTTCGACGTGATCCACATCCACGAACCGGCCTCACCGTCCCTCGGCCTGCTGTCCTGCTGGGCGGCGCAGGGACCCATCGTGGCCACGTTCCACACCTCCAACCCCCGCTCGCGCGCGATGATCGCCGCGTACCCGATCCTCCAGCCGGCGCTGGAGAAGATCAGCGCCCGCATCGCGGTGAGCGAGTACGCGCGACGGACCCTCGTGGAGCACCTGGGCGGGGACGCGGTCGTCATCCCCAACGGGGTCGACGTGGACTTCTTCGCCAAGGCCGAACCCAAGGCGGAATGGGGCGGACAGACCCTCGGCTTCATCGGCCGGATCGACGAGCCCCGCAAGGGCCTGCCCGTGCTCATGGCCGCCTTCCCCAAGATCGTGGAGGCCTGTCCGGACGTACGCCTCCTCGTGGCCGGCCGCGGCGACGAGGAGGAGGCCGTGGCCTCGCTGCCCGCCGACCTCCGCTCCCGGGTCGAGTTCCTCGGCATGGTCTCGGACGAGGACAAGGCGCGGCTGCTGCGCAGCGTCGACGTGTACGTCGCCCCCAACACCGGCGGCGAGAGCTTCGGCATCATCCTCGTCGAGGCCCTCTCGGCCGGCGCCGCGGTGCTGGCCTCGGACCTGGACGCCTTCGCCCAGGTGCTGGACCAGGGCGGCGCGGGCGACCTCTTCACCAACGAGGACGCCGACTCCCTGGCGGCCGGGGCCATCACCCTCCTGCGGGACCCGGAACGCCGGGCGGAACTCAGCACCCGCGGCTCGGCGCACGTGCGGCGCTTCGACTGGTCGACGGTGGGAGCGGACATCCTGGCCGTCTACGAGACGGTGACGGACGGCGCGGCGGCGGTCGCGGAGGACGAACGAGTGGGTTTGCGCGCCAGGCTGGGCTTCTCGCGGGACTAGGTCCTTCCCCTCGGATCCTGCCGGCGAGATCATTTCGCCCGCGGGTCGGGTCCGCGGATCCCGCCCGCGGGCCGGGTCGGGGCGGTCCGGGGGCCCACGGGGCCGGGCCGGGTGACGGGTCCCGCGAAAGGTAGAGTCGCGGCCCGTGATCGAAACCCTTGTCTGGATTGCCCTGGGCCTCGGCGTCATCGGGGTCTACCTCAGTTGGACCGCCGGTCGGCTCGACCGGCTGCACTCGCGGATGGACGCCGCCCGGGCCGCCCTCGACGCGCAGCTCGTGCGGCGGGCGTCGGTGGTGCTGGAGGTGGCCACCTCGGGGGTGCTCGACCCCGCCTCGTCGCTGGTGCTGTACGAGGCCGCGCACGGGGCCCGGCAGGCCGAGGAGGAGCACCGCGAGGTGGCCGAGAGCGAGTTGAGCCAGGCGCTGCGCGCGGTGTTCGCCGACGTGGACCAGGTCGAGGTGCTGAAGGCCGCCCCCGGCGGCGCGGAGGCCACCGAGGAACTGGCGGCCGCCGTCCGCCGGGTTCCGATGGCCCGCCGCTTCCACAACGACGCCGTCCGGGCGGCCCGCGCGCTGCGCCGGCACCGCAAGGTCCGCTGGTTCCGCTTGGCCGGACACGCCCCCTTCCCGCTCGCGTTCGAGATGGACGACGAGCCCCCGGTGGATCTTGCGGAGCGGCCGTAGCGGGCCCCACTTGTACCCAATGGCCAAATCGGAAGGAGCCACCGGCTCCTCATTGGCCCTTGCAGTGGACTGGTCGTGGGGGGTTTGCTCAGTGCAGTACCACCGCAGCACCCGTCTTCCTTCGAGTGAGGTCAATCCGTGAGCACGCTTCCCTCCACCCCGCAGTCCGCTGAGTCCGCGATCGGCACGTCCCGCGTCAAGCGCGGCATGGCCGAGCAGCTCAAGGGCGGCGTGATCATGGACGTGGTCAACGCCGAGCAGGCGAAGATCGCCGAAGACGCCGGCGCCGTGGCCGTCATGGCCCTGGAGCGGGTCCCCGCCGACATCCGCAAGGACGGCGGAGTGGCCCGGATGTCCGACCCCAACATGATCGAAGAGATCATCGAGGCCGTCTCCATCCCCGTCATGGCCAAGTCCCGCATCGGCCACTTCGTCGAGGCGCAGGTGCTGCAGTCCCTCGGCGTCGACTACATCGACGAGTCCGAGGTCCTGACCCCGGCCGACGAGGTCAACCACTCCGACAAGTGGGCCTTCACCACCCCCTTCGTCTGTGGCGCCACCAACCTGGGCGAGGCCCTGCGCCGCATCGCCGAGGGCGCGGCCATGATCCGTTCCAAGGGTGAGGCCGGCACCGGCAACGTCGTCGAGGCCGTCCGCCACCTGCGCCAGATCAAGAACGAGATCGCCCGCCTGCGCGGCTACGACAACAACGAGCTGTTCGCCGCCGCCAAGGACCTGCGCGCCCCGTACGAGCTGGTCAAGGAGGTCGCCGAGCTCGGCAAGCTCCCGGTCGTGCTGTTCTCCGCCGGTGGCGTCGCCACCCCGGCCGACGCCGCGCTGATGCGCCAGCTCGGCGCCGAGGGCGTCTTCGTCGGCTCCGGCATCTTCAAGTCCGGCGACCCGGCCAAGCGCGCCGCCGCCATCGTGAAGGCCACCACCTTCTACGACGACCCGAAGATCATCGCCGACGCCTCCCGCAACCTGGGCGAGGCCATGGTCGGGATCAACTGCGACACCCTCCCCGAGTCCGAGCGCTACGCCAACCGGGGCTGGTAACAAGCATGAGCAGCACCCCCGTCATTGGTGTCCTGGCTCTTCAGGGCGATGTACGGGAGCACCTGATCGCCCTGGCCGCGGCGGACGCCGTGGCCAGGCCGGTCCGGCGTCCCGATGAACTCGCCGACATCGACGCCCTGGTGATCCCCGGCGGCGAGTCCACGACCATGTCGAAGCTCGCCGTGCTGTTCGGAATGCTGGAGCCGCTGCGCGAGCGCGTCCGGGCCGGGATGCCGGTCTACGGCACCTGCGCCGGCATGATCATGCTCGCCGACAAGCTCCTGGACGGCCGCGAGGACCAGGAGACGCTGGGCGGCATCGACATGATCGTCCGCCGCAACGCCTTCGGGCGCCAGAACGAGTCCTTCGAGGCCCGGATCGACTTCGCCGGCATAACCGGCGACCCCGTCGAGGGTGTCTTCATCCGCGCCCCGTGGGTAGAGTCGGTCGGCGCCTCGGTCGAGGTGCTCGCCACGTACGACGGCCACACGGTCGCGGTACGGCAGGGGAACGTGCTCGCCACGTCCTTCCACCCGGAACTGACCGGCGACGACCGCGTTCACGCGTACTTCGTCGACATGGTGCGCGCGGGGCTGTAACGGCGTCCCGGTAGGATCTGAGGCGAACACTGTTGGTGACGCGAAGGAGACAGGCAGATGTCCGGCCACTCTAAATGGGCTACGACGAAGCACAAGAAGGCCGTGGTTGACGCCAAGCGCGGCAAGCTCTTCGCGAAGCTGATCAAGAACATCGAGGTCGCGGCCCGCATGGGCGGCGCCGACATCGATGGCAACCCGACGCTCTTCGACGCCATCCAGAAGGCCAAGAAGAGCTCGGTCCCGAACAAGAACATCGACTCCGCGGTCAAGCGCGGCGGCGGCCTCGAAGCCGGCGGCGCCGACTACGAGACGATCATGTACGAGGGCTACGGTCCGAACGGCGTCGCGGTGCTCATCGAGTGCCTCACCGACAACCGCAACCGCGCCGCGTCCGACGTGCGGGTCGCGATGACCCGCAACGGCGGCTCGATGGCCGACCCGGGTTCCGTCTCGTACCTGTTCAACCGCAAGGGTGTCGTCCTGCTGCCCAAGGGCGAGCTCTCCGAGGACGACGTCCTGGAGACGGTGCTGGAGGCCGGCGCCGAAGAGGTCAACGACCTCGGCGACAGCTTCGAGATCATCAGCGAGGCCACCGACATGGTCGCGGTCCGCACCGCGCTCCAGCAGGCCGGCATCGACTACGACTCGGCCGACTCCAACTTCCTGCCGACCATGCAGGTCGAGCTGGACGAGGAGGGCGCGCGCAAGATCTTCAAGCTGATCGACGCGCTGGAGGACAGCGACGACGTGCAGAACGTCTTCGCCAACTTCGACGTCCCGGACGAGGTCATGGAGAAGGTCGACGCCTGAGCCACAGGCCCTCGCCGCAGCACAGCAGACGTGAACGGCCCGCCGGATCGATCCGGCGGGCCGTTTCGTTGGTCGGCGGTCGCCGAACACGGCGGGTCCGTCCCGGGCGTTCGCCGCCGCTGTCGGTGGTGGCCGGTAGCCTGCACACCTGCGTGAAGGAGGAGGGGACGTGCGAGTGCTCGGTGTGGACCCGGGGTTGACCCGATGCGGTATCGGGGTGGTCGAGGGCGTCGCGGGTCGCCCGTTGAAGATGCTGGGCGTGGGGGTCGTACGGACTCCGGCGGACGCCGAGATCGGCCTGCGGCTCGTCGCCATCGAGCAGGGCATCGAAAGCTGGCTCGATGAACACCGCCCCGAACTCGTCGCGGTGGAAAGGGTGTTCAGCCAGCACAACGTCAGCACCGTCATGGGGACCGCGCAGGCCAGCGCCGTCGCCATGCTCTGCGCCGCCCGCCGCGGACTGCCCGTCGCCCTGCACACCCCCAGCGAGGTCAAGGCCGCCGTCACCGGCAGTGGCCGCGCCGACAAGGCGCAGGTGGGAGCCATGGTCACCCGCCTGCTGCGGCTCGACGCGCCCCCGAAGCCGGCCGACGCCGCCGATGCCCTGGCCCTCGCCATCTGTCACATCTGGCGGGCCCCCGCCCAAAACCGTCTCCAGCAGGCGGTCGCCCTGCACGCCGCGTCCGCCGCGCGCGGCTCCGCCCCCGTCCCCGCCCGGAAAGGCCGTACCCGATGATCGCCTTCGTCAGTGGCCAGGTCGCCGCCCTCGCCCCCACCCTCGCCGTGATCGAGGTGGGCGGCGTGGGCATGGCCGTGCACTGCACGCCGAACACCGTCTCCGGCCTTCGACTGGGTGAACCCGCGCGGCTGGCGACCTCCCTGGTCGTGCGGGAGGACTCGCTGACCCTGTACGGCTTCGCCGACGACGACGAGCGGCAGGTCTTCGAGCTGTTGCAGAGCGCCAGCGGGGTCGGGCCGAGGCTGGCCCAGGCCATGCTGGGCGTGCACAGCCCCGACGCGCTCCGGTTGGCCGTCTCCACGGGCGACGAGAAGTCCCTGATGGCGGTGCCCGGCATCGGCAAGAAGGGGGCGCAGAAGCTGCTGTTGGAGCTCAAGGACAAGCTGGGCGCGCCGCTGGGCACGAGCGGCCTGGTCGGGGCCCAGCGGGCCGCCGCGACCGGACCCGCGCCGTGGACGGAGCAGCTCGCGGCGGCGCTGATCGGGTTGGGGTACGCCTCCCGGGAGGCGGAGGAGGCGGTCTCGGCCGTCACCCCGCAGGCCGAGGAGGCCATCGCCGCCGGCGCCCCGGCCCCCGTGCCCCAGCTCCTGCGCGCCGCGCTCCAGTCCCTGAACCGGGCCCGCTGACCCGGCGGCCCATGCCCGCGACGCGACGACCGACGGGGGTACCGGGCCGCCGCGCGACCCCGACAGCCGGCGACCGGACCGGCGGGGCGCCGACCGCCGGGGCCCCGACAACTGCGGCCCCGACAGCCGCGGCCCCGCCGGTCCGGTCGCCGGGGGAGTCGCGCGCGACGGGCGGGCACGCGCGCCGCCGCTCCCGGGCGGTCGTCCCGTACCGGGCCGCCCCGCAGGGCCACGATGACCACCGCACCCACCGAGAAGGCAGACTGACACCGTGAACTGGGACGACGAGAGCGACGCAGCCGAGACCGATCGTCTGGTCGCGGCGGCGGCCGGCGGCGAGGACACCGCCGTCGAGGCGGCCCTGAGGCCCAAGGACCTCGGCGAGTTCGTCGGCCAGGAGAAGGTCCGCCGACAGCTCGACCTCGTCCTCAAGGCGGCCCGTCAGCGCGGGGCCACCGCCGATCACGTCCTGCTCTCTGGTGCGCCCGGCCTCGGCAAGACCACCCTCTCCATGATCATCGCCGCCGAGATGGGGGCGCCCATCCGGATCACCTCCGGCCCGGCCATCCAGCACGCCGGCGACCTCGCCGCGATCCTGTCCTCCCTCCAGGAGGGCGAGGTCCTCTTCCTCGACGAGATCCACCGCATGTCCCGGCCCGCCGAGGAGATGCTGTACATGGCCATGGAGGACTTCCGCGTCGACGTGATCGTCGGCAAGGGCCCGGGCGCGACCGCCATCCCGTTGGAGCTGCCGCCCTTCACGCTCGTCGGCGCCACCACCCGGGCCGGGCTGCTGCCCCCGCCGCTGCGCGACCGCTTCGGCTTCACCGGACACATGGAGTTCTACGTCCCCGAGGAACTCGAACGGGTCATTCACCGCTCGGCCCGCCTGCTCGACGTGGAGATCGACACCGCCGGCGCCGCGGAGATCGCCGGCCGCTCCCGGGGCACGCCGCGCATCGCCAACCGGCTGCTGCGCCGCGTCCGGGACTACGCCCAGGTCAGGGCCGACGGAGTGATCAACCGCGAGGTGGCCGGCACCGCCCTCCAGCTCTACGAGGTGGACGCGCGCGGGCTCGACCGGCTCGACCGGGCCGTGCTGGAGGCCCTGCTCAAGTTGTTCGGCGGTGGACCCGTGGGCCTGTCCACCCTCGCGGTGGCCGTGGGGGAGGAGCGGGAGACCGTCGAGGAGGTGGCCGAGCCCTTCCTGGTGCGCGAGGGCCTGCTGGCGCGTACGCCCAGGGGCCGGGTCGCGACCCCCGCCGCCTGGGCACACCTGGGGCTCGTGCCGCCCCCGCAGGGCGGTAGTGGATCAAGCGGACAACAGGGGTTGTTCAGGGCCTGACGGCGCGGAGGTTCGACCGCTCAGGAACTGCGGTGCCATGCTGGGCGTTGTTCCATCGGTGCGGACTCGCCTAGACTCCGCCGATGCCGACCCTTCAGGTCGGCATGCCCACCCCCGTAGAAGAAGGCCGTCTCCCGTACGGTCGTGCGAAGGATCTCCGTCCCGTGAATCTCGTGACACTCCTCCCGTTCATCGTGCTCATCGGGGCGATGTTCCTGATGACCCGCTCCGCCAAGAAGAAGCAGCAGGCGGCCGCGCAGATGCGCAACGAAATGACGCCCGGCACCGGGGTCCGCACCATCGGTGGCATGTACGCCACCGTGAAGGAGATCGGTGAGGACACCGTCACCCTCGAGGTGGCTCCCGGCGTCCACGCCGTCTTCGCGAAGAACTCCATCGGCGCGGTGCTGGAAGACGCGGAGTACAACCGCATCGTCCACGGCGCGACCGATGATCTGACCATCGACACGCCGGTCGTTCCGGACGACGCCTCCTCGCTGACCGCTGGGGAGACGCCGAAGACGGACCTGTCGAAGGACGAGGACGAGGCTCCCAAGCTCGACCTCGGCAAGAAGGACGAGCCCGGCAACGGGCCCGAGGAGCCGAAGGACGGCAAGACCGACGGCGAGGCCGGCGCGAAGTAGCGCTCGGCCGGGGACCGCGGAGGCGCCTGACCGGTGCCCGCCGCGGTTCCCGTGAGTGACACTTCTGCGGGGGGCAGGGGTCCCCACCACACATTTCGTGGCCGTCCGCGTGCTGACCCGGCGCGGGGCGGTTGGACAGGGAGATACGACAAGGTGGCAGCACCGAAGAAGGGCCGGCGGCCCACGGGGGCTCAGGGGAGGCCGGGGCGCGCCCTGGCGATCATCCTGATCGCGATGGTGGCGCTCACCGCGGGGATGTTCATCTCCAAGCAGACGACTCCCCGACTGGGCATCGACCTCGCCGGCGGTACGAGCATCACGCTCAAGGCGAAGAGCGAGCCCGGCAAGCCGGACGCGATCAACGAGACCAACATGAACACCGCGGTCGGCATCATCGACCGCCGTGTCAACGGTCTCGGCGTGTCGGAGGCCGAGGTCCAGACGCAGGGCCGCGACCACATCATCGTGAACATCCCCAAGGGAGTGAACGAGCAGCAGGCGCGCGAGCAGGTCGGTACCACCGCCCAGCTGTACTTCCGCCCGGTCCTGGCATTCACCGGCGGTGAGCCGGTCGCGCCCGACGCCACGCCGAACCCGTCCGGCAGCCCGTCCGGCACTCCGTCCGGTTCCCCGTCCGCGAAGCCCTCCGCGAGCGGCTCCGGCGCCCCCAAGGCCCAAGACGGCAAGCCGTCGGCCACCCCGTCGTCCAGCGCCACTTCCCAGGGCCGTGCGCTCAGCGAGGCCCTCAAGGCCCCGAGCGCCCCCTCTCCCACGCCGTCGGCGAGCGGATCGAAGAAGGCAGACGACAACAAGGCCACCACCCCGGCCACGACGCCGGCGCCGGTCCCGTCGGGCGCCGACGCGGCCGCGGCCGACCTGCAGGCCAAGTTCGCGGCGCTGAACTGCGCCGACCCGGCGCAGCGCGCCGAGGCCGGCAAGGGCGCCAAGCCCGAGGACCCGATGCTCGCCTGTGGCAAGCGCGGCGACACCTGGGGCAAGTGGGTGCTCGGCCCGGCCGGCGTGAACGGTCAGGACGTCGACAAGGCGAAGGGCGAGATCGACCCGCAGACCGGTGAGTGGATCGTCACGATGCAGTTCACCGACAAGGGCGCGGACAAGTTCGCCAAGATCACCGGTGAGCTCGCCACCAAGCAGATGCCGCAGAACCAGTTCGCCATCGTGCTCGACGGCTCGGTCATCTCCGACCCGTCCGTGAGCCAGGCGCTGACCGGCGGCAACGCCCAGATCTCCGGCGGCTTCACCCAGCAGTCCGCCATGGACCTGGGCAACATGCTCTCGTACGGCGCGCTGCCGCTCTCCTTCCAGGAGGACAGCGTCACCACCGTCACCCCCGCGCTCGGCAGCGAGCAGCTGAAGGCCGGTCTGATCGCCGGCGCCATCGGCCTGCTCCTCGTGGTGATCTACCTGCTGGTCTACTACCGCGGCCTGGCGTTCATCGCGATCGTCAGTCTCCTGGTGTCCGCGATCCTCACCTACACGATCATGGCGCTCCTCGGAAAGGGCATCGGGTTCGCGCTGAACCTGCCCGCCGTCTGTGGTGCCATCGTCGCGATCGGCATCACGGCGGACTCGTTCATCGTGTACTTCGAACGCATCCGTGACGAGATCCGCGAGGGCCGCACCCTGCGTCCGGCCGTGGAGCGCGCCTGGCCGCGGGCCCGACGCACCATCCTGGTCTCCGACTTCGTGTCGTTCCTCGCCGCCGCGGTGCTGTTCATCGTCACCGTCGGCAAGGTCCAGGGCTTCGCGTTCACGCTGGGTCTGACCACCCTGCTCGACGTGGTCGTGGTGTTCCTCTTCACCAAGCCGATCATGACCCTGATGGCCCGTACGAACTTCTTCTCCAGCGGCCATCCGTGGTCCGGGCTGGACCCGAAGCGGCTCGGTGCCAAGCCCCCGCTGCGCCGGTCCCGCAGCACCGGTACCGGTGCGAGTGCCGCCACCGTGTCCGCCCCCGTCGACTCGAAGGAGGCGTGAGAGATGTCGAAGCTGGGAGATCTCGGCGCCAGGCTGTACCGCGGTGAGGTCGGCTACGACTTCGTCGGCAAGCGTTTCCTCTGGTACGGCGTTTCCATCCTGATCACCATCACGGCGATCGTGGCCCTGGCCGTCCAGGGCCTCAACATGGGCATCGAATTCAAGGGCGGTGCCGTCTTCACCACCCCGAAGCCGGTGGCCTCCGTCGCCCAGACGACCGAGATCGCGGAGAAGGCCTCCGGGCACGACGCGATCGTCCAGGAACTCGGCACCGGCGGCATGCGCATCCAGATCTCCGGTCTGGACACCGCCGCCGCGGCCGACGTGAAGAAGGACCTGGCGGCCGAGCTGAAGGTTCCGGTCGGCGACATCAACGCGGACCTGGTCGGCCCGAGCTGGGGCGAGCAGATCGCGAACAAGGCCTGGACGGGCCTCGCCATCTTCATGGTCCTGGTGGTGATCTACCTCGCCATCGCCTTCGAGTGGCGGATGGCGGTCGCCGCGCTGGTCGCGCTGATCCACGACCTCACCATCACCGTCGGCGTGTACGCGCTCGTCGGTTTCGAGGTCACCCCGGGCACCGTGATCGGCCTGCTCACGATCCTCGGTTACTCCCTCTACGACACCGTCGTCGTCTTCGACGGTCTCAAGGAGGGGTCGAAGGACATCACGAAGCAGACCCGCTACACCTTCAGCGAGATCGCCAACCGCAGCATCAACGGCACGCTGGTCCGCTCGATCAACACCACCGTCGTGGCGCTGCTCCCGGTCGGGGCCCTGCTCTTCATCGGCGGCGGCTTCCTGGGCGCGGGCATGCTCAACGACATCTCGCTGTCGCTGTTCGTCGGTCTCGCGGCCGGCGCGTACTCCTCGATCTTCATCGCGACCCCGCTGGTCGTGGACCTGAAGGAGCGCGAGCCCGCCATGAAGGCCCTCAAGAAGCGGGTGCTCGCGAAGCGGGCCGCCGCCGCGGCCAAGGGCGAGTCCGTCGACGGGGGCCCGGCCTCCGAGGACTCCCCGCAGGTCGTGGCCGAGGGCCACGGACGGCGGCGCCGATGACCGCGTGTGCTCCCGAGGTGCGCGAGCTGCTGCTCAGCCGGATCAAGGACGTCCCGGACTACCCGAAGCCGGGGGTGATGTTCAAGGACATCACCCCGCTGCTGGCCGACCCGAAGGCCTTCGCGGCCCTGACGGACACGCTGGTGGACCTGGCGGTCCGGTACGGCGCGACGAAGATCGTCGGACTGGAGGCGCGCGGATTCATCCTCGCCGCCCCGGTGGCCGTCCAGGCCGGGATCGGCTTCGTGCCCGTACGCAAGGCCGGCAAACTGCCCGGGGCGACGCTCTCGCAGTCGTACGAGCTGGAGTACGGCACCGCGGAGATCGAGGTCCACGCCGAGGACCTGTCGAGCGGTGACCGGGTCATGGTCATCGACGACGTCCTGGCGACCGGCGGCACGGCCGACGCCTCGCTCTCGCTGATCCGGCGCGCCGGGGCCGAGGTCGCCGGCGTGGCCGTCCTGATGGAACTGTCGTTCCTGCCGGGCCGCGCCCGGCTGGAGCCGGGACTCGACGGCGCTCCGCTGGACGCGCTGATCGTGGTCTGACGGCCCTGCGCCACACGGAGCGGGCGGTGCACCGGGACATCCCGGTGCACCGCCCGCTCCGGCGTTCCGGGGGCGCGCGGCGCACTTCACCGGGGGTCCGGCGGGCCCGAGCGCGGGCGGGCCCGGGTGGGCCCGGGCGACGGCGGGGGAGCCGGGGCCGAGGGGAACGAGCCGGCGCAACCCTCGCTACCATGGGTTGTCCGGACCTGACCGGGGCACCGGACCCTCCCCCAGACTCCGTCCGGGGGGACCCCCGAGGAGCGCTCTTGCCAGACGAGGTCCAGCCCATCTCCGCCGCGCAGCCCGACCCGCAGCCCGAGGAGGCCGCGGCGGCCGCAGCCACGCCCCCGCCGGCCCCGCCGGTCAAGCCCGCTCAGGCGAAGCCGGCCGGGTCCTCCAACCGGGTGCGCGCCCGGCTCGCGCGCCTCGGCGTACAGCGCTCCAACCCGTACAACCCGGTGCTGGAACCCCTGCTCCGCATAGTCCGCGGCAACGACCCGAAGATCGAGTCGGCGACGCTGCGCCAGATCGAGCAGGCGTACCAGGTCGCGGAGCGCTGGCACCGCGGCCAGAAGCGCAAGAGCGGCGACCCGTACATCACGCACCCGCTCGCGGTGACCACCATCCTCGCCGAGCTGGGCATGGACCCCGCGACGCTGATGGCGGGCCTGCTGCACGACACCGTCGAGGACACCGAGTACGGGCTGGACCAGCTCAGACGCGACTTCGGCGACGCCGTGGCGCTGCTCGTGGACGGCGTCACCAAGCTCGACCGGGTCAAGTTCGGCGAGGCCGCGCAGGCGGAGACCGTGCGCAAGATGGTCGTCGCCATGGCCAAGGACCCCCGGGTTCTGGTCATCAAGCTCGCGGACCGCCTGCACAACATGCGCACCATGCGCTACCTCAAGCGGGAGAAGCAGGAGAAGAAGGCCCGCGAGACGCTGGAGATCTACGCGCCCCTGGCCCATCGGCTGGGCATGAACACGATCAAGTGGGAGCTGGAGGACCTCGCCTTCGCGATCCTCTACCCCAAGATGTACGACGAGATCGTGCGTCTGGTCGCTGAGCGGGCGCCCAAGCGCGACGAGTACCTCACCGTCGTCACGGACGAGGTGCAGACCGACCTCAGGGCCGCCCGCATCAAGGCCACCGTCACCGGCCGGCCCAAGCACTACTACAGCGTCTACCAGAAGATGATCGTGCGCGGCCGCGACTTCGCGGAGATCTACGACCTGGTCGGCATCCGGGTCCTTGTGGACACCGTCCGGGACTGCTACGCGGCCCTCGGCACCGTGCACGCGCGATGGAACCCGGTCCCCGGCCGGTTCAAGGACTACATCGCGATGCCCAAGTTCAACATGTACCAGTCGCTGCACACGACGGTCATCGGGCCCAGCGGCAAGCCGGTCGAACTCCAGATCCGCACCTTCGACATGCACCGCCGTGCCGAGTACGGCATCGCCGCCCACTGGAAGTACAAGCAGCAGACCGTCGCCGGCACCTCCAAGGTGCGCACCGACGTGCCGCAGGCCGCCAAGGGCAGCGCCGGCCAGGACACCGTCAACGACATGGCCTGGCTGCGGCAACTGCTGGACTGGCAGAAGGAGACCGAGGACCCGGGCGAGTTCCTGGACTCGCTGCGCTTCGACCTCTCCCGCAACGAGGTCTTCGTCTTCACGCCCAAGGGCGACGTCATAGCGCTGCCGGCGGGCGCCACCTCGGTGGACTTCGCCTACGCCGTGCACACCGAGGTGGGGCACCGCACGATAGGGGCGCGGGTCAACGGGCGGCTGGTACCGCTCGAATCGACCCTCGACAACGGCGACCTGGTCGAGGTGTTCACCTCCAAGGCCGAGGGCGCCGGCCCGTCCCGGGACTGGCTGGGCTTCGTCAAGTCCCCGCGGGCCCGCAACAAGATCCGCGCCTGGTTCTCCAAGGAGCGCCGCGACGAGGCGATCGAGCACGGCAAGGACGCCATCGCGCGGGCCATGCGCAAGCAGAACCTGCCGATCCAGCGGATCCTGACGGGAGACTCCCTCGTCACCCTGGCGCACGAGATGCGCTACCCCGACATCTCCTCCCTGTACGCGGCGATCGGCGAGGGCCACGTGGCCGCGCAGGGCGTCGTACAGAAGCTGGTGCAGGCCCTCGGCGGCGAGGAGGCCGCCAACGAGGACATCGAGGAGAGCATCCCGCCGGCGCGCGGCAAGGCCAAGCGCCGCAACAACGCCGATCCGGGCGTGGTCGTGAAGGGCGTGGACGACGTCTGGGTCAAGCTGGCCCGCTGTTGCACCCCGGTGCCGGGCGATCCGATCATCGGATTCGTCACGCGGGGCAGCGGCGTGTCCGTGCACCGCGCGGACTGCGTCAACGTGGACTCCCTCTCCCAGCAGCCCGAGCGGATGCTGGAAGTCGAGTGGGCGCCGACCCAGTCCTCCGTCTTCCTCGTCGCCATCCAGGTCGAGGCGCTGGACCGGTCCCGACTGCTGTCCGACGTCACCCGGGTCCTGTCGGACCAGCACGTGAACATCCTGTCGGCGGCCGTGCAGACCTCGCGCGACCGGGTGGCCACCTCCCGGTTCACCTTCGAGATGGGCGACCCCAAGCACCTGGGGCACGTCCTGAAGGCCGTACGCGGCGTCGAGGGCGTCTACGACGTCTACCGCGTGACCTCGGCCCGCAGGCCGTAGGCACACGGGCCCCACGGCCCCCGGGGCCGCACACCGAAAGGGCACCACCGGACGATTCCGGTGGTGCCCTTCGCACGTGCCGAGCCGGCGTCAGCCGCCGAACTCCTCCAGGCCCTTGAGCGCCTGGTCCAGCAGCGCCTGACGGCCCTCCAGCTCACGGGACAGCTTGTCGGCCTTCGCGTTGTTGCCCGCGGCCCGCGCCGCGTCGACCTGCCCGCGCAGCTTGTCGACCGCCGCCTGGAGCTGACCCGTCAGACCGGCCGCACGCGCCCGGGCCTCCGGGTTCGTACGACGCCACTCGCCTTCCTCGGCCTCCTGGATGGCCCGCTCCACGGCGTGCATCCGACCCTCGACCTTGGGACGGGCGTCGCGCGGTACGTGGCCGATGGCCTCCCAGCGCTCGTTCAGGGAACGGAAGCCGGCACGCGCCGCCTTCAGGTCCGTGATCGGGACGAGCTTCTCGGCCTCGTCGGCCAGCTCCTCCTTGAGCTTGAGGTTCTCCGTCTGCTCGGCGTCGCGCTCGGCGAAGACCTCGCTGCGAGCGGCGAAGAAGACGTCCTGCGCACCGCGGAAACGGTTCCACAGGTCGTCCTCGGACTCGCGCTGCGCCCGACCGGCCGCCTTCCAGCTCTCCATCAGCTCGCGGTAGCGCGCGGCCGTCGGACCCCAGTCCGTCGACTTCGACAGCGACTCGGCCTCCGAGACCAGCTTCTCCTTGGCCTTGCGGGCGTCCTCGCGCTGCGCGTCGAGCGAGGCGAAGTGCGCCTTGCGACGCTTGGAGAAGGCGGAGCGGGCGTGCGAGAAGCGGTGCCACAGCTCGTCGTCCGACTTGCGGTCCAGCCGGGGCAGGCCCTTCCAGATGTCCACCAGGGCGCGCAGCCGCTCACCGGCACTGCGCCACTGGTCGCTCTGCGCCAACTCCTCGGCCTCGACGACCAGGGCGTCCTTGGCCACCCGGGCCTCGTCCGCCTGCTTGGCCTTCTGGACCTTGCGCTCCTCGCGCCGCGAGTCCACGGTCGCGACCAGCTTGTCCAGCCGGGCGCGCAGGGCGTCGAGGTCACCCACGACGTGGTGCTCGTCCAACTGCGTCCGCAGATGATCGATGGCCGTCTGGGCGTCCTTGGCGGACAGATCGGTGGTCCGCACCCGCCGTTCGAGGAGGCCGATCTCGACCACCAGGCCCTCGTACTTGCGCTCGAAGTAGGCCAGGGCCTCCTCAGGGGTGCCCGCCTGCCACGAGCCGACGACCTGCTCGCCCTCGGCAGTACGCACGTACACGGTGCCGGTCTCGTCGACTCGGCCCCACGGGTCGCTGCTCACAGCGCCTCCTCCACCTGATGCCTTGCGAGGGGTTCACCCCCTGGGCATCGTCCACAGTTTCCTGGGGGCGGGCCGCGCCCGCCCTGCACAACGCCAACATAGGCGACCGCCGGGCCGGCTGTCCGCATCCCGCACGACGGAATATCGACGCACGGGAGGGAGGCCGGCCGGGTTCGGGCCGCCGGTCACTCGGTCCTCGGTCAGTTCTTGGTGACGACGCCCTTCTCGATGGTCACACCGTTCTTCGGGGCCCCGTCCGGGGCCCCGTCGGCGGTTCCCGCCTTGGCGATCTCCGTCAGGACCTTCAGGCCGGCCGCGTCGATCTTGCCGAAGGGGGTGTAGGAGGGAGCCAGCGGGCTGTCCTTGTAGACGAGGAAGAACTGGCTGCCGCCGCTCCCCGGTTGACCCGTGTTCGCCATCGCCACCGTGCCGGCCGGGTAGACGACCTGACCCTGGGCGTTCGGCTTGCCGAGGGAGTCGAGGTTCTCGTCGGGGATGGTGTAGCCGGGGCCGCCCGTTCCGGTGCCCTCGGGGTCGCCGCACTGGAGCACGAAGATCGAGCCGGTCACCAGACGGTGGCACTTCGTCTTGTCGAAGAAGCCCTTGTCGGCGAGCGACTTGAACGAGTTGACGGTCTGCGGGGTCTTCGCCGCGTCCATCTCGAACGTGATCGCGCCCGCGTTCGTCTTCAGGTCGAAGGTGTACTTCGCCTTCTGGTCGATCGCCATCGCCGGGGGCGACTGCTTGGGCGACGGCGAGGACGACGGGGTGTCCGTCGGATCGGTCGCCTTCGTGTCCTTCGAATCGAAGACGCCTCCCACCACCAGGCCGACCAACGTGGCGACGACCGCGGCCACCGCCGCACCGATCACCGCCATGTTGCGGCGCGCCTTGCGCCGGGCCGCGGCCCGGTTCTGCCGCTGGCGCTCGTACTTCTCCCTGGCGAGCTGTCGCCGACGCTGATCGCTCGTGACCACCGGTCGTCTCCTTGTGCGTCTCTGGTACCGCTGTCCGGGCTGGGCTAGGCCGTACCGTATATGGGTTCGCTGTGTAATGAGCGGCGCCGGTAGGCTCTGAGCAGCGGAATCTCATCCGCGGCCGCTTGCGTGGCCCCCATCGGACGACGATTGAGGACGAACGTGCTGATTGCCGGGTTCCCCGCCGGGGCCTGGGGGACCAATTGCTATGTGGTCGCCCCCGCCGCCGGTGAGGAGTGCGTGATCATCGACCCGGGCCACCAGGCCGCCCAGGGCGTCGAGGACACGCTGAAGAAGCATCGGCTCAAGCCCGTCGCGGTCGTCCTCACCCACGGCCACATCGATCATGTGGCCTCCGTGGTCCCGGTGTGCGGAGCGCACGACGTGCCGGCCTGGATCCACCCCGCCGACCGCTACATGATGAGCGACCCGGAGAAGGCCCTCGGCCGGTCCATCGGGATGCCGCTCATGGGCGAGCTGACCATCGGCGAGCCGGACGATGTCCGGGAGCTGGCCGACGGCGCCGCCCTCAGATTGGCCGGGATGGACTTCTCGGTGGCCCACGCGCCCGGGCATACCGAGGGGTCGGTGACGTTCGGGATGCCCGCGGCGGTCGACGTTCCGCCGGTCTTCTTCTCGGGTGACCTGCTCTTCGCCGGCTCCGTCGGACGCACCGACCTGCCCGGCGGCTCCCACCCCGAGATGCTCCGGTCGCTGGCCCGCGTGTGCCTGCCGCTGGACGACTCGACGGTGGTGCTGTCCGGCCACGGTCCCCAGACCACCATCGGGCGCGAACGCGCGACCAACCCGTACCTGCGGGAAGTCGCCGCCGGCGGCCCGGACCGCGGAGCCGGCAACGCCACTCCACGACGAGGAATGTGACGAGAGTTTCGTGAGTACTTTTCAGGCCCCCAAGGGCACGTACGACCTGCTGCCCCCCCGCTCCGCGACCTTCCTGGCGGTGCGCGAGGCGATCTCGGGTCCGCTGAGGAACTCGGGCTACGGGTACGTCGAGACCCCCGGCTTCGAGAACGTCGAGCTCTTCTCGCGCGGCGTCGGTGAGTCCACCGACATCGTCAGCAAGGAGATGTACACCCTCACGACCAAGGGCGGCGACCAGCTCGCCCTGCGTCCCGAGGGAACCGCGTCGGTGCTGCGCGCGGCGCTCCAGGGCAACCTGCACAAGGCCGGTCTGCTGCCCGTCAAGCTCTGGTACTCCGGTTCCTACTACCGCTACGAGCGCCAGCAGGCGGGCCGCTACCGCCACTTCTCGCAGGTCGGCGCCGAGGCCATCGGTTCCGAGGACCCGGCCCTGGACGCCGAGCTGATCATCCTGGCCGACCAGGCGTACCGCACGCTGGGCCTGCGCAACTTCCGCGTCCTGCTGAACTCGCTGGGCGACAAGGAGTGCCGCCCGGTCTACCGGGAGGCGCTCCAGACCTTCCTGCGCGGGCTCGACCTGGACGCGGAGACCGTGCGCCGGGCCGAGATCAACCCGCTGCGGGTGCTCGACGACAAGCGCGAGGACGTGCAGAAGCAGCTCGTCGGGGCGCCGATGCTGCGCGACTACCTCTGCGACGCGTGCAAGGCGTACCACGAGGAGGTGCGGGCGCTGGTGACGGCGGCCGGCGTCGCCTTCGAGGACGACGAGAAGCTGGTGCGCGGCCTCGACTACTACACCCGGACCACCTTCGAGTTCGTGCACGACGGCCTGGGCTCGCAGTCGGCGGTCGGCGGCGGCGGGCGTTACGACGGCCTGTCCGAGATGATCGGCGGCCCGTCGCTGCCGTCGGTGGGATGGGCGCTGGGCGTGGACCGGACGGTCCTCGCGCTGGAGGCCGAGGGCGTGACGTTGGACATCCCCGCCGCGACCTCCGTCTTCGGCGTGGCGCTCGGCGAGGAGGCCCGCCGGGTGCTCTTCGGCAAGGTCACGGAACTGCGGCGGGCCGGCGTGGCCGCCGACTTCGCGTTCGGCGGCAAGGGCCTCAAGGGCGCCATGAAGGACGCGAACCGCTCGGGGGCGCGCTTCGCGGCCGTCCTGGGCGAGCGCGACCTCGCCGAGGGCGTCGTGCAGCTCAAGGACATGCAGTCCGGTGAACAGGGCCCGGTGGCCCTGACGGACCTGGTGGACGTGCTCCGCGCCAGGTTGGCCTGATCGAGACGTCGGCCTGATCGAGGCCGCCCGAGGGGGCGGGGCCGGGGAGCGATCCCCGACCCCGCCCCCTCGCGTTCCCCGGACCCCCGGCAGGCGCCTCCTTATGTCCTTCGAACGGTGGACGCACAGCCCCGTACGGCACAATGGCCGGTGCTTGATGACCTTGCAGATGCGGAGCGGGCGGGTATGACGACAACAGGTGCTGACGCGGACGCCGCCCGGACCCACGGCGGCAGCCGGGCCCTGGCGCTCCTTCTGGTGATCACGGGAGCGGCCGGACTGCTGGCCGCCTGGGTGATCACCATCGACAAGTTCAAGCTGCTGGAGGACCCGAACTTCACGCCGGGGTGCAGCCTCAACCCGATCGTCTCCTGCGGCAACATCATGAAGAGCGACCAGGCGGCCGTCTTCGGGTTCCCCAACCCGATGCTCGGCCTGGTGACCTACGCGATCGTGGTCTGCGTCGGCATGAGCCTGCTCGCCGGGGCCCGCTTCCGGCCCTGGTACTGGCTGACCCTGAACGCCGGCACGCTCTTCGGCGTGGTCTTCTGCGCCTGGCTGACGTACCAGTCGCTGTACAACATCAACTCGCTGTGCCTGTGGTGCTGCCTGGCCTGGGTCGCCACCATCGTCATGTTCTGGTACGTCACCTCGCACAACGTCCGGCAGGGGCTGCTGCCCGCCCCCGGGTGGCTGAAGGCCTTCTTCGACGAGTTCACGTGGGTCGTGCCCGTCCTGCACGTCGGGATCATCGGAATGCTGATCCTGACCCGCTGGTGGGACTTCTGGACCTCCTGAGCCCGACGGAGCCCGACGGCGCTGTCGGTGGGCTCGCATAGGCTTCCCGTGTGGAACCAGATCTCTTCACCGCCGCAGCCGAGGACCGCCAGGAGAAGGACCCGTCGAGCTCTCCGCTCGCCGTCCGGATGCGCCCGCGCACCCTGGACGAGGTCGTCGGCCAGCAGCACCTGCTCAAGCCCGGCTCGCCGCTGCGCCGCCTCGTCGGCGAGGGCGCCGGAGGCCCGGCCGGAGCCTCGTCGGTGATCCTCTGGGGCCCGCCGGGCATCGGGAAGACCACCCTCGCGTACGTGGTCAGCCAGGCGACGCAGAAGCGGTTCGTGGAACTGTCCGCGATCACCGCCGGCGTGAAGGAGGTACGGGCGGTCATCGAGGGCGCCCGGCGCGCGGCCGGCGGGTACGGCAAGGAGACCGTCCTCTTCCTCGACGAGATCCACCGCTTCAGCAAGGCCCAGCAGGACTCGCTGCTCCCGGCCGTGGAGAACCGCTGGGTGACCCTCATCGCCGCCACCACGGAGAACCCGTACTTCTCGATCATCTCCCCGCTGCTGTCGCGCTCCCTGCTGCTGACGCTGGAACCGCTGACGGACGACGACCTGAGCGCCCTGATGAAGCGGGCGCTGGAGGAGGAGCGGGGCCTGGGCGGGGCCGTCACCCTGTCGGCCGAGGCGGAGGCCCACCTGCTGCGCATCGCCGGCGGTGACGCCCGGCGGGCCCTGACGGCGCTGGAGGCGGGAGCCGGTTCGGCCATCGCCAAGGGCGAGGAGGAGATCACCCTCGAAACCGTCGAGGAGGCGGTCGACCGGGCGGCCGTGCGCTACGACCGGGACGGCGACCAGCACTACGACGTGGCGAGCGCCCTCATCAAGTCCATCCGCGGCTCCGACGTGGACGCCGCGCTGCACTACCTGGCGCGGATGATCGACGCGGGGGAGGACCCCCGGTTCATCGCGCGCCGCCTGATGATCTCCGCGAGCGAGGACATCGGTCTGGCCGACCCCACGGCCCTGCCGCTGGCCGTGGCCGCCGCCCAGGCCGTGGCGATGATCGGCTTCCCGGAGGCGGCCCTGACCCTGTCGCACGCGACGATCGCGCTGGCCCTGGCACCCAAGTCGAACACCGCCACGACCGCCATCGGCGCCGCGCTGGCCGACGTACGGGCCGGCCTGGCGGGCTCCGTCCCGACGCACCTGCGCGACGGCCACTACAAGGGCGCGGCGAAGCTGGGCCACGCCGTCGGGTACGTCTACCCGCACGACGTCCCCGGCGCCATCGCCGCGCAGCAGTACGCGCCGGACGAGATCCACGGCAAGCGGTACTACGAACCGACCCGGTACGGCGCCGAGGCGCGGTACGCGGACGTGGTGGAGAAGGTCCGCGAACGGCTCCGCGGGTCGTAGCGGCCGGGCCGCCGGCTACGCTCCGGGACATGGGACGTCGGGCTCCGCTCATCGCCTTTGCGGCCGTGCTGTCGGCCGCCGGGTGCCATCACGGGGACGGCGAGAAGAGCCCCGCCACTGGTCCGACGAGACCGACGCCCTGGGCGGGCGCAACGGCTGCGACACCCGGGACGACGTGCTGCGCAGGGACCTCAAGGAGCTCCGGGCGGGGGACCGCAACCCGTGTGTGGTGCTCTCCAGGGTGCTGCACGACCCGTACACCGGCAAGGAGATCCCCTACACCTACCGCCGGGCGTCCGGGATCGAGACGGACCACGTCGTCGCGCTGGGCGCCGCCTGGCGGGGCGGGGCCCACGCCTGGACGCCGTGGCGCAGGCTGGAGTACGCCAACGACCTGAAGGTCCTGCTCGCCGTGGGACCTGCCCTCAGGGGTGACCGGCCGCAGAGAAGAGCGTGTGCATCGCCCGGCGCAGACCGCAGATGTCCGCGACCGGTTCCGGGAAGTCGAAGCGGGCGTCGAAGGCGGAGGAGGGGTCGCCGCCCGTGAAGCGCACGCGCAGCCCCAGCCGGTCGAGGGCCAACGGGACCGCCTTCATGCCCTCGGCCCCGCGGGCGCCGAGCAGCCCGCACAGGTCCGCGATCCGGTCGCCGTGGGCGGCGCAGAGGTGCTGGAGGAGTTCCGTCTCGTGGGCGACCATCGGGTCCGGCTCCGCCGCCGCCAGGTCGTCCGGGTCCACCTGCTCGGCGCCCCACAGGTCGTCCACCGAGATCTCGCCGACCTCCAGGCGGAGCATCATCCAGGCGGGGCGGCCCGCGTACGGGGCGTCCAGCGACTCGGACATCCCGAGCAACTCGCCGACCGGACGGCGCTCCGCGAGCAGCGCCGCACAGGCCGGTCGGTCGTCCCCGCGCACCGGCGTCAGCCACCCGGAGAGCCACGCGCGGCCTCGGATACGATGGGGCACGGACACCGGCGCCACATCCGTGATCTCGATCACGGCGGTGAGGTCGTCGTCCTGGGCGTGAGCGGCTGCCCTGGCAGCCGCGGATTCCCCTGAAACAAGGAGAAGCACGTCCCCGTCCGGGGTGACGGTCCGAGCGGCCGGCAGCCCTGTCCCGAACTCTTCCTGGTCGAAAGCACCCGGGAGCGTGAGGGATACTGAGGCGTTGGACTCTACGAGGGTTCGTACGCGTTCGGCTCCGGTGAGCTGCCGAACGCCTTCCCTGGGACGCGGCTGACCTTGCTTATCGTCGTCGAAAGCAGATTCCGTTTCGTTGGAATCTGAACTTCGACGCGCACTGGGCAGGGGGATCCCATGTGGTCGAGACATTACGTCCTCCTCGCTAAGGTAAGCCTCACCTAACTTACATGGAGGTAGGTTCCACGTGAACCAGAAGCGACCCAAGGTCAAGAAGTCGCGTGCCCTCGGCATTGCGCTGACCCCGAAGGCCGTCAAGTACTTCGAGGCCCGCCCCTACCCGCCGGGCGAGCACGGCCGTGGCCGCAAGCAGAACTCGGACTACAAGGTTCGTCTGCTGGAGAAGCAGCGTCTGCGCGCTCAGTACGACATCTCCGAGCGTCAGATGGCCCGCGCGTACGACCGCGCCAAGAAGGCCGAAGGCAAGACGGGCGAGGCGCTGGTCGTCGAGCTCGAGCGTCGCCTCGACGCCCTGGTCCTGCGTTCGGGCATCGCCCGCACCATCTACCAGGCCCGCCAGATGGTCGTTCATGGCCACATCGAGGTCAACGGTGGCAAGGTCGACAAGCCGTCGTTCCGTGTCCGCCCGGACGACGTCATCACGGTGCGCGAGCGCAGCCGCGAGAAGGTTCCGTTCCAGGTTGCCCGTGAGGGTGGCTACGCAGGCGAGGGCGAGACCCCCCGTTACCTGCAGGTCAACCTGAAGGCCCTGGCCTTCCGCCTGGACCGCGACCCGAACCGCAAGGAAATCCCGGTCATCTGCGACGAGCAGCTCGTCGTCGAGTACTACGCCCGCTGATTCCGCGGACGTAGCCTCACAGGCTGGTCAGCCCGCCGGTTCCCCCTTGGGGGAGCCGGCGGGCTTCCTGTTGTCCGCGCCCGCCCCGGCGCGGCCCGCCGTCCGGGTGGGCATCGTGCGGGGCCTCGGCGGCGCGGTCGCGGGCGCCGGCTCCGGCCCCCGCAGCGCCCGCTCCACCAGCGCGTCCGACGACAGGGTGCGCCCGTGCCGGGCGCCGGCGGCGTAGTGGTCGGCGCCGATCAGCTCGCCCGCGCGTTCCAGGCATCTCAGCCGGGGCGCGTTGAAGTACCCCGAGCCGAAGAGCCGCAGCCCCACCCCGTCCCACATCGGCTCCGCCGCGCCCTGGAGCACCGCCGCCTCCGTCGGGTGCCCCTCCGTCACCGTGACCAGGGCCAGCAGCTCGACCGCCAGGACCAGCCCCACCAGGTCCCGGAACGCGTGGTTGATCTCCACGCACTCCGTCAGCAGCGACCGGGCCCGCCCCGGGTCCCCGGCGTCCAGTGCCGCGTACGCCAGCACGTACAGCGCGTACGCCTTCGTCCAGAGCTCCCCACGCTCCTCGCAGATCTCCCGGACCTCCTCGCACAACGAGAGCGCGCCCGCCGGCTCACCCAGGAAGGCCAGCGACATCGCCAGCTCCACCTGGCACATCAACACGTTGCTGTTCAGCTCGCCGGCTTCCCGGTAGCGCTCCAACGCCGTTCCGAGCAGCTCCCGCGCCCGCGGCATGTCGTCCGAGACCAGGGCCAGGCAGCCCAGCCGGTGCACCGCGTACGCCGCCGCCACCGGGTTCCCGGTGCGCGCCGCGCCGTCCCGACACTCGTACAGGGCGCTCATCGAGGCCACCGCGTCGCCCTGGAGGGCGGCCACGTACCCCAGCACCCAGAGCGCCTTCAGCCGCGAGCTCTCGTACTCCGGGCCCGGGGCGTGCTCCAGCGTGCGGTCCAGCCAGTGCCGGCCCTCGGTGAGCCGGCCGCAGCCCGCCCAGTAGAACCAGAGGGTGCCCGCCAGGTACTGACCCAGGTGCAGGTCCTCGGGTTCGTCGAGACAGCACTCCAGGGCCAGCCGCAGGTTCGCCAACTCCGCCTCCACCAGCGCCGCCACCTCGCGCTGCCGCGGACTGAACCAGTCCAGCTCGCACCAGGTCGCCAGCCCCATGTACCAGTCCCGGTGCCGTCGCCGCAGCCGTCCGGTGTCGCCCAGCGACTCCAGCCAGCCCGCGCCGTACAGCCGCACCGTCTCCAGCATCCGGTAGCGCACCCCCGCCGGGGTCTCTTCCTTCACCAGCAGCGACTGCGCCAACAACTCCCCGACCAGGTCCAGCACGGATTCCACCGGCAGGTCCCGGCCCGCGCACACGTACTCGGCGGCGTCCAGGTCGAACTGCCCGGCGAAGACCGAGAGCCGCGCCCACAGCAGGCGCTCCGACGGCGTGCACAGCTCATGGCTCCAGCCGATCGCCGTACGCAGCGTCCGGTGCCGCGGCAACGCCCCCCGCGTCCCTCCCGTGAGCAGGGCGAACCGGTCCGCCAGCCGGGCCGACACCTGTTCCGGGGCCAGCGCGCGCAGCCGGCCCGCCGCCAGCTCCAGGGCCAGCGGGATCCCGTCGAGCCGCTCGCACAGCCCGATCAGGGCCGCCCGGTTGGCGTCCGTCACCTCGAAGGCCGGATCGAGGGCCGTCGCCCGGACCGCCAGCAGCGCCAGGGCCTCCTCGGCGGCCGGCGGGGCCAACGGGAAGACCAGCTCCCCCTCCACCTCCAGCGGACGCCTGCCCGCGGCCAGCACCCGCAGGCCGGGGGAGCGGCGCAGCAGCTCCCGCACGAGGACCGCGCACTCGTCGACCAGTTGCTCGAACCCGTCCAGGACCAGCAGCACCCGGCGCTCCGCCAGGTGCTCGGCCAGCACGGTCCGCAGCGGCCGGGTGGTGTGGTCGGTCAGCCCGAGCGCCTCGGCGACGGTGAGCTCCAGGAACGCCGGATCCCGCACGCAGGACAGCTCCGCCCACCACACGCCGTCGCAGTAGCGTTCCTGCTCCGCCGGGGTCCCGGACGCCTCCAGCTCCCGGGCGACCGCCAGCACCAACCGGGACTTGCCCACGCCCCCGACCCCGGTCACCGTCACGAGCCGCGAGGTCCCGAGCAGCCGTTCCAACCCGTCGAGTTCCTCACCCCGGCCGACGAACTCGCTCAGCTCCGAGGGAAGATTGCCCCAGGTCCTGTTTCGAAGGGGTCTCTGTCGCATGGGACACGGAGAGTACTGGTCCGGACGCGCCGCGTACAAGGCGGACCCCGGGGCTCCGGAATTCCGGTACGGGCGGGGATCTCCGGCGCGATAGGGTCGGAAGACGACCTTTATACGTGGCGATCGATGTGCGGAGAGTGGTGCGACGTGTCCGGTGGAGAGGTGGCCGGGATCCTCGTGGCCGTCTTCTGGGCCATCCTGGTCTCCTTCCTCGCCGTGGTGTTGGTGAGGCTGGCCCAGGTCCTGAAGGCGACCACCAAGATGGTGGCCGACGTGACCGAACAGGCGGTCCCGCTGTTGGCCGACGCCTCCACGACCGTCCGCTCCGCGCGCACCCAGCTCGACCGGGTCGACGCCATCGCGAGCGACGTCCAGGAAGTCACCTCCAACGCCTCCGCGCTGTCCTCGACCGTGGCCTCCACCTTCGGCGGTCCCCTCGTCAAGGTCGCGGCCTTCGGCTACGGGGTCCGCAAGGCGCTGGGCAAGAACACGGACGACGCGCCGAAGAAGACATCCCGACGTACCGTGATCGTCGGCCGTACGGTGCCGACGCCCCGGCGCCGGAAGCAGAAGGGCTGAGACCTCCGATGTTCCGCCGAGCCTTCTGGTTCACCGCCGGCGCCGCCGCCGGCGTGTGGGCCACCACCAAGGTCAACCGACAGCTGAAGAAGCTGACACCGGAGAGCCTCGCCGCGCAGGCCGCCGACAAGGCGGTGGAGGCGGGTCACCGCCTCAAGGACTTCGCCCTGGACGTCAAGGCGGGAATGACGCAGCGCGAAGACGAGCTGAACGACGCACTGGGGCTCCACCAGGACCCCGACCGGGCCGACAACGTCACCGCCCTCCCCGGGCCGCGACGGCTGCGGGCCCTGGAGAACGACCAGACCACCCACCGCACGAACCGATCGACGGCTGGGTACAACCGGAATGAGGACCACTGATGGAGTCGGCTGAAATCCGCCGCCGCTGGCTGAGCTTCTTCGAGGAGCGCGGTCACACCGTTGTCCCTTCGGCGTCGCTCATCGCGGACGACCCGACTCTGCTGCTGGTCAACGCGGGCATGGTCCCGTTCAAGCCGTACTTCCTCGGTGAGACCAAGCCCCCGGCCCCGCGGGCCACGAGCGTGCAGAAGTGCGTCCGTACGCCGGACATCGAAGAGGTCGGCAAGACCACCCGCCACGGCACGTTCTTCCAGATGTGCGGCAACTTCTCCTTCGGGGACTACTTCAAGGAAGGCGCCATCAAGTACGCCTGGGAGCTGCTCACCAGCTCCGTGGCGGACGGTGGCTACGGCCTCGAACCCGAGAAGCTCTGGATCACCGTCTACCTCGACGACGACGAGGCCGAGACCATCTGGCGCGACGTGGTCGGCGTCCCCGCCGAGCGCATCCAGCGCCTGGGCAAGAAGGACAACTTCTGGTCCATGGGCGTCCCGGGACCCTGTGGTCCGTGCTCGGAGATCAACTACGACCGCGGCCCGGAGTTCGGCGTCGAGGGCGGCCCCGCCGTCAACGACGAGCGCTACGTGGAGATCTGGAACCTGGTCTTCATGCAGTTCGAGCGTGGCGCCGGCGACGGGAAGGAAGACTTCCCGATCCTCGGCGAGCTGCCGTCGAAGAACATCGACACCGGCCTCGGGCTCGAACGTCTCGCCATGATCCTGCAGGGCGTGCGGAACATGTACGAGACCGACACCCTGCGCGTGGTCATGGACAAGGCCACCGAGCTCACCGGCGTCCAGTACGGGGCCGCCCACGGCACCGACGTATCGATGCGCGTCGTCGCCGACCACATCCGCACCTCGGTGATGCTCATCGGTGACGGCGTGACCCCCGGCAACGAGGGCCGCGGCTACGTGCTGCGCCGCATCATGCGGCGCGCCATCCGCAACATGCGCCTCATGGGCGCCACCGGTCCCGTCGTCCAGGAGCTCGTGGACGTCGTGATCAACACGATGGGGCAGCAGTACCCGGAGCTGCTCACCGACCGCAAGCGGATCGAGACCGTCGCCCTCGCCGAGGAAGCCGCCTTCCTGAAGGCCGTCAAGGGCGGCACGAACATCCTCGACACCGCCGTGAGCGAGACCAAGGCCACCGGCGGCACCGTCCTCTCCGGCGACAAGGCGTTCCTGCTCCACGACACCTGGGGCTTCCCGATCGACCTCACCCTGGAGATGGCCGCCGAACAGGGCCTCTCCGTGGACGAGCCGGGCTTCCGCCGCCTGATGCAGGAGCAGCGCGACCGCGCCAAGGCCGACGCCAAGGCCAAGAAGACCGGCCACGCGGACATGTCCGCCTACCGGGAGATCGCCGACGGCGCCGGAGCCACCGAGTTCACCGGCTACGCCACCAACCAGGGCGAGTCCACCATCGTCGGCCTGCTGGTCAACGGCGTGTCCGCGCCCGCCGCCTCCGAGGGCGACGAGGTCGAGATCGTCCTCGACCGCACCCCCTTCTACGCCGAGGGCGGCGGCCAGCTCGCCGACCAGGGCCGGATCAAGCTCGACTCCGGCGCCGTCGTCGTCGTGCGCGACGTGCAGCAGCCCGTCCCGGGCGTGTCCGTGCACAAGGGCTCCGTCCAGGTCGGCGAGGTGACGGTGGGCGCCTCGGCGTACGCCGCCATCGACATCAACCGCCGCCGGGCCATCGCCCGTGCCCACTCGGCCACGCACCTGACGCACCAGGCGCTGCGCGACGCCCTCGGCCCGACGGCCGCCCAGGCCGGTTCCGAGAACTCGCCCGGCCGCTTCCGCTTCGACTTCGGCTCCCCGAACGCCGTACCCGGCACGGTCCTCACCGACGTCGAGCAGAAGATCAACGACGTGCTCTCGCGCGAGCTGGACGTCACCGCCGAGATCATGAGCATCGACGAGGCCAAGAAGCAGGGCGCCATCGCCGAGTTCGGCGAGAAGTACGGCGAGCGGGTGCGCGTCGTGACCATCGGCGACTTCTCCAAGGAGCTGTGCGGCGGCACGCACGTCGGCAACACCGCCCAGCTGGGTCTGGTGAAGCTGCTCGGCGAGTCCTCCATCGGTTCCGGCGTGCGTCGCGTCGAGGCCCTGGTGGGCGTGGACGCGTACAACTTCCTCGCCAAGGAGCACACGGTCGTCGCCCAGCTCCAGGAGCTGGTCAAGGGCCGTCCGGAGGAGCTGCCGGAGAAGATCGCCTCCATGCTCGGCAAGCTGAAGGACGCCGAGAAGGAGATCGAGAAGTTCCGCGCGGAGAAGGTCCTCCAGGCCGCCGCCGGTCTCGCCGCCGGCGCCCAGGACGTACGGGGCGTCGCGCTCGTCACCGGCCAGGTGCCGGACGGCACCGGCGCCGACGACCTGCGCAAGCTCGTCCTCGACGTGCGCGGCAGGCTCGCCCAGGTGCCGGGGCAGGGCGACCGCCCGGCCGTCGTGGCCCTGTTCACCGTGGCGAACGACCGCCCGCTGACGGTCATCGCCACCAACGAGGCCGCCCGCGAGCGCGGCCTCAAGGCCGGTGACCTGGTGCGCACCGCCGCCAAGACCCTCGGTGGCGGTGGCGGCGGCAAGCCCGACGTCGCCCAGGGCGGCGGTCAGAACCCGGCCGCCATCGGCGACGCCGTCGCGGCCGTCGAGCGACTCGTGGGCGAGACCGCCCGATGACACTGCGCCGCGGCCGTCGGCTGGCCATCGACGTCGGCGACGCCCGGATCGGGGTCGCCTCGTGCGACCCCGACGGGGTGCTGGCCACACCGGTGGAAACCGTGCCGGGACGGGACGTCCCCTTCGCCCACCGGCGGCTGCGGCAGCTCGTCGCGGAGTACGAGCCCCTCGAAGTCGTGGTCGGCCTCCCCCGCTCGCTCAGCGGGCGGGAGGGGCCGGCCGCGGTCAAGGTGCGCGCCTTCGCGAACGAGCTGGCCAAGGGCATCAAGCCGGTCACGGTGCGGCTCGTGGACGAGCGGATGACCACGGTCACCGCCGCCCAGGGGCTGCGGGCCTCCGGGAAGAACGCGAAGAAGGGGCGCTCGGTCATCGACCAGGCGGCCGCCGTGGTGATCCTGCAGACCGCTCTTGAGACCGAACGGGTATCGGGTAATCCGCCCGGTGAGTGCGTCGAAGTGGTTGTCTGATCGCGATACGGTAACGTTCCGCGCGATGTGGCGGCACTCGAACAGCCGTCGCCCACCACTTCAGAGGCGGAACCGGGTGCCGCGGCAACGAAGCCGCTGCCTCCGTCTCGCGGCTCTAGGGGATCGATGACTGAGTATGGCCGGGGCCGCACCCCCGAACCGTGGCACCCCGAGGACCCCCTGTACGGGGACCAGGGGTGGACCGGGCATCCGGTCCAACAGGGTCAGACGCCGTACGCCGGTGGCGCTCAGGAGCAGTACCAGCAGCAGCCGCCGCAGCATCCGGACCCCCAGACCCACCAGCCTCCGTACGCGGATCCGCAGTACCGGCAGCAGTACCCGCCGCAGCAGTACCAGGACCCGCAGTATCCGGACCCCCAGTACCCGAGCCAACAGCAGTACCCCGGTCAACAGCAGTACCCGGACCCGCAGCAGTACCCGCAGCAGGGCCATGCCCCGCAGCAGCAGCCCACCCCTCAGCAGTCCGGCCCGCAGCAGCCGGCGTACGGCGACCAGGTCTGGGACACCGGCCAGGGACAGTACGTCGCCGGGCCCGCCCCGGTGGACCCGTACGCGGGCGTGGACCCGTACGTCCAGCAGAACACGGGTGCCTACCCCGGCGAGGCCCCCGACCCGTACAGCACTCCCGACGCCTACCCGCCGCCGCAGCCCCCGGGCCGGCGGCACCTGGAACCCGAGCCGGGTGCCCAGGCGCAGGACGGCGACCTCCTGACGGAGGAGCGCGAGGAGGAGGACGGCTCCCTCGCCGGCGGGGACCCCGACGGGTCGGGCGGCGGGCGCAGGTCGGGCCGTTCGAAGGACACGACGAAGCGCAGCGGCGCCGCGTGCCTGATCGCCGCCCTCGTGATCGTCGGCGTAGTCGGCGGAGGCGGCTACTACGGCTACACCTATCTCAAGAGCAAGTTCAGTTCGGCCGCGGACTTCGCCGGCACGGGCACCGACGAGTCGGTCGACGTCGAGATCCCCAAGAACGCGGGCCTGATGCTGATGGGCCAGCTCCTCAAGAAGGCGGGCGTCGTGGCGAGCGCGGAGGCCTTCGCCGCCGCCGCCGAGGCCAACCCCAAGGGCAAGTCCATCCAGCCGGGCGTCTACTCCCTCAAGAAGGAGATGTCCGCGAGGTCCGCGGTCGAGGTCATGATCGACCCCGCCGCCCTGAACGTGCTCACGATCCCCGAGGGCAAGCGCAACTTCGAGATCTACAACATGGTCGACAAGAAGCTCTCCCTCAAGCCCGGCACCACGAAGGACGTCGCGGCCAAGGAGGCCAAGAACCTCGGCCTCCCGGACTGGGCCAACTCCAACAAGAACATCAAGGACCCGCTGGAAGGCTTCCTCTACCCGGCCCGCTACGACCTGGGCAAGGACATGAAGCCGGAGGCCCTGCTCAAGCAGATGGTCGCCAAGGCCAGCCAGGAGTACGCGAACGCCGACGTCAAGGGCCAGGCCACGAAGATGGGCCTGAAGAACCCCCTCGAACTCGTCACCGTCGCGAGCCTCGTCCAGGCCGAGGGCAAGTACCAGCACGACTTCGACAAGATCTCGCGCGTGGTCTACAACCGCCTCAAGCCGGGCAACACCGAGACGAACGGTCTGCTCGACTTCGACTCCACGATCAACTACATCAAGGGACAGAGCACGCTCGACGTCGGTTCGGTCAAGGAACTGCGCCAGATCGCCGACCCCTACAACACGTACAAGATCGTGGGTCTGCCCGCGGGTCCGATCAGCAACCCGGGCGCGGACGCGCTCAAGGCGGCGACGAACCCGGAGCCCGGCCCCTGGTACTACTTCGTGTCCGTCAACGAGAACAAGACGCTGTTCGCGGTCACCAACGACGAGCACAACGTCAACGTCGAGGAGTACGAGAGGGAGCGCAAGAAGTCGGGCCAGTAGCCCGGGCGTTCGAGGCGCTTCCGCACCCGGCCCCCGTCGTCCCCGGACGACGAGGGCCGGGTGTCCTCGTCCCGACACGGGCTGCTGTACTGTCTCTCGCGCCCGGGCACCGGCCCGGTCGTCCGCGCGCGTGCGTGCGCGCGAACGGATCTGTGTGAGGGGCGAGGGAATTGCAGCCGACAGTACGGCGGGCCGCGGTGCTGGGGTCACCCATCGAGCACTCCCTCTCCCCGGTCCTGCACCGCGCCGCGTACCGGGAACTGGGCCTGTCCGGCTGGACGTACGACCGCTTCGAGGTCGACGAGTCCACGCTCGCCGGATTCGTCGCCGACCTCGGCCCCGAATGGGCCGGCCTGTCCCTCACCATGCCGCTGAAGCGGGCGATCATCCCGCTGCTCGACGGGATCAGCGACACCGCCGCGTCGGTGGAGGCCGTCAACACGGTCGTCCTCACCCGGGACGGCCGGCGCCTCGGCGACAACACCGACATCCCCGGCATCGTCGCCGCACTGCGCGAACGCGGTGTCGAGAAGGTACCGGCCGCCGCCGTCCTGGGCGCCGGAGCCACCGCCTCCTCGGCGCTGGCGGCGCTCTCCCGGGTCTGCGCCGGCGAGGTCACCGCGTACGTGCGCTCGCGCGAGCGCGCCGACGAGATGCGGCAGTGGGGCGAACGGCTCGGCGTCGACGTCCGCACGGCCGACTGGTCGCGGGCGGCCGAGGCGCTCGGCGCACCCCTGGTGATCGCCACCACCCCGGCGGGCGCGACCGACGAACTGGCCCGGGAGGTCCCCGCCGGCGCGGGGACCCTGTTCGACGTCCTGTACGACCCGTGGCCCACCGCGCTCGCGGCGGCCTGGTCGGGGCGCGGCGGCACCCTCCTCGGCGGGCTGGACCTCCTGGTCCACCAGGCGGTCCTCCAGGTCGAGCAGATGACCGGCAGCGCCCGCGGCCCGTTGGCGGCCATGCGCGCGGCGGGCGAAGAGGCACTCCGGGCCCGCCCGTAAGGGCGTGACGCCGCCTCGAAGGGCGGGGACCTGACGGATCCCCCGTCCGATACCTGGACCTGGCACCTGGATACCCCCGCGGACATGGGAGGATCGGGTGAGGCGGGTCCGGGCCGCGCACCCGATCGCGCCGTCGCTGTGCCAGGCGCGAGCATGAGGAGCATCGTTGAGCAGGTTGCGTTGGCTGACCGCAGGAGAGTCGCACGGACCGGCCCTGGTGGCGACGCTGGAGGGCCTCCCCGCCGGCGTCCCGGTCACCACCGAGCTGGTGGCCGACCACCTGGCCCGGCGCCGGCTCGGCTATGGCCGCGGTGCCCGGATGAAGTTCGAGCAGGACGAGATCACCTTCCTCGGCGGCGTCCGCCACGGACTGTCCCAGGGTTCCCCGATCGCCGTCATGATCGGCAACACCGAGTGGCCGAAGTGGGAGACGGTCATGTCGGCCGACCCCGTCGACCCCTCGTTGCTCAAGGAAACCGGCCGCAACGCGCCGCTGACCCGCCCGCGCCCCGGCCACGCCGACCTGGCGGGCATGCAGAAGTACGGGTTCTCCGAGGCCCGCCCGATCCTGGAGCGCGCCAGCGCCCGTGAGACGGCCGCCCGCGTGGCCCTCGGCGCCATCGCCCGGTCCTTCATCAAGGAGGTCGCGGGCATCGAGATCGTCTCGCACGTGGTGGAACTGGCGGCGGCCAAGGCCCCGTACGGCGTCTACCCGGCCCCCGCCGACGTCGACAAGCTCGACGCCGACCCGGTGCGCTGCCTCGACGCGGACGCCTCGAAGGCGATGGTCGCCGAGATCGACCAGGCCCACAAGGACGGCGACACCCTCGGCGGTGTCGTCGAGGTCCTCGCGTACGGGGTGCCCGTCGGCCTCGGCTCGCACGTCCACTGGGACCGTCGCCTCGACGCCCGCCTCGCCGCCGCACTCATGGGTATCCAGGCCATCAAGGGCGTCGAGGTCGGCGACGGCTTCGAGCTGGCCCGCGTGCCCGGCTCGCAGGCGCACGACGAGATCGTCTCCACCGACGAGGGCCTGCGCCGCACCTCGGGCCGCTCCGGCGGCACCGAGGGCGGCCTGACCACCGGTGAGCTGCTGCGCGTACGGGCCGCGATGAAGCCCATCGCGACCGTGCCGCGCGCGCTCGCCACCGTCGACGTGGCCACCGGAGAGGCGACGGTGGCCCACCACCAGCGCTCCGACGTGTGCGCCGTCCCGGCCGCGGGCATCGTCGCCGAGGCGATGGTCGCGCTCGTGCTGGCCGACGCCGTCGTCGAGAAGTTCGGCGGCGACTCGGTCCCCGAGACCCGCCGCAACGTCCGCTCGTACCTCGACAACCTGCAGATCCGGTGACCGCCGGACCACTGGTCGTCCTCGTCGGACCCATGGGGTCCGGCAAGTCCACGGTGGGGGAGCTCCTCGCCGTCCGCCTCGGCGTCCCCTACCGGGACACCGACGCCGACATCGTCGCGGCCACCGGCCGGGAGATCTCCGACCTCTTCGTCGACGAGGGCGAGCCGTACTTCCGCGCGCTGGAACGGCGGTCCGTCGCGGCCGCCGTCGCCGAGCACACCGGGGTCCTCTCCCTCGGCGGCGGAGCCGTCCTCGACGAGGGCACCCGCGGGCTGCTGGCCGGCCTGCCCGTCGCCTACCTGTCGATGGACGTCGAGGAAGCGGTCCGGCGCGTCGGCCTGGGCGCCGCGCGCCCGCTGCTCGCCGTCAATCCGCGCCGCCAGTGGCGCGAGTTGATGGAGGCCAGGCGCCACCTGTACACCGAAGTCGCGCGCGTCGTCGTGGCCACCGACGACCGCACCCCCGAAGAGGTCGCGCAGGCGGTCCTCGACGCTCTGGAGTTGAAGGACGTATGACAGACCAGGTGACGCGCATCCAGGTCGGCGCCAGCGCCGGACACGACGCGTACGACGTGCTGGTCGGCCGGCAGCTGCTCGGCGAGCTCGGCTCCCTGATCGGCACGAAGGCCAAGCGGGTCGCGGTGATCCACCCCGAGGCGCTGGCCTCGACGGGTGAGGCGCTGCGGGACGACCTGGCCGCGCAGGGCTACGAGGCGGTCGCCATCCAGGTGCCGAACGCCGAGGAGGCCAAGACGATCGAGGTCGCGGCGTACTGCTGGAAGGCCCTCGGCCAGTCCGGCTTCACCCGCACCGACGTGATCGTCGGCGTGGGCGGCGGCGCCACCACGGACCTCGCGGGCTTCGTGGCCGCCTCCTGGCTGCGCGGGGTGCGCTGGGTCGCCGTACCCACCACCGTGCTCGCCATGGTGGACGCGGCCGTCGGCGGCAAGACCGGCATCAACACCGCCGAGGGCAAGAACCTCGTCGGCGCCTTCCACCCGCCCGCCGGGGTGCTCTGCGACCTCGCCGCGCTGGACTCGCTGCCGGTCAACGACTACGTCAGCGGCCTCGCCGAGGTCATCAAGGCCGGTTTCATCTCCGACCCGGTGATCCTCGACCTGATCGAGGCGGACCCGCAGGCGGCCCGTACGCCCGCCGGACCGCACACCGCCGAGCTGATCACGCGCTCGATCCAGGTCAAGGCGGACGTGGTCTCCAGCGACCTCAAGGAAGCCGGGCTGCGGGAGATCCTGAACTACGGCCACACCCTCGCGCACGCCATCGAGAAGAACGAGCGCTACAAGTGGCGCCACGGCGCGGCCGTGTCCGTCGGCATGGTCTTCGCCGCCGAGCTCGGCCGGCTCGCGGGCCGGCTGGACGACGCGACGGCGGACCGGCACAAGGCGGTCCTCGCCTCCGTGGGTCTGCCGCTGACCTACCGCGGCGACCAGTGGCCCAAGCTGCTGGAGACCATGAAGGTCGACAAGAAGTCCCGCGGCGACCTGCTGCGCTTCATCGTCCTCGACGGGCTGGCCAAGCCGACCGTCCTGGAAGGGCCGGACCCGGCCGTGCTGTTCGCCGCGTACGGCGAGGTCGGGGCGTGAGCCGGCGGGTGCTCGTCCTGAACGGCCCGAACCTGGGCCGGCTCGGATCGCGCGAGCCCGACGTGTACGGGGCCACCTCCTACACCGGGCTGGTCGAGAGCTGCCGCGCGGTGGGCGAGGAACTCGGCTTCGACGTCGAGGTCCGCGAGACCAATGACGAGGGCGAGCTGGTGCGCTGGCTGCACGAGGCGGCGGACGGCAAGATCCCGGTCGTCATCAACCCGGGCGCCTTCACGCACTACTCGTACGCCATGCGGGACGCGGCGGCGCAGCGGACCGCGCCACTGATCGAGGTGCACATCTCGAACCCGTACGCCCGCGAGGAGTTCCGGCACACCTCGGTCATCGCCGCGGTGGCGACCGGCACCGTGGCGGGCTTCGGCATCGGTTCGTACCGCCTGGCGCTGCGCGCGCTGGCGGACGAAGTGACCGCCTGACGGCAGGGGTGGGACGCCGGCGGTCCGGGGTCATATAACGTTCTCGCATCAGTCGCCGGAACGAGACGGAGTGGCAGCGGATGCAGCAAGGAGTGGGAGGCGGCGCCTGGGGCGGGTCGGGACAACACCCGGCGGCGCCCTCGCAGCCGCCCATACCCGCCGGGCAGGGTTGGCCGGGATCCGTACCGCCGCCCCCGCCGGTCCAGCCCCCGCCGGTCCCGCCCCAGCAGGTGGTCCCGGAGACGACGGGCCACATCCCGCTGCCGCCGGCCGTGGCCCCCGGCACCGGCGGCGCCACCCTCGCGGTGCTGCTGATCGGCCCGGCGGGCGCGGGGAAGACCACCGTCGCCCGCCACTGGGCGGCCACCCGACCCGTGCCCACCGCGCACATCAGCCTGGACGACGTCCGGGAGTGGGTCTGCTCGGGCTTCGCCGACCCGCAGGCGGGCTGGAACGAGCACTCCGAGGCCCAGTACCGTCTCGCCCGCCGCACCTGCGGTTTCGCCGCCCGCAACTTCCTGGCGAACGGGATCTCCTGCATCCTCGACGACGCCGTCTTCCCCGACCGGCCCGTGGTCGGTCTGGGCGGATGGAAACGGCACGTCGGCCCCGCCCTGCTGTCGGTCGTCCTGCTGCCCGGCCTGGAGATCGTCCTGGAGCGGAACGCGGCCCGTTCCGGCAACCGGCGGCTCTCCGACGAGGAAGTCGCGCGCATCCACGGCCGGATGGCGGGCTGGTACGGATCCGGGCTCTCGATCATCGACAACTCGCACCTGGACGTCGAGGGCACCGCCCGCGCGCTCGACGAGACCCTGGCCCGCGTCATCGGGACCCCACAGACCTGAACCGGGCCCGCACCCCGGGGGCCGCGGGCCCGTACGGACCCGCTCGCCGGGCCGGATGGGCGGGGCGCTCGTAGGCTCGAAGACATGTCAGACGCCTACGCGGCCCGCAGGGGCCGGCTTCGCGACCGCTGTGCCGCCGCGGGCAACGCCGCCGCGTTGATCACGCGTCCGGCCAATGTCCGCTACCTCGCCGGGGCGTCCCCGCGCGGCGCCGTCCTCCTGGTCGGGCCCGCCGAGGACGTGCTGTTCTGCGGCACCTCGCCCACCGGGGAGGCCGACGAGGGCCGGCTGGACGACCAACTCCGGGTGAACGTGCTCTGCGCCCCCGGCGGGGACCCGGCCGTGGCCGCCGCCGACATGGCCGCCTCGGCACGGGCCGACTCGCTCGCCGTCGAGGAGCACCACCTCACCGTCGGCCGCCACCGCGCCCTGCGCTCGGTCGCGCCCGGACTGCGCCTCGCGGACCTCGGCACGTCCGTGGAACAACAGCGCCTCGTCAAGGACGAGGAGGAGATCGCCTGTCTGCGGATCGCCGCCGAGATCGCCGACCAGGCGCTCGGCGAGCTGCTGGAGTCCATCCTGGTCGGCCGGACCGAACGCCACCTCGCGCTGGAACTGGAACGGCGCCTGGTGGACCACGGAGCCGACGGCCCCGCCTTCCCCACCTCGGTCGGCACCGGCCCGCACTCCGGCCGCTCCCGGCACCGGCCGTCCGACCGCCGGGTGGAGGAGGGCGACTTCCTCTCCGTCTGCCTGGGCGCCAACTACCGCGGGTACCGCTGCGAGATCGGCCGCACGTTCGTGATCGGCACCACCCCGGCCGACTGGCAGATCGAGCTCTACGACCTGGTCTTCGCCGCCCAGCGGGCCGGCCGGGAGGCCCTCCTGCCGGGCGCCGCCTACCGGGACGTCGACCACGCGGCGCGCTCCGTACTGGGGTCGGCCGGCCACGGCGAGGCCCTCGCGCCGTCCACCGGACACGGTGTCGGTCTCGAAATCGACGAGGACCCGCAGCTTGCACCTACGGCAATGGGTAAACTGGACGCTTGCGTGCCGGTCACCGTCGAACCGGGGGTTCACCTCCCGGGCCGGGGAGGTGTCCGGATCGATGACACGCTCGTCGTGCGCCCCGAGGCGGACGGCGGTCCCGAGCTACTCACCATTACGACCAAGGAGCTGCTCGCGCTGTAGTCCGCCCAACCGGACCGTGCGCGCCTCCCTGGTCTTCCAGTGCAGGAGATTCCGCAACCGTGGCTTCCACGAACGACCTCAAGAACGGCATGGTGCTGAAGCTCGACGGGGGCCAGCTCTGGTCCGTCGTCGAGTTCCAGCACGTCAAGCCCGGCAAGGGCCCGGCCTTCGTGCGCACCAAGCTCAAGCACGTGCTCTCCGGCAAGGTCGTCGACAAGACGTTCAACGCCGGCACCAAGGTCGAGACGGCCACCATCGACCGCCGCGACATGCAGTTCTCGTACATGGACGGCGAGTACTTCGTCTTCATGGACATGGAGACCTACGACCAGCTGATGGTCGACCGCAAGGTCGTCGGCGACGCCGCCAACTTCCTGATCGAGGGCTTCACCGCCTCCGTGGCCCGCCACGAGGGCGAGGTGCTCTACGTCGAGCTCCCGGCCGCCGTCGAGCTGGTCATCCAGCACACCGACCCGGGCGTCCAGGGCGACCGCTCCACCGGTGGCACCAAGCCGGCGACGCTGGAGACCGGTCACGAGATCGCGGTCCCGCTCTTCGTCAGCACCGGCGAGAAGATCAAGGTCGACACCCGTACCAGCGACTACCTCGGCCGGGTGAACAGCTAACCGTGGCTGCCCGGAGCAACGCGCGAAAGCGCGCTTTCCAGATCCTCTTCGAGGCCGACCAGCGCGGTGTGCCCGTGCGCGAGGTCCTCGCGGACTGGATCCGCCACGCGCGGTCGGACGACCGGCAGTCGCCGGTCAACGCCTACACGATGGATCTTGTCGAGGGTTACGCCGACAAGGTGGACCGCATCGACGATCTGATCGCCACCTACGCCGTGGACTGGGACCTCGACCGCATGCCGGTCGTGGACCGGAACATCGTGCGGCTCGGCGCCTACGAGCTGATCTGGGTGGACGACACCCCGGACGCCGTGGCGATCGACGAAGCGGTCCAGCTCGCCAAGGAGTTCTCGACGGACGAGTCGCCCTCGTTCGTGAACGGACTGCTGAGCCGGTTCAAGGACCTGAAGCCGAACCTGCGCCGCGGCGAGAGCTGACGCACAGGCCACGCACACACGGAAGGGCCCGCAGCGAACGCGCTGCGGGCCCTTCCGTGTGTACGCGCGTGCGCCGGGCCCGGGAAGGCGCGGCCCACGCGAAACGGCGGCCGCCGGGACCCCCGAGGGGGACCCGGCGGCCGCCGGTACGTTTCTGCTGAGCCTGGGCCCGGGACTAGATGTCCTCGTGGGCCACCGCGCGGCGCGCGTCCGCGTCCAGCACGCCCCAGCTGATGAGCTGCTCGGTCAGGACCGAGGGGGACTGGTCGTAGATGACGGCGAGGGTGCGCAGGTCGTCCTGGCGGATCGAGAGCACCTTGCCGTTGTAGTCGCCGCGCTGGCTCTGGATCGTCGCCGCGTACCGCTGGAGCGGACCGGCCTTCTCGGCGGGCACGCCCGCGAGGCGCTCCAGGTCCAGACGGAGCTTCGGCGGCGGCTCGGCGGCCCCGCCGGGAGTCGTGCCCGGCAGCAGCTCCTGCACCGGCACCCCGTAGAAGTCCGCCAGCTCGGCGAGGCGCTGGACGGTCACGGCGCGGTCCCCGCGCTCGTACGAACCGACCACCACGGCCTTCCACCGGCCCTGGGACTTCTCCTCGACACCGTGGAGGGAAAGGCCCTGCTGGGTGCGGATGGCACGGAGCTTGGCCCCGAGCTGTTTGGCGTATTCGCTGGACATAACGCTCCCGGACGCTGTGACGCTGTGACGACATGGACAACGTGCGGCTCCGCCGCGCGGCTGGTAACTCACTGTGAGGTTACGCAGCGTTACTTGGATGCGTCAAGCCGAATGGTCTTCGTCGCCCTCCCGGGAGGGAGTCCGGCCGGGCCCTGTGCGAGGCCCGCCCGATCCCCCTGGTACCGTGGAACGCGTAGATCAGACGTCCTTTAAGGTCCGTCCCGTGAGGCGGAGAAGGAGGTCCTTTTCATGGACACCCAGCACAGCACGGACACCGGGCACGGCCCCGATGACATGCGCCCCGTTCTGGACGCGCAGGACATCGCACGAGTCTTGACCCGCATCGCCCACGAGATCGTCGAACGCGCCAAGGGCGCCGACGACGTGGTGCTCCTCGGCATCCCCACCCGCGGTGTGTACCTCGCCCGCCGGCTGGCCGCCAAGCTCGAAGAGATCACCGGGACCAAGATCCCGGTCGGCTCCCTCGACATCACCATGTACCGGGACGACCTGCGGCTGAAGCCCGCCCGGGCCATCGGCCGCACCGAGATCCCCGGCGACGACATCGACGGCCGCCTCGTGGTCCTCGTCGACGACGTGCTCTTCTCCGGCCGCACCATCCGCGCCGCCCTCGACGCGCTCGGCGCCATCGGCCGCCCGCGCGCCGTGCAGCTCGCCGTCCTCGTCGACCGGGGCCACCGCGAACTGCCGATCCGCGCCGACTACGTCGGCAAGAACCTCCCCACGTCGCTGCGGGAGACCGTCAAGGTCCAGCTCCAGGAGGAGGACGGCCGTGACGCCGTGCTGCTCGGCCAGCGGACCGCCCCGGCAGCCGGGCAGCAGTAGCCCACACCGGTGCGGGGCCCGCCACGGGTCCGCGCCGCGGTCCGCCCTGCCCGCACGCCAGTCAGCCCGCCTGCCCTCCTGACCTACGGAGCACCCAGATGAAGCGCCACCTCATCTCGGCCGCCGATCTCACGCGCGACGACGCCGTCCTGATCCTCGACACCGCCGAGGAGATGGCCCGTGTCGCGGACCGGCCGATCAAGAAGCTTCCCACCCTGCGCGGCCTGACCGTCGTCAACCTCTTCTTCGAGGACTCGACCCGCACCCGGATCTCGTTCGAGGCGGCCGCCAAGCGACTGTCCGCCGACGTCATCAACTTCTCCGCCAAGGGGTCCTCGGTTTCCAAGGGCGAATCCCTGAAGGACACCGCCCTGACCCTGGAGGCCATGGGCGCGGACGCGGTCGTCATCCGCCACCACGCCTCCGGCGCCCCCTACCGGCTCGCGACGTCCGGCTGGATCGACTCCGCCGTGGTCAACGCCGGCGACGGCACCCACGAGCACCCCACGCAGGCCCTGCTGGACGCCTTCACCATGCGCCGCCGGCTCGTCGGTCGCGACGGCGGGCTCGGCAAGGACCTGAACGGCCGCCGCATCACCATCGTCGGCGACGTGCTGCACAGCCGGGTGGCCCGCTCCAACGTCCAACTGCTCCACACGCTGGGCGCCGAGGTGACCGTGGTGGCCCCGCCCACCCTCGTGCCGATCGGCGTCGAGAGCTGGCCGTGCGAGGTCTCGTACAGCCTCGACGAGGTGCTGCCGAAGTCCGACGCGGTCATGATGCTGCGTGTGCAGCGCGAACGCATGAACGCCGCCTTCTTCCCGACCGAGCGCGAGTACTCCCGCCGGTACGGGCTCAACGGCGACCGCATGGCGAAGATGCCCGAGCACGCCATCGTGATGCACCCCGGCCCGATGAACCGCGGCATGGAGATCACCGCCGAGGTCGCGGACTCCGACCGCTGCACGGCCGTCGAGCAGGTCGCCAATGGCGTGTCCACCCGCATGGCCGTCCTGTACCTGCTGCTCGGTGGTTCCGAGCCCGCCGTCACCACCGCCCCCGCCGCCGCCCGTACCGAGGAGACCAAGTAACCATGAGCAAGATCCTTATCCGTGGCGCGAAGGTACTCGGTGGCGAGGCGCAGGACGTCCTGATCGACGGCGAGACCATCGCCGAGGTCGGCACCGGTCTGTCCGCAGAGGGCGCGACCGTCATCGAGGCGGAGGGCCAGGTCCTCCTCCCCGGCCTCGTCGACCTGCACACCCACCTGCGCGAGCCCGGCCGCGAGGACTCCGAGACCGTCCTGACCGGCACCCGCGCCGCCGCGAGCGGCGGCTACACCGCCGTCTTCGCCATGGCGAACACCTTCCCCGTCGCCGACACCGCCGGCGTCGTCGAGCAGGTCTGGCGGCTCGGCAAGGAGTCCGGCTACTGCGACGTGCAGCCCATCGGCGCCGTCACCGTGGGCCTGGAGGGCAAGCAGCTCGCCGAGCTCGGCGCGATGCACGACTCCGCCGCCCACGTCACCGTCTTCTCCGACGACGGCAAGTGCGTGGACGACGCCGTGATCATGCGCCGCGCCCTGGAGTACGTGAAGGCCTTCGGCGGCGTCGTCGCCCAGCACGCGCAGGAGCCCCGCCTGACCGAGGGCGCCCAGATGAACGAGGGCGTCGTCTCGGCCGAGCTGGGCCTCGGCGGCTGGCCCGCCGTCGCCGAGGAGTCGATCATCGCCCGCGACGTCCTCCTCGCCGAGCACGTCGGCTCCCGCGTGCACATCTGCCACCTCTCCACCGCCGGCTCCGTCGAGATCGTCCGCTGGGCCAAGTCCCGCGGCATCGACGTCACCGCCGAGGTCACCCCGCACCACCTGCTCCTCACCGACGAGCTCGTCCGCTCGTACAACGCGGTCTACAAGGTCAACCCGCCGCTGCGCACCGAGCGCGACGTGCTGGCCCTGCGCGAGGCGCTCGCCGACGGCACGATCGACATCGTCGCCACCGACCACGCCCCGCACCCGCACGAGGACAAGGACTGCGAGTGGGCCGCCGCCGCCATGGGCATGGTCGGCCTGGAGACCGCGCTCTCCGTCGTCCAGCAGACGATGGTGGAGACCGGACTGCTCGACTGGGCGGGCGTCGCCCAGCGGATGTCCTTCGCCCCGGCGCGCATCGGAGGCCTGGAAAACCACGGCCGGCCCGTCTCGGCAGGTGAACCCGCGAACCTGACCTTGGTCGATACCTCGTACCGTGGTGTCGTGGACCCCGCGCACTTCGCCTCCCGCAGCCGCAACACGCCCTACGAGGGCCGCGAGCTGCCGGGGCGCGTCACTCACACATTCCTGCGGGGCCGGGCAACGGTCGTGGACGGGACGCTGGCGTGACACCTGCAGTAATCCAACTGGCCGCCGAGGCCGCCGAACGACAGTCGGCGGAGGTGACGGACTGGGGCGCGCGCATCGCGTGGGTCGTCGGTCTGCTCGTCTTCATCGCGTTCGTGTACTGGCTGATGCGGCAGGGCTGGAAATGGCGCGGCGCCCTGCAGAGCGATCTGCCGGAACTGCCCGTCGCCCCGAGCGGTCTCCCCGAGCACCGGCTGGCCCTGACCGGCCGGTACCACGGGTCGACCACCGCCGGGCAGTGGCTCGACCGGATCGTCGCCCACGGTCTGGGCGTCCGCAGCCGGGTGGAGCTCACGCTCACCGACGCGGGCCTCGACGTGGTCCGACCGGGTGCCACCGACTTCTTCGTACCGGCCGCGCGGCTGCGCGGCGCCCGCCTCGACAAGGGAATCGCGGGCAAGGTACTCACCGAGGGCGGTCTGCTCGTCGTCACATGGGCGCATGGCGACAAGCTGATCGACTCCGGATTCCGCTCCGACCGCGCGGCCGAACACGCCGCCTGGGTCGAGGCGATCAACCACATGAACTCATCCATCACGACGGAAGGCGCCGAACGATGACGACCTCCACCAGGGGAGCAGCCAAAGCTCCCGCCGTACTCGTCCTGGAGGACGGTCGGATCTTCCGCGGCCGCGCCTACGGCGCTGTGGGGGAGACCTTCGGCGAGGCCGTGTTCTCCACCGGCATGACCGGCTACCAGGAGACCCTCACCGACCCGTCGTACCACCGACAGGTCGTCGTGATGACCGCCCCGCACGTGGGCAACACCGGGGTGAACGACGAGGACCCCGAGTCCTCCCGCATCTGGGTCGCCGGCTACGTCGTGCGCGACCCCGCCCGCGTCCCCTCCAACTGGCGCTCGCGGCGCTCGCTGGACGAGGAACTGGTCAAGCAGGGTGTCGTCGGGATCTCCGGCATCGACACCCGCGCCCTGACCCGCCACCTGCGCGAGCGCGGCGCCATGCGCGTCGGCATCTTCTCCGGGGAGGCCTGGGAGGGCGTCCGTGACGAGGCGCTGCTGGCCAAGGTGCAGGCCGCCCCGCAGATGAAGGGCGCGAACCTCGCCGCCGAGGTCGCCACCAAGGAGACGTACGTCGTCCCCGCGATCGGCGAGAAGAAGTTCACCGTCGCCGCCGTGGACCTCGGCATCAAGGGCATGACCCCGCACCGGATGGCCGAGCGCGGCATCGAGGTCCACGTGCTTCCCGCCACCGCCACCGTCGAGGACGTGTACGCCGTCAACCCGGACGGCGTGTTCTTCTCCAACGGACCGGGCGACCCGGCCACCGCCGACGGCCCCGTCGCCGTCATGCGGGCCGTGCTGGAGCGCAAGACCCCGCTCTTCGGCATCTGCTTCGGCAACCAGATCCTGGGCCGCGCGCTCGGCTTCGGCACCTACAAGCTGAAGTACGGCCACCGCGGCATCAACCAGCCGGTCCAGGACCGCAGCACCGGCAAGGTCGAGGTCACCGCGCACAACCACGGCTTCGCCGTGGACGCGCCCCTCGACAAGGTGTCCGAGACCCCCTACGGCCGCGCCGAGGTCTCCCACGTCTGCCTGAACGACCAGGTCGTCGAAGGCCTGCGGCTGCTCGACCAGCCGGCCTTCTCCGTCCAGTACCACCCCGAGGCGGCCGCCGGCCCGCACGACGCCGCGTACCTCTTCGACCGCTTCACGTCTTTGATGAGCACCGCCCAGATGGAGGCCGAGCGTGCCTAAGCGCACCGATATCCAGTCCGTCCTGGTCATCGGCTCCGGCCCGATCGTCATCGGGCAGGCCGCCGAGTTCGACTACTCCGGGACCCAGGCCTGCCGCATCCTCAAGGCCGAGGGCCTGCGGGTCATCCTGGTCAACTCCAACCCCGCGACGATCATGACCGACCCGGAGATCGCCGACGCCACGTACGTCGAGCCGATCACCCCCGAGTTCGTCGAGAAGATCATCGCGAAGGAGCGCCCCGACGCGCTGCTGCCCACCCTCGGCGGCCAGACCGCGCTCAACACCGCGATCTCCATGCACGAGCAGGGCGTGCTGGAGAAGTACGGCGTCGAGCTGATCGGCGCCAACGTCGAGGCCATCAACAAGGGCGAGGACCGCGAGCTCTTCAAGGGCGTCGTCGAGGCCGTCAAGGCCAAGATCGGCTACGGCGAGTCCGCCCGCTCGGTCATCTGCCACACCATGGACGACGTCATCGCCGGCGTCGAGACCCTCGGCGGCTACCCCGTCGTCGTGCGGCCCTCCTTCACCATGGGCGGCGCCGGCTCCGGCTTCGCCCACGACGAGGACGAACTGCGCCGCATCGCCGGCCAGGGCCTCACGCTCTCCCCGACCACCGAGGTGCTCCTGGAGGAGTCCATCCTCGGCTGGAAGGAGTACGAGCTGGAGCTGATGCGCGACACCAAGGACAACGTGGTCGTCGTCTGCTCCATCGAGAACTTCGACCCGATGGGCGTCCACACCGGCGACTCGATCACCGTCGCCCCCGCGATGACGCTGACCGACCGCGAGTACCAGCGGCTGCGCGACATCGGCATCGCGATCATCCGCGAGGTCGGCGTCGACACCGGCGGCTGCAACATCCAGTTCGCGATCGACCCGGTCGACGGCCGCGTCATCGTCATCGAGATGAACCCGCGCGTCTCGCGCTCCTCGGCGCTGGCGTCGAAGGCCACCGGCTTCCCGATCGCCAAGATCGCCGCCAAGCTGGCCATCGGCTACACCCTCGACGAGGTCCCCAACGACATCACCGAGAAGACGCCGGCCTCCTTCGAGCCGTCCCTCGACTACGTCGTCGTCAAGGCCCCGCGCTTCGCCTTCGAGAAGTTCCCGCTCGCCGACGCCACCCTCACCACCACCATGAAGTCGGTGGGCGAGGCCATGGCCATCGGCCGCAACTTCACCGAGGCCCTGCAGAAGGCCCTGCGCTCCCTGGAGAAGAAGGGCTCGCAGTTCACCTTCGTCGGCCCGGTCGGCGACAAGGAAGAACTGCTCGCCACCGCGGTGCGCCCGACCGACGGCCGCATCAACACCGTCATGCAGGCCATCCGCGCCGGCGCCACCCAGGAGGAGGTCTTCGAGTCCACGAGGATCGACCCCTGGTTCGTCGACCAGCTGTTCCTGATCAAGGAGATCGCCGACGACCTGGCGGCCGCCGACAAGCTCCGGCCCGAGCTGCTCGCCGAGGCCAAGCGGCACGGCTTCTCCGACCACCAGATCGCCGAGATCCGGGGCCTGCGCGAGGACGTCGTCCGCGAGGTCCGGCACGCCCTCGGGGTCCGCCCGGTCTACAAGACGGTCGACACCTGCGCCGCCGAGTTCGCGGCCAAGACCCCGTACTTCTACTCCTCGTACGACGAGGAGTCCGAGGTCGCGACCCGCACCAAGCCCGCGGTGATCATCCTGGGCTCCGGCCCGAACCGCATCGGCCAGGGCATCGAGTTCGACTACTCCTGCGTCCACGCCTCCTTCGCGCTCAGCGACGCCGGCTACGAGACCGTGATGGTCAACTGCAACCCCGAGACCGTCTCGACGGACTACGACACCTCCGACCGCCTGTACTTCGAGCCGCTGACGCTGGAAGACGTGCTGGAGATCGTCCACGCCGAGTCCCTCGCCGGCCCCATCGCCGGCGTCGTCGTCCAGCTCGGCGGCCAGACCCCCCTCGGTCTCGCCCAGGCACTCAAGGACAACGGCGTCCCCGTCGTCGGCACCCCGCCGGAGGCCATCCACGCCGCCGAGGACCGCGGCGCCTTCGGCCAGGTCCTCGCCGAGGCCGGCCTGCCCGCCCCCAAGCACGGCACCGCCACCACCTTCGCGGGTGCCAAGGCGATCGCCGACGAGATCGGCTACCCGGTCCTGGTCCGCCCGTCCTACGTGCTCGGCGGCCGCGGCATGGAGATCGTCTACGACGAGACCCGCCTGGAGTCGTACATCGCGGAGTCCACCGAGATCTCCCCGACCCGCCCCGTGCTGGTCGACCGCTTCCTCGACGACGCGATCGAGATCGACGTCGACGCGCTGTACGACGGCCACGAGCTCTACCTCGGCGGCGTCATGGAGCACATCGAGGAAGCCGGCATCCACTCCGGCGACTCGGCCTGCGCCCTGCCCCCGATCACCCTCGGCGGCCACGACATCAAGCGCCTGCGCACCTCCACCGAGGCCATCGCCAAGGGCGTCGGCGTCCGCGGCCTGATCAACATCCAGTTCGCGATGGCGGGTGACATCCTCTACGTCCTGGAGGCCAACCCGCGCGCCTCCCGGACCGTGCCCTTCACCTCGAAGGCGACCGCGGTACCGCTGGCCAAGGCCGCCGCCCGCATCTCGCTCGGCACCACCATCGCCGAGCTGCGCGAAGAGGGCATGCTGCCCAAGACCGGCGACGGCGGCACCCTGCCGTTCGACGCGCCGATCTCCGTCAAGGAGGCCGTGATGCCGTGGTCGCGCTTCCGCGACATCCAGGGCCGCGGCGTCGACACCGTCCTCGGCCCGGAGATGCGCTCCACCGGCGAGGTCATGGGCATCGACTCCGTCTTCGGCACGGCGTACGCCAAGTCGCAGGCCGGCGCCTACGGGCCGCTGCCCACCAAGGGCCGCGCGTTCATCTCCGTCGCCAACCGCGACAAGCGCTCGATGATCTTCCCGGCGCGCGAGCTCGTCGCCCACGGCTTCGAGCTGATGGCGACCTCGGGCACGGCGGAGGTGCTGCGCCGCAACGGCATCAACGCCACCGTCGTGCGCAAGCTCAGCGAGGGCGAGGGCCCCGACGGCGAGAAGACCGTCGTCCAGCTCATCCACGACGGCCAGGTCGACCTGATCGTCAACACCCCGTACGGCACCGGTGGCCGTCTCGACGGCTACGAGATCCGTACGGCGGCCGTGGCGCGCGGCGTCCCGTGCCTGACCACGGTCCAGGCGCTCGCCGCCGCCGTCCAGGGCATCGACGCGCTCAACCGCGGCGACGTCGGCGTCCGCTCGCTCCAGGAGCACGCGGAACACCTGATCGCGGCCCGCGACTAGCAGCCCGTACGAAAGGGGGGCACCGGCACAGCGACCGGTGTCCCCCCTTTCATGAGCGCACAAGGGATATTTCGGACGATGTACAAACTGTTCTTCAACCTCGTCTTCAAGCGCATGGACCCGGAGCGGGCGCACCACCTGGCCTTCCGCTGGATCCGCCTCGCGGCCCGCGTCCCGGTGCTGCGGACCTTCGTCGCCGCTTGGCTGGCGCCCCGCCACAAGGAACTGCGCACCGAGGCCCTGGGCCTGCGCATGCACGGCCCCTTCGGCCTCGCGGCGGGCTTCGACAAGAACGCGGTCGCCATCGACGGCATGACGATGCTCGGCTTCGACCACGTCGAGATCGGCACGGTCACCGCCCAGGCCCAGCCCGGCAACCCCGGGAAGCGGCTCTTCCGGCTGGTCGCGGACCGCGCCCTGATCAACCGCATGGGCTTCAACAACGAGGGCTCGGAGGCCGTCGCCGCCCGGCTGGCCGCCCGCAACCCCGTCTTCAAGACCGTGGTCGGCGTGAACATCGGCAAGACGAAGGTCGTCCCGGAGGCGGAGGCCGCGGCGGACTACGTCGCCTCCACCGAGCGGCTCGCCCGCCACGCGGACTACCTCGTCGTCAACGTCTCCTCCCCGAACACCCCGGGCCTGCGCAACCTCCAGGCCACCGAGTCCCTGCGCCCGCTGCTGACGGCCGTACGGGAGGCCGCGGACCGCGTGGTCACCGACCGCCGCGTCCCGCTGCTGGTCAAGATCGCCCCCGACCTCGCCGACGAGGACGTGGACGCGGTCGCCGACCTGGCCCTGGAACTCGGCCTCGACGGCATCATCGCCACCAACACGACCATCGCGCGCGAGGGCCTGGGCCTGAAGTCCGCCCCCGACCTGGTGAAGGAGACCGGCGGGCTGTCCGGCGCTCCGGTCAAGGAACGCTCCCTGGAGGTCCTCAGGCGGCTGTACGCCCGCGTGGGGGACCGTCTGGTCCTCGTGGGCGTCGGGGGCATCGAGAACGCCGAGGACGCCTGGCAGCGGATCCTGGCCGGCGCGACGCTGATCCAGGGCTACAGCGCCTTCATCTACGAAGGCCCGCTCTACGCCCGCGCCATCCACCGGGGCCTGGCCGCCCGCCTGGCGGACAGCCCGTACGACTCGCTCGCCGACGCGGTGGGCGCCGAGACCCGGAAGGCCTCGCTGTGACCTCTGTGACCCCCTTCGGCACCCGCCTGCGCGCGGCGATGGACTCCCGGGGCCCGCTGTGCGTCGGCATCGACCCGCACGCCGCCCTGCTGGCCTCCTGGGGCCTGGACGACGACATCGCGGGGCTGGAGAGGTTCTCCCGCACGGTCGTGGAGGCACTGGCGCAGGAGGTCGCGGTCTTCAAGCCGCAGGCCGCCTTCTTCGAGCGGTTCGGGTCGCGCGGCATCGCGGTGCTGGAGCGGACCGTCGCGGACGCCCGGGCCGCGGGCACGCTGGTCGTCATGGACGCCAAGCGCGGGGACATCGGTTCGACGATGGCCGCGTACGCGCAGACCTTCCTGTCACCGTCCTCGCCCCTGTTCTCGGACGCGCTGACGGTCTCCCCGTACCTGGGCTACGGCTCGCTCGCGCCGGCGGTGGAACTCGCGCGCGCCTCGGGCGCCGGCCTGTTCGTACTGGCCCTGACCTCCAACCCGGAGGGCGCCGAGGTCCAGCGCGCGGTGCGCGAGGACGGTCGCTCGATCGGGGCGACCATGCTGGCGCACCTGGCGGCCGAGAACGCGGGCGCCACCCCCATGGGTTCCTTCGGCGCGGTGGTGGGCGCCACCCTGGGGGACCTGTCCTCGTTCGACCTGGACATCAACGGGCCGCTGCTGGCCCCGGGCATCGGCGCGCAGGGCGCCACCGCGGCCGACCTCCCGCGCGTCTTCGGAGCGGCCGTGCGCAACGTCGTGCCGAACGTGTCGCGCGGCGTGCTGAAGCACGGCCCCGACGCCGGTGCGCTGCGCGCGTCGGCGGCCCGGTTCGCGGACGAGGTCCGGACCGCGGTGGCGTCGGCCTGAGCCCCGGCGGGGCGAGGGGCGGGGCGAACGTGACGCGGATCACGATCGCCCCGCCGGAACGGCGGTCCCGGAGTGCGGAACGGGGACGTTCGGGGAGTCGCGGGACGGACGCGTCGCACTGCTTGACGAAATTCGAACGTCCTTCACCGGACAAAACCGAGGTATTTTGTCCGTGATGTACGGTTCGACAAAGGCTGACCAGGACTTTTCGTCCGTTCTCGCTGACGGGAGCGGCCTTGGCCGCTAGTCTCCGACCAGAGTGAACGAGCAGCGATCGAGCACCACCGCTGTTCGGGGGCTCGCCTGGTGTGATGCCTTCCGGCATCCCGCCGGTCCGTATCCGACAGTTCGACATCCGAGGTGACGTAGGCGTGGCTCTTCCGCCCCTTACCCCTGAACAGCGCGCAGCAGCGCTCGAAAAGGCCGCCGCGGCTCGCCGGGAGCGGGCCGAGGTGAAGAATCGACTCAAGCACTCCGGCGCCTCCCTCCATGACGTCATCAAGCTGGGCCAGGAGAACGACGTCATCGGCAAGATGAAGGTCTCCGCTCTTCTGGAGTCCCTCCCCGGCGTGGGCAAGGTCCGCGCCAAGCAGATCATGGAGCGCCTCGGCATCTCCGAGTCTCGACGTGTTCGAGGTCTCGGCTCCAACCAGATCGCCTCTCTGGAGCGCGAGTTCGGCGGCAAGCCCGCCTGAGGCTTCGTCCGAAGTTCTCCCGGCGTTCTCAGGCAGTCCCGAGAACCTGGATAATCGCTCTATGGCAGCAGAGGTTCGTCCGCGGCTGACCGTGCTCTCCGGCCCCTCGGGGGTCGGCAAGAGCACGGTCGTCGCGCATATGCGCAAGGTTCACCCCGAGGTATGGCTCTCGGTGTCGGCCACCACCCGCAAGCCGCGGCCCGGTGAGCGACACGGAGTCCACTACTTCTTCGTCAACGACGACGAGTTCGACAAGCTGATCGCCAACGGCGAGCTGCTGGAGTGGGCCGAATTCGCGGGCAACCGCTACGGCACACCGCGCGGCGCGGTGCTGGAACGCCTGGAGAACGGCGAGCCGGTCCTGCTGGAGATCGATCTCCAGGGAGCCCGACTCGTCCGCGATTCCATGCCCGAGGCGCAGCTCGTCTTCCTCGCCCCGCCGAGCTGGGAGGAGTTGGTCCGCCGACTCACCGGTCGCGGGACCGAGTCGGCCGAGGTCATCGAGCGCCGGCTCGGCGCGGCCCGGATCGAACTCGCTGCCGAATCGGAGTTCGACACCACCCTTGTCAACACCTCCGTCGAGGACGTGGCGCGCGAGCTGCTAGCCTTGATGGAAGTTGTCTGATCGTTGATCGATGTTCTTTCGATCGATGTTTGAATCTTCACCCATCTTCGGAAGGTAGAGCGTGTCCTCTTCCATGACTGCGCCCGAGGGCATCATCAACCCGCCGATCGACGAGCTGCTCGAGGCCACCGACTCGAAGTACAGCCTCGTGATCTACGCGGCCAAGCGTGCCCGTCAGATCAACGCGTACTACTCGCAGCTCGGCGAGGGCCTGCTTGAGTACGTCGGCCCGCTGGTGGACACCCACGTCCACGAGAAGCCGCTTTCGATCGCGCTGCGCGAGATCAACGCGGGTCTGCTGACGTCCGAGGCCATCGAGGCCCCGGCCCAGTAAGCACCGAGAATTCCTTTCACCACAGGCCCGGCAGAACATCTGTCGGGCCTGTGGTGTGTCATAGGTGTCAGTAGACGTTCCGCGAAGGGGAGTGTGTGGTGGGCAAGCCGAGGGTCGTGCTGGGGGTCAGTGGCGGAATCGCCGCGTACAAGGCCTGTGAGCTGCTGCGTCGGCTGACCGAGTCCGGACACGACGTACGGGTGGTGCCCACCGCGGCCTCCCTGAACTTCGTCGGCGAGGCCACCTGGGCCGCGCTCTCCGGGAACCCGGCCTCCCAGCAGGTCTGGGAGTCCGTGCACGAGGTGCCGCACGTCCGCATCGGGCAGTCGGCCGACCTGGTCGTCGTCGCCCCCGCCACCGCCGACATGCTCGCCAAGGCCGCCCACGGGCTCGCGGACGACCTACTGACGAACACCCTGCTCACCGCCCGCTGCCCGGTCGTCTTCGCACCCGCGATGCACACCGAGATGTGGGAGCACCCCGCCACCCAGGAGAACGTGGCCACGCTCCGCCGGCGGGGCGCCGTCGTCATCGAGCCCGCCGTCGGCCGGCTCACCGGCAAGGACACCGGCAAGGGGCGACTGCCCGACCCCGAGGAGATCTACGAGGTCTGCCGCCACGTCCTGCGGGGCGCCGGCCGCTCCGCAGGGACCGCCGGCCCCGACCTGGCCGGCCGACACGTGGTGATCAGCGCCGGCGGCACCAGGGAGCCGCTCGACCCGGTCCGCTTCCTCGGCAACCGTTCCTCCGGCAAGCAGGGCTACGCGCTCGCCCGCACCGCCGTCGCCCGCGGCGCCCGCGTCACGCTGGTCGCGGCCAACGCCGCGCTGCCCGACCCGGCCGGGGTGGACGTCGTACGGGTGGGCACGGCCCTCCAGCTCCGGGAGGCGGTCCTGAAGGCCGCCGCCGATGCCGACGCGGTGGTGATGGCCGCGGCCGTCGCCGACTTCCGGCCCGCCCGCTACGCGGACGGGAAGATCAAGAAGAAGGACGGGCAGGAGCCCGAACCGGTGGCCCTCGTGCGCAACCCCGACGTCCTCGCGGAGATCTCCGCCGACCGGGCCCGGGAGGGGCAGGTCGTGGTGGGATTCGCCGCCGAGACGGACGACGTGCTCGCGAACGGCCGGGCGAAACTCCTCCGCAAGGGGTGTGATCTTCTCGTCGTCAACGAAGTGGGCGAGAGCAAGACCTTCGGTTCGGAGGAGAACGAGGCGGTCGTCCTCGCCTCCGACGGTACCGAGACGCCCGTCCCGTACGGTCCGAAGGACGTCCTGGCCGAGGTGATTTGGGATCACGTCGCCCCCAGGCTCGCGCCGCGACGCGCCTGAACGGGACGCTTCCCGCGGACATGCTCGTGGGTCAGAATGGAGTGCCGCAGGTCACACGGCTCCCACAAGGCGAGACGGGTGGTCCGACAGACGGCGGCGACCGATAAACTGCACACTCGGAACGTGATCGGGCGCAGCCCCCGGTGTGGTTCCGCCAAATGATCAGCCAGCAGCCGCTGCAACCCCAGGGAGCGTTGTGTCCCGTCGCCTGTTCACCTCGGAGTCCGTGACCGAGGGCCACCCCGACAAGATCGCTGACCAGATCAGCGACACGATCCTCGACGCGCTTCTCGCCGAGGACCCGACTTCGCGCGTGGCCGTGGAAACCCTCATCACCACCGGTCTCGTGCACATCGCGGGAGAGGTGACGACGAAGGCCTACGCCCCGATCGCGCAGCTCGTCCGCGACAAGATCCTCGAAATCGGCTACGACTCCTCGAAGAAGGGCTTCGACGGCGCCTCCTGTGGCGTGTCGGTGTCCATCGGCGCGCAGTCCCCCGACATCGCGCAGGGCGTCGACACCGCGTACGAGAAGCGGGTCGAGGGCGACGAGGACGAGCTGGACAAGCAGGGCGCCGGCGACCAGGGCCTGATGTTCGGGTACGCCTGCGACGAGACGCCCGAGCTGATGCCGCTCCCGATCCACATCGCGCACAAGCTCTCGCGCCGGCTGTCCGAGGTCCGCAAGAACGGCACCATCCCGTACCTGCGCCCCGACGGCAAGACCCAGGTCACCATCGAGTACGACGGCGACAAGGCCGTGCGCCTGGACACGGTCGTCGTGTCCTCGCAGCACGCCGCCGACATCGACCTGGACTCGCTGCTCGCCCCGGACATCCGCGAGTTCGTCGTCGAGCACGTGCTGGCCCAGCTCATCGAGGACGGCATCAAGCTCGACACCGAGGGCTACCGCCTCCTCGTGAACCCGACCGGTCGCTTCGAGATCGGCGGTCCGATGGGCGACGCCGGCCTCACCGGCCGCAAGATCATCATCGACACCTACGGCGGCATGGCCCGTCACGGTGGTGGCGCGTTCTCCGGCAAGGACCCGTCCAAGGTCGACCGCTCGGCCGCCTACGCCATGCGCTGGGTCGCCAAGAACGTCGTCGCCGCCGGGCTGGCCTCGCGCTGCGAGGTGCAGGTCGCGTACGCCATCGGCAAGGCCGAGCCGGTCGGTCTCTTCGTGGAGACCTTCGGCACCGCCAAGGTGGACGTCCAGAAGATCGAGGAGGCGATCGGCCAGGTCTTCGACCTCCGCCCGGCCGCCATCATCCGCGACCTGGACCTGCTGCGCCCGATCTACGCGCAGACCGCCGCCTACGGCCACTTCGGCCGTGAGCTGCCGGACTTCACCTGGGAGCGCACCGACCGCGTCGACGCCCTGCGCGCCGCCGCCGGTCTCTAGGACCCGGGGCGCGGACGCGCCCGCACGCACGGCCCCGGACCCCGCGGTCCGGGGCCGTGCGTCGTTGTCACCGGCATTTGGTAAGAATTCGGGTGTGAGCAGCGAGAGCGATTCCGAAGAGCGGCCCGAGGACGGGAGTCCCGGTGGCCCGCCGGAGCAGCTCGCGCTGATCCGGGGGATGGTGGCCGAGGCCAAGGCGACGGCCGAGGAGAAGGCCAAGCCCCGCACCTGGCGGGGGGCGCCGCTGGCCAAGGAGCTGCCGATCGCCAGGATCCTCGTCAACAAGGGGGTCCTGCACCTCGATCAGACCTGGGACTACGCCGTGCCCGAGCACCTGGCCGAGGACGCCCAGCCGGGCGTGAGGGTCCGGGTCCGCTTCGGCGCGGGAGAGGGCCGCGTCCGCGACGGACGCCGCGAGGGCGGCGGCCTGATCGACGGCTTCGTGATCGAGCGGATCGCGGAGACGGACTACGACCGGCCGCTCGCCGCGCTGGCACAGGTCGTGTCCCCCGAGCGGGTGCTGAGCCCGCGCATGGAGAAGCTCGCCCGGGCCGTGGCCCAGCGCTACGCGGGCAGCCTCGCCGACGTCCTCCAACTGGCGATCCCGCCGCGCCACGGACAGGCCGAGAGCCGACCCTCCCCGGAGCCGAGGCCCGCCCCCGACGTGCCGGAACCGGGCGGCTGGGAGCGGTACCCGGCCGGACCGGGCTTCCTGCGCGAGCTGGCGTCCGGCGCGAGCCCCCGCACGGTGTGGACGGCGTTGCCCGGTCCGCACTGGCCGGACGAGCTGGCGCGCGCGATGGCGACCACCCTGGCCTCCGGCCGCGGCGCGCTGGCCGTCCTTCCCGACGGGCGCGCCGCCGCCCGGGTGGACGAGGCGCTGACCGCGCTGGTGGGCAAGGGGCTGCACACGCTGCTGACCGCCGAATCGGGACCCCAGAAGCGGTACACGCAGTGGCTCTCGGTGCACCGGGGCTCGGTGCGGGCCGTGATCGGGACCCGCGCGGCCATGTTCGCGCCCGTCCGGGACCTCGGGCTGGTCGCCGTCTGGGACGACGGGGACTCCAGCCACAGCGACGACAACGCCCCCTTCCCGCACGTGCGGGAAGTGCTGCAACTGCGCTCGTTGACGGAGGGCTGCGCCTTCCTGCTGGGCAGTACGAGCTGCACGGTCGAGGCCGCCCAGCTGGTCGAGTCCGGTTGGGCCCGGCCCCTGGTGGCCGACCGGACGACGGTGCGCGCGCACGCTCCCCGCATCCGGACCGTCGGCGACGAGCTCCTCGCGCGCGACGAGGCGGCCCGCGTGGCCCGACTGCCCAGCCTGGCCTGGGAGACCGTGCGGGAGGGCCTGAAGTCCGGGCCGGTGCTCGTCCAGGTGCCCCGACGCGGGTACGTGCCCCGGCTCGCCTGCGAACGGTGCCGGACCCCCGCGCGCTGCGGGGCCTGCGCGGGCCCGCTGGAGGCGCCTGACGAGCGGGAGCTGCACTGCGGTTGGTGCGGGCGGCAGGAGAGCGCCTGGCACTGCGAGGAGTGCGGATCCTTCCGGCTGCGCGCCCAGGTGGTCGGGGCGCGCCGTACCGCCGAGGAACTGGGACGTGCCTTCCCCGCCGTGTCCGTACGCACCTCCGGGCGTGACCACGTGCTGGACCGGGTGCCCGACGCCCCGGCCCTGGTGGTCTCCACGCCGGGCGCGGAGCCGGTGGCGGAGGGCGAGGGCTACGCGGCCGCGCTGCTCCTGGACGGCTGGGCGATGCTCGGCTTCCCCGACCTGCGCGCAGGCGAGGAGGCGCTGCGACGGTGGCTCTCGGCGGCGGCCCTGGTGCGCGGCAGCGGCCAGGTCGTCATCGTGGCCGAGCCCACGCTGCGCCCCGTGCAGGCCCTGGTCAGGTGGGACCCCGTGGGACACGCGCTGCGCGAGCTGGCGGAACGCGCCGAGCTGCACTTCCCCCCGGTGTCGCGGATGGCGTCCGTCATCGGCCGCAAGGAGGCGGTGGAGGGCTTCCTGGCGACGGCGGACCTGCCGTCGGACGCCGAGATCCTGGGCCCGGTGCCGCTGCCGGGCCGCCGCGGGGAGGCCTCGCCGGGCGAGCGGGCGCTGGTTCGGGTGCGGCCGGGCAGCGGGGCCGCCCTGGCGGCGGCGCTCAAGTCGGCGCAGGCCGGCCGGCTGGCCCGGGGCGTGTCGGCGGCGGAGTCGGTGCGGGTCAGGATCGACCCGCCGGACATCGGCTGAGGGCGGCGCGGGCGGCCGATGGTTTCGCCGGAGGGCCGGAGGGCCGGAGAGCCGGGGCCGCTTGGCGTGGGGGCGGCGGGTGGTCGGGAGGGCCGTCGGGTGGTCGGGACGCCGAAGGCCCCCGGCGGGGCGACCGTTCGGATCGCTCCACCGGGGGCGGGGACTGCGCTGTGGCCGGATCGGCCCGGCCGTCGGGGGTCGGCGACCCGGCGGCGGGGACGATCAACCGTTGCGCGGTCCGGGGAAGGCCGGTGAGCGGGGGAGCGCCCCCGCCGGAGCCCCGGCCGGGGCCGTCGCCTGCGACTCCTCGCGTACGGGCTGCGGCGGTACGGAGCGCGCCGCCGGGATGGTGGGGAGCGGCCCCAGGGGGCGGGGGGCGGTCGCCTCGGTCGGGGGCGGCTCGGCCGCCTCGACGGGCTGCGCGCGCCGGGCCCCGTACCGACGGTGCACGGCCTGCTTGGTGACGCCGAGAGCCGAGCCGACCGCGTCCCACGAGAAACCGAGCGAGCGGTCGAAGTCCACCGCGGCGGTGACCAGGGTCTCGACGCTGTCCCGCAGTTCCTGCGCGAGGCGGACGGTGGGCGCGGGCGCCCTGCCGTAGACGACGAAGCCCGTGGAGGGACCTGAGCGGCGCGGGCGGTACACGTTGCCGAGCTGGGCGGTGAGCGTACGCAGAGCATCCACCTGCCGGCGAACCCGCTCGATGTCCCGCACCAGGAGGTGCAGGCTGGCCCGTGCTTGGGCGTCGTGGGTGGCGTGGTCGGCCATGAAGAAGCCTCTCGAACCGGTGCTGAAGAGCGGATGGGCCGCAGACGCCGGTGTGACGCGCAGCCCGTTTCGGTCAATCTCTCTTGACCAACGCTCCACCCGGTGCCCAGGTCACGCTGTGGGGGCGTGTCGGCATATGCGAGGGGCGCGCGCGTGTGCGCACGCCCCCTCGGGGCCGCAGGTGGGCCGCCTCGCGCGCACCCCCATAGACTGGTGTGCTGCTGACAGCCGAGATAGCGAGGTAGTAACCGGTGAAGCTCGTCTTCGCAGGCACCCCCGAGGTCGCCGTGCCCGCCCTGGACGCCCTGATCGCCTCCGGGCGCCACGAGGTCGCCGCCGTCGTCACCCGGCCCGACGCACCGGCTGGTCGTGGTCGACGGCTCGTCGCGAGCCCGGTCGCCGAGCGCGCCGAGGAGGCGGGGATCGAGGTCCTCAAGCCCACCCGGCCCCGCGACCCCGAGTTCCAGGCCCGGCTGCGCGAGATCGACCCCGACTGCTGCCCGGTCGTCGCCTACGGGGCGCTGCTGCCCAAGAGCGCGCTGGAGATCCCCCGCCGGGGCTGGGTCAACCTGCACTTCTCGCTGCTCCCCGCCTGGCGCGGCGCGGCCCCCGTCCAGCAGTCGATCATGGCGGGGGACCAGGTCACCGGCGCGTCCACCTTCCAGATCGAGGAGGGCCTCGACTCCGGCCCGGTCTACGGGATCCTCACCGAGGAGGTCCGGCCGACCGACACCAGCGGCGACCTGCTGACCCGGCTCGCCTTCGCCGGGGCCGGTCTGCTGGCGGCCACCATGGACGGGATCGAGGACGGAACCCTGCGCGCCGTCGAGCAGCCGACCGACGGGATCTCGCTCGCACCCAAGATCACGGTGGAGGACGCGCGGATCGACTGGAAGGCCCCCGCCCTGCGCGCCGACCGCGTGGTGCGGGGCTGCACGCCCGCCCCCGGGGCGTGGACCGTCTTCCGCGGCGAGCGGCTCAAGCTGATCTCCGTCGGGCTGGTGCCCGACCGCACGGACCTGGAGCCCGGGGCCCTCGCCCCGGCCAAGAACAACGTGTACGTCGGCACCGGTTCGCACGCCGTGGAGCTGCTCTGGGTGCAGCCGCAGGGCAAGAAGCCGATGAAGGGCGCCGACTGGGCGCGCGGGGTGCGGATCGCGCCCGGCGAACGCCTCGGTGGGGTCGACGTAGGCTGATCCCCTTCGTTCCTCCCCTCAGCACACCCGTAGCACCTCGTACATCCGGAGCACCTTTCACGTGAGCGAACAGCCTCGCCAGCCTCGTCGTCGACCCGCCGCCACCGGGGGAGGCAAGCCGTCCGGGGCCCAGGGCGGCAAGCCGGGCAAGCCGTACCGCCGGCCGCAGAAGGACCCCGTGCGGATGCTGGCCTTCGAGGCGCTGCGGGCGGTGGGGGAGCGGGACGCGTACGCCAACCTCGTGCTGCCGCCGCTGCTGCGCAAGGCCCGCCAGGACGAGAACTTCCAGGCGCGCGACGCGGCGCTGGCCACCGAGTTGGTGTACGGGACGCTGCGCCGCCAGGGGACGTACGACGCGGTCATCAAGGCCTGCATCGACCGACCGCTGCGGGAGGTGGACCCGCCGGTGCTGGACGTGCTCTCGCTCGGCGCCCACCAGTTGCTCGGGACCCGGATCCCGACGCACGCGGCGGTCTCCGCGAGCGTGGAACTGGCGCGGGTGGTGCTCGGCGACGGGCGCGCCAAGTTCGTGAACGCGGTCCTGCGCAAGATCGCCGCGCACGACCTGGACGGCTGGCTGGAGAAGGTCGCCCCGCCGTACGAGGACGACGCGGAACAGCACCTGGCGGTGTACCACTCGCACCCGCGCTGGGTCGTCAGCGCGCTGTGGGACGCCCTCGGCGGGGGCCGCGCGGGCATCGAGGACCTCCTGGAGGCCGACAACGAGCGGCCCGAGGTCACCCTGGTGGCGCGGCCCGGACGGTCCACCACCGAGGAGCTGACGGAAGCGCTCGGCGAGGACTCGGTCCTGCCCGGGCGCTGGTCCCCGTACGCCGTGCGGATGGCCGAGGGCGGCGAGCCGGGCGCGCTGGAGGCGGTGCGCGACGGGCGCGCCGGCGTACAGGACGAGGGCAGCCAACTGGTGGCGATGGCCCTGGCGGCGGCCCCGATCGAGGGCCGTGACGCCCGGTGGCTGGACGGCTGCGCCGGCCCCGGCGGCAAGGCGGCCCTGCTGGCGGCGCTCGCCGCGCGGCGGGGCGCGTTCCTGCTGGCCTCCGAGAAGCAGCCCCACCGGGCGCGCCTGGTGGAGAACGCGCTGGCCGGCAACCCCGGCCCGTACCAGGTCATCGCCGCCGACGGCACCCGCCCGCCGTGGCTGCCCGGCTCCTTCGACCGGGTCCTGATGGACGTGCCCTGCTCGGGCCTGGGCGCCCTGCGTCGTCGGCCCGAGGCCCGCTGGCGGCGTCGCCCCGAGGACCTCGACGGTTTCGCGCCGCTCCAGCGCGGCCTGCTCAGGGAGGCCCTCTCGGCGGTCCGCGTCGGCGGCATCGTCGGCTACGCGACCTGCTCCCCGCACCTGGCGGAGACCCGGGTGGTGGTCGACGACGTCCTCAAGGGGCGCGGCGCCGGCGCGTCGCCCGTCTCGGCCGAACTGATCGACGCCAGGCCCTACATGGCCGGCGTACCGGCCCTGGGGGACGGCCCGGACGTCCAGCTCTGGCCGCACCTGCACGGTACGGACGCGATGTACCTGGCACTGCTGCGCCGCACCGCCTGAGGACCGTCCCGCCGCCCCCGGCCCAGGGGGCGGCGTGCGGTGGGGCGGTGGCGGGATCCCTCGGCGGCCGCGGGGCGCGCGGCGCGGCCGTGGCAGGGATGGTGACGTGGGGCGAGTGGGGCGTGGCCCATGATCACTCGCGCGTTCCGCCCGGTACGGAGACTTCCGGGGTCATGGCCGGAACCGGGCGGGGGCATGGCAACCTTGGGGCATGGCCGTTCAGATCAATCCCAGCATCCTGTCCGCCGACTTCTCCCGGCTCGCCGAAGAGGCCAGGGCCGTCGAGGGCGCCGACTGGCTGCACGTCGACGTCATGGACAACCATTTCGTCCCGAACCTCACCCTCGGCATGCCGATCGTGGAGTCCCTGAGCCGGGCCACGGACATCCCGCTCGACCTGCACCTCATGATCGAGGACCCCGACCGCTGGGCGCCCCAGTACGTGGAGGCGGGGGCCGGGTCGGTCACCTTCCACGCCGAGGCCGCCGCCGCGCCGGTGCGCCTGGCGCGGGAGATCCGGGCCAAGGGCGCGCGGGCGTCGATGGCGCTGAAGCCGGCCACGCCGATCGAACAGTACGAGGACCTGCTCCCCGAGCTGGACATGGTGCTGATCATGACGGTGGAGCCCGGCTTCGGCGGGCAGGCCTTCCTCGACATCATGCTGCCCAAGATCCGCCGTACCCGGGAGCTGATCGCCAAGCACGGACTGGAGCTCTGGCTCCAGGTCGACGGCGGGGTCTCGGCCTCGACGATCGAGCGGGTCGCCGAGGCCGGCGCGGACGTGTTCGTCGCCGGGAGCGCGGTCTACGGCGCGGTCGACCCGGCCGCCGCGGTGCGGACGCTGCGTGAGCAGGCGAGTGCGGCCATCGCCGCCGCGCCCTGGGGTTGCGACCACTGAGACAAGGCTTGGTGAACAGCTCGGTGAACGGGGGCTGTGCAGGCTGATCAACGGCCGTCGGATCTGACAGGATGAACGGCGAGTCGAGAGTGTGAACACGAGAGTGTGAACAGCAGTGAGGAGAACGCGGTGTCTGCAATGTCGGCGGGACGGTCAGCCCTGCGGATGGGACCCGCGGAGCTGGTGCAGGCGGCGGCCATGGCGCGCCGCTTCTACCTGGAGGGGAAGTCCAAGATCCAGATCGCCGAGGAGTTCGGCGTGAGCCGCTTCAAGGTGGCCCGGGTCCTGGAGACGGCGCTGGAACGCGACCTCGTGCGCATCGAGATCCGGGTCCCGGCCGAGCTGGACGCGGAGCGGTCGGACGCGCTCCGGGCCCGGTACGGGCTGCGGCACGCGGTCGTCGTGGAGTCGCCGGCCGACGCGACCGAGGACGCTCCCGACCCGGAGAACCTCGGCGCGGTCGCGGCCGACCTGCTCGGCGAGCTGGTCAACGAGGGCGACGTACTGGGTCTGGCCTGGGGCAGGTCGACCATCCACATGGCCGCCTCCCTGCACCGGCTGCCTCCCTGCACGGTGGTCCAGCTGACCGGTGTGTACGACGCGGGGACCGCCGAGCGCGGCTCCGTGGAGGCCGTACGCAGGGCCGCGCAGGTCTCCGGCGGCGACGCGCACCCCATCTACGCCCCGATGCTGCTGCCCGACCCGGCGACGGCCGCCGCGCTGCGCGGCCAGACGGGCATCGCGCGGGCCTTCGAGTACTTCGACAAGGTGACCGTCGCCGCCGTCTCCATCGGGTCCTGGGAGACGGGCATCTCCACGGTCCACGACATGCTCACGGACGAGGAGCGCGCGCACTACGCCTCCCTGGGCGTCGCAGCCGAGATGTCCGCGCACCTGTTCGACGCGCAGGGGCGTCGGGTCGGACGGGACCTCGGCGAGCGCTGCATCACCGTCGAGGCGGACCGACTGCGTCGCATCCCCGAGGTCGTGGCCATCGCAGGCGGGCTGCGCAAGGCCTCCGCGATCGGGGCCGTGCTCCGGTCGGGCCTGGTGACCAGCCTCGTCACGGACACCGCGGTGGCCGACTACCTGCTCACGGAATCCGAGCCGGGGCTCCGGCCGGCCCTGGAGCGGGCCGACCCGGACGACTGACCGGGCCCGGTCGGCGGTCCGTGGTGCGGATGGTGCCGGAATTGAGATCCGAACGGCGGACCGTGGGGCGGCCTGTGGGGCGCATACTGGGTTCAATGACAAAGTCAGCAGTACCTCGCCGCCATTTGCCGTCCAGCCCGTTCAAGGCCCCTGTGGAAGCGCCCTTGAGGCACTTCAACGTGGGCGACCGGGTTACTCACGACGAACACGGTCTCGGCCGTGTCGTCGGGATCGAGGAGGGGATCGCCGTTCTCGTCGACTTCGGGTCGGTACAGAAACGAATCCTGAGTCCCTACACCAAGATGGCCGCGCTCTGAGGCCACCGGGCGATTCGCGAGCGAATCGGATATTTGGCACGATCGGTGCATGATCTTTCGGAACGTGCTCCGATCGTTGCTGCGTGTGCTGGGGGCGCTGTTCCTCTGTGTCGCGCTGGTCGGTGCGGCGGGCTGCGGTGCGAAGAATCCCGCGCCCACCGCCGCCAGCCCGCGGGCCTCCGGCTCGGCCTCGGCCTCCGCTTCCACCGGGGGCGACGCCGCCGTGCCGAAATGGGCGAAGGGGATGGCCACGGTACGCGCGGACGCGCTGCCGCGGCAGGCACGTGAGGTGCTGGCGCTGATCGACAAGGGCGGGCCCTACCCGTACCGCCAGGACGGGACCGTCTTCGGGAACTTCGAGAAGGCGCTGCCCCGACAGAAGCGCGGCCACTACCACGAGTTCACCGTGACGACACCGGGGGCGCGCGACCGGGGGGCCCGCCGGATCGTGACGGGCGAGGGCGGGGAGTTCTTCTACACGGACGACCACTACGAGACCTTCAAGGCGGTTCTCCGATGACCCTCGAAGCGCAGCCGCTCGAACCGGCCCTCGCCGCCGCGCGGGAGGCGGGGTGGACGACCCTCCGCCTGGACCTGGACGGGGTGCGGAGCAAGGCCGAGCTGATGCGGCGCCTCGGCGAGACGTTGCGGGCCCCCCGGTGGTTCGGCGGCAACTGGGACGCGCTGGCGGACGCGCTGATCGACCTGTCGTGGCTGCCGGCGGCGCCGGGTCGGCTGGTCGCGGTGACCTCGTGGCGCGGGTACGAGCGGGCCCGACCGGGCGACTGGGAGACCCTGCGGGAGATCCTGGAGGAGGCCGTGGACTTCTGGGCCCGCGACGACGAGGGACCGCCGTCCCCGCTGACCGTGCTGCTGGCGGACGGGGCGGCGCCGGATCGCGGGAACTCGCCCGGCCCTGCGCGCCGCGAACCTCGGCGGGACTGAACGGGAGAACGGGACCGAACGGGTGTGAAGGGTGGGGGCCTGGCCCCCACCGGGGACGAGGTGCTCATGACCGGGAGGCGGCCCTCCCCGGGCCGACCACGTCGGTCACCCGGTAGTGCTTCATTTCCTCGATGTTGCCCACGTACGGGCGGATCGCGCTGAAGAACGCCGGGAACTGCTCGCCCTTGCGGAAGCCCTCCATGTGGTCCGTGACCGAGGTCCAGCGGATGCGCAGGACGTACCGCTCGGCCTCCTCCTCCCCGTGGGCCAGCTCGTAGTCGATGCACTCGGGCGACGCGGCCAGCGACTCGGCGGCCCGGGCGTACGCCGCCTCGAACTCCTGCTGATCGCCCGGGGCGATCCGGTAGCGGATGTATTCAACGGCAGTGGTCATGGGGTGCGTGCCTCTCCCTGGGTTCAGGTGGTCCGGCCAGCCTTCCGCGATCTTGCGTTCCCGACGAGGATTTCGGCTGTGGGGGACCGGACTTCTTGATGTCGGAGTCGTCGTCCGAACCGAGGTCGGGGCCGCGTCGGTGTTCCGGGTGGAACGCGAAACCGTGCGGGTCGAGGCAAGGGGGGCGCGCGGGCAACCCGAGGAAGAGCGGCTCGAAACCGACGGTGACGTCAGGAAGTAGCCGTCTCGGCCCACGGCCGTTCTCCGCGGTCCCGTAGGGTATTGGATCCAGCTGGTCGCGGGGGAGGCCCAGATGGCGCGCGTAGCCCTGCCGGAGGATTCCACGAAGGAAGTCTCCGATGCGATCGACGTACTGATCTCGCTCTTCTTCGAGTCATTACCCCGGCGGGACCAGCGAAACTGGGCCCGCGTTTATCTGAATGGACTGGTGCGAACCACCGGGAAGAAGACCATCCGTAACATCGCCGGAGCCGGGGCCAGTTCCGTCGAACAGAGCCTCCAGCAGTTCATCAGCAAATCACCGTGGGACTGGACCCCCGTCAGACGGTCCCTCGCACAGCACCTCGAACGGACCGCCCAGCGCCCCCTGGCCTGGGTGGTCCAGCCCATGGTCGTCGAGAAGGCCGGCGACGCCTCCGTGGGCGTCGGCCGACAGTTCGTCCCGCAGCTGGGGCGCACCGCCAACTGCCAGCAGGCCGGCGGGATCTGGCTCGTCTCCAGCGAGGCCGGCTTCCCGGTCGAATGGACCCTCACCCTTCCCGAGGCCTGGACCGGCGAACCCCTGCGCCGCACGCGCGCGGGCATCCCGGACACCGCGCGCTCGCTCACCCCCGCGCAGGACGCCGTACACGCCGTCCAGCGGATGGCCGCCACCTGGCAACTCCAGCGGCGCCCCGTGGTGATGGACGTGTCCAACGCCGAACTGCCCCACTGCGTCGCAGCCTTCGCCCTCCAGGACATCCCGTTCGTCTTCAAGGTCGACGGGTCACTGCCCGTCTCCTTCGGCGGCGCGGGTCGCCACAAGCCCGGCCCGCACACCGCGCCCGCCCGGGAACTCATCGAGTCGCTGCGCTCCCGGCGGCGCGTCGTGGAGTGGACCCGGCACGGCCGCACCGAAAGGGCGGTGACCCTGCTGACCTCGGCCGCCATCCTCGCCACCGTCGCCGAGGGCCGGCCGCCACCGGCCCCGACCGCACCCCTGCTGCTCGTGGGGGCCTGGACGGAAGCCGCGCTGCTGCCGTCCGAGTTCTGGATCACGAACATCGGGGACCGGCCGCTCGCCCAGCTCTTCCTCCTCGCCAAACTCACCGACCGGGTCTCCCTGGACTTCGTCGAGACGTGCGAACCCGTCGGCATCCGCGACTTCGAAGGCCGCTCCTTCCGGGGCTGGCACCACCACGCCACCCTCGCGAGCGTGGCCCACGCCGCCCGGCTGCTCGGCTGCGCCACCGGCCGGGCCCACGAACCGGGCGCCCGCCCGCCCTGCCCGGGGCCGTCGCGGTCCCCCGCCGCCCGGTCACCCGCCGCCGCGCCGCCGCGCCCGCCCATTCCCGGGCAGGCCGCGCGCCGCGAGTACACCCGCTGATGCGTCGAGCGGCGGGCCTGGCCACCGTGGTCGCCGTCGGCGGGAGCGCGCCGCGCGGACCGGGCGCCTCGTCAGGCGTGGACGCCGCCGGCACCGCCTGCGGCTTCCTCTCCGGTGGCTGCGCGGAGTCGGCCGTGCACGAGCTGTGTCTCGACGCGATCGCCTTCGGCGAAGGCGGCGGGCACCGCTTCGGCCGCAGCGCCGACGACGCCTTCGCGGTCGGCCTGACCTGCGGAGGAGGCCTGGACGTGCTGATCACCCCGGCCCGACGGCAGGATCTCGTGCGATGCGATCTGCCCTGCACGCGTGATCGACGCCGCCGCCGGCGGGGCGCGGGCCGCGCCCCGCCCCGGGTGGTGTCCGGGCCGCCCGAGCAGCTCGGTCGGGCGCCGGCCGTCCGCGCCGACGGCTCGTACGAGGGGTGCCCGGGCGGCGCCCCGACCCTCGACGAGAGCGCCGGGGGTCGGGGCGCCGGCCGACCGGACCGGTATCGGGGAGCTCGCGGGACGACCGGCTGGCCGTGTGGGACGCCAGTGACCCTGCTGGTCGAATCGGCCGCCCAACGGTCCCGGCTGATCGTTTACGGGGCCATCGATTTCGCCGCCGCCCCGGCGCGGATCGGGGCGTTCCCCGGGCACCGGGTCACCGTTTGCGACGCCCGGCTCGTCTTCGCCACGCGGGCGGCTCCGGCCGCACCGGCACCTCGGCGCGGAAATGGGAGGTGGGGCGCCTGGACGCCCGTACGGCGGTCTGCGTACCGATCCCACGACGTCCGGTTCGACGCTCCGCTGCTCGCACTGGCCCTCGCCCTGGCCCTCGGGCTGCCACTGACCCACGTGGGAGCCGTGGGTTCCCGGGCGCACCCACGGGGAACGGGCCGGTCGACCGCGCGAGGAGGGTGACCGAGGCCGCGCCCGCCGCCCGACCGCGCCGCCCGCCCGGTTCGGGACCAACGTCCCGTAGGAAAGAACCACCCGGCCCGGTCTGTCCTGGACGATCTACCCGGGCCACACCCACACCAGGACGTGGGAGAATGAAGTACGTGCGTTTCCTCGGCTGCCCCGCCCGGGCATGACGGGCTCCTCCGAACGACTGGGATGTTCAGCACGTGCGTTTCCTCAATGACCTGAAGCCGCCGTACGACCTGACGTACGACGATGTGTTCATGGTGCCGAGCCGCTCCGCGGTCGGCTCCCGCCAGGCCGTGGACCTGTCCTCGCCCGACGGCACCGGTACCACCATTCCGCTCGTCGTGGCGAACATGACCGCCATCGCGGGGCGCCGGATGGCCGAGACCGTCGCCCGGCGCGGCGGCATCGTCGTCATCCCGCAGGACATCCCCATCGATGTCGTCACCGACGTCATCTCCTGGGTGAAGACCCGCCACCACGTGCTCGACACCCCGATCACCCTGGCGCCCACCCAGACCGTCGCCGACGCGCTGTCCCTGCTGCCCAAGCGGGCCCACGGCGCCGGCATCGTCGTCGACGCCGACAACCGCCCGATCGGTGTCGTCACCGACCACGACCTGACCGGCGTGGACCGCTTCACCCAGCTCTCCGAGGTCATGTCGAAGGAGCTCCTGCTCATCGACGCCGACATCGACCCGCGCGAGGCCTTCAACAAGCTCGACGCCGGCCACCGCAAGCTGGCCCCCGCCGTCGACAAGGACGGCAGGCTCGTCGGGATCCTGACCCGCAAGGGCGCCCTGCGCGCGACCCTGTACACCCCCGCCACCGACGCCGACGGCAAGCTGCGCATCGCCGCCGCCGTCGGCATCAACGGCGACTTCGCGGCCAAGGCCAAGCAGCTCCTCGGCGCGGGCGTCGACACGATCGTGATCGACACGGCCCACGGCCACCAGGAGTCGATGATCAGCGCGATCAAGGCCGTCCGGGCGCTTGACCCGCAGGTGCCGATCGTGGCGGGCAACATCGTCGCCGCCGAGGGCGTCAAGGACCTCATCGAGGCCGGCGCCGACATCATCAAGGTCGGTGTGGGCCCCGGCGCCATGTGCACCACCCGCATGATGACCGGCGTGGGCCGCCCGCAGTTCTCCGCGGTGATGGAGTGCGCGGCCGAGGCCAGGAAGCACGGCAAGCACGTCTGGGCCGACGGCGGCGTCCGTCACCCGCGCGACGTGGCGATGGCGCTGGCCGCCGGTGCCTCGAACGTCATGATCGGTTCCTGGTTCGCCGGGACGTACGAGTCCCCGGGCGACCTCCAGCAGTCCGCCGACGGTCGCTTCTACAAGGAGTCCTTCGGCATGGCCTCGGCCCGCGCGGTGCGCAACCGCACCTCCGAGGAGTCGGCCTACGACCGCGCCCGCAAGGCGCTCTTCGAAGAGGGCATCTCCACCTCCCGGATGTTCCTCGACCCGACCCGTCCGGGCGTCGAGGACCTGATCGACTCGATCATCGCGGGCGTGCGTTCCTCGTGCACCTACGCCGGCGCCGGCTCCCTCGCGGAGTTCGAGGAGAAGGCCGTGGTCGGCATCCAGTCCGCCGCCGGGTACGCCGAGGGCAAGCCGCTGCACGCCAGCTGGAGCTAGCCACCCGCCTGACCGGCGCGTCCTCGTTCGCGGCCCCGGGCCCGCCCCTTGCGGGCGGTCCGGGGCCGCGGGCGTTCGCGCAGGCCTTCCCGACCCGCTGTCTGCATCACCACCACCCCGCCGCTCGTAGCCTGGTGACACCCCGTCAGGATTCGAGAGGCTCTTCTGTGACCACGTATCTCGTCGGCTCGCGCGCGAGCAATCTGGCCCGGACCCAGGTCCGCGAGTTCCTCGCGCCGCTGCGCGAACGGTTTCCCGACGTGGCGTTCACCCACCGCGTGATCCTCGAAGGCGGGGACCGGGACCGCCGCTCGCCCCTGTCCAGCGTCTCCGCCGTCAGCGGCGGCTCGGCGTTCAGCAGCGAACAGGAGGCGGCGCTCGTCCGGGGCGACGTGGACGTCGTCGTGCACTCGCTCAAGGACCTGCCCACCGAGAGTCCGACCGGCCTGACCCTGCTCCCCCCGCCCGCCCGCGAGGACGTGCGCGACGCGCTGTGCGGATCCACGCTCGCCGGACTGCGCCGGGGAGCCCGGGTCGGCACCGGGTCCGCCCGCCGCAAGGCCCAACTCCTCGCCGTCCGGCCCGACCTCGACGTGGTGCCGATCCGCGGGAACGTGCCGCCGAGGCTCCGCAAGATCCAGACGGAGGGGCTCGACGCGGTCGTCCTCGCGGCCGCCGGTCTGCACCGGCTCGGACTCGCCGACGCGGTGGGGGAGTTCCTCCCGCTCCGGGACTTCCCCCCGTCGCCCGGGCAGGGCGCGCTCGGCATCCAGGTCCGCGAGGGGTGCGGCGCGCTGCGCGAGATCCTCTCCGCGGTCGGAGACCTCGACACCGACGCCCAGGTGCGCGCGGAGCGCGCGCTGCTCGCCGAACTGCACGGCGGGTGCAGCGTCCCCGTGGGCGCCCACGCGCGCATCGCGCCCGACGGGACCCTCACCCTCCACGCCCAGGTCAGCTCCCTCGACGGCCGCCGCAGGGTGTCGGGAACCCTCACCGGGCCCGCGGACGCGCCCGAGAAGATCGGCGCCGCCCTGGCCGGTGAACTGATCGACGAGGGCGCCCGCGAGATCCTCGACGCGGCCCGCGCGGCCCTCTGACGGCGGCGCGGGCCTGGCCGCCGCCGGGCGCCGCACTGACGGGCAGTGCCGGTGGCGGCCCGTCAGTGCGGCGCCCGGTCGGTGCCGGCGCCGGTCGGTACAGGCGCCCGGTCAGTGCCGGTGGCGGTCCGGGGGGCCCGGGTCACCGGGCGCCGACGTGTGCACGCCCGCCCGGTACTTGGGGATCCGTATCGTGATCTTCATGCCGGCGCCCACACCCGTCTCGATGACGAGGCCGTACTCGTCCCCGTACACCTGCCGCATCCGCTCGTCGACGTTCGGCAGGCCGACACCCGAGGAGGAGCCGGTCCGCTCCCCGGCCAGGATCCGCCGCAGCAGCGCCGGATCCATCCCGACCCCGTTGTCCTCGATGGTCAGTACGGCCTCGGAACCCTCGTCCCGGGCCGCGATGGTGATCCGACACTCCTCGGTGGAGTCCTCCAGCCCGTGCTTGACCGCGTTCTCCACCAGCGGTTGCAGGCACAGGAACGGCAGCGCCACCGGCAGCACCTCCGGCGCCACCCGCAACGTCACCTTCAGCCGGTCGCCGAACCGGGCCCCCGCCAGGGCCAGGTACTGCTCGATGGAACGCAACTCCTCGGCCAGCGTGGTGAAGTCGCCGTGCCGACGGAACGAGTAGCGGGTGAAGTCCGCGAACTCCAGCAGCAGCTCCCGCGCCCGCTCCGGGTCGGTCCGGACGAACGAGGCGATCGCGGCCAGGGAGTTGAAGATGAAGTGCGGGGATATCTGCGCCCGCAACGCCTTGATCTCCGCCTCCATCAGCCGGGTGCGCGAGCGGTCCAGCTCCGACAGTTCCAGCTGCACCGAGACCCACCGCGCGACCTCCGTCGCGGCCCGCACCAGCACCGCCGACTCCCGCGAGCCGTACGCGACGAGCGCGCCCAACATCCCGTCCTCACCGGTCAGCGGAGCGAACACCGCCCACTTCAGCGGACAGCCGGGCCGCTGACAGTCGGTGCGCAGACTCACGCTGCGCCCCGATTCAAGCATCTCCGTCACCCGGTCCATCGCCCGCCGCTCGTGGTGATCGGCGCCCGGCCCGTCCCAGGCCAACACCGCCACCCGGTCGGTGAGGCACAGCGCCTCCGTGCCGAGCAGCGACCTCAGCCGCCTGGCGGCCTTGCGGGCCGCGTCCTCGGTGAGCCCGGCCCGCAGCGGGGGAGCGGCCAACGAAGCGGTGTGCAGCGTGTGGAACGTGGCCCGCTCGACGGGAGTACCGAGGTCCAGCCCCGACGCCCGGTCGCCGCGCCGCGCCTGCCACCGCCCCCCGGCCCAGCCCAACCCCAGCAGCAGCGCCGCACCCGCCAGGGCCGGCGCCGCGAGCGCCACCGCGCCCAGGGTGCCGGTCACCGCGCGTCCCCGGCGCGGTTCCCGGCCACGTCCTCCGGCAGATGCAGCCGGGCCAGGGTCGCCGCGGTCCCCGCCGGGATCCGGGACCTCGTACCCAGCGACACCGCCACCATCGTCAGGAAGCCCAGCGGCACCGACCACACCGCCGGCCAGGCCAGCAGGGTGTGCGACCAGCCCGGCGCCGCCAGCCCGCAGCGGGTCGCCACCACCGCGCCCAACGCCGCCCCGCCCCCGGTGACCAGCCCGGCGACCGCCCCCGGCGGGGTCAGCCCGCGCCACCAGATGCCCAGTACCAACAGGGGGCAGAAGGAGGACGCGGACACCGCGAAGGCCAGGCCCACCGCGTCCGCCACCGGTACCGCCGTCGCCGCCACCGCGCCCACCAGCGGAACCAGCATCGCGACCACCACCGCGAACCGGAAGCTGCGCACCCCCCGCCTCGGCAGCACGTCCTGGTGCAGCACCCCGGCCACCGCCATGGTCAACCCCGAGGCCGTCGACAGGAACGCCGCGAACGCGCCCCCCGCCAACAACGCCCCCAACAGCTCGCCGAGCAGACCGCCCACCATCCGTCCCGGCAGCACCAGCACCGCGGCGTCGGCGTCACCGGTCAGCGCCAGCTCGGGCGTGTAGATCCGGCCCAGCGTCCCGTAGACCGGCGGCAGCAGGTAGAAGATCCCCACCAGCCCCAGCACCACCAGCGTGGTGCGCCGGGCGGTCCGCCCGTCCGGGCTCGTGTAGAACCGCACCGCCACGTGCGGCAGGCCCATCGTGCCGAGGAAGGTCGCCAGGATCAGCCCGTACGTGGCGTACAGCTGGTGCCCCCGCCGCTCCCCGGACAACGGCTCCGACCAACTGGACGGGCCCGGCCCCGACTCGGCGCGGGCGTCGGGCACCGGGCTGTTCGGCGCGAACTCCAGCAGGGTGCCCGCCCGTACCGCGTGCTGCCCGGTGGCCAGGACCAGCGACTCGCCCTCGACGTCACGCCCGTCCACCCGCCCGGTCACCGTCAGGGCCAACGGCTCGTCCAACGCGATCCGCAGGTCCTCGCCCACCGTCACCGCCGTGTGCTCACGGAAGACCGCCGGGGCGTCGAAGCCCGCGCGCGGGGCCCCGTCCCCCGCCCAGGCCGCGATCAGGAAGAAGGCCGGCACCAGCAGGGCGGTGAGTTTGAGCCAGTACTGGAACGCCTGGACGAAGGTGATGCTGCGCATCCCGCCGGCCCCCACGGCCGCCGTCACCACACCGGCCACGACCAGCCCGCCGACCCAGGTCGGGGCCCCGGTCAGGATCTCCAGGGTCAGCCCGGCACCCTGCAACTGGGGCAGCAGGTAGAGCCAGCCCACCCCTACGACGAACAACACGGCGATCCGACGCACCGCCCGCGACTCCAACCGGGCTTCGGCGAAGTCGGGCAGCGTGTACGCGCCCGAGCGCCGCAACGGGGCCGCCACCAGCACGAGCAACACCAGGTACCCGGCCGTGTAGCCGACCGGATACCAGAGCATCTGCGGCCCCTGGAGCAACACCAGCCCCGCGATGCCGAGGAACGAGGCGGCGGAGAGGTACTCCCCGCCGATGGCCGCCGCGTTCAGACGGGGACCCACGGTGCGCGAGGCGACGTAGAAGTCGGAGGTGGTCCGGGATATCCGCAGGCCCAACGCCCCGACGAGCACCGTGACCAGGACGACGACGGTGACCGCGGTCAGCGCGTACGTCTGGTTCACCGGGCGGGTCCTTCGACGGGGGAAAGTGACGGGCGGAGGGGACTTCGGAGTCTATGCAGCGCCGCGCACCGGCGAACAGGCTCGTTCCGTCACGTCCGTGACGGGCCGGGGCCGACGGGCCGGGACCAGTCGACCGGGGATCGGCCCAGGCGGGGATCAGTCGACGGGGGACCAGTCGACCGGGGATCGGCCCGCCCGGGGATCGGCCGCCCGGGGGTCCGCTCGCCCGAGGTCAGGGGGCCGGCGTCAGCGGGCCGGGTCGCGGTGGTCCGCGCAGTCGCGCAGGGCGATCTCCAACTCCACGTACGACTCCTCCGCCCGACGGAAGGCCTGCATCAGGGCGGCCTCCGCGCGGGGCGGCAACTGCCGGCGGGTGCCGTCGTGGGCCTCGTACAGCAGGTCGGCCCAGCGGGCGGCCGCGCTCCGCAGCCGGGCCAGCAGGGCCTCGGCCTCGGCGGGCCCGGCGGGCCGGGTCCGGGGCAGTCCGGTCAGCGCGTCCAGCAGCGCCTCGATCTCGGACAACCGTTGCTCCTCCCACGCCGGAAGATCCACGATACGCGCGGCCGGCGGGCGCGGAAGGCGCCGGGGCGACCGGTGCGACCGACGGGCCCCGGGGATCGCCGTACGCCCCGCCCGGCGCGACGAACGGCGCGACGAACGGTGCGTCGGGCGGTGCGTCGGACGGTCGGCGGTGCGGGTGTCAGCCGGTGGCCTGGCGCATCAGCAGCTCGCGGAGTTCGCGTGCGTGGCGGCGGCTGACCTGGAGTTCCGCCGAGCCGACGCGCACGGTCGTGGCGCCGGCGTCCAGGCGCAGTTCGTCGATCCGGCGCAGCGCCACCAGGTGTCGGCGGTGGATCCGGACGAACCCGCGCGCCGCCCAGCGCTCCTCCAGCGTGGACAGCGGGATCCGTACCAGGTGGCTGCCCTCGTCGGTGTGCAGCCGGGCGTAGTCGCCCTGGGCCTCCACGTGGGCGATGTCGGATATCGCCACGAAGCGGGTGACCCCGCCCAGTTCGACGGCGATCTGATCGGGCGCGCGGTCGGCCGCGAGGACCCCCGGCGGGGTCCGGCCCTGACCGGGGACCGCCGCGACCGGCGGCGCGGCGCCGTCCGTTCCGGCGCCGGAGACCGGGAGTTCCGCCGCCGGCGGCTCCTGCGCCCGGCCGAGCTGGGCGCCGACCCGGCGGACGGCCTCGGCCAGCCGCTCGGGACGCACCGGCTTGAGGACGTAGTCGACCGCCTTGAGGTCGAAGGCCTGGACGGCGAACCCCTCGTGGGCGGTGACGAACACGATCAGCGGCGGCCGTGCGAACCCGGCCAGCAGCCGGGCGATGTCCAGGCCGGTCAACCCCGCCATGTGGATGTCGAGGAAGACCACGTCGATGCCGTCGGGACCGTCCGGGCCGCTCTCCAGCGCCCGCGTGATCCGGCGCAGCGCCTCGGTGGCGTCCGAGGCCCCCTCGGCGCTGCGGACCCTCGGGTCGGAACGCAGCAGGTAGAGGAGTTCCTCCAGCAGGGGTCTCTCGTCGTCGACGGCCAGTGCGCGCAGCATGAGGACGAGTCTAGGTTTCGCTCCGCCGGGGCGGAACGGGGGCGCGACCCCCGCCGGGGGGAGGGGGGCGGGGGTCGCGCGTTCAGGATGGTCCGTGGCGCCTACTTGGCGGTGGTGATGAGCTTGCCCTCGGGGGAGACGGCGTACCAGGTGCCGCCGACGCCCTGGCCGTTGGTGTCGCCGGCCTTCTTGTCGCCGCTGAAGGTGTAGATGGGCCAGCAGTCGATGGACTGCTGCTTCTTGCCGTCGGGGCGGTTCAGGACCGTGTAGCCCTTCTCGACGATGCCCTTGGCGTTGGCCTTGTCGACCGGGGCCACCACCGGCCACTTGGCCACGCAGGCGTCCTCGCAGTTGGACTTCATCGGCCAGGCGCTGTCCTTCTTGAACCGGTAGACGGTCATGCCGTTGCCGTCGACGATGTGCTCGCCCAGCTTCGGGTCCTTGGCCACGGTCAGCGCGCCGGTCGCCTCGCCCGCCCCTTCCGGAGCGGGGGCGGGAGCCGCCGCCGCGTCCTTGGCCGCCTTCTTGCCGTCGGGGGCCGAGGCGAACCAGGTGCCGCCGACGCCCTGGCCGTTGGTGTCGCCGGCCTTGGTGTCCTTGCTGTACCGGTACATCGGCCAGCCCGCCACCGTCAGCTGCCTGCTCCCGTCGGCGCGCTCCACCTCGCCCAGCAGCGCCGCGTCCACGCCCGCGGCGGCGGTGACGTCCCCGGCGGGGACGACCGGCCACGTGGTGGCGCAGGCACCCTCGCAGTTCGACTTCGGCGGCTTCGGGGTGTCCTTGTCGAAGCGGTACAGGGTGAACCCGGCGCCGTCGGTGAGCACGGAGCCGAGCTTGCCGTCGGCGGCGACGGCCAGTTGGCCGGCGGGCTTGGCCTCGGCGGCGGCCGCGGGGTCCGCGCCGGCGCCGGCGCCGTAGGGATCCGCCGCGGGAGCCACGGCCCCGGCCGGCTGGGTGTTGCCGCCGGCCTTGTCGGCTCCGCCGCACGCCGTCGCCGAAAGGGCGACCGCGACTGCGACGACGGCCAGGGTGGTTCCGCGCTTGAAGCCCATCTTGATCTCTCCCACGTGTGATGACTGCCGAGTCCGTCGCCGGAGCGTCGGCAACTTGTGCAGGACACGTCGTCGGGGGAGCGAACCGTTCAGCGCGCGGGGTGTGTCGTCTTTCACCTAGCCCGCGTCGAACCCGGCCCGGCGCAGAGCCGTGCACACAGCGAGGCCGAGAACCCGGTGTCCGTCGTCGTCGGGGTGCAGCCCGTCCGCGAGGTGCTCGGGTCCCAGCAGGTCCCGCCCGGGCAACAGCGCCAACCGGGCGTCCCCGGCGGCCATCCGGTCGCGGGTGGCGCGCTCCATGGCGTCGCGCAGGGCGCCCAGGGTGGCGCCGAGCCGGTTCGGCGTCCGCTCGGCGTCGGGGCGCAGCACCGGGGAGAGGAGCAGCAGCGGGGTGCTCGGGTGCCCCTGCCGGACCAGGTCGAGGAAGGCGCGCGTGGTCTCGTACAGCATCGCCGGGGTGAACGGCACCCGGGACCAGCAGTTGGTGCCGAAGGCCAGGGTGAGCACGTCGGCGGGGAGCCCCGCGATCTGTTCGGCAGTGGCGAGTTCCCCGCGCGCGGCGCCCGCGTAGCCGAGGTTGACCGTGTCCCAGCCCAGCGACCGGCCGGCGACGGCGGGCCAGCCGTGGGCGGGGCGGGTGGACCACCAGCCCTCGGTGATGGAGTCGCCGTGCACCACCCAGCGCGGGGCCGTCGGGGCGGGGGCGATCGGGCCGCCGACCCCGCGGATCCCGAGGATCACGGGGGAATGGGCCTCGGGCGGGTGGACGGTGAACGGTCCGCGCCCGCCGGTGATCGCGATGCGTACGACGGCCTCCGCGGCCGGCTCGGTGAAGACCTCGGTGAGCATGCCGTGCCGGTTCCACAGCGCGAAGCCGTGCGCGAGGTCGCGCAGCGCGTCGGTGGGGCCGGGCACGGTCGCCCGGTAGCGGATCTCCACGGCGTGCGCCGACCCGGTGGTGAACTCCAGCCGCACCCCGATGGGCAGGGCGGCCCGCTCGCCGGTGTCCCAGGGCAGCCGCATGGTGTCCGCCGGGTCGGCGCGCACGGGCCGTCCCTCGTCCAGCCAGGCGACACCGCGCAGGAAGGGCCCGGGGTCCAACCACCCGCCGTCCGCCTCCAGTGGTCTCACCACGCTCACTCGTCGCCTCCGCTCGTCGGGTACGGGAACCTCGCGCCGACCCCGCGGTCGACCACCATCGTCTGCCCGTCACGTGCGGGAACACCCCTCACGTGCGGAAACACCGCACAGGTGTGCGGACGTCGGCCCGTCGCCGACCGCGGTGGCGCCCGCGGCCGCGCCGTCCTGGCGGCACCGTGCGGCAGATCTGACGAGGAGTCAAGGATGCGCCGCCGGAGAGGCTCGAAGGGGGGTCGCGCAGTGATCGATCGTCCGCGCGCAACAAAGGACCATCCAGGACAGATCCGCGCAACGATCGTGCGCCAATGTGCAAGGATGGTGCATTACGGGCGGTATCCCTCAGCTCGTAGGCTCACTCGCTGTACGTGGAGTGGCGTGGACCGCCTGCTCGGCGGTCCCCCATGCCCAGGTCGGCTCCTGCCCGCCTGCTCCTGCTCCGGACCGCTGCGGTCGATGCCTGAATCCCCACCCGCAGTGTCAAAGGAGTCCCCTCGTGCTCGAAACCGGCCAGGCGCCACCGCTCACCTCCGAGCCCCGCAAGCCTGCCCATCCTTTGCTGCGCCGCAAGCCGGTCGAGCAGCTGGTCGCCGAGGGCGGCCAGGGTGAGGGCGGCTCGCTGCGCCGCTCGCTCACCATGTGGCAGCTGACGATGATCAGCATCGGCGCCACCCTGGGCACCGGCATCTTCGTCGTCCTCGGCACGGCGGCCCCCAAGGCCGGCCCCGCCGTCACGATCTCCTTCGTCATCGCGGGCCTGACCGCGCTGTTCTCCGCGCTCTCCTACGCGGAGCTGGCCGGATCCGTGCCGGTCTCCGGTTCCTCGTACTCCTACTCCTACGCCACCATGGGCGAGCTCATCGCCTGGGTCTGCGGCTGGTGCCTGGTCCTGGAGTACGGCGTGTCCGTCGCGGCGGTCGCCGTCGGCTGGGGCGAGTACCTCAACGAACTCCTCGACGGCACCATCGGCGTCACCATCCCCGAGGCGATATCCGCCCCGCTGGGCGAGGGCGGCTTCATCAACCTGCCCGCGCTGGTCGTGGTCCTGCTCGCCATGGTCTTCCTGATGGGCGGCGCGAAGGAGAGCGCCCGGGTCAACTCGATCATGGTGGGCGTGAAGATCGTCACGCTGCTGCTCTTCATCGGCATCGGCTTCATGGGCATCAAGGCCGGCAACTACACCCCGCTCGCCCCGCTCGGCATCACCGGCATCAGCGCCGCCGCCTCCACGCTGTTCTTCTCGTACATCGGCTTCGACGCCGCCTCCACCGCGGGTGAAGAGGCCGAGAACCCCAAGCGCGACCTGCCCCGCGCGATCATGCTCTCGCTGGGCATCGTCACCGTGCTCTACGTCCTCGTCGCCTTCGTCGCCGTCGGCGCCATGCCGTGGCAGGACTTCGAGGGCACCGAGGCCGCGCTGGCACAGATCATGACCGACGTCTCCGGGCACACCTTCTGGGGAGTCGTCCTCGCCGCCGGCGCCGTCGTCGCCATCGCGTCGGTGGTCTTCGCCGTGCTCTACGGCCAGACCCGCATCCTCTTCGCCATGTCCCGCGACGGCCTCGTGCCCAAGGTCTTCGCCAAGGTCAACCCGAAGACCGGCGCCCCCCGCGCCAACGTCGTGATCGTCTCCCTCTTCTGCGGGATCCTCGCGTCCTTCATCCCGCTCGGCAAACTGGCCGACGCCACCAGCATCGGCACCCTCTTCGCCTTCGGCCTGGTCAACGTCGCCGTCATCATCCTGCGCCGCACCAAGCCGGACCTGCCGCGCACCTTCAAGGTGGCGCTGTTCCCGATCACGCCCATCCTCGGTTTCCTCGCCTGCGGCTACATGATGTTCAGCCTGGACACCGTCACGTGGATCGTTTTCGGTGGCTGGATGGCAGCGGGTCTCGTGTTCTACTTCCTGTACGGCATTCGCCGCTCCCGACTGGCCACAGCAGAGAAGTGATCCACCCGCAGTGCGACTGAACGATCTCGACGAACGCATCGTGCACGCCCTCGCCGAGGACGCCCGACGTTCCTACGCGGACATCGGCTCCGAGGTCGGACTCTCGGCCCCCGCCGTCAAACGGCGCGTGGACCGGCTGCGCGCCGAGGGGGCCATCACCGGCTTCACCGTCCGGGTCGATCCCGCCGCCATGGGCTGGGAGACCGAGGGCTTCATCGAGATCTACTGTCGCCACAACACCTCGCCGGACGACATCCGGCGGGGGTTGGAGCGGTACCCCGAGGTCGTGTCCGCGTCCACCGTCACCGGTGACGCGGACGCCCTCGTCCAGATCTTCGCCTCCGACATGAGGCACTTCGAACGCGTACTGGAGCGGATCGCGGGCGAGCCGTTCGTGGAACGCACCAAGTCCGTCCTGGTCCTCTCGCCGCTGCTGCGCCGCTTCACCTCGGGAGCACCGGCGTAGCTCGCCGGGATCCGCGACCGGGGCTCAGCAGTACGCCTCGCGCGCCACGGCCGCGCCCTTCTTCCAACCGTTCGAGAACTGCTGGTTCGCCGAGGGCGGCGCGCTCGCGTCACAGCTCCCCTTGACGGCGTCCCACCCGGCGACGACACCGGCCTTGTACGGGTCGCCGCCCGCCCGGGCGTGAGCGTCCGCCTCGTCCCCGCCGCCGCACTTGATGTCCCGGCCGCCCTGGGACACGGTGTACGCGCCGTTCTGCCGCTTCGGGAGCGTGAAGGCGCCGTCGGGGCCGACCTCGAACCGGCCGCCCTGGGCGGTCGGCGAGGACAGGACGGCGGCCCCCGGCTCGAACCCCTTGCCGGACACGGACACCGTTCCATCGGGACCGGTGACCGACGCGGAGCAGGTGGCCGCGGGCGCGGCCGCCCCGGCGCCGCCCGAGGAGACCACCAGGGAGCCGACGGCGAGGGCGCCGGTCGCCAGCGGGGTGAGCACGGTCAGACGGATGCGTCGCTTCATGGGTGTTCCTCCCGTGGGACCCCCGGTCGACAGAACGCGTCGCGCGGCCCACGCGCCCCGGCGCGACCGCTGCCCCCAACCGCCCCATTTTATCCCGGTGGCAACGGCGCCGCCCGCTCTCGCCGACAGGTCGGGGCGGCCAGCGGGCCGGGACAGCAGAACGGGTCGGACGCGTTCGCACGTCCGACCCGTCGTCGTTCCCGATCCCTTTCGCGCCCGCCCGGGCGGCTCTTCTACACATGGGCGGGGGCGCGCCGACCGCCCAGGAGGGCGTGCCGCTCCTCCTCGGTCAGGCCGCCCCAGACCCCGAAGGCCTCACGGGTGCGCAGCGCGTGTTCGAGGCAGGCCGTCCGTACAGGGCATCCGGCGCAGACCCGCTTGGCGGCCTCGTCGCGGTCCTCGCGGTCCTCGCCCCGCTCACCGGCGGGGTGGAAGAAGCGGCCGGACCCCAGGTCCCGACAGGCCGCCCGGGACTGCCACTGCCAGTTGTCGGGGGCGGAACCCGGCAGGCGGGAGACGTCGGTCATGGCGGTTCCTTTCCAAGGGGTACGTGGGTTCCCCCGCGTGTGACCGCTCACCGCCCCCTGAAACATCCCCGGCACGCAAGGGAGTTGGACGCCGACCGGGCGCCGCGGGCGCCGGTCGGGTCGGGGGGTGGGATGGGCGCCGCACACTGCGTGGCCACCGCCACCCCCCTGTTCATCGCTACCCACCCCGAACCTAAGGCGCCGGGTGCGCCCATTCAATGAACCCCGTGTTAAGCCTTCTTTTCGTCGCCCGGGGTCCGCAGCCCGATGAACACCGGCTCGCGGCGCAGGACGAAGCCCATCGACGTGTACAGGCGGACGGCGTTCACGTTGCTCGCGGCGGCGTGCAGGAACGGCACGTCGCCGCGCTCGCGGATGCCGGCCGCCACCGCCCGGATCAGTCGCGCCGCCAGCCCCTTCCCCCGGTGGTCGGGGTGCGTGCACACGGCGCTGATCTCCGTCCAGCCCGGCGGTCGCATCCGCTCCCCGGCCATCGCGACCAGCCGGCCCTCGTGCCGGATCCCGAGGTACGTGCCCAGCTCGACGGTGCGCGGGAGGAAGGGCCCCGGCTCGGTCAGCCGGACCAGGTCCAGCATCTCGGGGACGTCGGCCGCCCCGAGCCGCACCGCCTCGGGCGCCGACTCGCCGGGCACCCCGCTGCCGTCGAGCTGGACGCCCGGTACGGCCAACACCGTCTCCCAGCCGGCGGGCGGCGTCGGCAACCCCGTCAACCAGACCTCCGTGCCCGGGCCCACCAGCGCCGCGAGGTCCGCCCAGGCGCGCGGGTCGTCCGGGTCCTCCAGGGCGGCGAAGGGGTTCGCGTCCGTCCGGTAGCGGGCGGCGCGCCCACCGGACACCGCGAAGTCGCGGTGCGGGCCGCTCAGCGCGGCCCAGACCGGATTGTCGAGGGGATGTGTACCGGTGTCCGTGCGGGGGGACATGAGGTGCGGGGATCCTTCCGTCGAATACGCGGGGTCGTCGGTTCGTGACCGACTTCTTGACGGCCCCGCGCGACGCCGTGAGACTGCGGGGGACGGTCAGGATCGTCAGCGCCCACGACGGGCGGGTTTATGCCCCGACGACAGGACGAGATCGGTGGAGATGGCCCGGAGACCCGAGGCGGGGACACATCCCCTCCGCCGCTCGTGGCTGACCCGACGCCTCCACATCGACCTGCTCCGCGTCTGCAGCGCCTTCGCCGCGCGCGCCTGAAGCCCCCGCCCCGCCCCGGCCGATCCGGCCGTGCCCGCCCCGCGCGGCCGACGCCCTTGCCGCGCCGGTCCGCCGGGGCGTGTGCGACGGACCCGGGGCGAGCCGCCGGAGCCCCTGAAGCCCGGCGCGGCCGGGGACGCGCCGGCATGCCGCCGTACGCCCCCTTCCGTCCGGACCCGCGGCCGCGCCCACCGCACACCTTCCGTCCGGACCCGCGGCCGCGCCCACCGCACCCCGCCCGTCCCGGCCCGGGGCCCCGCAGGCTAGGGCCCCGCAGGCCCGGGTCCCGCTCGCCGACGCCCCACCCCGCAGGCCCGTGCCGGGCCCGGTACCGACGACCGAGGAGAGCCATGCTCCAGATGACCCTGCCCCGCACCGCCCCCGTCCCGGCCCCCCGGGGCCGCATCGGCAGCGGCTTCTCGCCCGACCCCCGCCGCTACCACCTCTACCTCTCCGCCGGCTGTCCCCGCTCCCTGCGGGTGACCACCGCCCTGCGTCTCCTCGGCCTCGCCGACTCCGTGGGCACCACCGTGCTCGGCGACCCGGCCTCCCACGCGGCCCTGCGCGCCGCGTACGAGGCCGCCGGACACCACTACGACGGCACCCTCGCCGTTCCCGCGCTCTGCGACACCTGGAGCGGCCGCGTGGTCAGCAACCACACCCCCGACATCCTCGACGACCTCGCCGTCGGCCTCGCGGGCCGTCCCGACCTGGCCCCGCCCGCCCCTGCCGCGCTCGCCCCGGCCGTCCGGGCGCTCCTGGACGACGCCGCGCCGCGGGCCGAACGATCGGCCGCCCTCGCCCTGCTGGAACACCGCCTCGCCCGGTCCCCGTACGCCCTGGGCGACCTGCCGACCGTCACCGACGTGGACCTGTGGGTGGCGCTGCGACACCGCCCCGAGCCGCTCGCGGCGGGGCCGGCCGTACGCTCGTACCTGGGTCGTCTCCGCGCCCATCCGGCCTTCCGCACGGGCGAGTGAATCGGCGGCGGAGGGGGTGCGCGCAACGAATCGCCGCCTGCCCCGCCGAATGCGCAACGAATCGATCCTCTGAGCGCAACGGTGACGGCTTGTCCCGGTCGAACGCCCGAACGTACCGTCTAATGACCCCCTCCCCACCTGTCACAGAGGTACGCCCATGCCCCCGCTGCGCACCGCCCTCCTCCAGAGCTCCGGACGGCTCGGCGACACCGCCGCGAACCTGAAGGCGCTCGACGAGGCCGCGGCACGTGCCGCACAGGGCGGGGCCGGGCTCCTCGTGACGTCGGAGATGTTCCTGACCGGCTACGCGCTGGACCTCCAGGACATCCCCGGCCTCGCCGAACCGGTCGACGGCCCGTCCGCCGTCGCCATCGGCGAGATCGCCCGCCGCCACGGTGTCGCCGTCCTGTACGGCTACCCGGAGCGGGCGGGCGACGCCGTCTTCAACTCCGCGCAGCTCATCGGCCCCGACGGGACCCCGCTCGCGAACCACCGCAAGACCCACCTCTTCGGCGGCTTCGAGCGGGACGCCTTCACCGCCGGCGACACCCCCGTCGTCCAGGCGGACCTGAACGGCCTCCGTGTCGGCATCATGATCTGCTACGACGTGGAGTTCCCCGAGAACGTCCGCGCGCACGCGCTGGCCGGCACGGACCTCCTCCTGGTCCCGACCGCGCAGATGCACCCGTTCCAGTTCGTCGCCGAGCAGCTGGTCCCCGTCCGGGCCTTCGAGAACCAGATGTACATCGCGTACGTCAACCGCACCGGCCCCGAGGGCGAGTTCGAGTTCGTCGGCCTCAGCTGCCTGGCCGGTCCCGACGGGGTCACCCGGACCCGGGCCGGCCGCGGCGAGGAGCTCGTCTTCGGCGAGGCCGACCCGGAACTGCTGCGGGCCTCGCGCGAGACCAACCCCTACCTGCGCGACCGCCGCCCGGGGCTGTACGCCTCGCTGGTCTGACCCCCCCCAGATCCCCCGCACCTCCCGGAACCCCGGTCCCGGGCCCGCCCCCGGTCCGCCCGCCCGCCCCCCACCCTGCCCGAGTCCGTTCGCAAGGAGCCGTACCCCATGACGTCCACGGTGCCCACCACCGCCGTCCCGCACAGCGACGGACAGCCCCCGATCACCATGTTCGGCCCGGACTTCCCGTACGCGTACGACGACTTCCTCGCCCACCCGGCAGGGCTCGGCCAGATCCCGGCGACGGAGCTCGGCACCGAGGTCGCCGTCATCGGCGGCGGACTGTCCGGCATCATCTCCGCGTACGAGCTGATGAAGATGGGCCTCAAGCCCGTCGTCTACGAGGCGGACCAGATCGGCGGCCGGCTGCGCACCGTCGGCTTCGAGGGCGCCGGCACCGAAGAGCTGACCGCGGAGATGGGCGCCATGCGCTTCCCGCCGTCCTCCACGGCCCTCCAGCACTACATCGACCTGGTCGGCCTCGTCACCGAGCCCTTCCCGAACCCGCTCGCCGAGGCCACCCCCTCGACGGTCGTGGACCTCAAGGGCGAGACGCACTACGCCGAGACCATCGCCGACCTCCCGCAGGTCTACCGTGACGTCGCCGCCGCGTGGAACGCCTGCCTCGACGAGGGCGCCGACTTCTCCGACATGAACACCGCGATGCGCGAGCGGGACGTCCCGCGCATCCGCGAGATCTGGGCCAAGCTCGTCGAGAAGCTCGACGACGAGACCTTCTACGGGTTCCTCTGCAAGTCCGAGGCCTTCCAGTCCTTCCGCAAGCGCGAGATCTTCGGCCAGGTCGGCTTCGGCACGGGCGGCTGGGACACCGACTTCCCCAACTCCATCCTGGAGATCCTGCGCGTCGTCTACACCGAGGCGGACGACCACCACCGCGGCATCGTCGGCGGCTCGCAGCAGCTGCCGCTGCGCCTGTGGGACCGCGAGCCCGGCAAGATCGTCCACTGGGCCCAGGGCACCTCGCTGTCCTCGCTGCACGGTGGCGCCCCGCGCCCCGCGGTGACCCGCCTGCACCGCACGGCCGGCAACCGGATCACCGTCACGGACGCCACCGGCGACATCCGCACGTACCGCGCCGCGATCTTCACCGCGCAGTCGTGGATGCTGCTGTCCAAGATCGAGTGCGACGACACGCTCTTCCCGATCGACCACTGGACGGCGATCGAGCGCACCCACTACATGGAGAGCTCGAAGCTGTTCGTGCCCGTGGACCGGCCGTTCTGGCTGGACAAGGACGAAGAGACGGGCCGCGACGTCATGTCGATGACGCTGACCGACCGGATGACGCGCGGCACCTACCTCCTGGACAACGGCCCGGACAAGCCCGCCGTCATCTGCCTCTCGTACACCTGGTGCGACGACAGCCTGAAGTGGCTGCCGCTGTCCGCGAACGAGCGGATGGAGGTCATGCTGAAGTCCCTCGGCGAGATCTACCCGAACGTCGACATCCGTCGGCACGTCATCGGCAACCCGGTGACCGTCTCCTGGGAGAACGAGCCCTACTTCATGGGCGCGTTCAAGGCCAACCTGCCGGGCCACTACCGCTACCAGCGCCGCCTGTTCACCCACTTCATGCAGGACCGCCTCCCCGAGGACAAGCGCGGCATCTTCCTCGCGGGCGACGACATCTCCTGGACGGCCGGCTGGGCCGAAGGCGCCGTACAGACCGCCCTCAACGCGGTCTGGGGCGTCATGCACCACCTCGGTGGCACCACCGACACCACGAACCCGGGTCCGGGCGACGTCTACGACGACATCGCGCCGGTGGAGCTCCCGGAGGACTGACCCCTCCCGGACCCCGTGAACACGGGCCGCCGCCGCGCGAACAGCGCGACGGCGGCCCGTTCTCATGCCCGGCTCCGCCCGTTGTCGGTTCGAGGACCCGAGGACCCGTGGGGCGGCGGCCCCGACCCTGCCGGGCCTTCAGCCGCGCGGGGTGAGCAGGCAGCGGCCGACCAGTCCGACGCCCGCGTCCAACGAGTCGGCGAACTCCTCGGCCAGTTCGGGGGCGCGCCGCAGCGTCCACAGCAGGCGGGCCGCGGACCAGGCACCGGCCCGGGCGCGCTCCAGGCTCCACGAGCCCACCAGGTGGGTCAACGGGTCGGCGATCTCCAGCAGGTCGGGGCCCGGCATCAGGTCTTCGCGGATCTGCTCCTCCAGGGAGACCAGGGTGTCGCCGACCCGGTCGAAGTCCCCTTCCAGCGCGGCCGGTTCGCAGCCCAGGTGGAGGCAGGTGGACACCACCGCCAGTGCCAGGTCGTGTCCGATGTGCGCGTTGATCCCCGCCAGCGCGTGCTGGAGGGGGCGGATCCCCGGGTGCCGGCGGTACTGGAGGAGCGGCCGCCAGCAGGCCGGCGCCCGGTCCGCCTCCACCGCCGCCAGGTAGCGCTCGGCGAAGCACACGCTCAGGGCCTGTGCCCTGCGCGGGGCGGGGAACGCCCCGCGGGAGAGCCGTTCGTGCAGCGTCTGCGTCACCGTCAGGTACACCCGGTTGAAGACGGCCACACCGTCCTGCGCGGGGAGCCGCTCATCCAGGGCGCGCATCCGCGCGAGCACCGCTTCCATGGGAGGCAGCGTCGCAGCAGGAACGCGCCGCGCGGGGAACTTGGCCGTACGCTTCGCCGGTTCGGGCGAAGCAGCGTCAACCCCGCTTGTCCCCGGGCCCGTCCCCGCCCTCGGGGTCGTCGTAGTCGGAGGTCCCCGAGTCGAGCAGCGGCCCTTGCCCCTTCATGTGCGCCGGGGCGAAGTACCGCAGGGTGTGGTAGCCGGTGATCACCACGATGGTGCCGAGCGCGATGCCGCCCAACTCGAAGCTGTCGGTGATGTTCAGCGTCACCCCGCCGATGCCGATGATGATGCCCGCCGCGGCCGGCACCAGGTTCAGCGGATTGCGCAGGTCCACTCCGCCGCTGATCCAGATCTGGGCGCCGAGCAGGCCGATCATGCCGTAGAGGATCACGGTGATGCCGCCCAGCACCCCGCCGGGGATGGCGGCGACGACCGCGCCGAACTTCGGGCACAGGCCGAAGAGCAGGGCGAAGCCGGCGGCGGCCCAGTAGGCGGCCGTCGAGTAGACCCGGGTGGCGGCCATGACGCCGATGTTCTCGGAGTAGGTGGTGTTGGGTGGGCCGCCCACCGCCGTGGAGAGCATCGACGCGGCCCCGTCGGCCGCGATGGCGGTGCCCAGCTTGTCGTCGAGCGGGTCACCGGTCATCTCGCCGACGGCCTTGATGTGCCCGGCGTTCTCCGCGATCAGCGCGATGACCACCGGCAACGCGATGAGGATCGCCGACCATTCGAAGGCCGGCGCGTGGAAGCCCGGCAGTCCGATCCAGTCGGCCTTGGCCACCCCGGAGAGGTCGAGCCGCCAGTGGTCGACCTTGTCCGGGCCGCCCGCGGTCGAGTGGATCTTCCCGAAGACCAGGTCGAGGATCCAGGAGAGCGCGTACCCGAAGACCAGGCCCAGGAAGATCGCGATCCGGGACCAGAAACCCCGCAGGCACACCACGGCGAGTCCGGTGACCAGCATGGTGAGCAGCGCCGTCCACTGGTCCTGCGGCCAGTACGTGGAAGCCGTCACGGGCGCCAGGTTGAAGCCGATCAGCATCACCACCGCGCCGGTCACCACCGGCGGCATCGCCGCGTGGATGATCCGTGCCCCGAACCGCTGGACCGCGAGGCCCGCCAGGAACAACGCGACGCCGACGACGAACACCGCGCCCGTCACCACCGCGCTGTCCCCGCCGCCCGCCCGGATCGCGGCCGCGACCCCGACGAAGGAGAGCGAACAGCCCAGGTAAGAGGGGACCCGGCCGCGCGTCGCGAGCAGGAAGATGATCGTCGCGACGCCCGACATCATGATGGCCAGGTTCGGGTCCAGGCCCATCAGGACCGGCGCCACGAAACTCGCGCCGAACATGGCCACGACGTGCTGGGCGCCGAGCCCGGCGGTGCGCGGCCACGTCAGCCGCTCCTCGGGCCGCACCACCGCGCCGGGGGCGGGGGTCCGCCCGTCTCCGTGCAGGGTCCAGCGCACGCCGAAGCCCATGTTCCACCACTCCCGTTTCACCGACCGGTCACGCATATCGGCCGCACCGCGTGCCGAACCGCGGGAGCCAGCCGACATATTACGGCCGGATTCCAGCGGTTTCGTCCCGGTTGGTCGTGGCGGCCTCGCCCGCCGCGGCCTTCGGGCGCAGCACCGCGGCCCCCACCACCAGCGCGAACGCCAGCAGTGTGACCAGAGCGAAGGAGACCACGAGCGAGGTCGCGTCCGCCACCGCGCCGATCGCGGACGGCGCGATCAGGCCGGAGGTGTACGTGATCGTCGCCACCCCGGCGATCGCCTGCGCCGGCGCCGGACCGCTGCGCGCCGCCGCCGCGAACGCCAGCGGGACCACCACCGCGATCCCTAGCCCGATCAGCCCGAATCCCGTGAGGGCCGCCGCCGGATGCCGCACGGTCACCACCAGCACCCCGCCCAGGGTGGCCAGTACGCCGCCCACGCGGACGGTCCGCACGGCGCCGAACCGGTCCACCACCCGGTCCCCGACGAGCCGGGCGACGGCCATCGTCAACGCGAACGCGGTGGTCGAGGCGGCGGCCAGACCCGCGTCCGTGTGCAGCACGTCCCGCAGGTACACGGCGGACCAGTCGAGACTGGCGCCCTCCGCGAAGACCGCGCAGAAGCCGATCGCGCCGATCAGCAGCGCGGACCTCGGGGGCAGTGCGAAGCTCGGCGGCGCCTCCGCGTTCTCCGCGCTGCGCAGGTCCAGCACGCCCCGTACGGCGAACAGCCCGACGGCTGTCAGCGCGAGCGCCGCGATCAGGTGGTGCAGGCGGGCGTCGGCCCCGGTGTGGGCGGCGAGCGTGCCGGCCGCCGAACCGAGGAGCGCGCCCACGCTCCACATGCCGTGCAGCGAGGACATGATCGAGCGGCCCATGCGGTTCTCGGTCTCCACGCCGAGCGCGTTCATGGCCACGTCCGCCATGCCCGCGCTCGCCCCGTAGACGAAGAGCGCGAGGCAGAGCGTCACCAGGTTCGGGGCGAGGCTCGGCAGGATCAGCGACAGCGTCCACATCGACAGCAGTCCGCGCAGCGCGGTGCGCGCGCCGAACCGGTGGTTGATCCGCCCGGCCAGCGGCATCGCGAGCGCCGCGCCGAGGGCGGGGAAGGCGAGCGCGAGCCCCAGGGTGCCGGCGCTGAGCTGCGCGTGGTCCTGGATCCACGGGATGCGGGTGGCGAAGGAGCCGGTGACGGCGCCGTGGGCGCAGAACACGGCGGCGATGGCGAAGCGGGCATGGCGCAGTCGCGCCGGGCTGAGGTCGGTTTCCCCGGTCATGACACGCAAACTATCAGGGACCCTGCCTGATGGTTAATGCCCCGGACTCCCTAAGATGGGCGCCGTGACCCCTGCCAAGGCCCTGACGGCCGCCGCTCCCTCGCCCGCGTCGCCGAGCACGGCCCGAGCCATCAACGACCGGCTCGCCCTCGGACTCCTCCAGTCCGAGGGGCCCCTCACGGCCACGCAGCTCAAACACCTCACCGGCCTGTCCCGGCCGTCGGTGGCCGACCTCGTGGAACGGCTCACCGAAGCCGGCCTGATCGAGGTCGTGGGGGAGTCCGGGGAACAGCGGCGCGGCCCCAACGCCCGCCTGTACGGAATCGTCGCCCGCCGCGCCCACTTGGCCGCGCTGGACGTGCGCACCGACAGCGCGACCGCGGTCGTCACCGACCTGCTGGGCCTGCCGCTGGCCGAGGCCTCACTGCCGATCGACGCCGTCGAGGAGGCCGTGGACCGGCTGGACGCCCTCGCGCGGGAGGCCGGCGCGGCCCCCCTGCACACCGTGGTCGTCGGCGCTCCGGGGCTGGTCTCCCCGGACAGTGGCCAACTCGGCGACACCCTGCGGCTGCCGTCCTGGCACCGGGATCTCGTGGCGGCCCTGCGGCGACGACTGCCGGCGAAGGTGGTCGTGGAGAACGAGACCAACCTCGCCGCCCTGGCCGAACAGCGGATCGGCGCGGCCCGGGACGTGGACTCCTTCGTCCTGCTGTGGCTGGGCGCCGGCGTGGGCGCCGCGGTGGTCCTGGACGGGCGGCTGCGCCGAGGGGCCTCCGGCGGAGCGGGGGAGATCGGCTTCCTGCCCGTCCCGGGGACCGCCGCACTGCCGTCCGACACCGACTGCGGCGGAGGCTTCCACGCGCTGGCCGGGCGCCGGGCCGTCACCGCGTTGGCGGCCGAGCACGGGTTCCGGGGGTCCGCGGAGGAGGCGGCGGCGGGAGCCGCCGGCGAGCCGTTCCTGGACGCGCTGGCCGAACGCCTCGCGATCGGGGCGGCGGCCGTCGCGGCGATCCTCGACCCGGGCTGCGTGGTCCTGGCCGGCGAACTCGGCCACGCCGGCGGCCCCGCGCTGGCGGCCCGCGTCGCCGCCCGCCTGAGCACCCTGACCCCGGTCACGACGGAGGTCCGCGCCACGGTCCTCGGCGGGGCGGCGGTCCTGGCGGGGGCCCGACTGGCCGCCCGCGAGGAAGCGCAGGCCGTGCTGTTCGCCGGCTGACCCTCGCGGCCCCGGCCCGGCCCCGCCGCGCCCCCGGCCCGCCGCCCCCCGGCCCGACCCCGCCGCGGCCGCTCCGATCCCTCGCGGCGCCGTCCGTGGTCACCGCGCCGGCCCACGAGCGGACGCGCGTGGACCCGGTGGCCGCCGGGCCACCGGGTCCTCACACTCGTCGGGTCAAGCGGGCAGACCGGGGGTCAGCACGCGCCCTGGTCCTTCCAGACGCCCCAGTCACCGGTGGTGCCGGGCTCCTCGTTCTGCGTCCACCAACCGGCCTTCCAGTTGCGGCCCTTGTGCGAGACCACGTTGCCGCTGTTGTAGACCTGACCCGCGACGTACGCCGGGTTGGTGCACGTGCCGCCCGGAGGCGTCGTCGGCGGGGTCGTCGGAGGCGTGGTCGGCGGGGTGGTCGGGGGAGTCGTCGGCGGGGTGGTGGGCGGGGTCGTGGTGCCCGGCTCCACCACCGTGGTGCCGCGCGCCAGGTCGCCGGCGAGGGCGTAGGTCGTGCCGGAGATGTTCACCGTCCAGTTGGAGGGCGTCGACACCGGCAGGTAGTAGTTGAAAGCCAGGTCGACCGAGGCGCCCGGGGCCAGGGTCTGCCAGGCCGGGAGCTTCAGGGAGACCCGGTGGAAGTCGCCCTTCAGGCCACCGACGTTGCTGCCGGTGTGGTCACTGCTGATCACCTTCGTGCCGAACCCGGACTGGTCCGAGGCGTTGTTCGGAGCCGAGGTCGCGTAGTCGAACTGGAACTCGGTACCGCCCGGCAGCGTGGTCCGGGTGTTGTTGGTGATCTTGATCTTCGGGGTGATCGGGTAGTTGGAGTCGCCGAGCTTGAACTCGGTGAACTCCGTCGTCACGTCCACGGCCTTCTTCGGCAGCGCGGTGTTGGACTTGCTCGCGCCGTACGGGGCGGCCGCCTTGAACTTGTCGTACATCAGCGAGGTGAGCGTGTCGCCCATCTCGTACTGGCCCTTGGCGGCGTTCCAGGCGTAGTCGCCGGCCATCTCCCAGACCATCGTGCCGCCGATGCCGCGGTCCACGACGTAGTCGGCCTTGGCCGCCACCGACTGCTCGTCCTCGGTGGAGAGGAAGACCTTCTTCTGGGCGTTCCACAGCCACGGCGCGACCAGCTTGGCGTCGTACTTGCGGACGTAGGTGCCGGTCAGGGTGGTGTTCGCGGGGAAGCCGTACGTGGTGACGTAGTCGCCGACGATCCCCTTCTCCAGGTTCTTGGCGTGCCACATCGGGTTGGAACCGGCGGGGGACTCGACCCCGTTGGTGTCCTTGTCGTGCCACAGGTTGTCGATGCCGACCGCGCCGTCACCGCACTTGGTCAGACCGGCGCCGGCCGGGCAGGTCGTCGCGGACGCCTTGCCCCACAGGCCGTCGGTGCCGCCCTGCACGTTCTTGTGGCCGCGGGTGTAGTACGGCAGGCCGATGTTGATGCGGCCCGCCGGCATGGAGCCGCGGAAGTAGTGGTAGGCCCAGTCGGTGTTGAGGTACCCGACGCCCCCGTACTGGGAGCTGCCGTAGACGTTGGCGGCCGCCAACTCGGCGTCCTTGCCGTCGTCGAAGAGCGAGGCGTTGGGGCCGACGTACTCGTTCCAGGCGCCGTGCAGGTCGTAGGACATGATGTTCACGTAGTCCAGGTACTTCTGCATCTGGAACGTCTCCATGCCCCGCAGCAGGTAGCCGGAGGAGGGGGCGGCGACGGTGAGCAGGTAGTGCTTGCCGTCGGTGGCGCCCGCGCGGTCGAGCTTCTCGCGCAGCGACTTCATCAGGGCCGCGTAGCCCTTGACCAGTCCGGCCCGGCGGGCGTTGGAGAGCTGCCAGTCCAGCGGGTTGCCCGCGTCCTTCATGGTGGTCGGGTACTCGTAGTCGATGTCGACGCCGTTGAACCCGTACTTGCGGATGAACTCGACCGAGGAGGTCGCGAAGGTGTCGATGCCGGCCTGGTTGACCGAGCCGTCGGCGTTGGTGGCCATCGAGTAGAAGCCGCCGGAGGCGACCCGGTTGCCGTCGTCGCCGAAGTAGCCGCCGGTCTCGGCCCAACCGCCCACCGAGATCAGGGTCTTCACGTTCGGGTACTGCTTCTTGAACTTCGTCAGCTGGTTGAAGTGGCCCTTGTAGGGGAGGGCCGGGTCCATCTCCGCGCCCGCGACGCCCGGCCAGGTCATCCCGGTGGCAGCGTTGTTCGCGTTGTCCGCGCCGACGGAGATCTTGTTGTCCCCGCCGACGTGGGCGAAGGCGTAGTTCAGGTGGGTGACCTTGGACCACGGGATGTTGTTGGCGAGGTAGGCGGGGGTGCCGTCCTTGCCGGTGCGCCATCCGGTGAAGTAGCCGATGACGCGGCGCTGGTGGTCCGCGCCCATCTTCTCGCGGCCCTCGGAGTCGTAGACCGAGCAGTACGGGACGTCGACACCGGCCGTCTTGTACAGCCCGTCGGGGCGACAGGACTCGTTGTCGGCGGCGTGCGAGACGCCGGCCGAGAGCCCGCCGACCAGCAGTCCGGCGATCGCGGCGCCGGATGCCAGGAGCATCGCTCTCGTACGTGTGGGGGACGGCATGGTGCCTCCTGGGGAGGGGAGGATGGCAGGACACAACGTGCAGCAACATGCGGAAAGATGACGCTGGTTGGCCCGTGACGTGCGCACATCCGACGGGCCGACTCCCTGGGAAGATGAAGGGAACGTTAAGAGGACTAGACCAACCCGTCAATAGGTCTGGACCAACGCTCGGTCGGAAGTGCGCGCCCCGCGCCGGCGCCGCGCGGCCGGCGCGACAGCGGCGCTCAAGAATGGCTGGTTTGTGATCCAGGCCACACGCGCTCACCCGCATGGCCGCCGATCACCCGTGGCACACTGGCCTGAGTACCAGTAGCAGCGCACTCCGGGGTCGGTGCAATTCCGAACCGGCGGTTATAGTCCGCGACCCGTCCGCAGCCAGCGGCCGGTTGACCAGGTGAAATTCCTGGACCGACGGTTAAAGTCCGGATGGGAGGCAGTGCGCGGCGGGCCAGTCACCGGTACGCCGCCGTCGGCGGTCCATCGGCGTATCCAGCGGATACGTCTCGAACGGACCGTGCTTCCGGCCTCGGCGTCCCCGCGTGTGCCACCCGCTTCATCTGTCGTTTCCCGACAGGCCCCGGAGTCCGTGCCCGATTGAGGCAGGAGGACCCGGTGGCGCCACACGCCGACGCGCACCACAGCGAGGCACCCGCACGCCCTGAGCGCGATGTACGTGATGAATCCGCCATGCGCCGAGCCATCGAGCTCGCGGCCCGCGGACTCGGCTCCACCAGCCCCAACCCCGTCGTCGGCTGCGTCGTCACGGACGCCACCGGTTCCGTCGTCGGCGAAGGCTGGCACGAACGGGCCGGCGGCCCGCACGCCGAGGTCCACGCCCTGCGCGCGGCCGGAGCCGCGGCCCGCGGCGGCACCGCCTACGTCACCCTCGAACCCTGCAACCACACCGGCCGCACCGGCCCCTGCGCGCAGGCCCTCGTCGACGCCGGCGTCACCCGCGTGCTCTACGCCGTCCCCGACCCGACCCCGCAGGCCGGCGGCGGCTCCGCCACCCTGCGCGAGGCCGGGATCACCGCCGAGGCCGGCCTCCTCGCCGACGAGGCCGAGGACGGCAACGCCGCCTGGCTGACCTCCGTACGCCTGGGCCGCCCCCACGTCCTGTGGAAGTACGCCGCCACCCTCGACGGCCGCGTCGCCGCCGCCGACGGCACCAGCCGCTGGATCAGCTCCGCCGAATCCCGCGCCGACGTCCACCGGCTGCGCGCCGAGGTCGACGCCGTCCTCGTCGGCGCCGGCACCCTGCGCGCCGACGACCCGCACCTCGCGGTGCGCGGACCCGCGGCGCGGGCCCTCGCCGGCCGGCCGCTGCGGGTCGTCCTGGACACCCACGCCCGCATCCGGCCCGGCGCCCGCGTCCTGGACGACGCCGCGCCGACCCTGCTCGCCGTCGGCGAGGACGCCGACACCCGGCACCTGCCCGGAGTCGACGTGGTCCGCCTCCCCGGCGACGCGCACGGACTCTCCGTCGGGGCCCTGCTCGCGGAGCTGTACCGGCGCGGAACCCGCTCCGTCCTCCTCGAAGGCGGCCCGACCCTGGCCGGCGCCTTCGTCGCGGCGGGCGCCGTGGACAAGGTCGTCGGCTACCTCGCCCCCGTCCTGCTCGGATCGGGCCCGAGCGCCCTCGCCGACGCCGGCGTCGCCACCCTCACCGACGCGCTCCGTCTCCGGATCACCGACACGACCCGCATCGGCACCGACATCCGCGTCACCGCAGTCCCCGAAGCCGCCCCCACCGCCCCCAAGGAGCACTGAGTGTTCACCGGAATCGTCGAAGAACTGGGCGAGGTCACCGCCGTCGAGCAGCTCGCGGAAGCCTCCCGCTTCCGCCTGCGAGGCCCCCTCGTCACCGACGGCGCCAAGCACGGCGACTCCATCGCCGTCAACGGCGTCTGCCTGACCGTGGTGGAGACCGCCGACGGCGAGTTCACCGCCGACGTCATGCAGGAGACCCTGAACCGCTCCAGCCTCGGCGCCCTCGCGCAGGGGTCCCGGGTCAACCTGGAACGTCCGATGGAGCTCGGCGGGCGGCTCGGCGGGCACCTGGTCCAGGGCCACGTGGACGGCACCGGCACGATCCTCTCCCGCACCCCCTCCGAGCACTGGGAGATCGTCAAGGTCGGCCTCCCCGCCGGCCTCGCGCGGTACGTCGTCGAGAAGGGCTCCATCACGGTCGACGGCGTCAGCCTCACCGTGGTCGAGGCCGCCGCCGACTGGTTCACCGTCAGCCTCATCCCGACCACCCTCGCCCTGACCACGCTCGGCCTCAAGCGGAGCGGCGACCCGGTCAACCTGGAGGTGGACGTCCTCGCCAAGTACGTGGAACGCCTGCTCGCCGCCGGAGTGAACCCCCTGCACGCCCGGGAGGAGTCGAAGTGAGCGCCCTGACCTGGCTCAACACCGAGGCCTTCGAGGTCGTCGGCCAGAAGGTCATCTGGTCCGACATGATCGGCAACCTGATGGGCCTGGCCGCCCTCGCGCTCGGCTGGCGCCGCTCCCTGTGGACCTGGCCCGCCCAGCTCCTCTCCGGCCTGATCCTCATCGCCGCCTACGCCTCCGCCCACCTCGCCGGCGGCGTCGGCAAGCAGCTCCTCGTCATCGGCGTCGCGGTCTGGGGCTGGCGGGCCTGGCAGAAGGGCCGGCAGCAGGCCCAGGACGGCTCCATCGCCGTTCGCACGGCGAGCTGGAAGGAACGCGGCCTGCTCCTGGCCGGCGCGGCCCTCGGCACCCTCGCGGTCGGCGGCCTGTTCACGCTGTTCCCGCACCTGTCGTGGAGCCCGTGGGCGGACGCCTACATCTTCGTCGGCACGATCGTGGCCATGGTCGCCCAGGCCCGCGGCCTCGTGGAGTTCTGGTTCGCCTGGCTCCTCGTCGACCTCGTCGGCGTCCCGCTCGCCTTCAACAACGGCCTGGCCTTCTCCGGTCTCGTCTACGTCGTCTACTTCGCGCTCGTCCTGTGGGGCGCGTACGACTGGTACCAGCGCTCGCGCACCACTCCCGCCCCGGCCCTCGAAGGAGCAACGGCATGACCCCCCTCAAGCCCGTGCCGGACATGCCCGCGATCGAGGAGACCTTCCGCCTCGACCCCGTCGAGCAGGCCATCCGCGACATCGCGGCGGGCCGCCCGATCGTCGTCGTCGACGACGAGGACCGAGAGAACGAGGGAGACCTCGTCATCGCGGCCGAGAAGGCCACCCCCGAGATCATCGCGTTCATGATGAGCGAGTGCCGCGGCCTGATCTGCGCCCCCATGGAGGGCCCGGAGCTGGACCGGCTCGAACTCCCCCAGATGGTCCGGCACAACACCGAGTCCATGCAGACGGCCTTCACCGTCTCCGTCGACGCGAGCGCCGCCCACGGCGTCAGCACCGGCATCTCGGCCGCCGACCGCGCCACCACGCTGCGCCTGCTCGCCGCCGGCACCAGCGAACCCTCGGACTTCGTCCGCCCCGGCCACGTCTTCCCGCTGCGCGCCAAGCCCGGCGGCGTCCTGGTCCGCAACGGCCACACCGAGGCCGCCGTGGACCTCGCCCGCCTCGCGGGCCTGCGCCCGGCCGGCGCCATCGTGGAGATCGCCGGCGAGGACGGCGTCATGCTGCGCCTGCCCGAGCTGATCCCCTTCGCCCGCAAGCACGGACTGACGATCATCTCGATAGAGGATCTGATCGCCTACCGGCGCTCCGCCGAGCCGACCGTGCGCCGCGAGGCCGAGGTCAGCCTGCCGACCGCCTTCGGCGAGTTCACCGCGTACGGCTACCGCTCCACCGTCGACGGAGTCGAGCACATCGCGCTCGTCCACGGCGAGGTGGGCGACGGCAAGGACATCCTGGTCCGCATGCACTCCGAGTGCCTGACCGGGGACATCTTCCAGTCCCAGCGCTGCGACTGCGGCCCCCAGCTGCACGCCTCCATGGCCCGTATCCAGGCCGAGGGCCGCGGCGTGGTCGTCTACCTGCGCGGCCACGAGGGCCGCGGCATCGGGCTGCTGTCCAAGCTGCGCGCGTACGAGCTCCAGGAGCTCGGCCGCGACACCCTCGACGCCAACCTCGAACTCGGCCTGCCCGCCGACGCCCGCGACTACGGGGCCGGCGCCCGGATCCTCGCCGACCTCGGGGTGCACGGCGTCCGGCTGCTGACGAACAACCCCGACAAGGCCGCCGCCCTGGTCCGCCACGGCATCACGGTCGACAGCCGGGAGCCGATGCCCGTCGAGGCCGGCGAGCACAACCTGCGGTACCTGCGCACCAAGCGGGACCGGATGGGCCACGACCTGCCCTGGCTGGACGAGGCCGTGTCCACCTCCGCCTGCGGCAACCAGTAACACGTACGAGCCAACCCGACACCACCCGAGCACCACCCGACCAACACCCGAGGAGCAGAGCTGTGAGCGGCAAGGGCGCACCCGAACTGAGCGTGAAGAACTGCGGAGACCTGCGAGTCGCCGTGATCGCGGCCCAATGGCACGAGAAGGTCATGGACGGTCTGGTCGACGGCGCCCTGCGGGCCCTGCACGAGCTGGGCATCGACGAGCCCACCCTCCTGCGGGTCCCGGGCAGCTTCGAACTCCCGGTCGTGGCGAAGGTACTCGCCGGTCGCGGTTACGATGCCATCGTCGCCCTCGGAGTGGTCATCCGCGGCGGCACCCCGCACTTCGACTACGTCTGCCAGGGCGTCACCCAGGGCCTGGTACAGGTGTCGATCGACACCGGAGTCCCCGTCGGCTTCGGCGTACTGACCTGCGACAACGACGAGCAGGCGCTGGACCGCGCCGGGCTCGAGGGGTCGAATGAGGACAAGGGGCACGAAGCGGTCACCGCCGCCGTCTCCACCGCCATGACCCTGCGGACCGTCAGCGAACCCTGGCGCTGAGTGGCGGCGGGGGACCCCTTATTCTGAGGACCATCATGGCGAACAAACCCCCCAAGAGCTTCGAAGAGCTCTTCACCGAGCTCCAGCTCAAGGCCGCCAACGGCGACCCCAGCACCTCCCGCACCGCCGAGCTCGTCTCCAAGGGCGTGCATGCCATCGGCAAGAAGGTCGTCGAGGAGGCCGCCGAGGTCTGGATGGCCGCCGAGTACGAGGGCAAGGAAGCCGCCGCCGAGGAGATCTCCCAGCTGCTCTACCACGTCCAGGTGATGATGGTGGCGCGCGGGATCTCCCTCGACGACGTCTACGCGCACCTCTAGACCGGCAGACGCTCCCGCGGGCCCCCGCCCGCCCCCACCTTTCGCAACCCACGCATCAAAGGAAGCCCCATGCTGCGCATCGCCGTCCCCAACAAGGGTGCACTCTCCGGACCTGCGTCGGCGATGCTCCATGAGGCCGGCTACCGGATGCGCAAGGAGTCCAAGGAGCTCGTGGTCGTCGACCCCGAGAACGAGGTGGAGTTCTTCTACCTCCGACCCAAGGACATCGCGATCTACGTGTCCTCCGGGAAGCTCGACATCGGCATCACCGGCCGCGATCTGCTGCTCGACTCCGGCGCCAGCGCCGAGGAGATCCTGCCGCTGAACTTCGGCCGGTCCACCTTCCGCTACGCCACGATCCCCGGCACCGCGAAGGGCCCCGAGGACTTCACCGGGATGACCATCGCGACCTCGTACGAGGGAATCGTCGCCAAGCACCTCGCCGACCAGGGCATCGACGCCTCCGTCGTGCACCTCGACGGCGCGGTCGAGACCGCCATCCAGCTCGGCGTCGCCCAGATCATCGCCGATGTCGTCGAGACCGGCACCAGCCTGCGCAACGCGGGCCTGGAGGTCATCGGCGAGCCGATCATGACCTCCGAGGCGGTCGTCATCCGCGGCAACACCGCCGACGCCGAGGACCCGCGCACCCAGCAGTTCCTGCGCCGCCTCCAGGGCGTCCTGGTGGCCCGCAGCTACGTGATGATGGACTACGACTGCCGCGCCGAGCACCTGGAGCGCGCGGTCGCCCTCACCCCGGGCCTGGAGTCGCCGACCGTCTCCCCCCTGCACAACGAGGGCTGGGTCGCCGTCCGCGCGATGGTCCCCGCCAAGGAAGCCCAGCGGATCATGGACGACCTGTACGAGCTCGGCGCGCGCGCGATCCTCACCACCTCGATCCACGCCTGCCGCCTCTGACCGGTGCCTGCCCGGCGGATCCGCCGTCACCGCGGATCCGCCCACCCCACCGGCCCCACCGTCTGACCGCATCCCGAGCAGAACCGAGCGCACATCATGGTCGAGTCCGCCGCCCCGTCCGCACCACCCGCCCTGCCGGTCACCTTCCGGCCGACCCGCACCCGGGTCGTGTTGCTGAGCGTCGGGCTCGCCATGTTCGTGACCATCTCGGCGATCGCCCTGCTCCTCGACACCCTCCATCCGGGCGAGCGGATCAGCTTCATCTTCGTGGCGATCCTGCTCAGCTCCGTCCTGGTCCTGCTCAGCCGCCCCAAGGTGGTCGCGGACGAGGCCGGCGTCACCGTGGTCAACCTCACCACCACCCGACGGCTGGAGTGGGCGCAGATCCTGCGCGTCAACCTTCGCCCCGGCGACCCGTGGGTGTTCCTCGACCTGAACGACGGCACCAGCCTGCCCGTACTCGGCATCCAGCCCGGCGTCGCCAAAGCCCGGGCGATCGGCGACGCCCGCGCCCTGCGCGCCCTGGCCGAGTAGCCGCGGAACTGGCGGACACGACCACTGACCCCGCACAGGATCGTCGCTGCGTCCCATTGCGGCGGCGATCCCAGTGACTACCCTGGTGGCGGGGCGCAGCCGTGCGCCCTCCCACCGGCCCCGGGACCCCGTGGCCCGCGGGCAACTGCGACTTGAGGAGTGACTCCCTCCAGCAATGGACGGATCGTCCGGTAGTACCCGCGCCGCCCTCCCGATGGAGGCGGCGGCATGACCATCCCGCTACTCCTGCTCGTGGCGGCTTTCGCCCTGATCCTCGCCAACGGTTTCTTCGTGGCCGCCGAATTCGGTCTCGTCACGGTGGAGCGACCCGAGGCCGAACGCGCCGCCGCCGACGGCGACCGCCGTGCCCGCACGGTGGTCGCGGCCCTGCGAGAGCTGTCCTTCCAGCTCTCCGGCACCCAGCTCGGCATCACCATCACCTCCCTCGTCGTCGGCATGCTCGCCGAACCGGCCCTCGCGGCGCTGCTGTCCGGGCCGCTCGCGGCGACCGGCCTGCCCGGGGGAGTCGTTCCCGGCGTCGCCGTCGTCATCGGCATGCTGCTCGCCTCCGCCGTCCAGATGGTCGTCGGCGAGCTCGTACCGAAGAACTGGGCGGTCTCCCGGCCGCTCCAGGTGGCCCGTTTCGTCGCCGGCCCCCAACAGGTCTTCTCCAGCGCCTTCCGGCCGGTCATCGCGGGCCTCAACGCCGTCGCGAACCGGCTCGTCCGGGCGCTCGGGGTGGAGCCCACCGACGAGATGGCCTCCGCCCGCACCCCCGGCGAGCTGGTCTCCCTGGTCCGCCACTCGGCCCAGGCCGGCGCCCTCGAACAGGACACCGCCGACCTCTTCGTACGGACCCTCTCGCTGGGCGAGCTCACGGCCCAGCACGTCATGACCCCCCGGGTGAAGGTCAGCGCCCTCCAGCACACGGCCACCGCCGCCGACGTGCTCAACCTGACCCGGGCCACCGGCCTGTCCCGCTTCCCGGTCTACCGCGAACGCATCGACGAGATCACCGGCGTCGTCCACCTCAAGGACGCCCTTGCCGTGCCCGAGTCCGAGCGCGCCCGCACCACCGTCGGCCGGATCTGCGTCGCCCCGCTGCTGGTCCCCGGCTCCCTGCCGGTACAGCCCCTGCTGGAGCGGCTGCGCAGCGAACAACCGATGGCCGTGGTCGTCGACGAGTACGGCGGCACCGCCGGAGTCGTCACCCTGGAGGACATCGTGGAGGAACTCGTCGGAGAGGTCCGCGACGAGCACGACCTCGCGGAGGACGGCACGCCCGAACTGGCCGCCGTACCCGCCGAGGACGGCCGCCCCTCCTGGGAGGCCGACGGCAGCTGCCGCGTGCACACCCTGCGCCGCATAGGCCTGGAAGTGCCCGAGGGCCCCTACGAGACCGTCGCCGGCCTGGTCGCCGACCTGCTCGGCCGGATCCCCGCCCCCGGTGACCGGGCCGAGCTCCCCGGCTGGAAGCTGTCCGTCCGCCAGGTCGGCCGCTACCGGGCCGAACGGGTCAGGCTGGTCCGCACGGCCCCCGCCCCCACCCGGGCCGAACCCCAGGCGGTGGGCCGGTGAACGCGCTCCAGCTCGTCTTCGCCCTGCTCCTGGTCCTGGCCAACGGCTTCTTCGTCGGCGCCGAGTTCGCCCTCGTCTCCGTACGCCGCAGCCAGATCGAGCCCCTCGCGGCCGATTCCAAACGGGCCCGTCAGGTGCTCCACGGCCTGGAGAACCTGCCGCGCATGATGGCGGCGGCCCAGTTCGGCATCACCATGTGCTCGCTGACCCTCGGCGCGGTCGCCGAACCGACCGTGGCCCGGCTCCTGGAGCCCGTCTTCCACGCCGCGCACGTGCCGGAAGGCCTGATCCACCCCCTCGGCTACGCCGTCGCGCTCGCCGCCGTGGTCTTCCTGCACCTCGTCATCGGCGAGATGGTCCCCAAGAACCTCGCCATGGCCGCCCCAGAGAAGACGGCCCTGTGGTTCAGCCCCGGCCTGGTGGCCTTCGCCCGGGTCTGCGGACCGGTCACGACCGCCCTCGGCGCCTGCGCCACGCTCGTCCTGCGGCTCTTCAAGGTCGAGCCGAAGGACGAGGTCGAGGCCGTCTACACCAGCGCCCAGCTCGGTCGCCTCCTCAAGGACTCCCGACAGGCCGGGTTCCTGGAGCCGGTGCAGCACGAACGGCTGGAGGACGCCCTCGAACTGGGCAGCCGCCCGGTCACCGACGTGCTGCTGGCCCACGACCGGCTCGTGTCGGTCAGCCCGGCGGTCACCCCCCGCCAGATCGAACAGCTGACGGTGCGCACCGGCTACTCCCGGTTCCCCGTCCAGTCCGACAGCGGCGCCTTCATGGGCTACCTGCACGTCAAGGACGTACTGGACCTGGAGGAACGGGAACGGGCCGTGCCCCAGCGGGTCTGGCGCCGGATGACCACCGTGTGCTCCACCCTCCCGCTGGACGACGCCCTCACCGTCATGCGCCGCGACGCCACCCACCTGGCCCAGGTCGCGGACCCCGGCGGTCGGGTGCTGGGCCTGGTCGCGATGGAGGACGTACTGGAGATGCTGGTCGGAGAGGTACGCGACCCCGCGCACCGCACCGCCCCGCCGGCCCGTCGGGCGCCCCTCTCGGAGGAGGCCATGGCGAGCTGACCCCGCCCGTCCCGGAGCCCCCGTCGCCTACTGCGGCGGGGGCTCCGTGCGGTCCTGGGGACCCCGGCCCGACAGGACCTCCCCGTAGGCCTGCATCAGGTCGGCCAGTCGCAGTGTGGCCAGGTCCTCCCGGGTGGGATCCACGGCGAACCCCGCCAACCGCAGGTCCCGGTACGCGCAGCTCTTCTCGTACAGGGTCCGCAGGAAGCGGCCGTTGCCGAGCTCGTCGATCCAACCCTGCTCGACGACGTGCCCGCTGATGCTGCGCAGCTCGTCCAGGGCCTCCTCGTCCCAGCAGTCCCCGTTCGCCTCGGCCAGCACCCCGCCGATGGCGGTCAGCTCCGCCGGCCGGTAACTCGGGAAGTCCACCCGGGTGGTGAACCGCGAGGAGAGGCCCGGGTTCGTGGCGAGCAGCCGGTCCATGCCGGCCGGATAGCCCGCCAGGATCACCACCAGGTGGTCGCGGTTGTCCTCGGCCCGCTTCAGCAGGACCTGCAGGGCCTCGTCCCCGTACGCGTCGCCCTTGCTGTAGCCGGAGTTGGACAGGCTGTAGGCCTCGTCCACGAACAGCACCCCGCCGATCGCGGAGTCGATCAGCTCGTTCGCCTTCACGGCCGTCTGCCCCAGGAACTCGCCGACCAGATCGGCCCGTTGGGCCTCCACCAGATGGTCGCCACCCAGCAGGCCGAGCGCGTAGAACACCCGGCCCAGGATGCGCGCGACCGTGGTCTTGCCCGTGCCCGAGGGCCCCGAGAAGACGAAGTGCCGCTTCGGCGGCTGCACCGGCAGCCCCTGGCTCGCCCGCAATCCCGCCATGTGCAACTGCGCCGACAAGGCCTTCACCTGCCGCTTGACGGGCTCCAGGCCCACCATCCGCTCCAGCTCGGCGAGCGCTTCGGCCAACGCCCGCGGATCGGCCGGCCCGGCCGGCAGCCCCACCGTCCGCGGCGGAACCGACACCTTGCGGCGCGCGCCCTCCGACCGGTTCGGTCCGGCAGGCCCACCGCCCGGCCCGAACCGCTGGTCCGGCGGCTCCAGGACCGCCGGCGGATCCGGCTCGACCTGCCCGTCCGCCGCGATGTCCTGCACCGGGCCGGGGCCACCGCCCAGCGCCACCGCCGCGAAGTCCCCGCCGGACGGGGAGAGCCCGTGCCCGGCGAAGCCCTCGCCGGAGTGCCCGTACCCCGCGTACCCGTCGGCCCCGTCGACGAAGTCGGCGTCCTCGATCGCCGTCAGCCGGGCCACCGTGTCCATGAACGCCGGATCCACCCGGTGCACGGCCCGGTACAGCGGCAGCGCCGCCGCGCTGCGGCCCGTGCCCTCGTGCGCCCGCGCCAGCCAGTACCGCAGCTCCTTGCGCTGCGGCTGTTCGCTGCGGCACCGCATCAGCGCCGCCGACAGCATCGGCTCGGCCTGCCCGTACATCTCCAGCCGGACCCGGGCCATCCCGCCGAACAGACCCGCCTCGATGCCCAGCAGCGGATCGTCCACCAGCGGCTCGGTGTGCCGGACCAACTGGTCCCAGTCCTTGACCAGATAGGCCCGGCAGGCGTGCAGGAAGCGCACCTGGGCATCGGTGTCCACCGGCGGCAGGGCCGCCAACGCCTGGTCCAGCTCGGGCACGTGACGGCCGTCCAGCCAGTGCGAGGCGTGGGCCAGCAGCAGATCGCGGCGGCTCTCCAGCACCGGCTGTACCCACCAGCCCAGCCAGTACCAGGAGTTCAGCATGCGCCGGTGACGGGCCCGCTGCTCGCCGAACCGGTCCCGGTGGGCGTACATGCGCAATAACGCGTTGGTGGTGTCCACCCGGAGCGCGTGGAGACCCAGCCAGGCGTCGGCCATCGCGGGATCGAGCCGTACGGCCGCCCGGAACTCCTCCTCGGCCTGCGGGTAGGCGCCCATCGTGCAGGCGTCGACCCCGCGCAGCCAGGCGAGTTCGGCCGGGGCGTGCGTGCTGCCCGGCGTGCCGAAGTCCATCACATCCCCCACAAGCCTGCCCCCGTGGTACGCGGCAACCCCCGCGGCTCTCCCGCGAGTTGCCCGCCGCGCCAGATGAAATCAGGGCTGCATCGTACCTGCGGTGACGCACCTTACCCAGGGTGCGGGGGGTACGCGTCGGGGGCGCGTTCCGGGCGCCGGTGGTGACAGAGGGTGAAGGGCCGGGGTGGTGGTGGACCCGACGCAGGACAGGGCGAAGCCCCCGGTCACGGGGGAACAACCGGGGGCTTCGCGTCCGCCGCGGCCCTCGCGGACCGCGCATTCAGAACGTAAGGCCGCCGCGGGCGCCAGGTCAAGCCGGTCGGAGAGGGGCCGTGCGGACGGATTTCCGGACGTGCTCAGGCGCGGGGGAGCCCGTCACCTTCCGTGACGGAAGAGGGGGTTGCCGGGGTCGCACCCGCCTCGGAAGTCCACTCGTATCCCGTACCGCTCTGGCGCACCAGGGTGTCGGCGAAGGGGCGTGAAGGGTCGTCCGAGAAGTGCGCGAGCTCCGCGCGCTCCCATCCGTCCCAGAAGTCGGAGAGTTCGCGCCCGTCCCGGTTTCGTCCGCGCCCCCAGGACTGCGCGCGCGGTGTCTCCATCCACAGCAGCCTCGCCAGCCACGGCCGCAGCGCCCGCCGCCCCGCCCCGACCCCCTCGACGAGCAGCACCGGGGCCGGCTCCAGCTCCCGCGCGGGGCCGAACCGGCGCTCCACCCAGTCGTACGGCGTCCAGAGCGCGGACCGGCCGGCGCGGAGCGGCTCCAGCACCTGGGCGCCCAGTCGCCCGTCCCACGCGAACAGCTCCTCGTGGGTGGCCACGTCGTCCAGGCGCATCACCGGCGCCCCGCCCAGGGCCTCGGCGAGCCGCTCGGCGAAGGTGCTCTTCCCGGAGCCGGCGTGCCCGTCGACGCCGATCAGCCGCACCGGACCGAGGGACGGGGGCAGGACGGCCAGCTCCCGGGCGAGCCGCTCCAGGGGGCCGGTCGTCCAGCGGGGGCCGGGGTGCCCGGCGGCCGCGGGGGGACCGGGTGACGGCGATGAGGGGTGTGGCTCCACCCGGCCAGCCTAGTGACCTGGTCCGGAGATCCTGTCGCAGTAACGGCAGATTCGGTCGAGGATTTGATCAGCGGTCTTGGTCCACTTGAAGGGCCGGGCCTCGT